>JAZQKE010000029.1:0-47576 GCA_045541995.1 Candidatus Nanosyncoccus sp. | reverse complement strand
AGCCACTGAGGATAAACTGTGGTCCAGCAGTATTAGTCATAGCATCATAGTTATTATAGTTATTGTAGAGAGTTTGGTATTCTCCAGAAGGGCCACCGGTTGGGAGGCGGAAGGATTTCAAAGTTGTTATTCCTATTCCCTTGTTGCCGAGGCAGCGGAGGGGGAAGCCGTGAAGCTTGTTGTAGCCGTCCGCCGGGAGGACTGATCTATCAGAACCACGTAAGCGCAGGCCGTACGCGGCGATAGCACTGGTATGGGCTAAGCTAGACCAGTGCCAGCCGTACGTACCCTGATAGCCGGGACCGGTACCGTCACCCCAACTGTAATACCCACCCAGCACCATCCCCACTGGATACTTACGCATTTGATCATAGGTTGGATATTGGTTGTAGAGTGATTGGAATATGATAAACTATCCAAAATTATCACCCCCACTAAATTCCATTCTTCTTTATTTCAACCGTATACTTCTTATATTTTGCCGCTCAATCGCATAAAATCAAATGTTAGCAGAAATAAGTAGCCATCAAAAATGCCGGCATTCGCGTTCGGTGCAAGGACCTTAAGCTAGTCCGGCGTGGTGATAATATAATTATAGCTTACTTCAACGATTTTTTCAAGAGTTTTCTGATACCGATTTATCTTTTTGCCAAGGCAGCGGAGGGAGAAGCCGCTGCGCTTGTTGCCGTTGTACGCCGGGTAGACTGTGCTATTAGTACCGTTTAAGCGCAGGCTGTACGCGTAGGTAGCACTGGTATAGGCGGAACTAGACCAGTAGTAGCCGTCCGTACCCTGAGCACCGGGACTGGTATCGAGGCTGTAGCCACTGAGGACAAAGTGCGGCCCAGCAGAATCTTGCATAGCAGTCCAGCTATTATAGTTATTGTAGAGAGTTTGGTATTCTCCAGAAGGGTCACCGGTTGGGAGGCGTGGGGGATTTAGGACCGTAATCTTCCCCTTTTTTAGTGGAGTGGTGCGAGGCGGCGGAGGGAGAAGCTAACATATTTATATTCGTCACCAGCTGGACTGGCCATATCAAGGTATAAGCGCAGACGATGTGCGCGATTGGGTCTAGTCGCTTCAGCAGAACAGGACCAGTAACCGGCAAACGAGCCTTGGTAGTTTAGGCTACCATCAGACCAAAGATACCACCCTCCCAACACCATCCCCACTGGATACTTACGCATTTGATCATAGGTTGGATATTGGTTGTAGAGTGATTGGAATTCTCCAGTGGTGTTGCCGAGGCAGCGGAGGGAGAAGCCGCGATACTTGTTGCTGTAGTTCGCCGGGAGGACTGTGCTATCGGTACCGTTTAAGAGCAGGTTACGCGCGCTGGTAGCAGAAGTCCAGGCGGAGCTAGACCAGTAGTGGCCGCGCGTACCCTGATAGCTGAGACTGGTGCCGTCGCGGCGACCACCAAGGACAAACTGTGGCCCAGTAGTATTAGTCATAGCAGTCCAAGTCTCAGCTGGGTCATCAGTCTTATAGTTATTGTAGAGAGTTTGGTATTCTCCAGAAGGGTCACCGGTTGGGAGGCGGAAGGATTTAGGTAACTTCCTTCAGATTTTTACATAGCGTAATTCTCTGCTGTGGACGAGCGAGGCAGCGGAGGGAGAAGCCGAAGCGCTTGTCGTTGTAGTTTGTCGTATTAACTGTACTATGGGCATCGTTTAGCTCCAAGTTATACGCGTTATTAGTACCAGCATAGGCAAAGCTAGACCAGAAAGTGCCGCGTACGCCTTGATAAGCTAAAGTACCAGCGACCCACCCATATCTCCCTCCCAACACCATCCCCACTGGATACTTACGCATTTGATCATAGGTTGGATATTGGGTGTAGAGTGATTGGAATTCTCCGGTGGTGTTGCCGGTGGGGAGGCGCATTGGAACTTCATATACACCAGGACTACACCCCTATAAATATGCCCAGAACTTGCATTTTTTGACAACATTTGCTATAATAAAAGCATATTCGACAACTAGTCGTTCCCCTAATCGAAAGATTGGGGGGTATTTTTATTTAATAAGTTTTCTAAACCCCGCCCGAATCTTCTTAAAATCGCCGGTAGAAAGCTTGCCCATGCGATTATAAAGACGAGAAACACTCATCATCCGTATTTGAGACAATACAGCATACTGCTGTTTACCTCTAAAATTGAACTCGGCATACCAAGTGCCGGTATGTGGTTGCGAAGTGAGTGGAATTGCTAAGAAACACTGATGGCTCAATTTCTTAAAAATTACTACGGGTCTAGAAAAATCTTCATGTTTTCCATTAATCTCAACGCCAACGTTTTTCCCTAAAGCAGCCCACCAAATTTGACCTTCAGAAAATTTTGTCACAGCACCACCTTTGTGCAACCTATCCTTTACAACCATCCACTCTGAAAAATCATTTTCCATAACTATCCCCTATTTTACCATGATTACTCTATTTTATCTGTAATTATCCACATCTGCCATACCAGGTTCCAGCATAATAAGCAAAATTTCGACCGAGGCAGCGGAGGGAGAAGCCGTAGTGCTTTAGGCTGTTGTCCGCCGGGTAGACTGCGCTATTAGTCCCGATTAAGTACAGGTAGTACGCGCGGGCAGCACTGGTAGAAGCGGAACTAGACCAGTAGTAGCCGCGCGTACCCTGACTGCTGGGACTGGCACCGATGCGGGCGCCACTAAGGACAAACTGTGGCCCACTTGGATCAGTCATAGCAGTATAGCTATTATAGTTATTGTAGAGAGTTTGGTATTCTCCAGAAGGGCCACCGGTTGGGAGGCGGAAGGATTACAGGCAATCTTCTTTTCCTTTTTCTCTCCTATTTTCTTTCTTTTGTTTTGTCTGTTTGCCTATTCTTGTCCAGTTTGAGAGATTTCTTGTTCTTAGTCTGGTTTTGGGCGAGACAGCGGAGGGAGAAGCCGAAGTGCTTGTAGCCGTAACCCGCCGGGCCGACTGTGCTATCGGTACCGCCTAAGTACAGGTAGTACGCGCTGGTAGCACTGGTATAGGCTAAGCTGGACCAGTAGTAGCCTTTCGTATCCTGAGCGTAGGGACTGGTACCGTAGCGGTCGCCACTGAGGATAAAGTGTGGTCCAGCAGTATTAGTCATAGCAGTATAGCTATTATAGTTATTGTAGAGAGTTTGGTATTCTCCAGAAGGGCCACCGGTTGGGAGGAAGTATGGATTTAGACAACTTCCTTCAGATTTTTACATATCGTGATTCTCTGCTGTGGACGAGCGAGGCAGCGGAGGGTGAAGCCGGCTCGCCTACTGCTACTGTACACCGGACTAACCGTGTTATGACCATCATCCAAGTCCAGGCCGTACGCTGTAGTAGTATTAGTAGAAACGGAACTAGACCAGTAATATCCATACGTACCTTGTTGGAAAAAAATACCATTGTTCCAATAGTAATACCCTCCCAACACCATCCCCACTGGATACTTACGCATTTGATCATAGGTTGGATATTGGTTGTAGAGTGATTGGAATTCTCCGGTGGTGTTGCCGGTGGGGAGGGTAGGATTTTCAATGTTATTATTCCCTTTTTGCCGAGGCAGCGGAGGGCGATGCCGTTACTCTTGTAGCCGCTGTCCGCCGGGCGGACTGTGCTGTTGGCACCGTTTAAGAGCAGTCGGTACGCGCGGGTAGCGGAAGTCCAGGCGGAGCTAGACCAGTAGTAGCCGTACGTACCCTGACCGCTGGGACTGGTACCGCGGACGCCACCAAGGACAAACTGTGGTCCAGCAGTATTAGTCATAGCAGTATAGCTATTATAGTTATTGTAGAGAGTTTGGTATTCTCCAGAAGGGCCACCGGTTGGGAGGAAGTATGGATTTAGGGACTACCTTTGTTCTGTTTTTCTTATTTTGTTTTTTATTGAGTCTGGATGGTTTCTTATTTTTAGTCTGGTTTTGGGCGAGGCAGCGGAGGGAGTAACCAAACCATTTGGGACCACTATCGATTGGATTCACTGTGACATTATTCAGACGCAGGCGATATGAAAGGCCAGTACTAGAGTCAGTCATACTAGACCAATAGATTCCATCCATATTTTGGTTGTAAAGGCCACCCGTAGTTCCATTATAATACCCTCCCAACACCATCCCCACTGGATACTTACGCATTTGATCATAGGTTGGATATTGGTTGTAGAGTGATTGGAATTCTCCGGTGGTGTTGCCGGTGGGGAGGCGGAAAAAGTTGTGCCATAGAGGGTGCCAAATGAGTCTAAATCATTGACAGATAAACATAACTGATATAAGATAAAATCATAGGATGGCACCCTAGGAATACCATCCCGTGTTGTTTCTGGCCTACCGCTTACGGCGGTGGGCCATCTTGATAGTTAGAGTAACCCGAAGAGCAAAGATATTGATCGTTGCTTTCATATAGTGATCCTCCTTTCTGTCAAGACAGCCTAGAGTTCCTAGGCCTCTATCGCAGTTTGGACTTATATCTAGACTACGACATGCCAAAAACTCCACGTCGGTGATTCTATATCAATTGGTATTACTTTACAAGCATATGCATTAAATTTTCTTTGTTTTGCAAAATTTAATCCTTACGCTTGACAGATATTCCATATCACCCTTTCCACTATAACGCTATTAAATCCAAGGTGTAGGAACTATTTCTTTGCCTTGGGTTACTGGGCAAGGCAGCGGAGGGAGAAGCCGCTACGCTTGTTAGCATTATACGCCGGACCCACCGTACTACTAGTGCCGTTCAAGTACAGATAATACGCATTAGCAGTACTGGTATAAGCGGAACTAGGCCAGTAGTAGCCGTTCCCGTTGTTACGACAGGTGCCGTCGCGGTTACCACCCTGGACAAACTGTGGCCCACTTGGATCGGTCATAGCAGTATAGCTATTATAGCTATTGTAGAGAGTTTGGTATTCTCCAGAAGGGCCACCGGTTGGGAGGCGTGGGGGATTTAGGAAGAAAATTTGTTGCTATATTAGTTTTTTGGTGCTTTAAGCGCGTAAGCGAGATTTGCGGAGTTGTAAAAAATACAACAGATAAGCATACTTCTGAACGCTAGCTTGCTAGCGAATTTCAGAAGTATGCTGTCTTGATCTGTTGTAATTTTTACAATAATTCCGCAAGTCCAGCACCAAGAAACTAATATAGTCAAATTTTCTAAAATCTTACAATCGACCTTTTAGTCCTTGATTGTATTCTGTAGGGTATCGTATAGTTTTTGCCAGTCTGTGAGCTCTAGGTCTGCGGGGCGGGCATCCGTTGAGATTGAAAGCTGTGTAAGGGTAGATTTTAATGATGCCACCGAGTAGTAAGGACTGAGGTTCTTGACTAGTTTTTTGCGCGGGGCAGAAAAGGCGCGTTTGGCAAGGCGCAGGGCTTCGTCACTTATTATCGGAGATGTAAGAGGATCTAGGATAATAATTTGACTATCTACCTTTGGCGGCGGAGTAAATTCTTCCCTGCCCACAACCGGACCTAGGGTAACGGTAGATTGGTTCTGAACAGATAGAGATAGATAAGTGTGTTTGCCGGCAGCAGCGGCGATGCGCTCAGCGACTTCTTTTTGGATCAAGAGCACAATGCGATCTGGTTTATTTTTCGCTGATAAAAGTTTTGTGATAATTGGCGAGGTGATGTAGTAAGGGATGTTGCCGGCTACAACATATGGCGATTCAATTGTGCTTAGATCAAACTGGAGAAAATCTGCATTTACTACTTCGAGATTCTTGCCAGGAAATGAGCCAGGAAGATTGTGGGCAAGTTTTTCGTCAAATTCGACAGCTAGAACGCGTGGAAATAGTTTGAGCAAGCTGGATGTGAGAAATCCTAGCCCGGGGCCGATTTCTAGGCAGAGCCGGTTTTCTGTAGTATCTAGAGAATCCTCTGAAGCATCCCCTATGGTAAGCTCTGCTATTTCGTTTAAGATCTGGCGATTTTTGAGCCAGTGCTGACCAAGTGATTTCTTGTTTTGGAGAGACATGTAGACTCCTACTAGTACCAGTGGTGTTGCCACCAATAATTCATGGCCTGTGACCATCCGCCATAGCGACCATTAACGTATTGAGACATCCAGCGAATCTGAGTGACTGGATTAGTTTCCCAGTCGGCGCCAGCAGAAGCCATCTTGGAGCCAGGAAGAGCTTGACCAATACCGTAGGCACCGGATGATGCGTTGGTGGCGCTTGGGCGACAACCAGATTCGTGATAAATCAATGTAAGTGCATCATAGAGATCAGACTCGGAAACACCGGCCTGGCGTGCCCAGCCAGCACAGGTCTCCCATTCTGGCTTGATATTGGCGGCGGCCTTCTTAGAACCGACGGTGGTAATCTTATTGACGGGCTCTTTAGTAACTTCCTCGGAAATGAGTTTGCGAGACACCTCTACGCCATCGACAAATTGAACTTCGAACTTGGTGACTTTGCGGCCTTCCTCGCCTTCTTGGGTGACCTTAGTCTCGCCGTCTGCAAGAGACGAGTCTTGCTTGGTCTCTTCGCCAAATGGAATCGTGGTCTCTACAGTGACAGTGCGACCACCATTTCGATTAATTTTGTAAACTGTAGCGATGCCGGCTTCTAAGAAATCGGTGTTCTCGATCATATTAATTTCGTCTCCATCATAAACAGCGAATCCTGCAGACTCGGCAATCACGCGCGGATCGTAACTCGCTGTCTCAACGCGTTTTTTGGTCTTGCCATCGGTTACTAGGACAGGACGCGAGCGATAAATATTAATGTGAAAATTGTCGAGATTAATCATGGTGGTGCGAGCAGGATCTACAATATCAGTATCGGATAGTTCGTAGCCAGCGCGAGCAAGAGCCTCGCCAACAGTAATTGCATCGGTCTTGATGGAGAGTTTTTTGCCCTGATCATAAATAACCACATGATGGCTCTCAGAGACGGACTGAGAACCGGAGTTATCATCAGCGAAGGTATCAGAAGTAATAGATTTCATGACAGTCGCAAAAACAAGGGCTAGTACGATGACGCCAGAAATAATCAGAGACATCTTGATATGGTTTTTGCGAAGTCTCATACCTATTTATTATAGTATATTTTTAGTGTTTTTTAAAGTCTACATCAAAAAAATGTTGTAAGATTTACAACATTTGGTCCCCGAGGCAGGACTTGAACCTGTACGTCATTGCTGACACTGGCACCTGAAGCCAGCGCGTCTACCAATTCCGCCACTCGGGGATAGTAATGGGGTGTGTTTATTATAACACACCCCAGTTGCGCTGGCAAATTACTGCTTACTGGTACGTTTTGTTATTAGCCATGCTGCGCCGGTGATGATAGTGCTGGCTAGGACAACTACTGAAATTGTTGCCACGGCAGAATCGTTCTCTTTGGTGACAAAACCGGAATCTGGTGTGCCGACTTTGTCTTTAGTCGCGATTGCGAAGTTAGAGAAACTTCTGGTTCTAAAGGTGATAGTGTGTGCAGCCTGATCGTAGCTGTCAATTTCGATAATCTCGAAATCATCACCATCGCCGATGTTGTGGACTAGGACAACGGTTGAGACGTCAATATCATCGCTGAGCCTAAGGGTGATAGTAGCCTCGCCGTCTAGCTCGTGAAGCTGGTTTGCCCAAACATCATTATCATCTGCTTTGCCTTTATAAAAGATGTTGTAGAAGTCGATATCGAGATAGTTGGTGATATTGTAGTTGCCGGCTGCATTTTGGAAATCTGCTATTTTGGCAGAATCTGGTGTAGTGTCGCCAACAGAAATTTTGGCTGTACCATTTGCGATTGCGCCATTATCTAGAGAAACTGCGCCGCCAGATACTTTAGTGCTATCACTATCGACGATATCATCTGTCTTAGCAAAGGTAGCAGCAAAGTGAACGTTTGTAGACGGCATGATGAAGGTGTACTGATTTTCATCAGCCTGAGACTCTAAAGGCGTTTCATTGGCTTTAACATCTACTAGCTGATAACCATATAGCGGGATGAATTTGAAAACTACTTTGTAACCTTCTTCGACATTTGCCCAGCCAAACTCATCAATCAAACCATGGGTGGAGCCTGGTTGGGTGTAGGCTGCTTCTGGCAATAAATCTCCATTTTGATTGTAGACTGCGAGGATCTCGGCGCGGCCATTTTTGATTTTCATATCTTCTTCTTGAACATCAGCGCCTGGATTACCCCAAATGATTGTGTATTTATTAGGGCCGGTGTGTTCTACGGCAATGCCGATATCATAGGATGCATCTTCGCCAACATTGAATACGTAGCTACCTAGACCTCCCGGGGCAAAAGCAACCGACGTGCCGTTGACGGTGACATCGCTGACACTGTAGCCCTGCTGCTCGTATTCAAAACTAAAGAAGAATTTTACGGTGTGCGTGCCTTCTGTGCTGGGATAATTAACGGTACCGCCACTATCGAGTTGATGGGTGCCATCAAATTCCATATGACCCGTACCACCCTCAGTATATTGAATACCGCTAGTGATGGTAAGTGTGGTTGATTTTGGATCGCCTGGCGCGGCAAGGACATTTGCCTGTGTTACAGGCAGAAAGATACTGGCTAGGCTCAACATTAGAGCAAGGACCAGATTGAATATTTTTTTCATGGATGACCCTTCGTTAGTTGCTTCAAGTATATTTTAGTATAAAATGTTTGTCAAATACAAAAAGTGGCGTGGAGATTAAGTGATTGTGCTATAATTTTAATATGAATTTACTTGAGGCATTTGCCCAACTAGTAATTTACTTCACGGTTTTTTCCGTAGTCGGATATTTTATTGAGGTGCTTTTCTGCTCGATTCAACAACGAAAGATGACTAATAGAGGATTCTTGTTCGGTCCGTGCCTACCGATCTATGGTTTTGGTGGACTTTTCATGATGTTTTTGACCCGCAACGTAGTAGATAATATCTTCTTAACGTTTTTAATTTCTATGACCGTCGGTGCAGTAGTAGAATATTTTTCGAGTTTTTTGCTAGAAAAAATCTTCCATGTGCGCTGGTGGGACTATTCACTGACTGACAAATTTAACTTGAATGGTCGGATTTGCCTAAGGAATACTTTGGCTTTTGGTATTGGTGGCTGTATTATGATTTATTTTGCCCTGCCGGTGCTTGAGAATTTATTAAAAATCACGCCGTTTGCGGTGCAACTAATTATTTCGATTATTTTGGTTGTGATTTTATTGATTGATACGATTATCTCGACATACGCAAATTTGCGAGTTAGTAACATGGCTGATTTTAATGAAATTTTGGGCGACCAGACGGAAGAAATTAAAAAATACGCTAAGCTAGTGATCAAACAATTTTTTGCAACATCAGAAAAGGAAAAACGTGCGGCGGCGCGCGAGCTCAAAAAGCAACAACGCAAAATTGATCGGCACGGCAAGAAATTGTCAAAAATGCTCGGTAACAGTGGGTCTAACTAAGGCAAGCAATAGTAGCTAGACGTTGTTGATTACTGGGATTACGATTGGCGTATGGCCAGTGGCGTCGTAGAGGATGTGTGTGACATCTTCTTTAATTTCCTCTTTGAGCTTTTTGATTGCCGAATCGGTAGACACTGAGCGCTCGGCTTTGACGCGCAAATAATGGCGAATCTTGCCGATTAATTCTTCGGAATTATCAAGATAAATAAATGCGCGTGATACGATGTCTGGTGTCTTGACCAGGCGGCCGGTTTTCTTGGAGATGGTTAGAACGATTACAAAGATGCCTTCGCGAGAAATGTGAATGCGGTCTTTGACTACGGCTTCATGGACTAGCTGGTCTGCATCATCATAAAGTTTGTTACCAGCTGGAATACGGCCAGCCTTTTTGATCTTCTTATCCTTAGTAAACTCGATAATATCACCGTCATCAGAAACAAGAATGTTGTCTTTTGGAATACCGATGACGTTCTCTGCCATCTCAGCATTATGCTGGAGCATATAGAACTCGCCGTGGTATGGCATGTAGCAAGTTGGTTTCAGGCGAGTAACAAAATCGACGTGATCTTCGAAGTAGGCATGACCGGATAGGTGAAGCGGGCCAATATTATTGAGGTGGGTTTTGCCATTCTGGATGACTTGGGCACCCTCGCGCAAGAGGCCATCAACGGTATTAACGACGTGTGGCTCGTTACCTGGAATTGGATTAGACGAGAATACAATGGTATCAGTAGATTTAATCTTGATGTACTTGTGGGCGCCGGTAACCATACGATTGAGTACGGCATTCAACTCGCCCTGAGAGCCAGTACAAACAATGGTGATTTTGTCATCTGGAAGTTTGATGATGTCTTCCATTTTCATGATGGTGTCTTTTGGTACCTTGATTTGCTTAGTGCGAAGAGCGACTTCTACGTTATTGATCATGGAGAAACCAGCAAAGGCAACTTTGCGACCACGCTTGGCAGCCTCGCGCAAAGTAGACTCAATACGGGAAACCTGAGATGAGAAGCAAGAGATAATGACGCGGCCATTAGCGTAGTGATCCATAACTTTACCAAGATTATCACCGACGTCATACTCGGAATGTGGATGATGGCCAGGAGAGTCGATGTTGGTAGACTCGTTGATCATTAGATCAATTCCCTCTTTGGCAACAATCTCGTCGATGCGCTCGAAATCAGTCTGTTTACCATATGGATTCTCTTCGTGACGCCAGTCTCCAGAGACATAAATAGTACCATTTGGAGTACGGACGACAATTGCAGTAGAGCCAGGGATAGAATGTAGTACGTGAATAAACTCGACGGAAAGATGCTCGGAAACTTGGAATTTCTCGTGCTTGAATGGATCGACTACATTGTAGTTTAGGTCCGGCTCATCGTCTAGCTCGCTCATTTGTTTCTTAATCATGCCGATAGTAAAATCGGTACCGTAAATCGGAGTGAGCGGATTAAATTTTGGTAGAAGGTGGCGACAGGCACCGATATGATCTAGATGAGCGTGAGTGAAGAGAATGGCCTTGATTTTGTCGCGATTATCCTCTAGATATTTGACATCGGGGATTAAGTAATTAACGCCTGGGTAATCGGCGCCTGCAAAAAGTACACCCATATCAATGACAATCATCTCGCCCTTATACTCGATGATAGTCATATTCTTGCCGATACCAAATTCGCCAACACCGCCGATTGGAATGATGTGAACTGAATCATTGTCTGGACGAGCTTTTTTGAGCTGGGCATTAGTGACTTGATTACCATTGTAACCATTGTAACGCGACTTGTTGACTGGCACACCGATAATATGCTGAGTAGCCTGGGCGTTTACGTCCTGGGAAAGCATACGCTGGTGGTGAACCATCTCGCCCTTGCGAGTAGAAACAGAGAGATCGACTTTTTTATTGGCCTTGGTATTTTTTGTGTTTTTGGCGCCTTTTTTGGCTGATTTGGCAGATTTTGCGTTAGCAGGCTTAGCCACCACAGCTTTGGTTGGGCGTTTTTTTCCTCTGCTAACAAGACTAGCATCTTTGCCGCCTTCAGCGAAATTACTATTAAAGTGGCGGTTCTGTGCTTCTTCAAATTGTTCTTTGATGCCAGGGATACGCTCTTTGGCGCTTTCTAGCAGCCTGGCACGACGTTCTTGTTCTTTTTGATTCATAAAAAATTCCTTTTAGTCTTATTTAGGGTCCCTGTACCTCTGCAGGGAGATAATATAAGTAATATTATTTAGTACTCTTATTATAGCAAAAAGGACGATTAATTGCAATATGTAATTGTTTTTTTGTAGATAGTTTGTGGCATCGCCCAATCTGTAAGAAAATCTTCTTGACCAAGGTGGATATATGGAATGGTTTTGGCGGCAGCGTCTTCTTTGCTGACGCAGTAGGTACTAGACTCCGAGTTTTTGATGTCATCTAAGATTGGAACAATTTTTGTGACATAAGACATAGAGAAATAAAATTTGGCAATAGTCAGTATGGTCGCCAAACACAGAAAGATAACTGACACTGCTGGAAGAATTTTATCTGATTTAAGGGGGATAACAGTGCCAACTACAAAGAATAACATAGCTACACCGACGAAGTAGGCCGGTAACATTAGGCGGCTAAGGTAATAAATCTGAGACATTGCCAGAACATGGAAAAAAACAAACATGATGGTGGCAATCAAATAATTTTTGTACGGTTTTAGCTTGGCGAACTGGGGCCTGGTGTGCGAAGCTACTGTGTAAATCACTACAGGAATAATAGCTACAATAAACGGTGCAACAAAACGCCCAAAATTAAATGCATTATGTTTGATAATTCGAATAATATTATCGCCCAGCAGACCGAAATCAAATAACCTTGCGATTGGGATATAATCACAGGTTATGATATACACTGGATCAGTCTCGTAATCGCCGAGCCCATTGCCGACGCAATACATTAATAGAATAGATAATATAATTCCAATTACGCCAAATGTCCGCCAAGAAAAGAAGAAGGATTTGAGGGGCGTGATGAAAGATTTTTGACTGATGCAATAGTAAAAGGCGTAGCCTACGAGCGTGACTAAAAACACGACGGCTGTAACATTGGAGGCGAATCCGAACAAAAAACCAAGCACCAGCATGAATAGCGGAAATAATTTTGATTTTGGCGCTTTTCTGCCCCATAGATCCCGCAGATAAAAGATCCCAAAAGCTAGCGTGAAGAATACTATGCAAAGATAATTATGGGCCTTAGAAAATCCAGCATATAAATTAAAACCATTTGATGTTAAAAATACAGCCAGGAAAATACCGCAGAAGACAGTAGCATCCATTAGGCGATATCTAGGACGGCGGCGTAAAACAATGTATGTCGCCATGTAAAAAATCAAAAAGGCTGCAGCTACATCGAGCAGACGTAATATTGTATCGGAGCCAAACTGGAAATGATAGTCAAAGAAATTGATGATCGACCACGCAAACATATCGGCAAGCCGGACAGAATGATTGAATGCGGCGATTGCATCATTGAAAATGTCTACATTGGAAGCGGCGCCCTGCCAAATATCTTCACCCGAAGTAATCATAAGGAAGTAACAAATGATGAAAAATAACACAGGAATAGCATAAAGCAACCCAGGTAGCCATTTATTAAGAAAAGATTTTTTGATACCTCCCGTCATTGCTACTATTATACCATGCTATAATAGTATTATGAAAAGGTTAATATCTATTGTGACACCGGTTTTTAATGAGTCGAGTGGGATAATCAAGTTTTTGGAAACACAGCTACTACCGGCGATAAAAAACATACCGGGCAAGATAGACGCCGAAATTATCTTGGTTGATGATGGGTCGACGGATAATACTCTGGAGCTAATTACTGATTATTGTAGCAAGCAGGCGAGCAAGATCAACATAAAATGTGTAAGTTTTACTAGGAATTTTGGTAAAGAAGTTGCGTTGGCTGCTGGCGTAAAATACGCTTCTGGCGATGCAGTGATTATGATTGATGCTGATGGCCAACACCCTGCCGACGTGATCCCAAAAATGATTTCACGTTGGGAAAAAGGTGCTAAAGTCGTAACTGCATTGCGTGGTCATAGTACCACTACGCACAGGATGGGATCGATGATGTTTTACAAAACAATGCGACTCCTTGGAAATAAGACTATAGTCGTGGGGGCAACAGATTTTAGGCTAATTGATAGAGAAGTGGCTGATGAATACAATAAGTTTACAGAGCATAATCGAATTACTCGCGGACTCATTGATTGGTTGGGATATCCGCAGGAGTATATTAGGATCAAACTAAACAAACGGATGTCAGGTAAGGCTACTTATAATTTTAGAAAGTTGGTTGCGCTAGCTGGCAATAGTTTTGTCTCGATGACAAGAACGCCGCTATTGATGTTTGGGTATTTGGGAGTTTTTATTACAGTATTTTCGCTGATTCTGGGTTTGTTTATCCTGATTCAGCAATACATTTTGGGTGATCCGCTGGGGCTTGATTGGAGCGGAGCCGTAGCGATGTGTGTATTTATATCATTCTTAATTGGCCTCGTCCTGACATCACAGGCAATGACAGCACTATATATTTCTCATATCCATGTAGAGGGGAAAAATCGTCCATTATATGTAGTTAGCAAAGAAAAGTCAGTGGGAATATCAAAAAAGAAATAATATGGATGTTTTATTAAGTTTTGATATAGAAGAGTTTGACTATCCAAGGGAGCGTGGAGCAGATATTAGTGTCGACGACGGTGTAAAAGTATCTGCGGAGGGGTTAGAAAAAATTCTAAAAATACTAAAAAATACTGGCGTTAGAGCGACTTTTTTTGTCACGGGCAACTTTGCCAATCGGCGCCCAGATTTAATCAAGAGAATGATCCGTGAGGGGCACGAGGTAGCAGCGCATGGAGTCAACCATTTTGCACCGCAAAAGGCTGATATTGAGGGCGCTAAGAAAATTTTAGAGCCAATTGCCGGCGAGGCAGTGGTGGGTTGGCGCCAACCGAGGATGCAAAAAATCGATTACCAAGAGTTGGCTAAGCGCGGGTATAAATACGACTCCAGTACTAATCCGGCTTTTATTCCGGGAAGATATAATAATCTGCACATGCCACGTAAGCCATATTGCGTAGGTGGCTCGGCAAAAATTTTAGAAATACCGACTGCCGTAGCAACAGTATTTAGGATACCGTTGTTCTGGTTAGCGCTACATCTATTCCCTTTTTGGCTATATAATCTACTAGCAAAAATTTCTCTGCGTGAGACTGGTAAGCTCGCGATCTATTTCCATCCTTGGGAGTTTACTAATTTAACAAAATTTAATGTTGTTCCCTGGTACATGAGGAGAAATTGCGATGAAAAACTGGTGATTAGATTAGAAAAATTGATTAATTCATTGAAAAAGAGTGGTGGCAAGTTTATTCGATATAAAGATTTATTAAACTAGACTCATTCACCTGAAGTGGGTGTGATAATAATAATTATTTGTCGTCTAGGGATTCAATCCCTGGCATTTCTTGGCCGCATAGAAGATCGAGCGCGGCTCCGCCTCCAGTAGAAACTAGCGAGTAGGCTAAATTTGGGTGGGTTTTTTGCAGATTTTCAACAAAGCCACTGGTGTCTCCGCCGCAGATGACACTGGTGAGACCGCTAGCCTCTCCTAGGGCAATAGCAAGCTCCGAGCTGCCACCAGCGTATTCTGGATTCTCTGCAGCCCCTAGTAAGCCGTTCCAGAGGACGGTTTTTGCATTTTTGACTTCGGAAATGATTTTTTCTAGCGAAATTGGACCAACATCCTGTTTTGTTTCATCTGAAAAGTCTTCGGCAACATAGATATTATTAGAGGAAGGGGCGTAGCCTTCTGCGGCGATCTTGCCACCAACAATAATTTTATCGGCAATTTTAGAGAATTTATCAATTAGCGGCTGTTTGTCTTCTACTTTGGCGCCGCCAATTATTACCATAAATGGATGGGAAGGAGACTCGGAAACCTTTAGTAATGAGGTGACTTCCTTTTCTAGAAGCAGACCGGCTACGGATGGCAGCTCCTTGGTGATAGCGTCGGTAGAGGCATGCGCGCGATGAGTGACGGCAAAACCATCCTGGACGAAAAGTTCTGCGTGTGCAGCATCGACAATTTCTTTGGCGAATTCGACAGAATCTTGCTCCTCACCTGGGAAAAAGCGGAGGTTCTCTAAAAGCAAAATACCACCGACAGGCAAACTACTGACGGCGTCTTCTACATCTGGACCGGAGACATCTGGAGTAAAAAAGACCTTTTTATCGCTGACTAGCTCTTTTAAGTGTTCTGCCACGGGCGCAAGGGATAACTCTGGGACTTTTTGCCCTTTTGGGCGGCCGAGATGAGACATCAAGACAATGCGGCGAGCGCCTTTTTTACGTAGAAGCTCTAACGTGGGCAAGCTAGCGCGGATACGTAAATCATCGGTAATTTTGCCATCTTGCATTGGAACATTGTAATCAACACGTACTAAGACTGTCTGGCCACGGAATGTAACGTCTTTGATGGTTTGCTTATTAAACATTCAATCTCCTCATTTATTAAATTCTGACGATTTTAATAGTGTCTGAGCCGCCAGCACCTGGTTTGTGGCCAGAAATAACTACGGCTAGAATATCCTCTTTGTCTGGCTCGGTCTGTAAGTAGCCACTAGCCTTGAGTTCTTGGGCGAGATCGATGCCAAAGTTCTCGGCATACGGGCGAACGAAGGCAGAGTTGGCAAACACAAGAGCAAGCTGGCCGGCGACACGAGGGTTGGAAGTGACAGTAACAATAGGGACCTTCGGACGCTGTGCGGCAATAGCGGCAGCAGTTGCGCCAGTCTCGGTCTGACAGATAATAACCTCTGCGCCGATCTTTTCTATTAAGTTGACGACACCACTGGCGATTGCATCATAGTTTTGGTAATGGCCAGTGACTTCATGATTAATTGGCGATACGTGAGAGTGATTTTGTGTGTAAAGGATAACCTTCTTCATAGCCTTGACGGTCTCGACTGGATATTGCCCATTAGCGGTTTCGTCTGAAAGCATTACAGCGTCGGCTCCTTGTATGACGGCGTTAGCTACATCGGAGACTTCAGCACGAGTTGGCTCTGGATTATCTACCATAGAGCCCATCATTTGAGTAGCAACAATACACTGCTTGCCGTACTCGCGACACATAGCGATCAGCTTGCGCTGGACAATTGGCACCACCTCGGCACCAGCTTCAACTGCCATATCACCACGGGCGACCATAATACCGTCGGTGGCTTTGACGATTTCTTCCATCGTTTCATCGGACTCGATAGCCTTCTTGGTCTCAATTTTAGCAATAATACGAGCGGAGGAGCCGTGGCTAAGTAAAATTTGGCGAAGCTTATCAACATCTTTTGCTGACTGGATAAAACTTAGCGCTACATAATCAAAATCACGCGATGCGCCAAACTCGATATCAGCCATATCTTTATCTGTAATAATATCACCGCCAAAATCGGTATCTGGAAGATTAAGACCTTTGTGGCTCATGATGAAACCGTCATTCTCAATCTTGACTTTGATAGCGGTCCTAGAAACAATTTCTGTGACAGTAGTTTTGACTTTGCCATCAAACATGGAAAGTGGCTCGCCAACCTTAACCTTATCTGCTAAATTATATTGAATCGGAATGATATTATCACCATTATGCGCCTCACAGGCATGGTCTAGAATTAGCTCGTCACCAGCGTGGACATCGTAGTGATTATCTTTAATCTCGCCAAGGCGGATCTTAGGACCCTGGAGATCTTGTAAGATTGCAACAGAGCGGCCTTTTTTGGCGGCAGCCTGGCGAATCCATGTAATTTGCTGATCGCGCTCCATGTAGTTACCATGTGAAAAGTTCAGGCGGCAGCCGTTAACGCCGGCCATGATTAGTTCTTCGATTTTTTCTTCTGAAAAGGTTGCTGGGCCAATAGTGGCAAGAATTTTGGTACGTTTGAATAATTTGCTCATGTTTTAATTATAACATACGCAATAAAAAAGCGAGGCCTGGCTCCGTTTTTTTAGTTCTTATGATATAATAAGCATATGCGGAGGTATTATTCGTACCCTTATAAGGCTGAGCCGCTTAATTTTCCGCTTGAGCCTTTTGCGCGGAGATTTTCGACGGTAGTGATTATTTTGTGTATTATTTTAGTTTTCTTTAATCTTGGAGCACACGCCATTCTAGATCCGAAACGGATGGCTGAGAGCGAGATTGAAATGCTGGCTAAAGATTATTATGAGAATTATTATTATGATGAGTTTGTTCAGAATGTGCCCGAAAGCGATTTACCAATAGCATTCCAAACATACACTGATTATGGATTTCCTAAAGTTTTTCTGCGTGAGCTTTTACTTTTTGATAATAGCCGCCACGCCAGCTCGCGCGCTATGTTTGAGGGGCAGTACGTCTGTAATACTAACAATACTGCGGTCCAGATTGTGCCGTATGCGCCATTTGGCAAGACTGATTATAGGGTTAATTATTTCTACGATTGCAGTTATCAATACGGGAAATAAAAAATATCCCTGACGGGGCTATTTTATATTTTACTCGTAGCTTGGTGACCAGCGCGCGCTGCGCGCGCTTCGTCACCGGCGTTCCTCGGAAATAAAAATAAACCCTACGGGTTTATTTTGTATTTCTCTCGGAACTTGGTGAACCTTGTCCAATCGAATTGGAATATCCTCGTAGAGGACTTCTACCGAGTGAGGGGTATTATCAATGTTTTATATCCTACAAACTATATCCCTGGCCTCAGTAGAACTAATGAATACAACCCAAAGCATTAGCAACCCGGACGGTGAATAAGTTACATTGCCAATGCTAAAGTTCTTCTAAGAACTTACAATGTCAATGGTAAAATTGGATCAGTACTAATAAGGAGTGCGTATGGATCCAGAAGAACAACAAAACCAAGGCAAAGAGTATGTAGAATGGTCGGAAGAAGCCATGTGGCAGTGGTCGCAAATATAAGCAATGTTGTGGTAAATAACTCGTAAACCCCGATAAAATAAGGGGATAAGCGAGTTTTTCTTTTTCACAAAAAATAGCCCAAAATAAGGGCTGGAGCCATTTTGGAGCCACTTTGATTTGATATTTGGCGTGATATAATATATGTAGAATGTTAAGAGGAGTGATAACCATGGATTTAAAAGAAGCAATGAAAAAGAGACATATGGTTCGTAAATATACAGATAAACCTTTGTCAGACGAATTAATTAGGAAGATAAATGAAAGAATAGAAATAAATAATAAAAAATATAATCTTAATATGAAACTTATGATTAACAATAACAAAGGCGTAAGTAGTATTATGAAGTTAATAATGGCTAAAGGTGTAAATAACTTTATAATTCTTGCGGGAGATGTAAGTGAAAATTTAGATGAAAGATTAGGATATTCTGGTGCTGATATAATGTTATATGCACAAACGCTGGGATTAAATACATGGTGGGTTGGTGGAACATTTAATAGATCTGTAAGAAAGTATGTGGATAATAAAAATGTAACTGGAATAATTGTTATTGGATTTGGTCAAACACAAGGAGTTCCACATAAGTCAAAAAGTGTAGAAGAGGTTTCTAAATATAATGGTTCTACAATTCCTGAATGGTTTGTTAATGGAACTGAAAGTGCTTTGCTCGCTCCAACAGCTTTAAATAAACAAGATTTCATGTTAATAGGGAATGGCAACAAAGTTAAAATAGAGTGTAATAATGGTATATTTACAGGAAGCAATGTGGGATTAATAAAATATCATTTTGAATTGGGAGCTGGAAAAGAAAATTTTGAATGGGAATAGTTAAAGTTGAGTTGATATTTTAATTAATGTCGGAAACTTTTGACATTCCGAACTGTTCGCAATAGGTTGCTAATGCGAAAACATTAATAAATAAAATAATCACACTATTAAGAAATTACGATATAAATGCCAAGGAGAATATGCTTAAACTCATGCTAACACTAATGGAGATGGAAGAAGAGCAAAAGCATATGACTGAGGAAGAAAAAGAGCGTAACGCAATTGGTTTTACCTGTGAAGACGGCAAGTTCGTCTATTTTTAACCTCAACGCCAGATTAAGAGTTATGCGTTTGATGGTATAATAATAGTAAGTAAAAAAGGGCTCTTTCATGGTTTTAAAGAAAATAGAAAGATTTATCGATAAACAAAAAGTAAGCATTATTTGCTCTATCGATGACCAAGAATATCCAAACGTTAAGGCAATGTTAAAACCTAGAAAAAGAGTTGGACTGAAAGAGTTTTATTTCTCTACTAATACTTCGTCCATGAGAGTTGCGCAGTATAAGAAAAACCCAAAGGCAAGTATCTATTTCTATCACAAAGGCCCAATTAAGTACGTTGGCGTTATGCTAAAAGGTAAGATGGAAATTTTAACAGACCAGAAAACAAAGGATATGATTTGGAGACGTGGCGACACGATGTTTTACAAGAAAGGCGTTACAGATCCAGATTATTGCGTCCTAAAGTTTACGGCGACAAGTGGCCGGTATTATTGCGATTTAAAGACAGAAAGCTTTGACGTAGATTAATCTACTCAGCACCGCCTTTAGGGCGCACCTCTAACCGAAAAGAGGTAATATGACAAAACGCCGCACATTCAAGAAAACTAAACCCGGCGAGCCAATACCAGTAACCGCTCGGCAACTTGAAAATTTCATGCTCGAACATAACGGCAAGTTTAATTCGCGCGATTATGACAAGTTTGAGCGCATGGAGCTAATGGAATCACCCGTTCGTGACGCAATCCACGAATTAAAGACTTATTCCCTAGAAACACTAGCACAGCGCTTCGATGTACGCCTTTTTGGGCGCGGTAAGCGCGTTTTTGCAAGGTTAGACGCCGAAGACGACAAATGGTACTACTTTTCCCTCGCATACATTCCACGCGCGCTAAATAACCGCGGCGTAAATGATGCGGTAGTTCAGATGTTCTTCATTGGTAAGTGGCGCGTCCACAAGCTTTCGCTCTGGGCTGAACCGGAAGATATCAACCATTACGGCAACGATTCCAACAAAACATTCTATCATTTAGTCAATAGATAGCATCCACTTGGACACAATCGGGTTTTGAAAGTTATTGTGCGGGAAATAGGGGTGGGATTTTTTATTGACACGCAATAGTGGATGTGTGATAAAACGTCATCTGTATCTCCAAAAAGTATGCATTTTATGCTATAATTAAAGAGTCCTAATCAATTTAATTTACAACAGAAAAAGCACAGAGATATTGCTTTTCTGTCGAGACGTACATATGCTTGGACGTCTCAGACAATAAAGATGTATGTCTCTGTTGTAAAATGATTAGGACTCAGCTGGGGCGTCCAATCAGGATTTAAGTTGTATATATGAGGACGCAATTAGCTGCGTCCTATTTTGATATGAATGCTTGCTCTGTTGTAGGAAAGCAACAGAGATATGCCATCGAACGATAAGCTCCACAGGGCTAAAAAGCAAAAAAATGATGAGTTTTACACCCAATATGCCGATATCGAAAAAGAAATAAACGCATATCTAGAATACAATCCTGACGTTTTTAAAGATAAAACTATTCTGTTGCCATGCGATGATCCGGAATGGAGTAATTTCACTAAGTATTTTGCGCAGAACTTTGAGCGCTTTGGCCTAAAGAAGCTTATTAGTACTAGCTATGCCGCCGATAGTAAACCAAAAGGAATACCTTATCAGCCGACGTTGTTTGAAACTAAAGACCCGAAGTATGATAAGACTAAAACTCGTAAGCATGGCAAAATCTTCGTTTTGGAGCGAGACACCAACAAAGATAAAAAGATAAACATCGAAGATCTAGAATGGAACTACCTAAAAGGCGATGGAGATTTCCAAAGCGAAGAAGTAACTAAACTAAGAGACGAGGCCGATTTCATCATTACGAATCCGCCTTTTTCGTTATTTAAGGAATTCTTTAAGTGGGTCGTGGACTCGGGAAAACATTTTTGTATAATCGGTAATCTCAACTCGGTGACTTATAAAGAGGTCTTTCCGTGCATAAAAGGTAATAGGCTATGGATGGGCGCGACGTGCTTTAATGGCGGAGCGACTTATTTTATCGCTGACCCAGCTCTATATGAGCCAGAAAAAATGTCCAACCCGAAACACGCCTACATTAAAGACGGCAAGTTCTATTGGCGAGTAAATGGCATAAGGTGGCTCACGAATGTAGATCATGGTCGTAGGCATCAGCCTATACCGCTAATGACAATGAGCGATAATATAAAATTTAGTAGACATAAAGAGATAAAAAACCATGAATACCAAAAATATGACAACTATGACGCATTAGAAGTGTCCCACGTTGATGCAATACCGAGTGATTATAAAGACGTAATTGGCGTTCCAATAAGTTATCTTGATAAGCATTGCCCAGAACAGTTCGGAATAGTGGGGTGTAGCGACAATGGACTTATAGAACAAAAGTATAAAAAGCCACATTTCAAAAGACATAATGAGCCATATCTGAACGGAAAAAAGGTTTATAAAAGGATTTTCATAAAACATAAGGAGCCAAAATGATAACAACTCTAAAAACTGATATTACTATCAAGGATATTTGCGACGGGTTCGTTTACAACGAGCTCGAGGGCAAGGGCCTTTACGGTCTTTCAGGCAAACTTACAATTCAGCCAGAATATCAACGTAATTACATCTACGCAGACGGCAAAAAAGACGTCGCTGTCATCGATTCTATCATTAGTGGCTATCCACTAGGCCTTATCTACTTTAACGAGCCTGAAAACGGCAGATATGAGGTCTTAGACGGCCAACAACGTATTACATCCTTCGGCCGATTCGTTACAAACAAGTTTGCTATCAAAGTAGACGGTATGGAGCAATATTTCTCTGGACTTCCAGAAAATCTCCAAAAGAAGATTCTCGAATATCCACTTACGATTTACATCTGCCGAGGTGAGGAAAAGGAAATCAAAGACTGGTTTAAGACTATCAATATTGCTGGCGTTCCGCTAAACGAACAAGAGCTCCGCAATGCAATTTATTCCGGCCCATTCGTTACGAAAGCCAAGGAAGAATTTAGCAACTCTCAGAACGCAAATATTCAAAAATGGAGCGCGTATATCTCTGGTTCGGTAAATCGCCAAAGTTTCCTTGAAACGGCCTTAGAATGGGTTTCTGACGACAATATCGAGGGATATATGAGCGAGCATCGCTTTGACGATAATATCAACGAACTAAAAACACATTTTACGTCTGTAATCGACTGGATTTCGTCAGTATTCATGGATTTAACAAGCGATATGTGCGGCGTAGAATGGGGCCGACTTTATAGCGCATACCATAAGAAGCCATATAACCCACAAGAAGTCTCAAAGAAACTCCAAGAACTCTATGACGATCCATATGTAAAGAACCATAAAGGAATCTTCGAATACATTTTGGGCGGTTGCAGCGATACGAAACTGCTCGACGTGAGAATCTTTGACGACGCAACAAAGAAGCGTGTCTATTCTACACAAACAAAAGAAGCTACTGAAAAAGGCATCTCAAACTGCCCATTATGTGCCATTGGCCACGAGGCGAATAGCACGCGCATTTACAAGTTGGACGAAATGGATGCCGACCATGTATCAGCATGGAGTAAAGGCGGCGCTACGAGCGAAGAAAACTGCCAGATGCTTTGTAAGACGCATAACCGCGCTAAAGGAAATAGATAGTATTAAAACTAATTAATATCGCCCGTTTATTATAATGGGCGATATTTTGGATTATATCTTCTCAAAATGCTTATGCTTGCCCGACTAACCATTAGCGGGTATAATTGGAACTAGTTAAATTGCGGCACCTAATTGGGTGTCTTTTTTTAACTTCAACCTTGGTGGGGAGCGTGCTCGGTGGGGAGTACGCTCGGTGGGAAGCACCGCTCACTATCTGAGCTACAAGCACATTAGAAAGGCTATCAAATGCCTAGAACCTATAAGAAAGCACAGAAGCATAAAGATAGCTTTCTGTGTTCAAACGAGATCATAATCTCCACCAAAGAAGCGCGCAAACTCCTCGGCAAAGCAGACTCTGATAAAATCTCAGATCTAGAGCTTGCCAATCTTATCGGACTAATGCACCGTATCGCTAGCGATCTTATTGATATAAAAATCGTCCATTCTGGCGAAAAGGTGATATAGTATGTTGTTAATGAACGATGGAGTAAAACGCGTTGCGTTCGGCTACACTCGCGTCTCGACGGAAGAACAAACTTACGGCGCTTCTTTGGAAAACCAAAGAATTGCAATACAAAAATACGCAAACCAAAACGACATAGAAATAATCGGCTGGTACACCGACGCTGGTATTTCGGCTAAAACCGCACACCGCCCAGAACTTCAGAAAATGCTGGCAGATATCGCCAAACGCAAAGGGCGCATAGATCACGTTGTCGTTTATAACGTATCACGCATTTCTCGCGACATGACGTCATTCTTCAACGACATTGGCTTTATTCTAGCCAAATGCGGCGTCACATTACGCTCTACACAAGAAGTAATCGACGAATCGCCAACCGGACGTTTCATGCTTAATATTGCATTATCGGTTCACCAACTCGATAACGATATTAAATCTAAGACCGTTAAGGACGATATGTCGCTACTTGCTAGCTATGGATGGTGGATGTCGCAAGCGCCGCCGATAGGGCTGAAACTCAAGCCAATCATGACCGGCGAATATACCAACGACGGCAAGAAAAAACACCATAACACGCTCGAGATTGACGAAACGAACGATATTGGTAAGAATATCCAATTCCTACTGAATCGTTTCTCCGAGGGCGATATAGCACCTATGGAGTTAGTAAATCTAGCGCATAAGATGGGAGTAAACGGCAAGAACGGCAAGCCTATTACGCTAAATACCATGCTTGGCGTTCTGCGTCAGTCGGTTTACGCCGGATATAACACGTCTAAGAACCTACTAGATGGCAAACCGACCAAGATCAAGGACTTTGACGGCCTTATCGATATAGACACATATAATAAGAATCAACGGATCCTAAGTGGCAAACGCGCTCCACTAGTGCCGAGTAATAGCGAACTATATCCACTTCGCAAATTATTGATTTGCTCAAAATGTGGAACGCTGATACGATCTAGCGCGCCACGAAGCTCATCTGGTAAGAAGTCTCCGCGCTATCACTGCACAACAAAAGGCCATAGCTCGGTTCCGATCGAGGAAATGCACCAACTATTTGTAGACTTCCTAGAAGAAATAACGCCTAACGAGGGCACTATTAAACTATTTAAGGAAATAGTGAAGCGTACGGCGGCTAAAAAGCTTGGCGATACGACGCGCGAGCTAGCACAGCACCGCGAGGCGATATCGGATATCGATAAGAAACTAATAGAAGCGGTAGACGCTATGCTAGACGGTAAGATCACAATTGACGATAAGAACAGGTATAGCGAAGCATTAGAGCAGAAGCGCCAAGACCTGCGACGAGAAATTGATAAATTGGAACGCAACCAAGGCCTAAATGAAGCCACAATAGATTACGTGTGCAATTTTATGACAAAGCCGGCTAAACTTTGGAAAGACGCCGACCTCGAGACAAGGCAGGCGTTCCAGAAAATGCTATTTCCGAATGGTCTACACTTCGATATCAAGGAGAAAATTTTTGGAACGGACGATTTAAGCCCACTCTTCTCCGTTATTCGCAACAAAAAAGAGTCCTGCGATGGCAGCAACTCCGAAATGGTGACCTCGGCGGGAGTCGAACCCGCGTTGTCGGGATGAAAACCCGATGTACTAACCGTTATACTACGAGGCCAAATTATTAATGGCTTGGTAGCACAGACTGGGATCGAACCAGTGACCTTAGGCTTATGAGTCCTACGCTCTAACCAACTGAGCTACTGTGCCACTTGGCTTATTTTAGCATAGATTGGGGCGATTGTCTAGTTTGGCGAGCTGAGTGCTTTGTCGCCTTTTAGTCGCATGCTATAATAAAGATATAGACAAAATAGAACACAAATATGAAAAATAAAAAGCAATTAGTCGCGATCGAGTTAATTCATAAAATTATCAGTATCTTTTCGAATTTTTTCTTAAATATTTATCTTTTCAAAATTTCGGGCGATGATTTTAATTTTATTTTGGCTTATTCTGCCGCCTCGGCAATTATTGGCTTAGTGTTTTGTTTCTTTCTGATGAAAATATTATCACCGAAAACTACTAATATTATTTTTAGATCCAGTTATATCTGCGAAATTATTTCTCTTTTAATGCTGCTGATTTTCAAGGAACAGATACTTAGTATAGTTTGGCTATTCGTCATTATTAAACGCTATGCGAAAATATCATATTATTTAGTATATGAGCAAGTGTTGATTGGCTCTTCTGGCAAACGCAATCTAAGTAGTTATGTAGCCGGCGTGAATATACTAGGTTCTATCATTTCCCTAACTGCACCGATTCTGCTCGGCTTCTTAATTACTGATTATTCTTACTATGTCGCCGTGGGTTTTACTCTAATCGGAGCAGTCATTTCTATGATAATAGCCACAAGATCTGATCTTTCTGTGGTAAACAAGAGTTTTCACCCTTTGGTTTATTGGAGAAAAGTTTTTAGAAATAGGACTATGCGAGTCGCATATCTAGATACCTTCCTGAATCGCCTAAGCGGAACGAGTGGAATATTACAGGAATTACTTCCTATTTTGCTGTTTCTAGCGCTTGGAACAGAATTCAGCGTCGGTAGTTACGATAGTTTGTTCTCGGTAGTTTACATTATTCTCTTGGAAATAATAAGGATATTAAATAGGAGAGGTGTAAAAAAACGCCTTTATGTGCCGCTGGCACTGTTTTGTTTGACTAGCGCAGTTGTAATGGTCGCTAATTTTAGTGTTTTTTCTATTCTATTATTCTATTTCGCTATAAAGACTGGGGGCGAGCTAATACAATCAGAGTATACCGGTATGATCTATACTGTCGGGAAAAAAGAAAAGTTTGATAGATATAATAATGAGCATCATTTCACTTGGAATTTTTTCCTAACACTAGGAAATCTAGCCGGCATTGTAATAGCTTATTTTATTTATAATTATTTCTATTCTAAAGAGGCGTTTGCTGCGATAATTGTGGCGCTGATGATGTTCTTTGTCCTGTATGCATTCTTACTACAAAAGATCGTGGCGAAGATAACCAGGAAATAGTTCAATATTGATTGACGTTCGCACAGCCACGTATTGAAGGCTATCAAAAAATACTTTATAATACAAGTTGTCTAGCACTTATAGATTATTAGGCGAAAGGGGGTGAACGCATGAACTTTTATGAAGAGCTAGAGCAAGGGTTTAAGGAAGCTGGCATTAATGCGCGCATTATACCTGTGCCAGAGAACCTAAAGCCAACTGCTCAGGATATTGCTGATTTAGACCAGAGAATAGCTATCAGATGTGCTGAAAACGAACGTATGATGTTCGAAAGCGCAAGGTATGCCGCCGAGCATTCTCTTCCTGTTCAGTAATCCAACAACTAGGGCCGCGCTGCGGCCTTTTTTCATCTTTTTAATAATGGCAAACAATACGATACCTAGTGGTACCGATAATCAATGGTCAGTCTTGTAGTTAAAACTTTATAATATGCTAATATCGTGGTATAATAACACCTACAGAACATTTGTTTTGTATGGGCTCGTCGTTCAACGGATAGGACATATCCCCTCTAAGGATACAATGCTGGTTCGATTCCAGCCGAGCTCGCCAGGAAGGGTGGCCGAGTGGTTGATGGCACTGGTCTTGAAAACCAGAGATGGAAACATCCGCAGGTTCGAATCCTGTCCCTTCCGCCAGATTTATATTTTATTTGTTCTTGTGCTATAATTATCTTATGAAAAATATGAAATCTTCGAAATCCGGCTTTACAATTTTAGAACTTATTATCGTAATTGCCATTGCTACTTTTGCAGTGGTCTTATTTTTCGTACAAAAGGTTAATGTCGATGCGATGAATCGCGACAAAGATCGCAAGACTGCAATTAATGCAATGTACTATGCACTAGAAGAAGGTTTCTTTGAGAAAAATGGTTATTATCCTGAGACTATCTCCCAAAATAATCTGACAATGATTGATCCACAACTATTTACTGACCCATCCGGTGTAGTATTAGGCGAGCCTCGTTGCACTTATATTTATGAGGCCGCTGACTGTGAAGACGGCGAGTGCAAAGAATACACTTTGCGTGCATTATTAGAAAAAGAAGAAGATTATATTAAGCGAAATCGTAGTTAGTAGGCTCTGGCTGAGCTGGGAGCTGGCCTGAATGCTGGAGTTGACCTGGTTGCTGGATTTGGTCTAGTGGCTGGTGACGGCGCTTGGTCTTCTCTTTCTCCATGTGGACTAGGTGTGTAATCAGATCTAGCTCATCATCTGGAGTATTTACGAACTTAAATACATAGGTAGTCTCATCACCAACAGTTGACATGCGAATAGTACCAAGATGGAAAATATGGTCGGCGATATTATCCTGTTTGAAAGAGACGTCCTCGATCGATAATAACTCGATAACGTTAACAGATTTAGAAAACAAAGAGCTGGTCTGATGATGAATAAGGCGTTTATTAGTGACATAGAGACGGTTCTCGCGGTAGACCTTAGAGCCAACAAAAGCGGCAATTGTGATAATACCAAATAGAATTAGGACAATTAGGTACAAATAGGATTTTGCGAAGCGATTGGTCGACTCGGCAATCATTGCTTTGCCGCCAAATTCCATGAAAATGATTGCTACAAAGAGTGCAATATAACCGATAATTGCAGCCCCCCAAATCAAAAACAGGCCCATTTTGGACCGTTTAATAGCTAACTCGACGAATTCGTTTTCTTCTAGGCGCAGCTCAGGGAAATCCTTTGCACTACGAGCGTGGTGGAGTTTGATGAGTTCTTGTTTCATAAAATCATCTCCTCTTTTCTTGATTATAGCATATTTTAAGCAAAAATAACATATTTTATATCATAATGTTGTATTTTTTACAACATTTACAGGGGTTATACCCTGGAAATACAGGAGCACCCTCTGCAATAGCGAGATGGATATTACTTAGATTTCTTGAGGTGTTCCCTAGCCTTAGGGGTGACGCGGCGACCACGAGGAGTGCGCTCGATAAAGCCAATTTGGAGCAAGAATGGCTCGTTATAATCTTCGATCGTAGTAGCCTCGTCTCCGGTGAGCGCAGCAATAGTGTTTAAACCGACCGGGCGATCGCCGTAGTTTTCTTCCATCAGGCGGAGAAGATTACGATCGGCCGGATCAAGGCCAAGTTCATCAATCTCCATCAAATCGAGTGATTTTTGTGCAATAGCAGAGTCGATGATACCATCGCCATTGACGTCTGCATAATCACGCACGCGACGAATGAGACGATTAGCAATACGCGGAGTACGGCGAGAGCGAGTCGCCAGCAAATTGACAGCTGTAGGCTCGATCTTGGTATCAAGAATATTGGCGGTACGAGAGATAATCTGCTCGATCTCTGATTCCTGATAATACTCTAGGCGATGAAGCATGCCAAAACGATCGCGGAGTGGACCAGCCAAGGAGCCGGTACGTGTAGTAGCGCCAATTACGGTAAAGCCAGGAAGGTCTAAACGAACTGAACGTGCGGCAGGACCTTTGCCAATTGTAATATCTAATTTAAAATCTTCCATTGCGGAATATAGGACCTCCTCTACGGTGCGGCGTAAGCGATGGATCTCGTCAATAAATAATACATCTCCTTCCTGTAAATTTGTAAGAATACTAGCGAGATCACCGGCGCGCTCAATAGCTGGGCCAGAGGTAATGCGGAGATTGGCGCCCATTTCGTGTGCGATGACATTAGCCATAGTAGTCTTGCCAAGCCCTGGCGGACCATAAAGTAAAATATGATCTAGGGTGGTACCTGGAGTATCTTTATCCCCAGAATCGCGGCGTTTTTTGACGGCATTGATAGCAATTTTGAGATTATCTTTCATGCGGTCTTGGCCAATGTACTCATCAAAAGTAAGCGGACGAAGAGATTTTTCGATAACCTCCTCTTGCTTGTCGTCTTCTGAAACCGTAGTGCTGACAATGCGTTCTATTCCCATATGACTATTATAGCATACCGATAATAAGAGGAATATTTGATAACCTTATTTCATAGCATAAAAGCGGATTTCACCTGATCAATAGAAAAGTGTAATATCTTGCCGAGTACGGTACTGTTAATACCGGCGCAGGCAGGAATTACACTTTTCTATTTATCAGGCTGAAACCAAGTGCTATGAAATAAGGTTATCAAGTATTCCTCACTTTTGGCTACGTGGTATAATAGAATAAACAAAGGAGTAAATATGCCAGATTTGAAATCATCAAAAACTTGGAAAAATTTGGAAGCTGCGTTTGCGGGCGAGACCCAGGCTTATACCAAATATCAATATTATGCATCAAAAGCCAAAAAAGATGGCTATCAGCAAATTGGTGCTATTTTTGAAGAAACTGCAGACAACGAGAAAGAGCATGCCAAAATCTGGTTCAAGATTTTGCACGATGGCGCCGTGCCTGATACTGCAGAGAATCTAAAAGATGGCATCGCCGGCGAGGATTACGAGACTACCGAGATGTACAAAAAATTCGCAGAGGTCGCCCACGAAGAAGGCTTCGAGGAAATCGCTAAAAAATTCGAAGGCGTAGGCGCAATCGAAAAAGAACACCGCGAGCGTTATCAGAAACTACTAGACAATGTAGAAGATGATATCGTCTTCAAATCAGATAAGGTAACTGTCTGGAAATGCCGTAACTGTGGCCACATCTACGTCGGCGAGGAGGCCCCAGAGATTTGTCCTGTCTGTGATCACCCGCAGGCCTATTTCGAAATTCGAGCAATCAACTACTAATAATAAAATGCGCCACTTATCTGGCGCATTTTTGATGAGAAATAATTGGCTGATTAGCGAGATTTGAGAGCTTGCTTAATTCTCTCCTCAGTGGAAAGGCTGGCATCAACCTTAGACAAAGCATCGGTAGCTTCTTTGAGCGGAAAACCAAGGGCCATCAGGGCATCTAGGGCCTCATCGGATTGATCTGGGCTGATAATGCCGACTGCTTCAGTAGCGCCATAGTGGCTTGGCACACCCACCTTGTCGCGCAAGTCTACAATGACGCGCTCGGCGGATTTTTTGCCAACACCAGAAGCCTTAGAGACAAAAGCTACGTCGGCATTAGCGATGGCATTGCGGACTTCTTCTGGCGGGGCTAGAGACAAAATAGCCATAGCAGCCTTAGGGCCGACACCATTAACGGAAATTAGTAGTTCGAATATCTTTTTAGCAGCAAGAGTGGAGAAGCCGTAAAGCTCTTCGGTTGTCTCAGAAATTTTGTGGTAGGTGTAGAATTTTTTTTCATCATCTAGATTAGCGTCCTCGAAATCAAAGGCGGAAAGTGCAACCTCGTACCCGACGCCATGGACGTCAACAATGACAGACGAATTGAATTTTTCGGCAATTTTACCATAAACGTGTGCAATCATATATATATTATATCAAATTTTGGAATCAGGATACGTGCTATAATTAGAATATGAGAATTTTAGGGATCGATCCGGGCACAGGAATCTGTGGATTTGGCGTAATTGATATAGTACGCAATAAGCCAAAGCTGGTGGATGCGGGCGTGATTTCTACGCCGCCGCATACCCCTTTGCCAGAGCGTTTAGAAGATATCTACGATTCCCTGCACGAAATAATTAAACTACATCAGCCGGATGTAGTAAGTATCGAGAAGCTGTTTTTTATGCAAAACATTACAACCGGTATTTCGGTAGCAGAAGCGCGTGGAGTGTGTATCCTAGTGGCCAAGCAAAGCAAGCTACCAATCTTCGAGTACAGCCCGAATGAAATCAAGAAAACGATGACAGGTTATGGGCATGCCGACAAAAAACAAATGCAGGAAATGGTGCGGATGACTCTAAATCTTGATCAGGTGCCAAAGCCGGATGATGCTGCCGATGCGCTAGCGGCGGCGATTTGCCATAGTCTGATAGGGAGGCAAGGTAGAATTCAGTAATGTTATTTATTCATGTATTTGACCAAAGTGGTACGTAAGTCGCGAACTGGCAGGACAAAAGGATCTTTGACTGTAGCAGGAGCGATAGCATGTGCGAAGCCAATTTTTTTAGCCTCGGCGATGCGTTGGTCTGGAAGGAAAGCAGAGCGAATCTCGCCACCGAGGCCTACCTCGCCAAATACGACGTAATCTTCTGGTAACTTACGCTTAGCGACAGCAGAAGCAATCGCGAGGCAAACTGCAAGATCGGCTGCGGAATCTTGAACTTTGAGACCACCAACTACGTTAATAAAAATGTCTTTATCGGATAGCTTAAGCTTGGTACGGCGTTCGAGAACAGCGATAAGCAGATTTAGACGATTAATATCGAATCCTGATGATGTGCGCTTAGGGTAGCCAAAGGATGATGGTGTAGCTAAGGCTTGGATCTCTACCAGAATCGGCCGCGAGCCTTCAACAGTGGAAAGGATAATCGAGCCATCGGTATTTTGACGTTCGGCAAGAAGTGCGGCGGATGGGTTCTTAACTTCTTTGAGGCCAGATTTGTTCATTTCGAAGATAGCTACTTCTGTTGTAGAGCCAAAGCGATTTTTAATAGCGCGTACAGTCTTAAATCCGCCATAACGATCACCTTCAAAATTGAGCACAACATCCACTAGATGCTCTAGTACTTTAGGCCCGGCGAGGCTACCATCCTTAGTAACATGACCAACAATTACGACGGCGGTATTGGACGCCTTGGCGGCACGAATAATTAGATTACCACAGTTAGTGACCTGCGAAACATTGCCTGGTGCAGAAGTAAGCTCGGCTAATGACAAAGTCTGGATAGAATCTACTACCACGTACTTAAACTGACCAGACTCAATTGTGTTGGCGATGTCATTACCGGATGTACTACTAGCAAAATGAAGCTGACTAGAACTGGCACCAAGACGCTCGGCGCGCAACTTGACCTGGCCGGCAGATTCCTCGCCAGAAATGTAGAGTACTGGATCGGTTTGTGATATTTTGGCACAAACCTGCATCAAGATAGTAGACTTGCCAATGCCAGGCTGGCCAGTGAGTAGTGAGACTGAGCCGAGCAGAAAACCGCCACCAAGTACAGCATCAAAATCTTTAAACCCGGTGGAGAGGCGCGCAGAGGCGTCTGATGGAATAATATCTTTGATCGATACAGTATCTAATTTTTTACCGGTATAACGCCCGCGTGAGACTGCGTTTTTGCCAAGGTCTGCGCTATCTGGCATCTGTTCGACTAGAGTATTCCACTCGAAGCAATTATCACATTTGCCGGCCCATTTGGAATACGATGCTCCGCAATTCTGACAAACGTATCTAGCTACTGACTTCACCACTTGATTTTTTACCTCGCTTATGCTATAATGTAATTATTCCGATGCAAATCGGCTGGGATTTTAGTTCCCTACTTAATTATTTCATCTATTATACCATATTTCTTGGCCTCTTCGGCGGACATCCAATTATCACGATCCATGTCTTTTTCGACCTGGGCTAGAGGTTTGCCGGTACGTTTAGCAAAAATTTCGGCGAGACGTTTTTTGAGAAAAACACCTTCTCTGAGCATGATTTCCTGATCGGTAATTTTTCCCTCTGTGCCAGACGATGGTTGATGAATCATAATGCGAGAATTCGGTAAGACCGAGCGCTTACCCTTAGCGCCACAAGCTAGGAGCATGGCACCCATAGATGCCTGAAGACCAATGCCAATAGTCTGAACATCTGGCGCAATATAGTCCATGGTGTCAATAATAGCTAGGCCATCGTAGACAGAGCCGCCAGGAGAGTTGATGTAGAGTTTGATGTCTTTTTTAGGATCCTCATGGGCCAAGAATAGCAGCTGTGCCACGACTAGATTCGCAGTATGAGGATTGACATCTTCTCCCAGGAAGATGATGCGCTCATTGAGGAGACGGGAGTAAATATCATATGCACGCTCGCCTTTAGCCGTTTCCTCGACTACGGTCGGAACAAGGTAAGATTTTGATTTTGCGGTAGGTTGTTTGTCCATATTATTCCTTTCTTTATTACCTACTTAATTTGAGGTGGTGATTTTTTGATTCGATTTGTTGGAATTAATAACTTGCTCTAATGTCTCGCCGCGGAGGACATTATCATTATATTCGGCTACTAAGGAATTGTATTGATTAACTAGGGTATTGAGATTTTCAAAAAGCGCATCCACAGCAGCCTGCTCGGCGACTAGCTCGTTGCGGCGAGCGTAGAATGCAGCCTCCGAAGCAAAGCAGCCTCTGGTATCGGCACACTGGTTGAACTGATCAATCTTCTCGGATAGTTGCTCGGCACGTTGGTGATAAGTCTCAGTGTCATCGTTGATTTTTTGGTCAAGGGTTTTGAGTTGATCGGATAAATTATCAAGCTCATCAGAAAGTTCGCGAAAAGGCGTAATGTAACTATCGTAAAAATCAACAATTAAATCTTGATTGGTGAAATACTTGGCATAGTGGGCCTCAAGTACATCCGGTAAGTCGGCGATCTCGGTACCGATGCGCGAGTGAAGCTCCTCTAGGCGATTGGTCTCATCGTAAGTTGCCAAATCTTCTGCCAAAAGATCGTGATATTTGGGATCATTGTAGACATCGTTGATAGCAGCGGAAATATTCGACTTGTCGGTAGCAGACATGCGCTCCCACTCGGCATGCAGGAGCTCGTGCGCGGCAGTAGACTCGACCACGCCGTTTAGCTCGTTTGACGAGACATTGTAAATATAAATGTGGCCACCCGTATAGCACCCCAGGACGGAAATTTCGGAGTCATGCGAATTACAATGCTTGTTAAAATCCTCGTGAGCCTCGAGACTAGGGCGCGAAGCGTAAAAAACAGTCTTGCCATCATCAGTCAATTTAATTTTTGACTCTAGTGCGGCGATTTCGGGCGAAGCGGAAAATGTGCTAGCAGAAATTTTGTCAAAAATCCACTGGCGATTGAAATAAAAGCCGAGGCCGAGTGCGGTGATAATGGCGACAATTAAGATTGTGATGATTGATTTTTTCGACATTTTACTCCTTTACTTTGGTGAGTATTAGTTTGTCTTTTTTGAGGTCTATCATCACAATATCGCCAGATTGTAGGCCACCGGAAATAATTGCGTCAGAAACTAGCGACTCGACGTGATCTTCGATAGCTCGGCGGAGCGGGCGAGCACCGTTTTTGGGATCGTAACCGATATTAATGAGCCAAGCCTTAGCCTTCTCAGAGACTTTGATGCCCAAGTGTTTAACAGCTAGACGCTTTCTGAGATCTTCTATTAGGTTGTCAAAAATACGCTCGACTTGTTTTTTGGTAAGTGGATGGAAAACAAGTACAGCATCTAAACGATTGATTAACTCTGGGCGCATAGCTTTCTTAAGTGCGCGGTGTGCGGCAGATTTCTGAGCCTCATATTCAGCTTCGCGGGATTTTTTGTCTGATTTCTCACTAGCCGAGAAGCCGAAATCATCATCGCGATACATAGCCTCAGAGCCAAGATTGGATGTGAGAATAACGACGGTATTATTGAATTTAATCTTGTTGCCCTGGCCGTCTGTTAGAACTCCATCTTCAAGAATTTGAAGCAGCAAATTGAAGACATCCGGGTGCGCTTTTTCAATTTCGTCGAATAACACTACGGAGTATGGGCGACGGCGAACAGCCTCAGTCAGTTTGCCGCCATCATCATAACCAACATAACCAGCTGGCGCGCCAACAAGACGTGAAACGTTATGTTTTTCACCGAACTCAGACATATCAATTTTGATTAAAGCATTCTCTCCACCGAAAACTTCGCGGGCAACCACGCGAGCAAGCTCGGTCTTGCCAACGCCGGTAGGCCCCATAAAGAGGAAGGAGCCAATCGGGCGACCTGGATTGGCAATACCAGAGCGACCGCGACGGATAGCTTTGGCGACAGCTTTGACCGCCTCGTCCTGACCAATGATGGCCTTATCGATGTGATCTTCCAGCTTGAGTAGCAAATCAAGCTCTGAGCCATGAACCTTGGATACCGGAATACCAGTCTTGAGAGAAATTGCTTTAGCGAGATGCTCCTCGGTAAGGGTGGGTGTCTTTTCTTTATCAACACCAGCTTTTTCTAGTTTTTTGATTTCTTCCTGAAGCTTAGCAAGGCGGGTTTTGTAGAGAGCGGCTTTTTCAAAATCTTCTTCTTCGGCGGCATTAGTGATTTTTTCTTCTAACTCTTTTTCTTCGATTTTGAGTTTCTTGTATTTGCCACCGCCTTTTTTATCCTCTGCTACTTTGGCAATCGCCGAAGCCTCATCAATAACATCGATAACTTTGTCCGGCATGAAACGATCATTAATATAGCGTCCGGACATGTTAATAGCGGTCTCTAAAATCTTGTCTGGAATGATGACGCTGTGATGTTTTTCGTAATGGCTCTTGATTCCCTTCATAATACGCAGGGTGATAGCGGGGCTAGGCTCTTCTACCATAACCGTCTGGAAGCGGCGCGAAAGGGCTTTGTCTTTCTCGATATTTTTGCGATATTCGTCTAGTGTGGTGGCGCCAATTAGATGAATATTCCCACGGGCTAAGGCAGGTTTAAGAATATTGGCAGCATCCATAGTATCAGATGAGCCAGAGCCAGCACCAGAAAGAAGGTGAATCTCATCAATAAATAGAATAATCGATGGATCGGAAACAGCCTCATCAATCACGCCCTTGATACGCTCTTCAAACTCGCCACGGAATTTAGTACCGGCAACCATGGATGATAAATCCACCTGGTAGATACGCTTGCCGATAAGATTGCCGGGGACCTCATTTTTGGCGATGCGGGTAGCTAGGCCCTCTACAATAGCGGTCTTGCCGACGCCAGCCTCACCGATCAAAACTGGATTAGATTTGGTGCGGCGACAAAGGACAGTAATAGTACGCTCGATTTCTTTGTCACGGCCGATAACTGTATCAAGCTTACCATCTTTGGCCATCTCGGTCAGATCTTGGCCGTAGCGAGAGAGCCATTTGTACTTTGGGCGGCTAGCATATTTCTCTTTTTCTTTGGATTTTTTGGCGTCCTCAGACTGCTTTTCGGCGAGATCTTCGATATCCCTAGCAATCTGCTCGGTATCTACTTTGAGTGCCTTGAGCAAAAGCGAAGCGCGAGAATTAGCCTGAGTGACAAGAGCATACAGAATATGCTCGGTGCCGACAACGTCTAGGCCATATTCACGGGCAAAATTCGCTGCAATGCGCAAAGTCAAAACAGCAGCCTCAGATAAAGACATCATTGCCATCTGGCTGCCAGGGACCTCAACGGCGGTCTGATTCATCTGTTTTTCAACATCAGAGAGTTCGATACCCTCATTGCCAAGAAGACGTGCGCCAGTGGACGCATCCATATCCAAAATGCCAAGTAAAAGATGTTCTGTACTCATGTAGCCATTATTATAGCGTTTGGCGAAATTGTCCGCTTTTTGAATGGAAAAACGGGCATTTTCTGATAAATGACTCATGATTTCATTAAATTCATCTTGCATACTTCTATAGTAGCAAATTAGCACTCTCGTGTCAAGAGTGCTAATTCTTTGCTATTCCAGAGGTAAAAGATGGTAATTTATTTTTCATGGCTCTTGGTTTCAGTGAGTAATAAGCAGAATTCAATAATACAACTTCTTGTTGTACTTGGTTCAGCCTTATCAGATTAATTTGTAAAATCCTTACTGCGCCCGACTAAACGGTACTCGTAAGGTATTTACAAATTAATCTTCTAAGGTGAATCCGCTTTTTATACAACAAGAAGTTGTATTATTAAGAATTCTGCTCTTTTACGACAAAAATAAGGTTTGCCGGATTTTTCCTAATTAATATGGTATAATTAACGCATTAGCGGGTATCGTATAACGGCTATTATGCATCCTTCCCAAGGATGAAATCGGGGTCCGACTCCCCGTACCCGCACCAAAAACTCGCCTGGCGAGATTTTTTATTGCTCGGTCTGTGGGGCATCGATTGGGGCGTCGTTCTTGCCCTCGTCGATGGTGATATATTCTTGGACGCGGTTTTCTTGGCGGACGGTTTCTAGGCGATTTTTGAACTCGGTGAATGGGATACTTAGAGAAACGTAATTGACCTGAGTGTCGGTTTTTTCTAGCAGCTTGATAATATAATAGCAATCGCCATTCTCAGAGACGAAGACATCGCTGACCTGGCCTGGCTCCATGCTGTAGGCCTTGGTCGAGCGGCCGCCGTCAACGTTCTTAACATCTGCAAGCTCGCCGGTGGCACTGTATTCTATATTCATTTCTGAAGCTACCTTCTGGAAATCTTCACCGCTAGCGACGCGTGAGTGGGCAGTACTGGCCGTCTCATTAGCGGCTGTATCAATTTTCTTAGACACTTCTACTTTGACAAGAGAAAGATAGAGCATACGACGATACTCGCGTTCTGATAGCCCAAAGCTGTCTTTTAGTACCTTAAGGAAGCTCTCGCGGCTGCGTTCTGTACCACCGAGATTACGATGCTCGTTGAATTCCTGATCGATTTGCTCGTCGGTGACCTCGATGCCAAGTTGCTTAGCGAGTTTGATAGCATAGGTGTAATCTTCTGCAGAAGTAAGGGCGGTGCGCTTGTAGAAATTGCGGAAAGTCTCGGAATCGGAGTCTTGATTAGTGAAAGTACCATTCTGCTGCTCAACAGGGGTAATACTACTACGATAAATCATCAGATAGTCACTGTAACGAACGTTCTCTCCGTCAATAGATGCGACTGGTACGCGAATAATATTAGTGATACGATAAAGCAAGTCGCTAGTGCGCTGAGTCTTATACAATGCGACCCAACCAAGTACGCCGGCCAAAATTAGTGCAACTAAAGCAATAGCGATAGTAATAAACACCATACGATGCTTAGCAAACTGCATCGGGTACTTGAACTTGCGCCCCTGGGACAACACCTCTTCGCGGCGCTCTTCTAATTTTTCTTTCTCTGTCTTATGCTCTGGCTGGCCAGGCAATTTTTTCTTGATTTTCTTCGAAATTTTACCCATATTATCCTTCTATTATACACCTACTTCCTTAGCAACGTTCTGCAACTTGTTGTGAATTTCTTCTGGTTTTGGAACCTGCGAAATGACGAGATCGCCAACGCTCGTCTGAATCAGGAGTGTGCCGTAGCCAAATATACCAGCCCTGACACCAGGGATACTTACTGAAATACTGATGATTTTATCAATACCAAGATCTACCGTAGTTTTCTTGAAAATACCTTTTTGGGTAATCTGGCGGATACGCTCATTAGTGACGATATACAAAGAGAAATACCATAGCATATAGGTATATCCTAGGCCGATTAGTCCTATCGCCACACAGCCGAGGAAAATCCAAAACATGCGATTATCGCCAGGCCAAAGCAACATTGGCACAATACCGATAACAATCATAAAAATTAAGAAAAACACACCTTTTTTGGTGGTGCAAATATGGCGCCTGAAAATAAACTGGACTTCTTCCCCTTCACGCTGGCCGTCAAAAGTTAAATTGGACATGCTTTTATTATATCATAAACTAATGGTACCCTCGATAGGAGTCGAACCTACAACCTTCTCCTTAGGACGGAGCTGCTCTATCCAATTGAGCTACGAGGGCATAGAGCGGGCTAAAGCCCGCATTTTATTAACGAGTGTATTTCTCGTTGAGGTCGGAATAATCATAGAGTTCGGACTCATCAAACCAGAGTGCGACCTCTTTCTTAGCCTCAGATGGAGAACCAGAAGCATGGACGAGATTTGGAACACCAACCTGCTTTGCATCAGAATAACCAAAACTCATGTGGGCAAAATCGCCGCGGATAGTACCCATATCTGCAGATTTTGGCTCGGTAGAACCGACAATTTTGCGAACTAGCGGAACAGCCTCGATACCCTCGAGCACCATGGCAATGACTGGACCTGTCATCATGTAGTTAAGATTATAGCGAAAAGCCTCCTCGCCGCGGCGGGTGATCATTTCGCCGATGCCCTCATAGTGCTCTTTGTACTGAGCCTCGTCTGGCATGACCATTTTCATACCAACGATTTTAAGACCGACACGCTCAAAGCGATGGATGATCTCGCCGACAAGACCACGCTGGACGGCATCTGGCTTACATACTACTAAACTTCTTTGGATTAAATCCTTTTCTTTTCCCATATTTCTCCTTTTCTACATTATATCACATAGACCGTCAAAAGGAGGATTTGATTAACAAAATATAATCAGCCCTTCTTTTGCGACGTCCGGAAATAGTATGCTATAATAAGCATATGCAGAATAAGTATGTCATCGATTTGATCCAGGATTACTTACAACATGTTGAAATTGAAAAGGGGCGATCACTAAACACTGTCCGCAATTACGAGCTTTATCTTAATCGTTTTTATGAGCTGGCATCCGAAGATATGGAGCGCGAGATGGAGCCAAAAGATATTACCGAGGAGGTGCTGCGCAAATTCCGCCTACGCTTAAATCGACTAGAGGATGAACACGGCAAACGTCTGTCGTCTACAACACAAGCCTATTATTTGATTGCACTGCGTGGGTTTCTAAAATATTTAGCACGCCGCAAAATCGATTCCCTAGATCCAGCCCTGGTAGATTTACCACGAGTCCATCGGCCACAAGTTACGTTTTTGCATATTGACGAAGTGCAGGAGATGCTAGATCAGATTGATTTGAGTACAGAGACCGGCCTGCGCGATCGAGCAATCATAGAGCTATTATTCTCCGGAGGGCTACGTGTATCAGAACTGTGTGGACTTAATCGTGGGGATATTAACCTAGAGCGCAAAGAATTTGTAGTGCGCGGCAAGGGTAGCAAAGACAGACCAATTTTCATCGATGATGCAGCAGCGGAGCGAGTCAAAGATTACTTAGCCGCTAGACATGATTCTCTACCTGCGCTGTTTCTAAATAATAGTCGCAACTCGGGCGCTACATCTACATCTGGAGATTATCGCAGACTTTCTCCACGCAGTGTCCAGCGAATTATCGAAAAATATACTAAAGCAGCCGGTATTACCAAGCATGTCACTCCGCATACTTTGCGGCATAGTTTTGCGACGGATCTTTTGATGAATGGAGCAGATCTTCGTTCGGTGCAGTCGCTGCTAGGACACAGTAATATCTCAACCACGCAAATCTATACCCATATCACTGATACTCATCTAAAAGACATCCACAAGAAGTTTCATTCGGAGACTAGTTAGTCTTAGTAAACGGAAATCCAGCAAACCTTATTTTTTGGTGTTGCCACAACTATATTTTTGCCACGCCCGCAGGGCGCGCAAAAATATAGTTGACGGTGTTCAAGACTTAAACACCAAAAAATAAGTTTGCTAAGGATTTCCGTTTCAAAATCTAGAATGCGATTGAGAGGCCGGAGATGAGGCTGAGGAGCCATGGCTGAATAGCATAAACAATGATGAAGCCGATGACAAGGAAAGGGCCGAATGGGATTTGCTTGGTGCCTTTTTTGATCTTTAGTACAGTACCAACAATACTACCGAGGAGGTTGGAGATAAATAGCGTAACTAACGCTAGCCACCAGTTGCCAAGTAGTAGAGCAATCGGTAATGCAAGCAGCCAATCTCCAGAGCCAACGAGTTTTTCTTTGGAAAAGAAAGAAAGACAAAAATACATGCCACCTAGTATCGCTACAGCGATAATTAGACCAAAGATATAAGAAGTAATCGCCTGACTGGCATCAGCATTAATAATTGCTCCTATAAGTTGAATAATCGCGTAAACCCCAGCAAGAATATTCAGTATAGTCAGTAAATTGACTGGTAGCTTTTGCCATTTAGCATCATAAATCATCAAAATCCACATAATGATTATGCTAACAATAAGCAGTAGCATTGACGCGATTAATGCAATAATATTATAAATATGCCCGGAGGCAAAAATGCTTGCGGCTTGGGGATAGAAAAATGCGCCCATTGCGACGAAGGCCAGCCCCAGGGATAGCTCGCTTAGTATCTCTGCCTTGCCGATGCGGGCACCGCAGTGGCTACACTTGCCACGCTGAAATAACCATGAGAAGATTGGGATATTCTCATGCGTGGAGAGACGTTTTCCACAAGACATGCACACAGACCATTTGCCTGGGTTCTTCTTATTAGTCTCCTTAAGACGTAGACGCCAAGCCTGGCAGCAAGCGAAGCTTCCAAAAATTGCACCAACAATAAATAAGATAATAAGCGTAACAATTTCAGCTATTTCCATAAGCTTATTTTATAAAAAGCACTTGCATTTTGTCAAGAGATGTTATAAGATAAGCATAAGTAATATATTAATTTGCATTTGAAAGGATAAGAAAATGCTACAACAACAAAAAGCAAAAAAAGGTTTTACGATTATTGAGGTCGTATTGGTCCTTGCAATTGCTGGCTTGATTTTCTTGATGGTATTCTTAGCCCTGCCTAACCTACAAAGAAGCCAAAGAGACACTCAGCGTCGTGATGACTTGGCCCGTTTCCAGACTGCAATCACGAATTACCAGTCTAATAACCGTGGTAAGCTCCCTGGTACAAATAGTCAGAGTAGCGAAGAGCAGTACCGAAAAGTTTACGAATCATTTGTTACAAATTATCTACGTGCAGGTGGCGATTCCTTCGCAGATCCAGATGGCGAGGATTACGTAATTGGTTCCGTCTGTCCTAATTTCCAATCACCTGGCCAGTATGCTAACGATTGTAAAGATATGTCTACAACGGATACAACCTTCGAAAATAGTGAGCATAAGATTTACGTCTATCAGAATGCTGCATGTGATGGCGAAAATATCATCCCATCCACTGGCACCCGTAAAGTCGCCTTCCTCTACAAGCTAGAGGGTGGTGGTTGGTACTGCGGTAATAACTAATCATTATCACAAAATCCCCTCTGCCGAGGGGATTTTTGATTGACAGATTGGTAAGCGATCTTGTCACAAGTAGCTACCGTAAATATTATGTTGCGGCGGGTGGCCTACTTATCTGCTGGCTTAGTTAAACGGTAATAAATAGATGGAGCGAAGCGAACAGGCGCAAGGGCAGTCTGGGCACTCTTTTCCATCTTGATAAGATTCTCGGCACCAAAGAGCTTCTTTAGGCCAGCTGAGCGAAAATTAGAAACGGATAGTACCTTATCGATTCTAAAGCCAGTTTTCTCGAATAGGTCCTCAATGTATTTTGGATGATAATTAAAGAACCCATCCTTGGCGACATCAGTAAGATTAGCCACGGAACGATCGAACGGAGAGATCTTAGTCTTGCCAGTAAGGTAACGAGCAATACGTGGCAAAGTGCGCTTATTAGCTACCTCAATCACAGCAGTACCACCGGGCTCTAGAATACGATAAAGCTCTTTAAATACCTTATCGATATCCTTGAAATGGTGCGTAGCTCGGACCATGAGAATAGTAGAGACCTCGCCATCCTTGAATGGTAGATCGTAAATATCGCCCTGCTTGGTGGCGAGTTTTTTGCCGTATTTTTCTCTAGCGTGTTTAAGACCAATCTCGCTATAATCGAACAAAATAGCCTTATCAGCACGAGGAAGATACTCATCTGCTAGACGACCATAGCCACCAGCTATATCTACCAATGTTTTGCTATGGCGCGGTAATAACCTGCGGACAGCCATGCGATCAGCCGCATCCTCATACTCGCGGCCTGTATCTTGCCAGAACTCTGTGTAATCGTATTTATTATAGTCAGAAACAATATTTTTTACTTTTTTCATAAGTTCTATTATAACTGATTACTAGACATTTTTGAAGAGCCACTTTTTGAGGCGACTTATAATAGGTTTGACTTCTGGTAAATCGAGGAAATATCCGGCAATAATATAGGCTGCGATTGACACAACAGAAATCACAGCAAATTTTGGTAAGGTAGCAAGAATAGAAACATCAGTAGAACGTAGCGGGAGTAGCTTGGTCAGTGAGTAGGCAACAGCACCAGCAATAGCCGTAGCAATTAACATGCGGCCACAGCCTTTCCAAAATGATTTATTGAGTAGGCGGTGTTGGTTTTTGCGGTTGAGTATAGCAAGCAAAATAATAATTTCTAATATAGCACCGATAGACTGGGCATAGCCTAATCCCTCTGGGCCAAAGCCCCAAACAGTAAAGAGAACTGCAAGAATAGTAGAAAGACCAACAGCTATAATTGACACGACAAACGGCGTGCGTGTATCCTGGCGGGCATAAAATCCGCGCGACGCAATGTGAAACACTGAGCGGGCAAAAATTGCTAGAACCAACGTCGCAAGCACCGATGCAATCAGCGGATCGCCACCGTTCTTAATAAACGAGGTAACATAGCCGCGCGCAAAGTAAGCAATAATCGCCACTGGCAGAGAGATCCAAATAATCGTACGCAAAGCTACACGGAAGGTGGCCAAGTATTCTTCTTCTTTACCTTTACCAAGCTCCTCTGTCATCTTAGGGAAAAAGGCCGTAGAAATAGCCACGCCAATCAAGTTAACTGGCATCTGGTGGAGCGATGTAGCCTGTTGAAAACAACGCATCGCACCGGCACCCATACGGGAAGATAAGTTGGTATTAACAATCGTATTCACATAATCAATTCCCTGGTCTAATGAGCGAGCTGGCAGCAGTCGCAACACTTTGCGAAAACCAAAATTGCGCCAGTAGATCTTAAACTCATAGTCTACGCCTAGGCCGATCAATCCAATTAACGAAATAATCACCTGCAAAATAGCACCAAAGACCACGCCTAGAGCCACGCCCATAATACCGCCTTCGAAAATCTGCACACCAAAAATATTAATTCCATTAGTAAACCAACCAATACCAATTAAAATACCCACATTGTAAACAGCTGGGGCCAGCGCATAAAACACGAAGCGTCCCACGGCCTGCTGAATAGAACTGAGCACAGTAGCAATCGACATCAAAAACGGATTGATCGCAATCACGCGCATCATGTTAATTGCCAAAATAGTGCCGGGTTCATCTAGCCCCGGACCCACTACATATCTCACCAAGGGGTCTGCAAAAATCATAATCAAAATCGAAGCAATGAGCGTAGCTAGCGCCATCAAATTCAAGACCGAGCTGGATAGCTCCCAAGCAGATTTCTTATTACCATTCACCAGCCGCTGATTAAACACCGGAATAAACGAAACTGCCAGTGCGCCAGATGTCAAAATAAAAAACATAAAATCTGGAATCGTAAATGCCGCCGTATAGGCATCAATGCCGGTAGGATAAGTGTCCAAATAATACGAGTTGAGCAGGCGATCGCGGAAAATACCAAGTAGTGCCGAAATCAATGTAGAGCTAGCCAAAATCACAGCCGAGGCCTTGATCGAAAGGCGAGCATTAGCCATAGCAACAATAGACTTAAACTTGGGCGCTTTCATTACAATAATTATATCATAGATTAGGTGTAAAATGTATTAAGCAGAATTAGATAATATTAAGAGAAAAATTCGACTAAGCTTATTTTTGGGTCTGGCCACAACTAAAAATTTGTCACACTCGTAGGGTGCACAAATTTTTAGTTCACGGTGTTCAAGACTTACAGACCCAAAAATAACTTAGTCAAGAATTTTTCTTTTTGAGCTATTGCTTTGCCTTGGGTTACTGGGCGAGGCAGCGAACATCTCTATCCTCCAGAAGGGCCACCGGTTGGGAGGCGGAAGGATTTAGGTTACTAATATTTTTGGCTTGTGGCTAGCGAACAATGCAGAGAACATTGAAGGAGACCGTCTTACTGAGGTAGCCGACGCCGGCATTTGAAGATCTAACGTAGAGGTAGTAGGCGCTCGCGCTACTATACTCGGTAGACGACCAGTAGTAGGTATAGGACGAGCCAGGACCCCAGCCTGTAGCATTGTTTAGGCCAGAACTTGAACCGTAGGCAGTAATAAGGTTGTCAAAGTCTGTTTTACTAGGTAGGCCAGTACCAGATGGGCATTTACTAGAAGCATTAGCCCAAGTGGCTGTGCCCTGGCTAGATTTAGTGTAGCAGGCTGATGTAGTGCCAGCGGAGTTGGTTTTGAGTTTGATGTATTGGATGCCACCAGCTGACGGGTAGGTGAAGGTGCTACCGATGGAGGCATCGGCGCAGGTTTGGGCGAGACTTGCTTGTTCACACACCGCATAAAACTCAGTATCTCCGGTAATAGTCACAGTGGAGCCGCCGTTGTACTTAGTGCCCGCTGCGCTGCCTTCAGCCCATTTACAGTTGTAGCCTGATTTTGTGATGTTAGGTAAAGTAAAGGTAGCATTATTGTATTGTGCGGTGATAGTAGCATCGCCATTACCATACTGGAAGGTATTACCAGCAATAGTACCCGCACCAGATAGAGCCCAGCCGGAGAAGGTTCTATTGGCGCTAGTTGGGGCTGGTGGGTTTGGATTATAGGTGGCGCTTTGGCCGTTGTCGTTATAGGAGATATTGTAGGAGCCGATGTTGGCTGGAGGGGTAGGGTTGGCGATGGTCTTGGAACTACCAGATTCTCCGGTGAACTTTTGGACATCAGTAGAGCCACTCCAGGTGCCGCCGGCTGGGTCTACTGTGAGTTGGTGGATGGATTCGTTGGCGAGGCAACGCACCGAGAGACCGAACCTCTTATAGGTGTTGCTCGTAGTCGCGGAAGAACTACTGAAGTACAGGTAGTAAGCATCCGTGGAGCTTTGGGCTGTAGAAGACCAATAGCGGCCGTAGCTGCCAGCGCTGTACGGGCAACCGTTGCTATTGCAGTTGCCGCCATATTCCATGTTGACTGGAGCTGCTACTAGTTTGCTACCAGCGGATCCTGCACCGTAAGCACTGATAAGAGTATTGTACTCTGCTTGGGTAGGCAGTCTCCAGCCTTTTGGACAGATATCGTAGGTAGAAGTGCCAGAGCTTGGGCTAGTACCAGCAGTAGCTGCAACCCAGGAATAATAACCACCATACGTTGGATTATCACAGTAAGAATTCCCGGTATCGCTACCCCAGTTGGAAGCAGAACAATCCGATGCGGGTATAGAGTAACTAGAATTAGGATCTACGTGATAGTTTTCACTAGTAAGAGCGCCACTGGAACGGTTGTAGTTGGTCGTCATCCAGCAATTATTATCCGCTAGTTTGGCAATGGAGTAGCTTTTATCTGGTTCTCCTGCGTCTATAAGTGTTACGGAATCTTCTAGTGAGGCATTATCACAAATAGTCTTAGTCATTTGCTGCATCGTAGTAATCCCATCAAAGGCCTTTTCTTTGAACTGCGCCGTTAAGGTGAAGTCTGGGGCAGTACTAGAGATAGTAATAGTGTCACCAATTTGGTATGTATTTCCATCTGTACCGAGTAAGCCGGTAAAATCATAGTCTGTTTTTTCTATAGTAGCTTGTGGAATGGTGTAATTGTAGGTAGTTTCTGTGGTAGGGCCATAGCTAGAGCCTGCAGGACAGCCAGTACCACCATTACAATCATAAGTAAGAGTGTAGGTATAAGTTTGGTCATACTGGGCGACTAGAATCACATCTCCAACGAAGTCTCCCTCACTATCTATGGCAGAGTTAATCACAATGTTATCTCCTGGGTAGCAGATGCCATTGTCTCTGCTGCTAGTAGTATCTATGCTACTAGCACTAATGGAGCAACTAGCGGTAACTTCTGAGCCAGTAGGGACTGTGATTTGCCAGTGGGAAAAAGCATAGCTAGACTTAGTAGGTATAGTAGTAGGCAAGGCAATGCTATCTGTACCAGCAGCAGCTGTGTCTTCTATCTTGGCGATTTGAGGTTCTCCACCGTTCATATCGAAGGTAACGCTGTAGCTAAGGGTAGTAGGATTAGCCACAGCAGAAAAGAGTAGTTGATTCTCATAAGTACCAGATACTATTGATGTGTCTACGGAGACGTTAATGTCTACTGGAGTTTGGTCACTGTTGGTCTGTTCTAGACTCTGGGCTATTCTTTCTGGGCTGCCATGGGCTGGGATGGTGTTGATAGTGCTGGTGAGGGGATTAGTGTAGTTCCAATACACCTTATCTCCTGAGTTAATGCTAGTAGGAATAGTGTCAGAGACATCAGTATAGCTATGTACTAGGTTAGTAGTATAGTTACCACTATGATCCTGGTAGTTAGACTGC
>JAZQKE010000028.1:0-2229 GCA_045541995.1 Candidatus Nanosyncoccus sp. | reverse complement strand
CTCCAGAAGGGTCACCGGTTGGGAGGCGGAAGGATTTAGGAAGAAAAAATCCTTGCTTATTTATTTTTTGGACTTTAAGTCTTGAACACCGTCAACTATATTTTTGCGCGCCCTACGGGCGTGGCAAAAATATAGTTGTGGCAAGTCCAAAAAATAAGATAAGCGAATTTTTTCTTCCTAAATGTAGTTGTGGTAGCACCGAAAAAAATATCACTGGATTTTTTTATTAAATTCAAATGTAACAGGTTTGCCGAATTGTTTTCTTCCTACTTATCCTTAACCCTACTATAGTTAATCAACCCATCCATATTCCGGTTAGAAACAATCTTCACTTCCCCACTCTTACCAGTAATTTCCGTAGTTTTTAGGCCGACACTGGTGACTATACCCTTAAAACTATCAATTTCTACTTCATCACCAACCTTAAACTGATCTTCTACGATGATGGCCACTCCAGAAATCACATCTTTGATCATATCTTGGAAAGCCAAGCCTAGAATTACCGCCAAGATCCCTAAGCCGGCGAGTAATGACGCCACATTCACGCCAAAATCTGCGAGCACCACCAAAATGACTAGAATAAGAAATGCGTATTTGAGAAAGCTGGAAATCATCTGCAGAATTGTCTGAATTTTGTGCTTCTGCTGAGCATTCATATTTTTGCGATCAGCCCGCCTAAAAATCATCCTTATCAGCCGCATCAAAATGAAGTAGATTACAAATACGACTACGATAAAGATGATAGAATTGATGATTCTTTTACCGTTAATCTCCATGTTTTACCCCTGTAATTCTGTGCTATTTAAATCGTAATCAGAAAGCGCTGCTTTTTGGATGGCTGGATCTTCGTAGGTGTTCCAGTAATATGTCTTAGAAGCCGCCGAATAGCCACCTGTATAGACGGTTTTTTCAAAATTACCATCTGCCATTGCCGCTGCGCCATCTATCATTGCTACACCTGCTAATGTATGGAATAATCTGGAGACGTTTTCTTCTTCGGTGGGTTTCTCTGGATAATGTGTATTAAGGTAAGCGACACGCACAAACCTAGAAGGCGAGTAGTAATCACCAGGTAGCCCCCGCATCATAGAACCAGAGCCAAATGCAGTCATTTCTGCTTTACCCCAGTTTACTTTCTCTGGCTGTGGACTAGATAGATTCATGTAATTACGTAGGTTTTCTTTGTGCCACTTGTAGTCAGGCTGGTTAGTGAGCACATCTACATCGTTCTGGAATACATGAAGCCCAGCAGCGGTATATTCTACTACAATGCTCTTTTGACCATCGCCAATGATCCAGTGTAACATTGATACTGGATATTGATCATTAATTGGCTTTGCAACGACAGCGACATTTGCTAACGCCTGCATCACTTCATCAACCGAGGAGAAATTCATCGCCACCCAGAGTGGAAACTCGTATGCAGCAACATTTGTCCTGCCTTCTACAGCGTCTTTTTCGTACTGAGCATAGCCTGGGAAATTAAGCCCAGCAATAGCTAGACCAGCCTCGTTGCCACAGTCAAAGTAAAGCGGAACGTTCTCTTGGATGATGCCCATACCAATGAGGGCATATTTTGGCTGCAAATCGCCAAGAAATGCAGAATGATATTTGTAGCCCTTAGGAGTGACTACAATTTTCTGGCCATATCCAACCGACCAGTCGAGATTGCGACCAAAGAACATATTTCCCTTGTCGTCTGTAAATCTAATACCTGTGCACACTAGAAGAATTCTCCTTTTGATATTTAATAAAATATTTCTTTAATTATACTATAAGCATTATAATTTATTAAGTAGTTCTTTGGACAAGATTTATTTTATCAAACGCAGAAGTTCTTGCATAATGGCCCACTCCGTCCTGAAATTTAATGTACCACCGCCCCAGTCGTAATATCGGTGAGGAAAACAGGGTTTTCAAAGATATCATTCTTTTTTTGGCCGAGGCAGCGGAGGGAGAAGCCGGTGCGCTTGTTACCGCCGCCCGCCGGGTCGACTGTGCTATTAGTACCGTAGAAGTACAGGCGGTACGCGTCGGTAGCAGAAGTCCAGGCGGAACTAGACCAGTAGAGGCCGTTCGTACCCCAATCGTAGGGACTGGTGCCGCCGCGGTAGCCACCCAGGACAAAGTGCGGTCCAGCAGTATCAGTCATAGCAGTATAGCTATTATAGTTATTGTAGAGAGTTTGGTATTCTCCAGAAGGGTCACCGGTTGGGAGGCGGAAGGAGA
>JAZQKE010000027.1:0-24162 GCA_045541995.1 Candidatus Nanosyncoccus sp. | reverse complement strand
AAAAAGCGGATTCACCTTAGAAGATTAATTTGTAAATACCTTACGAGTACCGTTTAGTCGGGCTTTAGTTGTGATTTACAAATTAATCTGATAAGGCTGAACCAAGTACAACAAGAAGTTGTATTATTGAATTCTGCTTTTGAATTGCTGGAACCAAGTACAGTGAGAAATAATATTATCGAATTCTGCTTTCTCTAGCTACTACTTCTTAGCTTTCTCTAGTGGCAGCTCTTCTTCCTCTTCTGGTAACACAATACCAATTGACGCTACAGTATCACCCTCACCCATCTTCATAATGCGTACGCCCTGCGTTGCTCTACCCAGTGTCGGAATCTCTTTCATTGCTACTCGGATGGCTTGACCCTTAGTAGACATCATGATCACCTCTTTAGCCTTTGGATCCAGCGTATGCACCGCCACAATTGGGCCAGTCTTTGCCGTAACCGCTGCCACCTTAATACCGACGCCTCCACGCTTATGTACTGGGAAGTTCTCTACTGCTGTGGCCTTACCGTAGCCATTCGCAGAGATGGCTAGCAGTTTCTGAGATGGATCTGCTACGACATCCATACCTACAATCTCATCTTTTGGACGGAGACGCATACCGCGTACACCTCTAGCAGCACGTCCCATCGCCCTGACCTGGTCTTCGTTAAACCGTACCGCCTGACCAGCAGAAGTAGAGATAATAATGTCGTTAGAGCCATTTGTGCCCTTAACCCACTTCAGCTCATCACCCTCGTCTAGCTTAATAGTGATTAAGCCATTCGTACGAATATTTTCGTAATCTTTAATAGAGGTTTTCTTGATAGTACCCTTCTTGGTGGCCATAAACAGATAGCCATTTGGCCCTACCTCACTACCCTGCTTAATGATAGAGGTAATTTTCTCATCTGGATGCATATTCAAGACGTTAACTGCTGCGGTACCCTTAGCGGCTAGGGATGCCTGTGGTACTTCGTAAGCCTTCAAGCGGAAAATCCGTCCCTGGGAGGTAAAGAATAGCAAGAAGTCATGCGAATTAGCTGTCACAATCTGAGAGATCACATCTTCTTCTTTGGTGGTCATACCGCGCTTGCCCTTACCGCCTCTGTTCTGCTTACGGAAATCATTCTGCGAGACACGCTTAATGTAGTTCTCTGCTGTCAGCAAAATCACACTTTCTTCCTCTGGAATCAGCTCTTCTTCAGAAATCTTGCCAACTTCGTGGTTGATGATCTTCGAGCGGCGCTCATCAGCATATTTTGCCTTCATAGCAATTAACTCTTCTTTGATCACGCGCAAAATTTCGTTTTCATCTGCCAAAATTGCCTCAAGCTTCTTAATCAGCTCGTGCAGCTGCTTCAACTCTTCTTCGATCTTGTCGCGCTCCAGCCCCTGGAGTCTACGTAGTTGCATTGCCAGAATAGCTGCTGCCTGTACCTCTGATAAGCCGAACTTCTTCATTAGCTGCTTATCGGCATCGTCATAAGATTCGCGAATAGTCTTAATCACCTCATCGATATTGTCTAACGCAATCTTCAAACCCTCGAGGATATGCGCGCGCTCCTTAGCTTTTTTAAGATCGTACTCTGTCCTTCTGCGAACAACTTTCTGACGATGTTTGATAAACTCACCCAAGATCTCTTTTAATCCCAAGACTCTTGGCTGAATACCGTCTACCAGCGCCAACATATTGTAATGGAAAGTAGTTTGCAGACCCGTCATCTTAAATAGCTGGTTCAAAATCTTCTTCGGGAAAGCATCCTTCTTCAGCTCTACCACGATTCTAATCTTGCCACGAGCAGACTCATCTCTAGCATCGGCAATATGATCAAGCTTTTTACTCATTGCTAGCTCACGCACCTTCTGAATGAATGCCTCCTTGCTCATACCATAAGGCACCTCAGTAACTACGATATTGTAACGACCGTTTTTACGTTCCTCAATATTGGTGACCGCACGAATAGTTACCGAGCCTTTACCAGTAGCATAGGCCTGGCGCATCGGTGCGCCGCCATAGACCTCGGCCCCCGTTGGAAAATCCGGACCTTTAACATGCTTCATCAGCTCATCTAAGGAAATTTCTGGATTATCAATCTGAGCCACTGTAGCATCTACTAACTCACCTAGGTTATGAGGCGGAATATTGGTAGCCATACCCACAGCAATACCCATCTGACCATTCAGCAAGATATTAGGTAGTGCCGAAGGCAAAACGACCGGTTCTTGCTCTGTACCATCAAAGTTATCCCTAAAATCAACTGTGTCTTTCTCGATATCGGTTAGAAGCTCCGCGCCCACCTTATCCATGCGCGCCTCTGTATAACGATAAGCAGCAGGCTCATCACCATCCATCGAACCAAAGTTACCCTGGCCCTCAATCAGTGTATAACGCATCTTCCATGGCTGCGCGAGGTTGACCATCGCCATATAAATCGATGAATCGCCATGTGGATGGTATTTACCCATGACGTCACCAACGATACGGGCGGACTTCACCGTAGCATGTGGAGCCTTCCAGCCATTTTTGTTCATAGTATAAAGAATACGGCGATTTACCGGCTTTAGACCGTCACGTACATCTGGGAGTGCACGATCGATAATTACCGACATCGAATATTTCAGGAAGTATTCTTCCATTGTATGCTCTACTTGGCGTTTCTCAATGCCGTTGATGACTTCTCCTTCAACAATCTGCTCTGTAGGCTGATCTGCAACTGAGTCCCCTTCTACAGCCTCTGGTGCAGTAGTATCAGGAGTAGTCTTTGGTTTTTCTTCTTCTGGATTCATTTTTTTACTATCGTCTTTCATCTCTTATTCCTTCCAATTTCCTTAGAAATCAAGATCGTCCAGATTGACGCTAGCTGCGCCAGCCTGGATGAAGTTCTTACGGAGGTCGACCTGGTCTCCCATTAACTTCGTAAATACTGCATCTGCCTTTTCTGCATCATCAATGTGCACCTGTACTAAGATACGGTTCTCTGGATCCATAGTAGTCTCCCAGAGCTGTTTAGCATCCATCTCACCAAGACCCTTAAATCGCTGCTGAGCAGTATAGCCAGCCTGTTTAAAGCGTTCCTGATTTTCGTCAACCTTAGTCCCAGCGGCCTTTCTTTCTTTAATCTTCTCTGTCAGTTTTTTCTCTAGTGCGGCCTCATCATACAGATAATCAATCTTGCGCGAGCTACCAGTACCCTTAATCAAGCCAAACAGAGGTGGCTTAGCTAGATAAACGTGACCCTCTTCAATTACCTGCGGCATATACCGGAAGAAGAAAGTCATCAGAAGTGTCGCAATGTGCAAACCATCGACATCGGCATCTGTCATGAAGATAATCTTATCGTATCTAAGACCACCAATATCAAACTGCTCGCCAATACCAACCCCCAACCCCTTAATCAGCGAAACTAGCTCTTGGTTAGCCAACATCTTATCAAGACGGGCGCGCTCAGTGTTAAGCACCTTACCGCGTAGCGGCAAAATCGCCTGAATCTGTGGATTTCTACCCTCCTTAGCGGAGCCCGCAGCAGAGTTACCCTCTACGATAAAGAGCTCGCAATCTTCTCTGCTACGAGAGGAACAATCTGCTAACTTCGATGGCAAGTTTAGCCCCTCAAATGCGCCCTTACGGATCACATTATCACGGGCAGCGCGTGCCGCTTTTCTTGCTCTAGCAGCTAAGGTTGCCTTACCAATAATTTTCTTGGCAATCTGTGGGTGTTCTTCTAGATAGTAACCAAAGTATTCGTTCATTACTTTATCGACATATCCACGCACCTCTGGATTACCGAGCTTATTCTTAGTCTGGCCCTCAAACTGTGGATCAGGAAGTTTAACCAAAATTACAGCAGTCAGACCTTCTTTAATATCGTCGCCAGTTAAGTTATCCTCTTTTTCTTTTAGCAGGCCATTCTTCCGAGCGTAATCATTAATAGTGCGGTTGAGCGCCGTCCTAAAACCAACCACATGCATACCACCATCAGGAGTCAGAACGTTGTTTGCGAATGGCTTCATTGTCTCAGAATAAGAATCATTATACTGTACGGCAATCTCTACCTCAGAATCCTCAATTGTTTTTTCTACATAAAAGATATCATCGGATAATACCTCTTTACCGCTATTGAGACGCTTGACGTAAGATTTAATACCACCATCGAAGTAAAATGATTCTTTTTCTCCTGTGCGCTCATCTTTAACGCAAATTAGGATACCCTTAGTGAGATAGGCCTGGTGTCTGGCATAGCTCGCTACCCAAGAGTATTCGAAAGTAGTTGTTTCTTTAAAAATAGTTGGATCTGGATAAAATGTAATGCTTGTTCCCTGTTTGTCTGTTTTGCCAATTACTTCAAGTGGCTTAGTAGTCTTACCGACATCAAATTCGATATGGTTAATCTTACCATCTCTGTAAACCTCCGCTACCATGTGAGTAGAAAGCGCATTTACTACCGAAGAACCCACACCGTGCAAGCCAGAAGATACCTTGTATCCGCCCTCGCCGAATTTACCACCAGCGTGTAGCACTGTAAGGACAGTCTCTAACGTGGACAGGTGTGTCTTAGGGTGTAGATCTACAGGGATACCGCGCCCATTATCTTCTACTCTTACCCCTCCGTCTTTTAATAGAGTAATTGTAACTTTTGTACAGTATCCAGCAATTGCCTCGTCAATTGAGTTGTCGGCGATTTCTTTAATGAGGTGGTGCAAACCGTCATAACCTGTGGATCCGATGTACATACCAGGGCGTTTCCGCACTGGCTCCAGCCCCTCAAGCACCTGAATTTGTGAGCTGTCGTAATTATTAGCCTTTTCAGCCATCCAGATTTACCTCAACTTTAAATTATATTACCCCAATTGTACACCTTATAGCTCTTTTTTTCAAGACTATTTCTGCAAAACGACGCATTTTAACGCGATTTTAGACGGCTTTTTCCAAAAAACACCCACTTACTCGTTTAATACTCGAAACCCGCCTTAAATTGCCTCCTAGGGCCTCACAGGCTATATTTCCTGGTAAACACAAGCGTTAACGAATCTTCAGAATTTGTCCAGGCTCTGCCTTTTGACCAGGAGTTGCCTGATCAGGCATCGACATCTGCTCGGCTGACAACCCGCCCTTTTGCTCTACGCTTTCATCTGGCACAACATTATCAAACACCGGCCCATCTTGCACAATGGCAGTATCAATACCCGCCTTTTCAACAGGAGCACCGGACCGAGCGACACTATCTCTGGAAGCCTCAGCAGGAGCGTTATTCAAGGAAGTTGGAGAAACAGACCGAGCCGTACTATCCGAGGAAGCCTCAGGAGAGATGCCATGCGACGAAGCAGGAGCACCGGAACGAGCGGTACTTTCCGTACCGCGAGCGAGGAGCGCATCTGCTGAGGAAGCAGGGCGCTCTCCTGTGGCTTCCTCCTGTATTTTCGCTATGATTTCCTCTGGCTTCTTATCACCAACCCTTTTCCCCACCCACGACTCCAAAAATCCTCTTTCGCCCCTAGCCGAAGCCTTTGTAATTTTCGCCCCTAGTCGTGCGTTTATCTCTGATTCTACCTCTGTTCTAGTGCGTCCATATTTGGTCGCAGAATATAGCTTCATTCCATCCATCACCTCTGGATTTCCCTCCACTAGTGGTGGCAAAAGCTTCATCGTAAATGGCTTACTTGGCATGTCAAACATCATTACCGTAGAGATAGCATGATAATTTGGCTGATTATGCAAATCTTCAGCGTTGAACGTCGGTGTAAACGCCTTTTCCATAATCTCTGCATCTGTAATACCGATACGCCCACAAACAATTGTGCCAACATTACCGAGTAGACCTTCCCTAATTTTATCTGTTAACTGTGTCATAAACTGGTTCGCCACAATCAGATTTAGCCGGAACTTCCTTGCCTCAGATAAGATACTCTCAAAACTCTCTGTCGCAAAATTCTGAAACTCGTCCACGAACAGACAAAAATCTTTTCTCTCATCCTCTGGGATATCCACCCTAGACATTGCTGCTGTCTGAAATTTCATTACAAAAATCATACCTAAAAGCTTAGAGTTAATCTCGCCCATTTTACCCTTAGATAGATTCACTAGCAAGATCTTATTATTATCCATAATATCCCTAATATTAAATCCGCTCTTGGTCTGCCCCAAGATATTTTTCATCATAGTATTGGAGAGGAATGGCCCCCATTTCGATGCAAACCAGGTAATCACCTCGCCAGAATCATTTGATTTCCGTGACTCTGGAAACTCTTTCGTCCAATAGTCGTATACTGTCTTATCTGTTACGTATTGGAGTTTTTGCTTCACGAACTCCGGATCCACAAAACACCTTGGGATATCTATAAACGTCGCCCCGTTCGGATCACTCATCAAAAGCAGCGCCGCATTTCTAAACATATGTTGGCCTCTAGGCCCAAAAAAGCCCTGATTTCCTGGATCATACAGAGACTGCAACATATTTACGCCTTCTTGAACGATAAAATCTTTTTGGTCTTCCGTCTCATATTCAAACATATTCATCCCTATAGGATGTTCAATATCACCTGGATCAAAATAGATCACATCATCTATTCTCTCCTCTGGTACCATCGCCAGAAGCTCTTCTGTCACGTCTCCATGCGGGTCAATAAACGCAAACCCCCGTCCAGCCTTCATATCTTGATAAGCGATGTTTTTGAGGAATACAGACTTACCCATACCTGTAGCGCCAATCACATAAGTATGACGTCTTCGGTCCTTCTCTGATAGCCTGATTTCTTTCTTCTGTCCTCTAAACTCATTTACACCCAGAAGTACACCATCTGTTACTAGCTTTGCTGGCCCATCAACCTGTTTTGTTTGCTGTCTCTCTACCTGTGAAGATGGTATTGTACTCTGATTTGGTAAATGATAAATCGTCGCCAGCTCCACAGAATTCAAGATATTGCTTCTCTTATTTTGCGGGAAAATTCTAAAAATAAAATCTTTGCCAATCTTCTTGGCGTCTTTCAACGCATCATATCTGAAGCCATTATAAGCATTGGAATTAAACTGCGAAAATGCACTGACGATTCCCCCTACTAGCGCCTCTGATCGCGGTTTCGAACTAGAGCTCGCGATCACTCTGATTAGTACCTCATACCCAGGGTAACGCGCCTTTTCCTCAATCGCCTGTATCTCAGCCTGTTGTGCAGTTGTCAGACTCTTTTCTGTCAGCTGGCCATCTTTTTCCTCGGGCGGTTTAAATGGTGCTCTTATTAAGTCGCCTACAATACCCGTAAATGCCTGACCAGAACTTTTTCCGATTTTCTTTCCGTCTTTTAAATTTTGTGTTCGCTCGGTAGATTTTTTTGTCCAACCAGGGTCGGTTGGCCTGATCAAAATTTGTAACGCCATTCCCTCGCCCTCCTTTACCGCCGAAAAAGCGTTTAAGAGCGCCCCGCTAGCATCCCACTTTGTTTCCTCATATGTCGCAATCGGATAGACAAACTCTTTTGCAAGCGACATTTCACCACCTGCCACCCCTGTTATCCCTACCTTACGAGAGAAAATATTTTCTTCAAAAGTCTCCTCTAACCTAGCAGTAGGATATGCAGACACAATAGCCTGTTTTACTGTCTCCACCAGAGATGAAGGCACCACCGTAAAGTATTTAATCGCTCCCGCCGTCGAGATGATCTCAAAAGATATATGCCTCTGGCCGTAAATCTTTGAACTCAAGCCTTTTTTCAGAGTAGAAGAGATGATCGAATACATAATCTGAGCCTGAGAAATCGCCTCATTTGCCACATCACGCTCATCTCTACCGCCTCCTTGAATATCGTCAGTCTGTGGGGGTAAATGAATCATCATTGGTACCATCTTGACCCCCCGTTCCAAATTCTTATTCTCTCTTAGCTTCTTAATCTGTCTCACGAGGATGAACACTAATACTCCCATCAGCAAAAAGATAAAGAGTAATGCAATAAATACCCCCATTCTGTCACTTTTGGCTGCTCTCAGTGCTTCGTCTGTCACTTCGCCAGTCATACAGCTGTACTCCCACCCATATTTGCGCCCTCGTTTATTAATCCTTCATTGCCGTCATCACCGAACATTCTACCCTCGTAATCTCTCTGATACCTGGGAATCCATCGGTTTACCTCATCGTTCAAACCGGCTAAGTCACCCTTTTCCTCGTATCTCTCAGTGCTCTTTTTCAGCTCTTCCATATCTGATTTACTGATATCTTCCTCACCAAACACGTTGAAACTAATCTTGAATTTTTTCTCTGTAGAGCCGTCTGATCCTAGGAATTTTGGCCTCTGATGACCAATTTGCGATGCTCCAGTTTCTGTTAGATTGGCGCTCTGGCTTACCGTATCTGTATTTACCACAGGGCTATGGTTAAAAGCCTCTGAGTTGTAAGTCGCTAAATTAGGATTATTAGACACTGCAATGTTCTCTTCCTGCGCTTCTGACGATGGCATCAGTCCTTGCACACTAGGCGCAGGAGCTGCATTAAACATCCCCTCTGAGGCTACCACGCTACCACCAAGGTTACGATTAAGCTCAGATTGGGTTGGACCCGCCGACTCACCAAATGGTTTAATCTCGCTGGCAAACTCTGCCGCAATTTTGTCTTCAGCCACTAAATCCCCCCTCATGGTATCAAAATCATTGCCATTAACAGGCCCAGAATCATTACCTCCTAACTTGGAAATAACCATATGCTTATTCTATCACACATCTAGGATTTTGTATACAAAATCCTTATGTTTTCCAGTCTAAGACACCACTATTCTCTTCAAAGACAATCTTACCACCTCAAAATCCTGAAGTGCCATTAGACCCTCTTTTTGATGATAAAACATCCCAGTGCTACAAAAACTACAATCATCGCTCCAGTTATCAAGTTTAAACTACCAAAAGATTGAACTAGTAGCAACATAATCGGCCCAAAAGAAATCATCGCCGCATAATAGTGTTCTTTTCTTTTCCCCTGTTTTTTTCCAGATGCCTTGGCGAAGAGCCCTACCAGTAGATTCACAATCCCAAACACGATTATATAAACCATGATAAAAAAAACTAAAACCCCTAGCGGGCCAACGCTCGTAGGAGTTGTAAAATTTACCATTGCAAGAATAACAATAATTGCCACCAAGCTCAACAGAAACATCAGACGATTAAACATAAGCTCATTATACCACAAAATTCAAGATGCAATAGTTTGATTCTTCCCAGAATCCTGGCCAACTGCGAAAAGCCAGTACTATTGGCAACACTTAAGATTAATTCCGTATATGTTATTCTCTCAACGATAAGAAGTTTTAGCCCCCAAAACATCCTGCACTACACAGGATCTTTTAGAGGCTAAAGAGTGGGAGCCATCCGGCAATTATAAATACTACTTTCGGCCGCGGCTCTTGGTCCACTCTCCAGCTTTTTTGACCGCCTCGTAAGATACGAGGCATAGTCCTTGCCAATTCCCTGATTATTCTATTATTAGATAAGGTACTAATAATCAGAAACTAGCGCGCTCAACGCTTTTGGCGGAGCTATAGGTAATTCCTAGAGATACTTACCCTCGAGATTTTACCCCGACAAGTAAGCATCTAGTTGTAATTTATGGCTAGAAACTACCTATTCGCCCGCCAAAATAGTTTCGAAGGCTATCGCCTCCAAGCTGCTATTTTGGTTTCATATTCGTCCTTTTAATTTGCAATTTTTGTTTTGGTCTTTCGACTTAATCCCAGCATAGCATAAGCATAATAAAAAATCAAGATGGATGAACAAATTTTTTGTTGTATTTTTTACAACAATCAACTATTTTGTTCAAATCTACCCCTGAAACTTTATTTTGTTTTGCCGTTGTAATTTTTACAACAAAACCATGATTTTCGACGGTTTTTCTTGAACAAATTTTTCTAAGTAGAGTTTTTTGCCTAGGCAAAATATTTTTGATCCTTATTTTTTGATCCTCCATGCATTTCCCCATTTTTTATAAACCATTTTTCATTCGGCCCTAAAAAATTGTAGTACCAATTCTACGCCCAAATTGTTTTGCGTGTTGATTCACGGTCCATTTTTCACATCCAGCTCGCATTTTTTATATTTGCAGCATTTTTCATATTTAATCCATTTACACGCTTCGTTTATTTTTGTGTTTAGCACGTAATCAAATTTTGCATCATTTTTTTCTACACCAAATTGCGTTTAGCCGCCCCAAATTTGTCCAAAATGCTTGTGGAAAACTCTGCAAAAATCATAAAAAATTTATACAAAAAAGTCTTGACATAAGCGTTTTTCCGCGATATTATAGAGGTAGCTTTTGAATAAAAAAATTATTCAAAGCCAAAAACAAACATATCGTGCCAAAAAACTCCACACTCTACGAAAAGTCCAGCATCCTCGCAGTTCGCTGGACTTTTTCTATCCGCAAATGCTATTTTAATTTCGATATTGATGGCTGCTGTCTGCCGCCATCTCGCATTTTACCCAGTATTTATGGCAATCCAACCTTTTTATCCATAAGCCTTATGACGCCCTCAGACGCTTTCTGAGGGCGTTTTTGCCCCTTTCGTAATAATTGTTCCGTCTCATCTACTTCCAACCCTATACAAGGGTTTTGGGCGCGGCGCCTATTGTAATCTCTGATTTTTAGGAATAAAATCGCTTAGATGGACGATTTCTTCTTCTGAAGCGCCTTTCGGTAAGCTGTGATTTTGAAGACAAAAGCTGCCAAGGTGGTGTTTTCTCATGTCGAAACGCAACCTCTGTCGAGCGAGGCATGAAAAACGCCGCATTGGCGGCTTTTAATTCAAAATCACTGGTGCAGCTGGGGGATACTGCCTCCCCGTCCGAAAAATCTCCATGATATCATTCTACACGCATAGTCTCTCTGTTCATTTTGACATAATCCCTATAGCACAAATAGACAAAAGCTACAGAGTGTCGTGACTAAAATTCGAAATCCTGATCGTCGGACACGATTTCTATTTCCATGAGTATGATAACTACCTCTGTTATGGAAACTCACAGCGGCAGCCAGCCTACAAATAACTAGGCAAACGCAGGCATGTATGCTACATGCTTGCTAGAAGTTTTAGCTTCATTTATTCAATACTTACGGTATTAATCGACGTGCTTGATATCTGTTAATTATCCGTCTAAGCTTTGTCAGCCCCACGACTACTCATATTATACCTCAAAACCACCCCATAAGCAAGACCATCTTTCAGATACATAGCACTGTGTTATTGCAGATTTTTTTAGAAAATAGCTATAATTTAGTTAAGTCTCCCCTGTTTATGTATTTTTTACAACACTATGCCATAAAATTTTCCGCATATGCTTGTAGTTACCCTGTTCTAGTGCTAACCTTGGGGCATGATTGCAAAAACATATTCTATTATCCCGCTTGGCTTTAGCGGCTCTATCATCGAAATTGAGGGGGAGAAAAGCCATGGCCTGCCCGGCTTTAATATAGTCGGCATGGCAAACAAGACTGTCACCGAAGCTCGGGAACGTGTACGTGCCGCCATTAAAAGCGCTGGTTTCTTCTTCCCTGACGAAAAGATAGTCATAAACTTGGCCCCGGCTGACCAAGAGAAAGAAGGCTCTTACCTAGACCTACCAATTGCTCTCAACATCCTGGTCCTTTCCGAGCAACTCAGGCAAGAAGATATCACAGGGTCAGCATTCATCGGCGAGCTGTCTTTGTCCGGAGAGATCCGCCCCGTTAAAGGCATTATCAATATAGTAGAAACGGCTAAGGCCGCCGGCTTTAAGAAGCTATTCATCCCTGTTAAAAATATTGTTCAGGCCTCTTTGATCAAAAATATTAAACTTATTGGGGTAAAATCCTTATCTGAACTTTATTCCCACCTTAAAAATCAGCAAATGATCACTCCTCCCCCAAGTGTTGTAAAAAATACAAAAACAGAGGAGGATAGCTATTCTTTCGCCCACATCTTTGGTCAAAGCACAGCTAAACGTGCCCTGGCCATTGCAGTAGCAGGTCATCATAATATCCTGCTCTCTGGACCACCAGGTACCGGCAAGACTATGCTTGCGAAAGCTGCCCTCCATCTTCTCCCGCCACTTAATCCTTCTGAACAAATCGCTGTCACAAAACTCCACGCGCTCTCTAATATTACTGACAGGATCGTCAGCTCACGCCCCTTCCGTACGCCGCATCATACCACAAGTGTTGCGGCGCTTATTGGCGGTGGTCCAAAGGCTCAGCCTGGCGAGATTTCCCTTGCGCATCTTGGAGCACTCTTTCTCGACGAGCTTCCCGAGTATCCACGTTCTACTATCGAAGCCCTTCGCCAACCTCTAGAAGATCGCCAGATCACTGTTACGCGCGCCAAAATTAGAGCTACCTACCCAGCTAATTTTATGCTCGTAGCCACCATGAATCCCTGTCCTTGTGGGTACCTAAATGACCCTTCTCACCCCTGTACCTGTACAGATCGTCAAATCCAAAACTACCAGCATAAACTATCTGGTCCGCTACTAGATCGTATCGACTTATTTACTACAGTTAGTCGCATAAAGACATCCGATCTCTTGCCTCAACGGACCAATAAAGACAGTACTAGCTCCTCTATGGAGTCCCTTCGTCAAACCATCGCCCGCGCTATCTCTATCCAACACCAACGCTACCAGGATAATACCACTTATAATGCTTCCCTTTCTTCACCAGAGGTTGTAAGGCATATCCCGCTATCACAGCCAACCAAATCCTTTATCGATCAGGCCGCAGACTCTCTTAATCTATCAGCTCGTAGCTACTTCAAAACCATCAAGATCGCTCGCACCATCGCAGATCTAGATAGCTCAGAACGCATAGAGCAGCCTCATATCGCCGAGGCAATCAGCTTTCGCTACCAACCGCCCACCAACCTTTTTTGATTACATTACAGCCCAACCGCCCATATAGATGTAGAAATTCCGACATTTTCCGCTCTTACCCCTTGAACTTTCCCTTTAAATTTGCTACAATAATATAGATAAGGTTAAGAGAAAGGATTCCCATAGGTAAAAACAATTCGCACACTCGCATTAACGGAGAGATCCGCCATGAAAAAGTACGCGTAATTGGAGCCAGTGGGGAGCAGCTCGGTATCATGAGTACCAGAGATGCCCAACTTCTCGCCAGAGATCAGGGTGTCGATCTTGTAGAGATCGCCGCTAATGCCGATCCGCCTGTTGTCAAAATCATCGACTGGGGTAAATACCAGTACCAAAAGATGAAAGAACAGGCTAAAAACCGCAAAAAAGCTCGCGAAAAACAGTCCGAGCTCAAGCAGATGAAATTCGGCCTCAAAATCTCCGACAACGACCTTAACATCAAAGTCCGCAAGATTAAAGGCTTCATCGAAAACGGTGATCGCGTCAAGATCATGGTCATCTTCCGTGGTCGCGAAATGGCCCACAAAGATCTCGGCCAAGGACTTCTAGATAAAATCCTAGCCGAGCTTGGTGACACCATTATCGTAGAAGGCAAGCCTCAATTCGCCGGGCGCAACTTGTCTATCGGGATTCGGAAGAAGTAACTCTTTTGACTTCCACGGTCCTAGACATGCTCTTTCCCTATATAATAAACTAACAAAGGAGTTTTTATGCCAAAGCTAAAAACGCATAAAGGTACAGCCAAGCGCATCAAGGTTACCGGTTCCGGTAAACTCGTTCGCGAGCGCGCTTACAAAAACCACATCTTAGCCAAAAAGTCGAAAGCTAGGAAACGCAACATGAAAACCGCTGCAACCGTAAGCGGCAAGATTGCTAAAAACATTAAGACCGCATTAGGAGTTTAAGATGAGAGTAAAAAGAGGTGTACCTGCACGTGCAAAACATAAGAAGATTTTAAAAGCCGCTAAGGGCATGCAACATTACCGCACCCGTAGCTATCGTATGGCTAAACAGGGTGTTATCAAATCCCTTAGCTACGCATACCGTGATCGTAGAAACAAAAAACGCGACCTTCGCGCTCTCTGGATCACCCGTATTAACAATGCTTCCCGCGAGCTTGGCCTTTCCTACTCTCAGCTTATCGCTGGTATGAAAGCCAAAAATATCACCGTCGATCGCAAGATTCTCGCAGAGCTCGCCGTTAATCAGCCAGAGGCATTCAAAGCAATTGTAAACGCAGTTAAGGAGAAATAATATGGCAGTTTGTGAAATCACCGGCAAAGGTAAAATGTACGGCCACAACGTGTCCTTCTCCCAAAGAAAGACTCGCAAGGTCTTCAAGCCAAACATCCAGAAAAAGACCCTCGTAGTCGACGGTCATAAAGTAAAAATCAACGTCGCCGCTTCTACTCTTCGCACCCTGAAGAAAAAAGGCCTCGTAAAATAACGCTTGAGCATCAATGCAAATATAGCAAAACATCAAAAAGCCTCGCTTTAGGCGAGGTTTTTTGATGCGCTCGATGATAAGCCGGGTTCTGTCTACTCTGACGAGTAGGACGACCATCTATCTAGGCTCTAAATTGCTCTAGAGCTCAAGCGGTGAACATGCATCCCCGGGTCAGGGTGTATAGCACTCCTTGCAGCTGGTAGGGTTTGCCTCCGACAGATGTCACCATCCATCGCTGTGAGCTCTTACCTCACTCTTTTCACCATTACCTGTACCCGAAGGTCATCGGCAGATTTGTCTCTGTGGTACTTTCCCTATCCTTTCGAACGGTCGCCGTTAACGACTACCATACCCTGTGCTGCCCGGACTTTCCTCTGGTAGACCAGCGATCGTCTCTCGAGCTGTCATCATTATATCCCAAAACCCCAAAAATTTCCAGTTCCACACGCGATCAATTCTATGGCTCTATGTTACCCTGCTTGGTATCGTGTCGCCTAGAAAAATGTCCTTCCATCGCTTTATTTGCTTCTAGATCCGCCTCCCTGTTCTGTTCTCTCCTGACATGGACAAAGCTCACTGCTTCAAAATTCTGTAGGATTTCTTGGATATCATTATAGATCTCCATCAAATCCTGATTCTTCACCTGGTATATTCCTCTTAGCTGGTTAATCATCATCAGATTATCGCCCACAAATCGTACCCTTTTCAGCCCCAGTTCCTTGGCCTTCAGACATCCTTCTTTCATCGCAAAATATTCTGCTATTCTAGAGGTAGCAAAACCAATAAAATCTCCACCCCTGGCAATCTCTTTTCCGTCCTCACCGACAATATAATAGCCAATTGCAGCTGGCCCGGGATTACCCCTGCTGCCGCCATCTACATATACGGTTGCCCCATTTACCGCATCTCTAGTCTCCAACTTTGTCGACCCTATTCTACCATCTAATATCTCTAGCGTAGAGATCGTAGCATCCTCCAATTTAAGAGCAGCCATCTCTTCTCTTTTTACATATTTATAGGCAGTATATCTGTCGATTGGGTTAATTCTTGATGTTTCCGGCAGTGAAATATCATAAATAATATAGAGATTCCCCTGCCTAGATGCGCCAGCAAGATCGGTAAAAGTCACTACATCCCGCAGTTTAACCTCTGTTAATTCTATTCCCAAATATTCATAAGCCGTCCTAGCCATCGCTTCCTCTGGCTGCTCTCCAAATCTGATCTTTCCTGTTAAGAGCTCCCACTCTGGGGCGGCCTCAGATCTACCAAGAGCTTTTTTCAGCAACAAAACGTCCTCCCCCCTCTTAGCATATCCTACTACTCTGATTCTCTGTTTCATTGGCCCATCCTTATTACCCTAGTGACGTTGCTTTCCCTGTTTTATGTACAAGGTGGGTAAAATCTTATGCGTACTTCCACGGAAGTAACGCCGCGAAATCCCTAAGCAATGATTATTCAGGAAAATCATTTGTCACCAGGGCTACTTCTATTATAGCATAACTACCGTGCACCAACTAACATAAAGAAGAATTGCAATATGCCGCTAGTTGCGTTCATCATCAGAGAAGATAATGCTGATGAGAATATCAAAATAAGCCCAAAAACTAGCCATATTCCAAATCCACGCTCCAATTTCTCCATAACATCCCTTGCTCCATCTGGAGCTATTGCATACAATACCCTCGAGCCATCAAGCGGTGGTACGGGTAGAATATTAAAGATAAAAAATCCAAGATTAATCGTAATAATGTATGTAAAAATCGAACCACCAAGATCGCTTCCATAAAGCAGCCCTGTAAAATGCCCAATCAAGAATGCAGTGAGTGCAAGCAAGAAATTAGTTATTGGTCCGGCTATCGCAACTAGCGCCATTCCCCAAGCTCCACCCTTTAGCCTATATGAATTAATTGGTACAGGTTTTGCCCCACCAAAGATAGGTCCACCTGTAAAGAACATCAACAAAGGTATCAACACAGAGGTAATTGGATCTAAGTGTCTTAGTGGATTGAGGGACAAACGCCCCTCGTCTTTGGCTGTTGTATCTCCCAGTGCATAAGCCATCAAGCCATGCGATAATTCATGCAAAATCATCGATCCTAAGATAATAACTAAAACAATAATTATCATCAAAGGCTGCATAATCTAGCTCAGTGCTACCACTTCCATCGCTGCCGGCAAAGCATCAGCATTCTTGATCTTTAGCTTCTTCTCTGTCCTTGCTGTCAATTTCAGCTCTGTTACCATACCATCAATATTGCCAGTAGCAACTACTAATTTTGGCTCGATCTCACGGATTGCTCTGACAGACGATGTGCACAGAATATCTGCCATCCCAAGATCATCTAGACCTCTATCAATATCGCCAATAATACCAATATGCACCCCTCCCACTTCTACATCATAGATTGTCTCACCAGATAACTCTGGGCGCACTCCATCAGCCTTACCATCTGCTGTATCCTCAGATGAAGAGCCAGTCTTAGGCACTGCAATACCCCTGATAGTAGCATTTGCAATCTCAAACTCGCCTGGCCCCTGAATTTTACCAACATCAAGCCCGGCATCTATAGTAAATTTCTCCATATCAAAAGTAATTGATGTTTTCTTGGTGATCACTGTAATCTCTTCTGGTTTCTTACTTTCAATTTCGAACATTTTTCCTCCTCTTTTCTGTTATTATATCTATTTTAGATTTACTCTTTAATTAATTTCTCGGGATCATAAATCTGAGTGATATCCATCTCCATAATCTCTGTCAGGAAACGATCTCGCACACTCTTGCGGTATGTGTAATCATCCGCACTGATGATCACGAAGTTCAATGGCTTACCCATCTTCTTCTCTATCACCTCGGCCCAATGAGTAAGTTTCTTAGTCTTGTCGTCGCCGATAATTAATAGATCGATGCCCTCTTGGCCAGGCACACGGTTAGTAACGATTAAACCAGCCAAATAATTTTTGACCGGTTTGACGTACTCCTCCCACGCATCGCGTTTCATGCTGTGCTCCTTTACTTCCGGAACTTTAGCATTAAACATTTCAGAAAATGCATGTGCGTACACATGTTTCATATTTGCTGAATAATATACTTTATTATCATAAGTATCATTCTTGACGAGACCTATATTACCAAGATTTAAAAGCTCGCGACGCACAGAGTGAATCTGCTCATCAATTACCCTGGTAATCTCTCTCACATAGAAAGACTTACCTGGATTTTCAAAGAATAATGCTAGGAGCTTTGCTCTAGTCTTAGAGCCAAACAATTTTTCTAGCGGAGTGTTATTTTCTTTAACCATCTTGTATACATTTTATCACGGCCGGCTTAATTTTATCAAGAGGCAACCAGATAATTTTTGGATTTCTCTTGAACCATGTCATCTGTCTTTTAGCTAGATGGTAATCCTGATATAAACATAGTCTTTTGGCCTCCTCTAGGCTATACTCTCCCTGCAAATATCCCCAAGCAAATTGATAAATATCACTAGTCATTGCTTGGCTCCCCCAACCATATCTTTCTACTAATAATTTTGTCTCATCATACAAATCTTGAATAAATAATTTATCAATTCTTTTTGCTAGTCTGTCCTTCAGCTCATTCATATCCCACTTAATACCAAATACTACGTAGCTGGACAACATATTCTGACGGTCTGAACACATTTTTTGTTCACTACTAGCACCCTTCGCTGCTTTTTCCCCAGTCTTCCCTCGGAACTGATAGTTAAACACCAAAGCGTCTACATACAATCCTGTCCCGCCAACCACGATTGGCACCTTACCTTTTTTTCTGATCTCATCAATTTTTTGTTCAGCCATCTGCTTCCAATCTGCTACCGTATACCGCTCGCCAGGCTCTACTAAATCTAAACCATAATGCACTACCGCGTCTTGCTCCTCTTTTGTTGGCTTAGCTGTGCCTATATTCATATGTCGGTAAATAGCCCTAGAATCCGCTGATATAATTTCAGCCCCTTTGATTATTCCCTGCCGCTTATCACCATCGCCAAGAGTACCCGTTAGAAGCCCCTTAGCCAGTATCTGAGCGATTTCTATAGCTACACCCGTCTTTCCAGAACCTGTGGGCCCCACAATCACGATACAAGGGCCAGTATAGGGCTTAACCAATTATTGTAACTCCTTTAGATAGGCAGCAAGCTTTGCTAATTTGACCTTTTCCTCTTTATCTTTCAGGCGTACACTAACTTCTTTTGCCTCTGCGTCTTTTGGCCCAACAATCAGCACGCAAGGAATCTTCATCGCTGTGGCGCGCTTAATCTTCTTACCCAGTGATTCATTAGAATCGTCGACTTCATATCTCAAAGTATTACTCTTAATCGGCTCATTTAGCACAATACCCTGCAAGATATCTTTAATCTCGCCAACATAATCAGATACACTGTCGTTAACTGTCAGAATCCTTACCTGCTCTGGGGCACACCAGAATGGAAACCATCCTGCTGTATGCTCAATAAATACACTCATAAAGCGTTCAATCGAACCCACAAGCGCACAATGCACCATCACAGGCCGCTTCTTTGAACCATCCTCAGCAACATACTCTAGCCCAAATCTCTCTGGTTGTGCATAGTCCAGCTGCACCGTAGCAAGCTGCCACTCACGACCCAAAGCATCCTCTGCCATGAAATCCATCTTTGGCCCATACATTGCTGCCTCACCCTCTCCCACGAAATAATCCATTTCGTACTTCTCTGCCATCTCTTGGATCGCCGCTTCGGCCTTTTGCCACATCTCTGGAGTACCAATATAGCCATCACCATCGTCCCTAAATGATAGCCTGAGGCGAAGTTTCATATTCACCTTAGAATATAGGTCTTTGGCAGATTCAATTAGCTCGCCAAATATTTCGCCAATCTGATCATCTGTACAAAACACGTGCGAATCGTCCTGGGTGATTGCTCTCACCCTCGATAGACCGCCTAATTCACCCTTCCTCTCATCCCTGTAAACCATTGTTGTCTCGAGATATTTCACAGGTAGTTCTTTGTACGAACGTGGTTGCGAAGCAAAAATCTGAGCATGATGTGGACAGTTGACTGGCTTAAGTGCTAATTCATCTCCTGACTCCGAGCTAGTAAATTTAAGTAACTCCGGGAATTTAGCGTAATGTCCGGACGTCTTATAGAGATCCACTAGAGCGATGTGCGGAATACATACTTTCTGATATCCTCTATCCTCTCTATAACTTTGTGCTAATTTATTCAAAAGATCACGCAAAATTGTTCCCCTAGGCGTAAACAGCGGCAATCCAGAGCCAACAAGTGGCGATGAGCAAAATAGCTCTAGCTGCTGACCAAGTTTTCTATGATCACGTAATTTCGCTTCCTCTTGCTGCTTTTGGTAAGCTTTTAGTTCGTCTTCTGTCTCAAATGCTACCCCATAAATTCGTGTTAGCATCTCTCTCTTTTCGTCTCCGCGCCAATAGGCACCCGCGACTCGCGTCAGCTTGAACACGCCGCACTCACCAGTATCTACTACGTGTGGCCCCTTGCAAAGATCGGTAAACAAATCGCCCATATCGTAGAAAGAAATCGTCTCATCCTCCGGAAGCTCATCAATCAGCTCTTTTTTAAAAGTCTGATTCTCGGAGACAGCCCAATTCTGAGCATCCTCTCTGGAAATTTCGCGTTTTGTCATTGGAAGTTTTCTCTGTACAATGCCGCGCATTTTTTTCTCAATACGAGGTAGGTCAGTGTCAGATATTTTTACATCACCAAAATCAAAGTCATAATAAAATCCATTTTCGATAGCTGGACCGATGCCCATTTTTACGCCAGGATAAAGCTCTTTCACTGCTGCAGCCAACACATGCGAAAGTGTATGGCGCATCCTCTTGGCAAACTCCGTATCCATCTCTGCTTCATCAATCTGTTTTTTGGTCATAGAAAAAACTTCCTTTCCCCTCTATTTTACCATATAATTGCTATAATTAATTATTGGATTTCATAGCGGAGTTGATAATATCAGAAATTTCAGTTAGCATACTGTGATCTTGCGTACCATCTACATCTACCAGTACAATCGTAAATGTACCCGTATCAGGGGCCTGAGTTATGGCAAATACACCCTTTTCTCCTGTTTGTTCAATATCCACATCAAACCAGTAATATTCGCTACCGCCATATGCATCGGATCCAGAACGAGTAATTCTATATCCTTTATTCGCTATCGATTGCTGAATTGCATCCAGATTGGAGGCGATATTAGCATACTCTGATCCATCATAACTGATACGCGCTGCCCAAGCATTATCATTACCATAGATTACCAACGTATCTCCTGTGATTCTGTAATCATAAGTTTGCGGAATTAAGAATTCCCAGCCACTGATAGCAGCTGCAACTGTATCATTCTGAGCTGAGTTATTGTTTGTATTCTGCTGCACCTGCTGTGATGAATTACTCGAGCTATTGTTAGACTTCTTGTTTTTACCGGTGTTAGAGTTGGCTATCACAAAGCCAGCGATACACACAATTACAAGCACAACGCAAACTGCAACAAGAACAATTTTTAGAGATTTATTTGATTTTTTAGGCGCCACAGGCTTCGCCTGATCAAGTAAAGCTTCTGCTGAAACAGACTGCTCTACCGATTCTACTGGTTCTGCCGGCTGCTCAACAGGCTGTTCTGCTGGCTCTGCTGGCTCAACCACTTCAATACTCTCAGAAACACTCACGACGGGCTCTACCGGCACAACAGGCTCAACAGATTCAACAGGTTCTGCCGACGTAACGGGCTCCACTGGCTCCACAGGTTTACCAATATTTTGATCAGCCGAAGCAAAACGATCAGTAGGCGGCAGCATTGTTGGTGTAGGTTTTTGATTTGGCTCCGGAACATCGTTTACATTCCCTGTATCAATATTATCCTCCCTAGGCACATCCTTTTTTTCTGGCATTGGCCCTGGGATACCATTTTTAATATTATCCAATCGGAAGCCACACTGCCCACAGAAAAGAGACTCGTCTGGCTGCTCTGCCCCACAATTATTACATTTTTTCACATTTCTCCTTTCTGCTTATATCTGCGTATTAGTAGATATTCTGCTGCTAAACGCTGAGCAAAAAATGCCCACTACTTTTATTTTAGCATAAACGTTATCAAAAAACTATTCATTTTTTAGAGAAAATATGCTAAAATGTTAAAGCAGTACCATGGGTCGCTAGCTCAGCTGGCTAGAGCGCCTCGTTTACACCGAGGAGGTCGGGGGTTCGAGCCCCTCGCGACCCACCATTTGGGTTATAGAACAATTTTTAACTATTTCGCAATCTATAAATGTCCGTTAAATCCCCAATAATTTGACCTAGTCGGAAATACTTGTCGGTTTTGATGATTGATATTCCTTCAATCTCTGTCTAAACTCTTCAATGTCTATTTCGTCAACTAGCTCTCGCTCAAATATCAAGTCATCCAGATTCGTAACCGGCTTAACCATATCAATTTGGCTACCGACAGCAAAGAATTTAATTAACATTCCCCGCTTCATGCCAAGCAATAGTTCATGATAGCATCCATTTGATATTTCACCAAATTGCCAGATTTCATCGCTTAACTCTATTAGTCTCGTATTTGCTTTACGCACAAGGTCACGGTCAACCATGTCATCCAAGAAATAGCCCCAGTTCATGAATGGATTAAGGGGTACGGGGCCTTCTTTTAACACGTATGCCGAAACTATTTGTTTTGCGTAATAATTGTGCTTCGAAAAAGAGGGATACACTATTTTGCTCATTCTTCTATTGTATCATCTGTATGTGCTGATTTCTACAGACATCTTCCTTGCAATCTGTTAAAGCCTGGCCAATTAACCCTCACCACGAATCAAATAAAGACCCTTTGGGTCCTTATTTGATTCATGATAAATACGAAGTGGGCGAGGCAGCGGAGGGAGAGGCCGGCGCGCTTGTAGGCGTAGTGCGCCGGGATGACTGCGCTATTAGTACCGTATAAGTACAGGTAGTACACGAGGGTAGTACTGGTATTGGCGGAACTAGACGAGTAGTAGCCGATCGTACCCTGAGCGCTGGGACTGGTACCGCTGCGCCAGCCACTGAGAATAAACTGTGGCCCAGCAGTATCAGTCATAGCAGTCCAGCTATTATAGTTATTGTAGAGTGTTTGGTATTCTCCAGAAGGGTCACCGGTTGGGAGGCGGAAGGATTTAGGAAATACACTCTACTACTTCCCTTTTGGTTTTTATATTTGTCTGCACCAAACACAGGAGAAGTAAAGCGAAACGGCAGTCGAGGCAGCGGAGGAGGAAGCCGTCGCGCTTGTTGTAGTAGCCCGCCGGGTTAACTGTGCTATTAGTACCGCTTAAGTACAGGCTGTACGCGTAGGTAGCACTGGCAGAGGTGGAACTAGACCAGTAGTAGCCGCGCGTACCCTGATAATTCAGTGTGCCATCACCCCAATAGTATCTCCCACCCAACACCATCCCCACTGGATACTTACGCATTTGATCATAGGTTGGATATTGATTGTAGAGTGATTGGAATTCTCCGGTGGTGTTGCCGGTGGGGGGGCGGATAGTAAGTCTTCATTATATTACTCTACAACAGATCCTTAAAAAGCCAAGGGACAGAAGCTATTTCTTTGCCTTGGGTTACTGGGCGAGGCAGCGGAGGGAGAAGCCGCTGCGCTTGCCGCTGCCGTACGCCGGGTAGACTGCGCTATTAGTACCGACTAAGCGCAGGCCGTACGCGCCGGTAGCACTGGTATAGGCGGAACTAGACCAGTAGTAGCCGCTCGTACCCTGATAGAACGGACTTGAACCAGGTTCAGTGCGCCCACCTAGGATAAATTGCGGTCCAGCAGTATCAGTCATAGCAGTATAGCTATTATAGTTATTGTAGAGTGTTTGGTATTCTCCAGAAGGGCCACCGGTTGGGAGGCGGAAGGATTTCAGAACGTTGCTTTTTGTCTTTATTTAACCAAAAAGAGGGCGGTGTCCCGCATATTACACTGCAGGTCCTGCCCTCATTACTTTTGATTATAGTGTATCTATTTCTGAAAATCAAGCGTTTTGCCATCTTTCTTTATAATTTTGAGGCGTTTTATGGCTTTCTTATTCTTGTATTGCTTTTCTATTTCTCTCAAACATTTTGCTTGATGTCTTTTTGTGTGTCGCAAATCGATAATAATATTTGATGACTGCCTTAACGCTTTCTGAATAGTGTTCTCTATCAACTGGTTACCCTCCCCTATTGGTGCCTTCATTTCCCATTCCAGGCCACACATCTTGATATCTGGTGTATGAATGCCAAGAATATTACTTGGTGGGATTAACTCTAAATTAAATCCGTATTCTGTTAATAATACAGCTGTCGCATTTTCGTGAGGCTTTAGGACTACGCCATTAGGCGTAATTGTGCCTTTGTGTTGAGAGCTATTCATCACCCCATGCTAGCACAGATTAATAAAATTAAAAGCATAGGGGAAAAATTTTATCTTTCCAGAGCCAAGGGGCAGAAGCTATTGCTTTGCCTTGGGTTACTGGGCGAGGCAGCGGAGGGTGAAGCCGCGGCGCTTGTAGCCGCTGTCCGCCGGGTAGACTGCGCTACTGGTACCGTATAAGAACAGGCGGTACGCGTCGGTAGCAGAAGTCCAGGCGGAACTAGACCAGTAGAGGCCGTTCGTACCCCAATCGTAGGGACTGGTACCGTCGCGGCCACCACTGAGGATAAAGTGTGGTCCAGCAGTATTAGTCATAGCATCATAGCTATTATAGTTATTGTAGAGAGTTTGGTATTCTCCAGAAGGGCCACCGGTTGGGAGGCGGAAGGATTTAGGGCAAATAGAGGAAGGGGCGACGAATGGTGAGACCGAATCTTGTTTA
>JAZQKE010000026.1:0-7380 GCA_045541995.1 Candidatus Nanosyncoccus sp. | reverse complement strand
CCCACCCATATCTCCCTCCCAACACCATCCCCACTGGATACTTACGCATTTGATCATAGGTTGGATATTGGGTGTAGAGTGATTGGAATTCTCCGGTGGTGTTGCCGGTGGGGAGGCGCCACCCGTAAGGACAGAACGAGTTTGCGGCGTCGCCGGTGTCCCCGCCAGATTGTGCCGTTGCGGCTGCCCAGTTGTAGTAGGTACCAATTCCCTGTGTCTCACCGTCTGTGGTGGTAGCTTGTCGATTGCCTAGGTTGCCGTTGCCATAGTACGTATGATCATTCAGCACATTGGTATCTGTCTGGCCGGCAGTTGTGATGTGGTCGTTCGATGGACTCCAAGAGATGATGCCAGTGGTAGGATCTTGAGCATAGTGGAATCCGGTGGTACCGGCATGGGTAGCGCTATCTGGTACCTCTGTCAAATTGGTATCGTAGCTATAGAATGTATCTGTGGTATCTTGTGGGAGATCGAGGTTTTCTGTCATCCAGCAGTGCCCATCGGCTAACTTACGAACACGGTATTTACCAGTAGCAGTCTCTGTGTAGGCACCCGTAGACGGATTGATATGACCACCACCGCCACGTACGTCAGTCAGGAACTTTTCTGGTACAGGGTTAGTAGACGAAGTGACAGTACCCGCACTATCACAGACTGTCGATGTCATCTCTTGCATTGCAGAAATATATTGCCAATCATTTACTACATACTGATACGTACCAGTAAATGTCTGTCCAAACTTTGGCAGATTTAGTACTACATTATATTTGCCAGCATAGCCTTTTGGCAAATAACATGTAATAGCCAACTGATGATTAGCGTCTGTCGATGCAGTAGGGCTGCCACAGTTTAGGGTTTCATTTAGAGGGCCACCAGATAGAGTAACAGATATATTCCCGATATCACTCATATCAGTAAAAATCGGGGTCTGAATAGTGACAGTTGCATCGGTGCTTGTCATCTCCTCATATGTCTTTTGGCGGACGTAAGATGATGGAGTAAATGTAAGATCTGCGGACGGATCAGTCACCGCTACAGCAGTATAGGCGATGGTGTTAGAGTAAGCACCCTGTGACTTTTCGCCAGACGAGATAATGCCATAGTAGATGGTAGAAGTATTCTCGCTACCCTCGGCCGTTGGACCATTAGCCGTCTGGATTAATTCATCATTCCCTACTGTTGGCACAGCGGCAAACTTATCCGATGTCGGCTCCGCACTAGACATCGTAGAGTGATCCTCCGTAGTCCAAACAGTTGGAGCACCATAAGAATTCTTGTCTACAGCATAGCCCCAGGTATCCGCACCTAGTGCCGCCGGTGTAGTGGCTGTACCGCTAGCCCCAGCAATCACTGCACCATCCACGCGAGATAAGTTCCCGTCTAAATAGAGGCCATTTTTCTGCTTGTCAGCAGCAGATTTCTCCGCACCCGTAGAATCGAATGGGGAGATACCAAGATAAAGCTTGTAACCTGTCGGCACATTAGAAGATGCGCTGACAGTACTACTAGTTACCGTCATTGCGCCATTAGTAGCACTAGGGGTAGTTACCACATCCAGCGTAACATCAGATGACTTGATATTTACATAATAATCACCGCTGGTTAGATTATTCTCTACTACGGCCGCCTCGGATTCCTCTGTCGGATTAAAAATCGAAGAGGCAAAGAATGCCACCCAAAAGGCTACAAAAAACACCGCCACGGTACCGCGAAAAACCTTCCAAAAAGGATTTGCCTCTTTGTAACTGCCCACCGCCTTCCATTCCTTTAGCTTAGAAGACAGTTCTTGTCGCGACTGCAAGAGCTCTTTTGCCCTGCTCTTCATTAAACCTCCGTTTTTATAATTGTCCAAGGAAAACTATTACGCTTTTCCAGTTATTTTCCATTATACATAATCATTTTTCATTTTACAAGCACTTTGTCATGAAAATATCTTGAAATTACACGCCACTACTCCAATAAGCCACCTCATCAATCTGCGGCATCGGTCTCCCCTTCCACATCCGGATTAGTCTGCCATCTTCATCCGTCACCACTACCGCTGGATATTGTAAAATATCATATAGGTGCGCAAAATCACCGCCCTCTATTGACTCCGGATCTAGCTGATGTATTATAGCACCATGATTGTCATGCTCAAAATCGCGCAACCACTCTCTCACTTCGCTAGCATAGTCTGTTTGCTCATTCCACAATACCGTTAGTTTCATCCCACTCCTTTCTACTTATTTTCTTGTGACTTCTTTTTTCTGTTTTTGTTTTTTGATAATCTGCTCGAACTCGGATAAGGTCTTAAACTCTTGGAATACGCTGGCAAAACGCACATATGCCACCTCATTTACCTCGGCCAACACATCAAGCATTAGATCGCCAATTTGACTCGATTCGACTTCTTCTTCTCCTAGATCGTAGATTCTATCTACTACCTTGTCTACCACTTCTTCTACTTCTAACGAAGAGTTAAAGAATTTGCCCACGCTACGTTTCACAGAAGTAATTAACTTATCGCGATCAAACTCTTCTCTGTTGCCGCTACGTTTTCGCACCATAATAGTTGGCATCTCAATCCGCTCATATGTAGTAAATCTAATCTTGCCATCAGATGTAACACGTCGCCTACGGATCATAGTGCCATCCATCGCTTCGCGACTCTCTAGCACTTTGCTATCTCCGATCTTGATTTTCAGCGACATTTTACCTCCGTTATTCACCCCTGTTGTTAATTAGCACTCTCTGCTAGAGAGTGCTAATGCTTATTTCTTTTTCTTGCGGAATTTCGCCCTTAGTGTTGGTGGTACGTCTAAATCTTCTTCAGACTCTTCTGTACGGATAGAATCCCACATGTTTTCTTTTGCATCTTTAGCAAAATCTTCGCTCGCTACTGTTGGGCCTTTATCTTCGACTTCACTTAGATCGACAGAAGCACCATCTGTAGCGGTGACTACGGTTGCGCCCTCTCCCTCCGACTCAGCTGGAGCAGCCTCAGCCGCTGCTTCGGCAATTTTTTGGCGATCAATCGCGCGATAATAATCCGAATCAAATCCTGTAGCAACCACAGTAATCACTACCTCATCCTCTAGTTCTGGGCGGATTGATGCACCAAAGATAATGTTGGCATCTGGAGCAACTGCACCAGTAATCACCTCAGCTGCTTCTTGAATCTCGCTCATGCTCATATCATAACCGCCTGCTACGGAGAAGAGTACACCCTTAGCACCCTCAATCTTGACTTCAATCAGTGGGGACTCAATTGCCTGTTGCGCGGCTAGTACAGCACGGTTCTCACCGCTAGCACGGCCAATACCCATCAGCGCCGAGCCAGCATTTTTCATGATAGCTTTAACATCGGCAAAGTCTAGGTTGATCAAGCTATGCTCAGTAATTAGCTCGGAAATACCTTGAACACCCTGACGCAAGACATCATCAGCAATCTTAAATGTCTCTAGCAGCGGAGTGCGTGGATCAATTGTCTGTAATAATCTATCATTTGGGATAGTAATTAATGCATCTACCTCGTGGGATAGTTTCTCGATAGCGATATCGGCATTTTCTTTGCGCTTAGCACCCTCAAAAGTAAATGGTTTGGTCACGACACCGACTGTTAAAATATCACGTCCGTGTGACTCTTGGGCTACGATTGGCCCAGCGCCAGAACCGGTACCACCACCGGCACCAAGGGTAACAAACACCATATCTGCACCATCTAGCGCTTTGCCAATATTCTCGCGGCTTTCCTCCGCAGACTCGCGACCTTTTTCAGGATCGCCGCCGGCACCTAGGCCTTTGCCGATATGTACCTTAGTATCAGCAGATGAATGGTGTAAAGCCTGAGCATCTGTATTAATTGCTACAAACTCCACGCCGTTCAAGCCGACTTCTTTCATTCTATTTACAGCAGAACCACCTGCGCCGCCGACCCCGACTACTTTGATACTTGCTGTGCTTTCCACCTCAGTTGGTTTAACTTCAGGCATTTTAATATTTCCTCACTTTTAATTACCCCTATTATAACACAGTTTTGTAAAGTACAATAAAAAAAGTTATTCAATTTTCAAAAATGGCATTTTTGGCTTTTTGAAACTTTTGCATTTTTTACCATTTTTTAAATTGTTATTATAAATTTTTTGTGCAAGGATTTTTGATGCTATTTTTTGGCCTAAAATTTTTTGAAAATTTTGCCAAAAATTCCGCCTTTTTTCTGGTCCTTTTTAATTTTTTTGTTCAGCTTTTGCCTCTGTCCACCACTCTCTTTTGCCGCCATCATAGCTAGTCCAATTGCTGCTGCATACTCGGGCTTTTCAATCGCGTCCGCTACCCCGCCTAAGCCTTTTGGAATACCAATTTTGATTGATGCTTCCAGCGCCTCACGCGCATAAACGGAAATATCTTTTAGCTTAGAACCGCCACCTACTAACACTACGCCTTCTGGCAATCTACGATCATATTTAGCAGCTTTTAGTTCTTTGCGTACGCCATCAAATATTTCTGCTAACCTTGCTTCGACAATGGCATTAACCTCGACACGCGGGAATACCAGTTCCTTATGACCTTGTTTTACAATAATATCGCCAGCTGGCTCCTCTCCATCCAAACTCTTAGCAATAAAACGTCGCTTGATGTCTTCGGCTATTTCCGGCTCGATCTGTAATACAATTGCAAGATCATTAGTAATATTATGGGCGCCCATTGGCAATACTCCCACATGTTGCAAATCACCTTCCTCAAAAATCGCTACGCTAGTAGTCGCACTACCGAGATCCACAACGGCCACACCATTCTCCATCTGCTTCTCGGACAAAACTGCCCTTGCCGCTGCTACCACTGACGGTACCAGTTTTTCTGCAAAAACATGCGCACCCTCGGTCGCCTTCCTGAGGTTAACAGAGTTTGGCGCCAATGCGGAGATCACGCTCGCATCCAACTCCAATCTAGAGCCTGTCATACCTAGCGGATCTTTAATCCCCTTCTGTCCATCTAAAGTGTAAGATAATGGCAACACATCCAAAATATCTCTATTAGCCGGGACTCGGCCAATCACTGCTGCCTGCTCTACGCGAGCCAAATCATCATCTGTAATCTCATGGTCCTCTGCGCCAACGGCAATCATACCGGATGCTTTGACACTCATCACATGCGCACCATTAATTGACACGAATGCGGAGTTTACCTCAAAACCGCTCATACGCTCAACCTCACCAAGCATTCTATCAATTGACTCTGCCGGTCCGGTCAAGTTGGCAACCACGCCTTTGCGCATACCAGCATTTGGCCCTTCATTATATCCAACTACGGATATACCACCGTCTTTTCCGACTGTAGCTACTACGGCACGAACATTCTCAGTACCGACATCTAGGCCAACTGCATACTTCTGGACTTCATCCATATTTTAATTATAGCATAAAAATTATTATATGGCCAAAAACGTTTATGCTTTGGTTAGAATTTCATAACCGTCTTCGGTTACTAAGATCGTATGCTCAAAATGGCAGCCAAAGCTCCCGTCGTTCATCTCTACTGTCCAGCCACTTCCATCTCGAGCAACATGGTTAGCAGGCTTCCCTAGCGATGCCATCGGTTCGATACAGAGTGTGTCGCCAACCTGTAAGGCATAGCCGTGTCCTCTCCTACCATAATTTGGCACATCCGGCCTCATGTGCATCTTATCACCAATGAAATGCCCCACGTAGTTCTCGATTACTCCAAGATGTCCCTTTTCTAGGGTTTTCTGTACAGCGTAGCCGATATCACCCAACTTCGCGCCCGGCCGCACTTGTTCTATTCCCTCGTACAAAGCACTTTCTGTGACAGAAATCATCCGTTTCACCGCTGGTGAGCCAGTATTACCGACCAACATCGTAAACGCCGCATCAGTATAGTAACCCTTATATTTGATTACCATATCAAATGATACTTTATCCCCCTCTTCCAAAATATAATCAGATGGTGCACCGTGCACTAATTGCTCATTAGTGGAAATACAAATCGCTCCTGGGAATTTCTCCTCAAGCTCATCATAAGCCACGAGCGCTCCCCTAGCAACGACTTCTTTACGCACCCAAGCATCGATTTCCTTCTCTGACATACCAGGTTTAACATAGTCTTTCAGGTCTTTTAAAAGCTGGCCCAATATCCGACCGCCTTCACGCATCGCAGTAATTTTTGTCTCTAATTCACTCATAAGAATATTATAGCATATTATTCACCGTAAGATTTCTCGCGCTCTAGGGCATCGTTCTCGATCGAATCAGCTTCGTCATCTTTCCATACTACTGGCGAGTCCGGCATCAGTTCTTGGACAACTTTTGTAATGCGGTCTGTCACGACGTCATAATCACCCACACCATCAACCCGCACAATCTTCACATTTTTCTGCTCTAACAGCGGTAAAATTGAACAAATATTTTGTTCAAAGATTTCAAATCTACGTTCTACAGATTCCTTAGTGTCATCCTCGCGCCCTCGCGCCTCGATCCTTTTCCAAAGCTCCTCACGTGGCACTTCCAAGATAATCGCACCAGTAATATTATCAAAAAATTGCGACTCACTGTCTGAAAGCATAATTTCTGTTTGCTTCAGATCTCTCGGATATCCATCTAGTACAACATCCATTCCCTCAGCCTCAGCAAATTCTATTTGCTTATTCATCAATCGTACTACCGTTTCATCATCAACGAGCTCTCCTCGTTTTAAAATTTCGTCAAACTGACCAGTTTCACGTAAAACCTGGCCCACCGACAGCCATCTCCAACCATATTTATCGGCAATTGTCCGCCCTTGCGTACTCTTACCACTACCTGCCGGCCCAAAAAATATTATCATTATACCTCCTTTACATTCCTATTATATCAAAAAACGCCGAGATTGGTATTTTGTTCGAGCGAACGAGAAAAAATGCCAATATCGGTGTTTTAACTCGAATTACTTTAGGCCGAGTTTGATGCGCTCTAACTTCTCTGCCTTCCTTGCTTCACGCAAGATAGCTTTCTTTCTGCGCTCACGCTTAGAAATAGGCTTAGAAAAACGAGTCTGAGACTTGGCCAGTGGCATAATGCCACTCTGTAATACCTTACGATTGAAACGACGAATAATGTTTTCGTTCGCCTCACTCTGATCTTTTCTTGTAACTTTTATTGCCATATTGTATGCCATTATATCAGATTACGCGCCAGATTTCAACACTTTTATCACAGAATCTCAACAGCAGAATTCAATAATATAAATTCTTGCTGTACTTGGTTTCAGCCTGATAAATAGAAAAGCGTAATTCCTGCCTGCGCCGGTATTAACAGTACCGTACTCGGCAAGATATTACACTTTTCTATTTATCAGGTGAAATCCGCTTTTATACAGCAAGAATTTATATTATCAAGAATTCTG
>JAZQKE010000025.1:0-4933 GCA_045541995.1 Candidatus Nanosyncoccus sp. | reverse complement strand
AACTCTACCACTTACTCCATCTGTCCAAAGGGCTGGAGACTACCAACTAACGCCGAGTTTACTACCCTTATCAGTACCTATGGTGCAGCATCAGCCGGAAGCAAGCTTGTCACTGGAGACCCTAAAATGCAGTATGGCGGCTACTGCTACCCTGGCCTCGCTTGCGGGGTCGCTTCCGGCAGCTACGGCTACTATTGGTCGTCTACGGTTAGCGGTTCTAATTCCTACTGCCTGTACTTCAGTAGCTCGTCTGCCGGTACCGGTGCTGGCAATAGGACGAACGGGTTCTCTGTCCGGTGTGTCTTCGGGTCCTAGGGCTCGTTGCTCTCCCGAACCCCGCCCGGAAGCATGCTGAATCCGTCAGCAACGGATTCAGCAAAAAGTTAATAGCAAAATAAAACTAGTCAAAACAAGGAAAAATAATGGCCACAGTCCCCACCAGAAAAGAAGTAAAAGTAGCCCTCAAAAAAGCACAATCAGAGCCCAAGGCTATCAGCAAAGCAGAACGGCATCGCTATGCCCTGGTAAAAGACCGCGCTCACACACTAGAGCAAGAAAATAATGATTCCATCATTGTTTTTCCTGCCGCCGATGCTCCTTGGTACAAAATGGGCAATTTTTCTGCTCTTGTCTATGTTTTCGAAATCGGCTTGCGGATGGGCAAGACCCCGAAGATTCAAGTCGATAGAGACAAAGGAGCAACTATGTTCGACTGGGTTGCTTTTATCCGTAGTTATGACTCGTTTCAAGAGTCCATGGCCAAACTTGGGTACACTGATATTGAGGATCTCGGTGACGGTATTAAAAAATTCTCACTTGGCCGGACATATACCAAGGCAGAGATTCGGAAATTATACAAGCAAGTAGATGATATTTTAGACAATATTCGGACTTTGGCAAAGGTAGAAAAAATTTATCCCAAAATCTATGCCCAGTTAATTAAAATTATGCCGATATATTATTCAAAAGTTAAAAAAATGGACTCAAATACCAGAGATCTAATAGGTACACGCATCTGGGAGAATATCTTCAGAGTCGATATTATTTATCATGCCATTGCGCGTGGGAAAGTGAATTCCCAAACTGGATTGAAAGAAATTATTAAATATCTAGATATGGTTATTGATACCGATATGGTTGCTGCAAACATAGGTATTTGGGATCCACAGACCGCAGTCAAAATGACGAAAATGGTTGTTGAACTGAAAGAATTAGTAGTAAAAGAAATAAAAAAAGAGACTAGAAATTAACAAACTCACCCAAAAACAGTATGCTAGATAATTGTGAGAAAGACGTAAGTAATATCCTGGATAGGGAATTATTACGAGACTATCGTCACCAATTACTACTAGAGTTGTATATTGCCTATTTGGAAGCGAGGCTGGGCGGCAAGCGTTCTACGGTAGACGTCAACCGCTTTGAGGTTAATGATATGGAGAACTTGATGAACTTGACGGACGACCTGTTAAGTAAGAGATATATGCCCAGTTCGGGAGTAGCTCATATAATTAGAAACCCCGTCATAAGGGAGATATTCGCAGCTCCGTTTAGGGATAGAGTGATTCACCATTGGATCTATGACAAGATATATGACTGGTTCGACCGACATTTTATTTACGATTCCTATTCCTGCAGGGTAGGAAAGGGAACACTGCTTGGGGTCAAAAGGCTAGACCATCATATTAGAGTTGTATCCCATAATTATGCTATCGAAACCTGGGCTATTCAGATGGATATACAAGGGTATTTTATGTCTTTACCACGCAAAAGAGTTTTAGAAAAAGTGATGGTCGGAGTAAATCAATTATATGCCGACAGAAAAGATTCAAAAGAATATGATTTACTAAAGTATGCACTTCGCCAAGTCGTCATGGACGATCCTACTCAAAATATTGTCAGAAGAGGCTGGCCGGCAGCATGGAGAGATTTACCGCCAGAAAAGAGTATGTTTACTCAGCCGCCGGGGCATGGCCTGGTTATAGGTAATTTGACATCACAACTACTATCGAATGTGTACTTAGATGCGCTCGACCGTTATATCACGCTCAACTTGGGCTACAAGCATTACGGGCGCTACGTCGATGATTTTTATATTATAGTAACAAAAGAGCAGCTCCCACAGGCGTTGAAAGATGTGGCAGCTATTGGCTCATTTCTGCAAAGGGAAGGTCTAACGCTTCATCCAAGAAAAACGAAGGTGCAAAATATTCGTCATGGGATTGCTTTTCTTGGTGCAGTGGTCTATCCCGGAGCGATTATTCCAGGAAAAAGACTCAAGTATAATTACTACAAGACATATAAACAATACAAGATGGACAAAAAGGGAATAGAATCTCTAATGGCCTACAAAGGCCAGTTTTGCCATCTCAAAAGCAATAAGATTTTTGCAGAAATCATGCAAGAGTATGAATGTATATGCTGATGACGATGGCAGTTGTCTGGTGGGTGGTACGGGAGAGCAACGAGCCCTAGGACCCGAAGACACACCGGACAGAGAACCCGTTCGTCCTATTGTTAGCATTGGTATTCGCAGACGAGCTATTGAAGTTCAGGTTGTAGGAATTAGAACCGCTAACCGTAGACGACCAATAGTTGCCGTTGCTGCCGGAATTGTTCCCGCAAGCGTTGTTGCCAGGGTTGCAGTTGCCGCCATACCAGAACCTCACAGACAGAGACTGCAGATCACCAATAGCAGGACATCGGTAGTATAATGTCACTTTTAAATCACAAAGCACCCGTAGATACAGTGGATTCCGCACAGGAATTAACCTAGTTGCGACTAGACTCGGGGTTTTGGCTTCGCCCAAGTGGACATTTGAACCGCCCACCAGACAGCGTGTCCATGGCAAGAGGACCTCGGCTTGGATCAATTGTCCAGTTTTACCCGGGCAGAGCCAGGGCATAGTTGTACGCGTCATCAAAACCACAAACGATCACCATCTAATAATAATCATATCATATGTTAGCCAAGTTCAATGGGTCTGAACTAGTAGAGAAAAATTCTTGACTAAGCTTAGTCGAATTTTTCTCTTTTAAATAGCAACACCAAAATAATATACTCGATACCTCGTTTTCTGCCTTACACCCTTGCATTTTTTAGCAATCTGTAGTATAATAGATAATGTCGTCTTTTCCAAATTGTCGTAGGACGATAAAACTAAACAGGAGTACGTTAGTACATGCGTATCGGACTTAAGCGCGCTTATGCACGCAAAAAGTCGCACGAACCTCTTGGCCTCGGTCTCGAGTTCATCGAAACGAAAATTGTTTAGATAAGTTTCGCTGGTAAAACGCGCAGGCCTCTGAGATTACTCTCAGAGGCCTTTTTGGTATCTATGATAGATGGACTATTTCTGTTGCTCTAGCTTGGCGTTGATTCTATCGCGGAAGAGATTTAAGAAATCTTCTTCGCTAGAGATGTTGGTCAGCTCAATTAAATTGCCATCCAAGAAGAATGATGGGGTGCCTGGGATATTGAGGTTCTTGGACAAGCCGGCATCAAATGCTAGTTTGGCTTTGACAGCATCACTGTTCATATCGGCGATAAACTTATTGACATCGCCCTGACCGTTAGTGACATTCATGAATAGATCTGCAAACATTCTTGTGCGCTCCTCGCCTGATGCCTCAGCCCAGGTGGATTGATTGGCAAAGAGCTTGTCGGCATATTCTTTCCAGTAGCCCTGGAGCCCAGCAGCCTCTGCGGCGCTAGCTGCGGCGGTAGCATTTTGGTGATAATTAAGCAGGAAATTACGATAGACCACTGCTACCTTGCCATCGTATTCTTCTAGTAGCTTGTTGACGCGGGTGTTCATACCGGCACAAGCCGAGCATTGGTAATCTGCATATTCGTAGATTAGTACGGGTGCATTAGGATCGCCCTTGATGTGATCGGCGATATTACCATTATCATCGGTCGCGACAATGTAAGAATTGATATCATATTTACTATAATCTACCTGCGTAGACTGCTTATCAGCCAAGCGCCACCCTACGATGCCGACAAAGACAATCAAAATAGCTACAATTGCTACAATCCAGCCTGTATTTGTGCTTTTTTTATTCATTCTCCTCCTTCTACTTGTGCAAAATCCCCCCTGGTATGCTATAATATATATATTAACATAATTTCCAGTTTAGTACCATGCGTAATTTTATGACAAAATTTACAAAGTGGGTGGATCAATTCTTAGAGAGGTTTCGCCAGCCTGCCGAGCCAGAAGAGCGTCCTCCGTATGTGCCAGAGTCCTTAGAGGATTTTATCGGCGTCATGAAGCGCACGCCTAAGGAGTTTCTAAATGGTAAACAGCGCGCTTTGATCGCTGCTTGTATGAGTTTTGGCGATCGTAAGGTAGCAGATATCATGATGCCAAGAAGCGAGATTACTTTTGTTTACGAGCATGATTTTCTCGGTCCGCTGATGCTAGACAAGCTCTACCAGTCTGGCTCCTCACATTTCCCGGTATTATCTTCGGATGGTCACCAGATTATTGGTTTGATTCATACTGATGCGCTCAATTCGCTAGAGGTCAAGAACACCGATCGCGCCACCAAATATTTAGACAAAAAGGTCTACTACTTGCGCTCTGATTACACTTTGGAGCAGGCCATGTCCGCGTTCCTTCGCACCAACTGCTTCTTTTTCTTGGTGATTGATCGCACCGGCCAACTTGTCGGCCTGCTCACGTATAAGATGCTAGTCGCCTACCTACTCGGCTACGTACCCAAAGACGATTTTGATGAGGATACCTCTATCGCCGCTGTCATGAAACGCAGCCTATAGAAAGCAGAATTTGATAATATAGCTCTTTGCTGTATAAAAGCGGATTCACCTGATAAATAGAAAAGTGTAATATCTTGCCGAGTACGGTACTGTTAATACCGGCGCAGGCAGGAATTACGCTTTTCTATTTATCAGGCTGAACCAAGTACA
>JAZQKE010000024.1:0-32010 GCA_045541995.1 Candidatus Nanosyncoccus sp. | reverse complement strand
CCCTAAATCCTTCCGCCTCCCAACCGGTGGCCCTTCTGGAGAATACCAAACACTCTACAATAACTATAATAGCTATACTGCTATGACTGATCCAAGTGGGCCGCACTTTGTCCTTGGTGGGCGTACTGATCCTGGTTCAAGTCCGATCGCTCAGGGTACGTACGGCCTCTACCGGTCTAGTTCCGCCTATACCCCTGCTGCCCGCGCACACATCCTGCTCTTATACGGTACTAATAGCACAGTCTACCCGGCAGACTACAACCTCAAGCTCTACGGCTTCTCCCTCCGCTGCCTCGCCCAGTAACCCAAGGCAAAGCAATAGATTAAAAGAGAAAAATTCTTGAGTATATTATTTTTTTGGTGTTTAAGTCTTGAACACCGTCAACTATAATTTTGTGCCCTTCGGGTGACAAAATTATAGTTGTGGCAACACCAAAAAATAATATACTCGGATTTTTCTCATAAATAACATTTTTTCTCCCTATTTTATTCCTTTTATGCTATAATAAGCGTAAGTATATTTAGGAGGCATCATGACAAAAATCGGCATCAACGGCTTCGGCAGGATTGGACGCAATGCATTTAAGATTGCTTTTGAGCGCCCAGATACAGAGGTCGTCGCAGTTAATGATTTAACAGACACCAAGACTTTGGCTCATTTATTAAAGCACGATTCTACTTACGGTACGTATAATCGCAACGTTACTTACGATGATCAGAATATTATTGTCGACGGACACAAGATTCGCGTTTTGTCAGAAAAGGATCCAGTCGCTTTGCCTTGGGGTGAGATGGGCGTAGATGCCGTGATTGAGTCTACGGGCCTATTCCGTGCTCCAGAAGATGCTAGGAAGCATATTGAGGCTGGCGCCAAAAAGGTAGTAATTTCCGCTCCTGCCAAAGGCGACGAGATCAAGACGGTAGTAATCGGCGTCAATGAGGATGTCGTTACTGCTGATGATCAGATTGTTTCTAATGCTTCATGTACTACCAACTGTATCGCTCCCGTGATGAAAGTCCTACAGGATAATTTCGGTATCGAGAAAGCCATGATGACCACTGTGCATTCTTATACTGCTTCACAGAAACTACTCGATGCTCCAGCCAAAGATTTGCGCGAGGCTCGCTCCGCCGCCGAGAATATTGTGCCTACATCTACCGGCGCCTCTAAGGCTGCCGCTAAGGCTATCCCAGCTCTAGAAGGCAAGTTTAATGGCCTATCGGTGCGCGTTCCTACCCCTGTTGTTTCGCTTAGCGACATCACTGCAGTTTTGTCTCGCGACGTTACCAAAGAAGAGATTAACGATGTCTTCAAAAAAGCTGCTGCCGAGCCGTACTACGAGGGAATTATCGGCGTCACCGAAGAAGAGCTTGTCTCGATTGATTTCCGTGGTAATTCACATTCTGCAGTAGTAGATTTACCGCTCACTGATGTTGTTGGTGGCAACTTGGTCAAAGTGGTCGCTTGGTATGATAATGAGTGGGGATACTCTAATCGCCTAGTGGAGCTGACGGCCGATTTCGGTAGAAGTTTGCCAGAGCCAGCCCCAGAGCCAGCCCCAGCTGCAGAAACAGCAGCCCCAGAAGGAGACAACTGAATGCCAGAGATATTTATCGGCTCCGACCATCGCGGATTCGAGCTCAAGAATAAACTCGTTGCAGCCTTATCTGGTAGCGCTACGCCAGCTCAGCAAATCTCTGCGTACGCGGACGATGGCTCAGAGTATGCTGTCTCCGATCTTGGACCATTTCAGTACGATCCAGCCGATGATTATAATGACTCAGCTATTGCAGTAGCTCGGGCTGTAGCCGAGCACCCAGGCTCACGCGGAATTTTAGTTTGCGGCTCTGGTAATGGCGTATCGATTCAGGCCAATCGTATCAAAGGCATTCGTGCCATTGCACCCACGCTGCCAGATTTAGCCCGCCTAGGTAGGGAACATAATGATGCAAACGTTCTTTGCCTCTCCGCTGATTTTCTAGATTACAATAAAGTTGCAGAATTAGCAAATATATTTCTTAATACTAAATTTTCAGGGGAAGAGCGCCATACGAGGCGCAATAATCGCCTAGACGAGGAGGTCTAAATGCCACAAATTGTACCAGCCATCTTAACCGATGATCCAAATGTTTACAAGCAGAAAATGGAACTCTACCAGCCCTTTGCTAAGCGTATCCATGTAGACGTAGCAGATGGTACCTTTGCACCTTCTAGGACTATCCCGCCTACTAATATCTGGTGGCCACAGGGCATACAGGTAGATATCCATATGATGGTCGCTCGCCCCTCCGAGCATCTACCAGTCATTCTCAAACTCAAGCCGTATCTTTGTATTTTCCATGCCGAGACTGGCGAAGACTTAGTTCCAATCTTTGGCCAACTTCAGGCTGCCGGTATTAAATCGGGCGTCGCTCTGATGAAAAACTCTTTTCCTGGTGACTATAAGTCCTTCATTGAGGTAGCGGATCACGTTTTAGTCTTTGCAGGCGATTTGGGTAAGCAGGGCGCCAAGGCTGATATGCTCCAGATGGAAAAGATTCCCCTAGTCAAAGCCATTAATCCTAATTGCGAAATCGGCTGGGATGGTGGCGCCAGTCTTCAAACTGTCCGCGCTATCGCTCATGCCGGCGCCGATGTAATTGATGCCGGCGGTGCCATCGCGGGCGCTACCGATCCTGGTACTGCTTTCGAGCAGCTTACCGCCGAGCTTGATAAGAGAGGAGTAGTTGTCTAAATGGCCCGCATAGTTAGCCTTGGCTCTGCTCTACAAGACATCTTCTTAATTGATCGTGATGATTTTGTCGCTACCGAGGTCCATTCAGTTACTAGGCACGAGGTAGATTCATTATTTGGCGAGCTCAAGATTGGCTCCAAGGTTGATATCGATCGCCTAGAGTATGAAATTGGTGGCGGCGGTACCAACTCTGCTGTTGAGTTTGCGCGTCATGGCCACGAGGCTTACTATTTTGGCAATATTGGCCACGATCCGGCCGGCGCCGCAGTTTTTACTTGTCTCAAAAAAGAGGATGTTAATATTGATAACATTAGCTATGCACCCAGAAAACATACTGGCTGTTCGGTAATTATGCTCGACGCTCATACTGGTGAACGCACTATCATGACTTATCGCGGAGCATCCTCCAAGTTTGATAATCTAAATCCAAACTCATTAGATCAGATTAAGCCAGACTATCTCTATGTTAGCTCGCTCAGGGGAGACATGGACACCCTAGAGAAATTTTTCCAAAAAGCCAAAAAACTAGATTCCAAAGTAGTGTTTAATCCGGGCAAACTTGAACTCGCCAAGCCTACCGAGTTGACAAAGCTACTTAAATATGTTGATATATTGCTAGTTAATAAGAGTGAGGCTGCCGAAATCGTCCCCGGCAAAATCATGGTAGAGTTGCTATCTCGCCTCAAAAATTACGTCGAGACAGTGATCATTACAGATGGTAATACGGGTGCTGTAGCCGCTAATGCCAAAGAGGCTTATCTCTTGGGAATATATGAGGATGTGCCTGTCAAAGATACTACCGGCGCCGGTGATTCATTCGGGTCTGGATTTTTGGCGCACCTAGCTGCTGGCCATAATTTCAAAGATTCCCTAGTATATGCAGCGGCTAATTCTACATCTGTAGTCAGTAAATTCGGTGCCAAGGCAGGATTGCTAACTGGAAGCGAAGATTTACATCAAATGTCAATCCAAAAAATTAAGGAACTAGAAAGGTAAAAATGGAAAAGGGAACACAATCAAATCAGCCAAAACCAACCCGACCTCAAGCTCAGCCATCTGCCTCGTCGAGCACAGCAGCCGCTCAGGACGCTGCCGCGGCTTTTAATGCTGAGATGGATCGAATTCGCCAAGCCGCTGGCCAGAGAGATAAGATCCGAGAGCTCGATGCTGCGCTAAAACCAGAAGCCAACATCGGTGGCAAAGATCTAGAAAAACGCATGAAGATCTTAATTGCCAACATGGCACCAGAGGATGTCGACCGAGCCGCCGCCTATGGCCACGACCTTGGCCGTGGTATGGTACTTATCCGCACTATCCCACAGGGTGTGACTGTTTTTGGTTCTGCCCGCGTGCGTGAGGGTGAGAAGTATTACGAAAAAGCCCGCGAGCTAGGTGGCCTTCTTGCTCAAAACGGCCACGCTGTAGTCACCGGTGGTGGCCCTGGCATCATGGAGGCAGCCAACCGTGGCGCCTATGAGTTTGGCGGCCGCTCTGTCGGTCTCAACATCGCTCTCGAACACGAGCAATTTGCTAACCGTTATCTTACTGATACGCTAGAGTTTGAGTATTTCTTCGCCAGAAAACTTACTCTTACCATGGCCAGCAAAGTTTTCGTCTATTTCCCAGGTGGTTTCGGCACTCTCGATGAGATGTCGGAGATTCTCTGCCTGATGCAAGAAAACAAAATGCCACGTGTACCAATGTTTCTTTATGGTAAAGCCTACTGGCGCGGTCTAGACAAATACTTTAGATCCCGCTTCCTCAAAGAAAAAATGATCAATTCCCAAGATCTACATATTTACAAAGTCACCGACGATCTCTCAGAAATCGTCCGCGCCGCCAACAAAATGGGCCACCCACGCGTCGGCGAGAGTCTCTACGATTTTATGGGGCCACACAAACTCTAGCTACTTTTTGGCAGACTTGGCCTTGCCAGATTTGATATCATCAATGAGGTCGCGCAGAGATGCCGCGCGCTCGAACTCTAAGTTAGCAGCAGCAAGTTTCATTTCAGACTCTAGTTGTTTGACTAATTTCGGAATTTCCTCTGGTGGAACTTTGCGAAGGTCTAGAGCATTCCTCTGTTCTTTTTCCGGAATCAGCGCACGTAGACCAGCACCCACTTCTTTTTTGATACCTCTCGGCGTGATGTTATGCTTTTTGTTGTAGGTTTGCTGAATCTCGCGACGACGGTTGGTCTCGGAAATTGCTTTCTCCATACTCTCGGTAATATGGTCGGCATACATAATCACGCGGCCCTCCACATGGCGAGCGGCACGACCAATAGTCTGAATTAGCGCTGACTCGGAACGCAAAAAACCTTCCTTGTCCGCATCGAGAATTGCGACCAGGCTAACCTCTGGCAAGTCTAATCCTTCGCGCAGGAGGTTGATACCAACTAATACGTCGTAGACACCAGCCCTTAAATCGCGCAAAATATCACCACGCTCCAAAGTGTCAATATCGGAATGAATATAGGCCGTTTTGACGCCACGCTCTTTGAGGTGGTCAGATAAATCCTCGGCCATGCGTTTAGTGAGAGTAGTCACGAGGGTACGCTGCCCCTTGGCAATACGACGGTCAATTTCCTCCATCAAATTATCGATCTGACCATCTGTTGGGCGGACCTCAATTTCCGGGTCTAGTAGGCCGGTCGGGCGGATTACTTGCTCGGCGGGTTCTGGAGAATGTTCGAGCTCATATTCACCTGGGGTAGCAGAGACATAGATCGCATGCTTGATGTGGTTATTAAATTCATTAAAAGTGAGCGGGCGGTTATCAAGGGCGCTCGGCAGGCGAAAGCCATATTCTACCAGAGTTTCTTTGCGCGCATGGTCGCCATTATACATGCCACGAACTTGTGGCAAAGTCATGTGCGACTCGTCAACTAGTAGCAGAAAATCTTCTGGGAAAAAGTCAAGAAGAGTGGCTGGTGGCTCACCGGCTTTTCTACCGTCAAGATGGCGAGAATAGTTCTCAATGCCTTTGACAAAACCAGTTTCTTTGAGCATCTCTAGGTCGTATTTGGTGCGCTGAGATAGGCGCTGGGCCTCAAGGAATTTATTGTGACGCTCGAAATATTTCATACGCGCATCAAACTCGGTCTGGATAGTTTCGAGGGCGCGATCTAGCTGATCTTTTGGAGTAGCATAGTGCGTATTTGGAAAGATAAAAATTTGATCGGGTTTTTCCAAAATGTCAGCTGTAAGCGGATCGATAATTTTGACTGCTTCTAGCTCGTCAAAACCAAACTCAAAGCGATAAGCATACTCGCCAGAGGCGGGGTAGACGTCTACTGTATCGCCCATCACGCGAAAATTGCCGCGCTCGAAGGCGATGTCGTTTCTATGATACTGCATGGCGACGAGATAGATGAGAAAGTCCGACTGAGTAATGGTAGCTGGCGCAGCAAATGCTTCCACCCCGGGATCTTTCGCGCCAGCTACCGTATTTATTAGTCTCCAGGCCCCATCAATTTTGCGAAGATGCAGCGACATCTCGGTGTAATGATCGGGTGAGCCAATGCCATAGATACAAGAAACCGAAGCGACGATAATCGTATCTGGACGAGTGAGCAGCGACACCGTAGCGCCGTGGCGCAGGCGGTCAATTTCATCATTAATCGCTGAGTCCTTTTCAATATAAGTATCACTGCTTGCAATGTAGGCCTCTGGCTGATAATAATCAAAGTAGGATACAAAATAGTGCACCTCGTTTTCTGGGAAAAACTCGCGGAATTCGGAATAAAGCTGAGCTGCGAGCGTCTTGTTATGTGCCAAAATTAAAGTTGGCTTTTGATAATGCTGGATAATGTTGGCCATGGTAAAAGTCTTACCAGAGCCAGTAACGCCAAGCAGTGTTTGTTCGCGGATATTCTGATCGAGACCATGACAAAGATCGGCAATAGCACTAGGCTGATCGCCGGTTGGCTGATACTTACTGTGGAGCTTGAACTTTGGCATAAGTATATTATACCACGAATGTATATATCGAGTCTTGTCGCCCTAATAAGAGGTGTACTATTGACAAATACGCTATAAATTGCTATAATACAACGGAAGTATAGTTAGTATCAAAAAAGGAGGGGATAATTATGAACTTTAACGTACTAGAACTCTATAAGATCTATGTAGAAAACCCAAAGAATTTCGTGCAGGTATTAAGGAACCTTTATGCTTACGAGTGCCGACATCTTAAAGAGTACTGTCTAGAGGTAATCGACTATGTCGGCAGCGTTAATGCTGAATCGAAATATATTATCGGTGACCTCGAGAAGCTCGAAGCTGAATTTAGAAAACCGATCAAGCTGATCGCCTTTTTCAGAAAAGTAAATATGCAGGGTCACCTTGATGCGGATAGCTTCATTAATAGCCTGGAAAACAATGCCATTATCATTAAAATGGGCCAGGAAGATTATCGAAACGAGATTAATGGTGAAAAAGCGTCAAAGGATATGAAAGAGTCATTGCACGATGCAGCGATAAAAGAGCTTTCAGAAAAGCTTAACGAGGTTTTTCTCAATCTTAAAGAGCTAGATGAAAAAATCTAGCACCTTTTGCGACCCGGGTGGGTCGCTTTTTCTATCTCTAAATTTCCTAGCTGTGGTATAATAGATTAGATGGAAAAAATTACTAGCACGGAAATTGATCATTTGGCACAGCTTTCAAATTTTTCGCTCACTGATGAGGAGAAGTCTAACCTCGGCGCAGATTTAGATAAGATCATCGGCTACATCTCTCAGCTTAGCGAGTTAGACACCGATGGTGTAGAGCCTACACACCAAGTTTTTGAGATGGAAAATGTCTGGCGCCCAGATGAGATCGTCGAGCAAGAGGCAGATCGCGAGGCTTTGTTAAAGCTCGCCCCAGCCGAGCAGAATCACCAGATTAAGGTTCCAAAGGTGCTGTAATGGATGAAGAAGCAATAAAAATTATCGAGACAGAAGAAAAAGAGAAAGAAAGGGACGAGCATGCAGATTGCTACTAAAGAAAAAACCGCAGTTTCAATGGTCGAAGAGGCTCTAGCCAAGGCTGAGCGTTGTAAAAATTACAACATTTTTACCTCTCTTAACACCGAAGCTGCTCTTGCTCGTGCTCGCGAGATTGACGAAAAAATCAAGAATGGCGAAGATGTCGGCCCGCTCGCCGGTATTCCTTATGCGCTTAAGGATAATTTCTTAAGCGGTGACGGCGCTACTACCGCTTCTTCCAAAATTCTAGAGCCTTTCAAAAGCCCTATCACCGCTACTGCCGTTAAAAAAATAGAGGCTGCCGGTGCAATTATGATTGGCCGCACTAATATGGACTCTTTTGCGCATGGCTCTTCAACCGAGAACTCTTATTTTGGACCTACCAAGAACGCCCATGATGAAACTCGCGTCGCCGGCGGGTCATCTGGTGGCTCCGCTGTTGCCGTCGCCAAAGGCATTGTCCAATTTGCTACTGGTACTGATACTGGCGGTTCCATTCGCCAGCCAGCCTCGTTTAACGGCGTCTATGGATTTAAACCGACTTATGGCACTATCTCACGCTATGGCGTGGTCGCGATGGCTAGCTCTACGGACTGTATCGGCTTTTTCGCTAATTCCGCCTCTGATATCGATCTCTTGATGCAAGTCTGCTCCGGCCAAGACAAAAATGATCTAACAACCCTGCCAGATTACTATGGCAAGACGGAAGTTACGCGTCCTCGCCCTGCAAAAATTGGTATCATTAAGGACTTCGACCTCACCAAAGTCGACCCTGCTATCAAACAGGCCTTCGATGACAAAATTGCCGAACTAAAGGCTGATGGCCACGATATTATCGAGCTCTCGATGCCTGCTCTTAAATATGCTCTCGCAGTTTACTACATTATTGTCCCAGCCGAAATCGCCAGCAATCTTTCTCGTTATGACGGCATTCGCTACGGCTACCGCCACGAAGACGCTCGTGCTCTAGAAGATGTCTACAGCTTCTCCCGCAACCTTGGTTTCATGCCGGAAAACAAGCGTCGTATTATGATTGGCAACTTCGTTTTATCTAGCGGTTTCTACGATGCCTATTACCTCAAAGCCGGAAAAGCTCGTACGTTGATTATTGAAGAATACGAAAAAGCCTTCAAGCAGTGTGATTTTATTATTACTCCCGTTGCGCCAAACCCTGCCTTTAAACTTGGTGAAAAAATTGGCGATCCTGTCTCGATGTATTTAGAAGATATCATGAGCGTACCACTAAACCTTGCTGGCATCCCTGGCCTCGCCATTCCCGTCAGTCGAACGGCGCCTCTTGACACCGCACCAGAGGGCTTACCGATCGGCCTACAGATTGTTGGTCCTCGCCGCAGCGATAAATCACTACTCGAATTTGCATCAACTATTACCAAAAGGGAGGCTAAATAATGAACACATCCATCATCTTTCTTTTAATTGCAATTGCTATCGTTGGAGTAATGGTTTTTATCGCCATTTCTATTACCAGCAAACGCCGCTATTCTTTTGACAAAGAAGAATACCAGACTGCCTGGCTCAAGATTGAGAATAGCTTAGTTAAAGATAATAAATCTAGTTACCAGACTGCCATTATCGAAGCCGATAAGCTACTCGATAAGGCTCTTAATGAGATGGCCCTACCCGGCCGCACCATGGGCGAGCGCATGAAGCGTGCCAGCCAGTATTTTACCAGCGTCAACTCTGTTTGGTACGCACATAAGCTACGTAATCAGATTGCGCACGAGCATGGTTTCAAGATTGAGTATAATCAGGCCAAGCATGCTCTAGCCAGTTTTAAACAAGCTCTCAAAGATTTGGAGGCTATTTAATGTCCAAGGAATACGAAATCACTATCGGTATTGAGTGCCACGTTCAGCTCGCGACGAAAACCAAGCTTTTCTCGGAAGTAGATAACGATGCCCGTGGCAAAGAGCCAAACTCTTGCGTTTCGCCAGTCGACTACGCTTTGCCTGGTATGTTGCCCCGCCTCAATGAGGCAGCAATCAAGCTTGCAATTCGCGCTGGCCATGCCATGAACTCAGAGATTAATGCCTACTCGCGTTTTGATCGCAAGCACTATTTTTACCCAGATTCGCCGAAGGGTTATCAGATTACTCAGTTTTATCATCCGATCGTTGGGGCGGGTTATGTAGAATTACCAAGTGGTACTAAGGTCCGCATCGAGCATGCTCATCTAGAGGGCGATGCTGGCAAACTTACTCATTTTGATACTTATTCACTTGTCGATCTCAACCGCGTTGATACTCCGCTCCTCGAGATCGTTTCTATGCCAGACATGCATTCAGCCAAAGAAGCTCACGATTATTGTAAAGAGCTTTGGCGCCTGATGTGTTTTGCCGGGGTGACTAATGGCGATCTCTATAATGGTAATATGCGTTTTGATGTTAATACCTCTCTTGCCGAGAAAGGCGCTACTAAGCTAGGTACCAGAACAGAGGTCAAGAATCTTAATTCTTTCCGTTCTGTCGAGCGAGCTATCGAATATGAAGTCAGCCGCCAGAAGAAATTGCTAGAATCCGGCGAGAAGGTGATCCAAGAGACTCGTGGTTGGAACGATGCTACCGGCCAGACCACCGGCCAACGCAGCAAAGAGGAGGCCAAAGATTATCGCTATATGCCAGAGCCAGATTTGCCGCCGCTCAATTTATCCCAAGAGTTTATCGATGCCCAGCTAGCGGATTTCCCATTAATGCCAGCAGATTTTCGTGCCAAGTTTGGCAACATTCTACCAACGGATACATTAGAGACACTATTAGATTACCCACAGCTAATGAGTAGCTTGGGTGAGCTAGCAATAGCTGCTTCTGGGGATCTTTCGCGACGGCTGGAGCGAAGGATAGAGAGCTCGCCCGTAAAGACGGGCCGAGCGACCGGTGCCCCAGAAGAAGCTATGCTAGCGAAGCTAATCACTACCGTAGCCAATCTCTTTGCTTCTGTTCTCTTAGCCGAAGAAAAATCCGTCGAAATGCTGGATAATTTGCCTACCGCTGCTCAGCTCCAAGATCTCTGTCAGATGAAGGAGAAAGGGGAATTATCGTCTACCGCTGTCAAGACAGTGTTTTTGCGCTTCTTTGATCCTCAAATGAGGTCCAAAGATGCTCGCTCTATTGCCAAGGAGCTCAATCTGATTCAGGAGAACGATACCGGCGCGATCGAGGCTATTGTTGATCAGGTTATCGCCGACCCGGCTTGTGCCCAAGCCATTGCCGACTTTAAGGCTGGCTCTGATAAGGTTATCGGTTTTCTTGTTGGCCAAGTCATGAAAAAATCTCAGGGTAAAGCCAACCCTGCCTCTGCCCAACAGATTCTCCGCCAGAAATTAAGCTAAATTAATAATCCCCGCACTTTCATGCGGGGACAAAGGAGAGGTGGTTGGACTAAGAGATTTTTCTTTTCGAGTTCCAGTGATGCCCTAAGCATCATTTCTGTAGAAATCTCTTCGTCCCGAATAAATATTGTCATCTGCATCCGCAGCTGGGCCTTAAGGCTCTTTGCTACAGAGCAGATTATTCACTCTCTCCATTAAACATCCGGAATACTTCATAGTTGTCACCCCCTTCAAATATTTTATATAAATATTGTGACACTCCGGTTTCTCTAGAACTATCCCTTGGCAACCAGGGGCAATTCTTAATAGTATTATAGCACATATGCTTAAAAAAGTCAATACAAAAACCACATTTTTTCAAAACTAGAAAATATCTCTAAATTTTGCTTTTCTAATCAGTTTGTGCTATTATACTAGAAGACGTTATTTTTATTGCTAAAAATTATTAAAAAAGGAGCAAAATGGCTGACAAGCTAACAGACCTGTCCAAGTTGCGTAACATCGGTATTATTGCGCATATTGATGCAGGCAAAACTACAACATCCGAGGCTATCCTATATCGTACTGGCCTCAAACATAAAATTGATCTTGTTAAGGGCGACACCGGTGGCGCCACTACCGACTGGATGGAGCAGGAGAAGGACCGCGGTATCACTATTACTTCCGCCGCCGTCACTGCTCACTGGAAAGGTCATCAGATCAATATCATCGATACCCCAGGCCACATTGACTTTACCGCCGAGGTAGAGCGTTCTCTTCGCGTGCTTGACGGCGCTGTCGTCGTTTTCGATGGTAAGATGGGTGTCGAGGCTCAGTCCGAGACCGTCTGGCGTCAGGCTACTAAATACGGCGTTCCTCGTATCTGTTTCGTAAACAAGATTAATCAGATTGGTGGCGATTTTTACAAGTCTCTTGATAGTATCCACAAGCGCCTTTCTAAGAACGCTGTTGCTATCCACTTGCCAATTGGCTTCGAAAAAGACATCTGCGGTGTAGTCGATCTCATCGACATGAAAGCCTACACCTACAAAGATTATGCCGATCACGAGCTCACTGTTGGCGAGATTCCAGAGGATATGCAAGAAAAAGCCAAGAATGCTCGCGCTATGCTTGTCGAAGAGGCTGTTCAGGCTGACGAAGCTCTAATGGAGAAATACTTCAACGAGGGCGAGGATGCAATCACTGTTGATGAACTAAAGAGCGCTCTTAGAAAGCGCGTGCTCGATGGCGATTTCTTCCTAGTCACCGGCGGCGATGGTCGTGGTGTGATTGTTGAGAAGGTTCTCGATTTAATGACCGATTACCTCCCATCTCCACTTGATCGTGATCAGGGCCAGACCGTAGGTACCGATCCAAAGACCGGCGACGAGATTGTCCGCAAGGCCGAGAATAGCGAGCCTCTCACTGCTCTTGCCTTCAAGATCGCTACCGATCCATTTGTTGGTAAGTTAATCTTTATCCGCGTCTACTCTGGTAAACTTACTTCCGGCTCCTTTATCTTAAATGCTACTACCGGTAAAAAAGAGCGTGTTGGCCGTATCGTCCGTATGTTTGCCGATAAGCGTGAGGAAATCACCGAGGTTACCGCTGGTGATATCGCTGCTGTAGTCGGTCTCAAAGAATGTACTACTGGTACTACACTCTGCGACCCAGCCCATCCAATCTTGCTTGAGTCCATTGAGTTCCCAGAGCCTCCTGTATCTATCGCCGTCGAGCCAAAGACCAAATCCGACCAAGAAAAAATGGCCCTCGGTCTTTCCAAGCTCGCTGAAGAAGATCCAACCTTCCGTGTCCACACCGACGAAGAAACTGGTCAGACCATTATCTCAGGTATGGGCGAGCTTCATCTCGAGATTATTATCGATCGCCTAAACAAAGAGCACGGCGTTGAGGCTAACACTGGTGCTCCACAAGTCGCTTACCGTGAGACGATCCGTGGTACTGCCGAAGCTCAGGGCAAACACATCAAGCAGTCTGGTGGTCGTGGTCAGTATGGTGATGTTTGGGTCAAGTTTGAGCCAAACGAACCAGGCAAAGGCTTCGAGTTTATCGACCAGATCAAGGGTGGTGTTGTTCCTCAGGAATATCGCAAACCTGTCCAGAAGGGTATTGAGGATACCCTAAACGGTGGCGTAATCGCAGGCTACCCAGTTGTCGATGTTAAGGCAACCCTCTACGATGGTTCTTACCACGATGTCGACTCTTCCGAGCTCGCCTTCACCCTCGCCGGTTCTATCGCTACCCGCGAAGGTATCAAGAAAGCTAACCCAGTCTTGCTCGAGCCTGTCATGAAGCTAGAGATTACCACCCCAGAAGAATTCATGGGTGATGTCATCGGTGATGTCAACTCTCGTCGCGGCCGCGTTGACGAGATGGAAGATCTCACCGGTGGCGCTAAGCTCATCCGTGCCTTCTGCCCACTTGCTAACCTCTTTGGTTATACTGGCGATCTCCGTGGCATGACTCAGGGCCGCGCAGCTTCCACTATGGAGCTTCACGCTTATGAGGAAGTACCGCCAAACGTTGCTCAGGAAATCATCGACGAGCGCAATAAATAGCTCTATGCTATATGATAGAAAAATCCCCAGACCTAGTCTGGGGATTTTGGGGTGTGAGGTTATGCTCTAAGCTCCTTTTCGAGCTGATAAAATTTGCTTTTTCTTAGCATCGGCGTCATGGTAAACAAGTCGCAGATAATCTCAAAGATCACTGCCTTAGAGACGGATTTTGCAGTCAGTTTATCTACGATATCATCTACCGAAACAGCGGTGCCTCCGACAATCAGCCGCTCTATTGCAGAATTACCAAATGGACAGTACTGCTCACGCGATAATTTGTCGGTGCCTTCTAACTCTCTAAAGACTTCGTCAATCTCGATCTCATCTCTAGAATTATTTTTTCTTCTTCTAGGTGTTTTTGGTGCAGAATAGCATCTAAGTGCACGATCGATAAGAGCCTGCAACTGATTTGCAGATATTACCACACTCTTGACACTAGCCTTATCAAATATCCAGTCACCAATTTCTAGATTCGGAGGCAAAGTAATACTTTCCAAACTCCTGCACTCGGATATGAATTGTGACTCTATCACGGTAACACTATCCGGGATATTTAACTCTTCTAGATTGAAGCACTTGCAAAAAGCTCCAGAACCAATTTTTTCTAAGGAATTTGGCAGAGTAACGGTCTCAAGGTGAATGCAATGAGAAAAGCAAGAGCTCCCGAGTTCTTTTGCACCCTCGGGTACAATTACCGTAGTAATATCAGATCCTGATATTGCAAACTGGGAAATAGTCTCCGCAACGTTAGGGAGCAATACAACTCGCCCGCGTGGCTTGCCATAGTATTTAAGCAAGGTATTATTCTTGACCACATATCCGTCATGCAAAAATGGCTCGTCTTGTGGCATGTCGTCATCTAGCGCCCTTCCACACCAAGGGCATCTCTTAGAATCTTCCATTAAACCCCTCCTTTCAAGGTACCAAACTCTAAGCTTCAAAATTATTTATAATACAATTTACGAGAATTAGCAATATTTACAGGGGTGGCAAACGAAAGCATCTCGTACATCCATAATTTTATGCATGATTCATTGACTTTTTATCAGGTTATGATATAATAAAGTTATACGTTTGGCTTGGTTTGGTCAATTACCAAAACTGTACATTACTAAAAAGAGGCGCATGCCAACATTTTTATATAAGGAGGGGATAAATATGGAAATGGAAACAGTTGTGAAAATCATAAACGACATGATTGATGCCTACAGCGTGTTGAGCGTTGTAGGAGGATTGTTGCAAGTTATATTGCTAATTGCAAGGAGGACAAACAACGTCCTAATGGCTCTCGGCCTGATTATGGATGCTGTCGGCTTATCAGGGTTGAGTTTCGGTCACTTCCTCTTAGGAGAATCCGGAGCTGCTATCACTGATATAATCTGCTTCACGCTAGATATAGCATTCGTCCTATATATCATATATAGAGATGAACACCCGAAGCAGCCGAAGAAGCAAAAGAAGCAAAAGAAGTAAAAGGAGGCCAAATAAATCCACGCCACCCTACGGGGTGGCACTTTTCATATAACTCGCTCGTAGATCCATAATTGCATTTTTCATAATTTTATTGACTTTTAAGCATAAGTGTGATATAATAAACAAATTGGTGGGACGTACATTAGGAGGGAGGTGGTTCTATGTCTCATGCAGGAATAGTGGCGCTCCTCGTGGCTGTTATGCTAATATTCAGTGCTCTTACTGGCTTTAGCGTGGTCAAGCCATGGCTCAGGATTACGCTTGGCATTATTGCCTGGCTAGCGACTGTAGTAACGATATTTTACATCGTTGCCATATGGGGAGGAAATTTGTTTGCCATTATCAGTATTTTTATCATTTTGTTGGCTAGGCTTGGTGTGGACTTTGTGGTCTCCGCCATTGTTGTCGGCAAGGATAACGGAGATATTACAGAGTTCTTTGGCGGTCTGTGGTTTACTGCAGTCGCTATCTGTATTCTGGCAATCATCTTAGTACTTGTCGTGGCAGCCATCGTGGCTCTAGGGCAAGCCCTAGAGATTCCGGAGGCAGTTGACTCTATTGTCAACCCAAATGCCACAAATTAAACTCTTGCGCGGGCAGTTTTGTCCGTGCATTTTTTGTGCTCCGAGTCAGAATCAAATGAAAAACCAAAAATTCTTGGCAAAAACCCTTTACAACTCTCGATTTTTCCCCTATAATAAGGATAAGTGTCTGGAGCTGGTTTTTATTAGTGCTCCCGACAATTTTAATAACAAAAGGAGATAATAAGAATGGCAGATTTTGACCGTTCCAAACCTCATATTAACGTAGGTACCATGGGTCACGTTGACCACGGTAAAACTACTCTTACTGCAGCTATTACTGCAGTTCTAGCAAAGAAACTTCCTTCGGAAGTTAACAAACCAATTGCATACGATCAGATCGACAACGCTCCTGAGGAAAAAGCACGTGGTATTACCATCGCTACTTCCCACCAAGAGTACGAGTCCGAGAAACGTCACTATGCACACGTCGACATGCCAGGCCACGCCGACTACATCAAAAACATGATTACTGGTGCTGCTCAGATTGATGGCGCTATCCTCGTCGTTGCAGCTAACGATGGTCCTTTGCCACAGACCCGTGAGCACGTTCTCTTGGCTCACCAGGTTAACGTTCCAAAAATCATCGTTTTCCTTAACAAGATGGATCTTGCCGATCCTGAGCTAGTCGAGCTTGTCGAGATGGACGTTCGCGAACTTCTCAACAAATACGGCTTTGATGGCGACAACGCTCCTATTATTAAGGGTTCTGCTGCTAAAGCTCTCGAGGGCGATGCAGAAAACGAGCAAGCCATTATGGATCTTGTCAAAGCTATGGACGAATACTTCGACATTCCTAAGCACGATCTTGACAAGCCATTCCTCATGCCTATTGAGGATGTCTTCTCTATTAAGGGCCGTGGTACCGTTGCTACCGGTCGTATCGAGCAGGGCGTTATCAAATTGAACGACGAGGTTGAAATTGTCGGTCTCAAAGAGACTCAGAAGTCCGTCGTCACCGGTATTGAGGCCTTCCACAAGACTCTCGATCAGGGTCAAGCAGGCGACAACGCTGGTCTTCTTCTTCGCGGTATCGAGCGTGATCAGATTGAGCGTGGTCAGGTTATCGCGGCTCCTGGCACCATCACCCCACACACCGAGTTTGAGGGCGAGGTATACATCTTGAAGAAAGAGGAAGGCGGCCGCCACACTCCATTCTCTAAGGGTTACAAGCCACAGTTCTACTTCCGTACAACTGATGTTACTGGTGAAGTTGAGCTTCCAGCAGACAAAGAAATTGTCATGCCTGGTGATACCGTCACCTTCAAGGTCAAACTACTTGCACCAATCGCTATGAACAACAACGACCGTTTTGCTATCCGCGAGGGCGGCAAGACCGTTGGTTCTGGTGTCATCACCAAGATTGTCAAGTAATAACGATACTTGAAAAACAAGCCCGCATTTGCGGGCTTGTTTTATTGGAATTAGAGTATCTACACCTATGACTATCAAAAAATGGAGCCTACATCAGTAGACTCCTTTTTTCTAGCAAAGTACTTAGAGTAAAGATACTAATCTGGCTGCTTTTTCTTAAGGTGTAGTTCTCGTATCATTCCGTTTCGATAAGCCGTGCTAGTGAGAAATCTCAACATCGAAGCCGTTGCTTCTGTCTCGGGCGAGATAAACCATTCCAGAGTGGCCTCTTCTGTATTTCGCGCTGTTACTTCAAGGAATAGATGCAGTTGGATGCCATCTCTTTTATCATGGACGACAGCTTTGAACAGAACGGGCGACGATCCTCCGTCGAAAATTCTAGCAATAAACTTTGGACTTTTAATTAAGTCGCTAAACTGTTCAAATGAAAGCCTTTCATATCCGCCGGGCTCGAAGAAATACAATTCGAAACATTCAGGACTCGGTGTTCTTTTATGGATGTCAGGGAAATATTCATTAGTACCCGTAAATAACTCCGATAAACTCCGTAACGACATTCTACCCTCGTCCATCTTGTAGTATCTTATGGAGATCTTTCCTTCATTAAATACAAAGATCTTTTCACGCAGTAGCTCTACTTCTTTACTTTCACTCATAATGTACACCCCCTCCCAGTGATTTTATTATTATAACACTGCAAAAATAAAAAGGCAAGCAGGTTTCTCCCAAAATTTGACATTATCAAAAAAATGGTGTATATTAAAACAGTACAAAATAATTATCTCCAGCTACTCATAGACTGCGCGTCTAGCTGCAATCTGAGATTGTGGAGATCGAAAGGAAACTATGGCAGACGCAAAAACTGCAAAATCTACCAAGGCTACCAAGGATGCAGGCCTCAAAATTCGCATCCGCCTCAAGGCTTACGATCATCGTGTAATTGATCAAAGCGCCAAGCAAATCGTCGATACAGCTATCCGTACCGGCGCCAAGGTATCTGGTCCTGTGCCTTTGCCAACCAAGCGCAGTACTTTTACTGTTGTTAAGTCCCCACACGTCTACAAGACTGGCGGCGAGGCTTTTGAGATGAAAATCCACAAGCGTTTAATTGATATCTTGAACGCTACTCCAAAGACCATCGAGTCTTTGCAGGATCTTTCACTTCCTGCTGGTGTCGACGCCGAAATCAAGATGTAAGGAAAATTCTTGACTAAGTTATTTTTGACTCCGTAAGTCTTGGATAATTAGAGAAAAATTCTTGAGTATATTGTTTTTTGGAATTCAGCCTTGAGCACCGTCAACTATATTTTTGCGCGCCTACAGGCGTGGCAAAAATATAGTTGTGGCAGTTCCAAAAAATAATATACTCGAATTTTTCTGTGATATAATAGACATATGAGTTTTACGGCGCGTTTCAAGAAACGATTTTACTTTGTTGCAGCCGGATATTTCCGATTTTTTGCTAACCATGCTTTTCGTCGCTGGCACCCTCGTGTCATCGCTATTACGGGCTCCGTTGGCAAAACAACTATGCTCCATATGCTGGAATTTCAGCTAGGGGACAAAGCACACTATTCGCATAATGCTAATTCGGCTTTTGGCATTGCCTTCGACTTGGTCGGTATCAATAAAGGTGTAACTGGCAGTAAACTTCGCTGGGTCTATTTGTTCTTTGCCGTACCTTTTAGGTCCCTATTTTTCAAACGCACCGAGAAATACTATGTCGTAGAGATAGATGGCGAACGTCCGCACGAAACGGAGTTTTTAGCAAGTTGGCTACGCCCTGAGGTTACTCTTTGGATCTCACTTGGCCGCTCCCATGCCGTCCAATTTGAGAAACAGGTAGAAAACGGCGAGTTCGAGGATCTAGATCGCGCAATTACTCACGAGTTTGCTATGCTACCTCAGTATACCACTCAGCAGATTTATATCGATGGTGATATCTACTTGATGAACAAAGCTATCGAAAAGATTAAGGAGCGCCACCGCATTAAAGCAAATGTCACCACTTGCTTCAAATCTAGCCTGAAAAAATACGTCGTTACCCCTCAGTCAACAGATTTTACCATCGGCAAAAATACTTTTCATTTTGCCGCTCCTCAGCCACGCGATTTAGCAATTCAATTAGATATGCTGGGGCACCTCTGTAATTATCTCAAAATTGATCTCAAGACTGATTTTACCGGTATGCCCCTGCCTCCTGGGCGCAGTTCCTATTTTGCTGGCAAGAATGGCCTCAAACTAGTTGATAGCAGCTACAATGCACACCTCATCAGTGTAGAGTCTATCTTAGATATGGTAAGTTCAATGAAAGCCAAGCACAAGTGGCTAGTGATTGGCGATATGATCGAACAGGGAAAGATCGAGGGCGAGGAGCATACTAAACTTGCCCATGCTATTGTTGCCGCCAAGCCAGAGCAGGTTGTTCTGGTTGGCCGCCGCACCAAGCAGTACACCTACCCTATTATTGAAAAAAGCAAGATTAATGTTGTAGCACTTGATGATGTTAAAGAAGCTCTCAAATTCATCAAAAAGCATACCACCGGCAAAGAAGTTTTAGTATTTAAGGGGAGCCAATATCTCGAGTGGATAGTAGAAAAGCTACTTAAAAACCCTAAAGATACCAAGAATCTTCCCCGCAGAGAAGAAGTGTACGTAAAGCGAAGAGTTAAGAGAGGGCTAAACTAATGCAAACATTGTATGTAATTCATGGGTGGACATATACGGTTGCGCCATGGGAAAAAACCACTGCTATTCTAAAGAAAAACGGCATTGAGCTAAAAATGCTCCACGTTCCTGGCCTCACCTCGAGATCTGACAAAGTTTGGACTATCGATCAATATGTTGAGTGGGCAGACCAGAATATTCCTGATGGCGCTATCGCTCTGGGTCATAGTAATGGCGGACGTATTCTTTTAAACCTCTTGAGCAAGAATCCTGCCAAGCTCCATCATGTCATATTGCTCGATGCCGCTGGTGTTTACGAGGAGTCTAAAAAACGCAATATTGCCTATAAAGTATCCAAAATTATGGCCCCGCTCAAAAAGATTACTATCTTACGCAAGGTATTTCATAAACTATTGGGTGCTTCCGACTATGACCGTGCTCCAGAAAATATGAAGCGCACCCTCGCGAATATGTTAGATAGTGACAAAAAACTTGATATGACTAAGGTTTCTACCCCAGCTACAATCTTATGGGGTAAACAGGATAATATTACTCCACCACGCCAGGCACTCAAGATGCATCGCGCGCTCAAAAATAGCACACTTAAGTTTTATGATAACTGGACCCACGCACCATATATTTGTGATCCTGAGGGTCTAGCCAAAGCAATTTATGGCATCATGAAAGGCATCAGATGAAATATTTCCTAGGTCTCTCTTCGCAATATTCTAATACTGATGTTTTTCGTCACGTTTTTTCCGTCGGTAGCGAATATGATCTATCCGAACTCAGAGCCTTTTTAGCAGCGCACTATGGCGCTACTTATGATCATGTCGCTGTATATGCCAATGGTCGCACTGCTCTCAATGTCGCCGTCAAGGCCGTAGCAAAGCGTGGTGGTAAGGTTGTTATCACTAGCTTGACTTGCTATGCCGTAATACAGGCTATTAAGGCTGCGGGGTGTGTTCCGATTTTCGCCGATGTCGACCCCAAGACCTTACATTTTGGCAAAAAAGAGCTAGAAAAAGCTATCGAGGGCGAGAGTAATGTTCAAGCCGTCATTGTTCAAAATAACCTTGGTATTCCAGCTGATATCGTCGGCATCGAGGAGGTCGCGAACGCCCATAAGCTCGCCATCATCGAGGATTTAGCGCACTGCGCCGGTGTGAAGTATGCCGATGGGCGCGAGGCCGGCACTGTCGGTCGAGCTATAGCCCTATCTTTTGGCAAGGGCAAATCAATAGATACCGTTACCGGTGGCGCTGTAGTACTAACTGGCGCATTAGATACCCCAGTTGCCCAGCCTACTAAGGCACCGAAATTCAAAGATAATGCCCGCGCCAGAATGTACCCGCTACTTAGCCTGATTATTCGTGGTTTTTACTATATCCATCCAAAAGCCGGGAAATATCTCACTTCCGCTCTCGTGCGGCTCGGTGGTATTAAGCGCTCTGCGGATGGTAATGTCGACCTCAAGACAAGACTAACATACTGGCAGTGTCGCCTAGCGCTCTCCCAGCTCCAAGCCTTACCACACAGAGGACGCAAACCAATCCGCGATTTTTATCTTGTTAATGATCGCGAGACTGTACTTCGTAAATTCGAGCTAGATGGCTATTACTTTAATGATATTTGGTATGATCTCCCCGTCGCCCCAGAGCGCTACTACCACAAGGCTGATTATCATCCTAATGAGTGCCCTATAGCGACCAAACTTGCTCAGCAGATTGTCAATTTACCTACCCATTATGATCAGGCGGAGCTTAAATCCGCTCTCAAAATTATTCAGCGCTATACCGCAGATGATACCGAGTTTGCAGAATTAGAAAACGAAGACAATCTTACTGAGGCAGAGAAAAAGGCCAAGATCAAGGCCGAGAAAAAGAGCCGCAAAAACGCACGCAAAGCCGCCAGAACCCAGTCCAAAAATCAACTCAAACAAGATTCCAAAGAGCTTGATAAGGACGCAAAAGACAAATCAGCCAACAATAACACTCAAAAAGAGCAGTCAGTAAAAAAGGTTGCCGAAAAAGTCGCAAAAATCGCCAAATCTAAGACCAAATCAGCCAAAGCCAAAATCGACAAGACCAAGACCAAGGCAGAAGCCTCCGTCAAGGAAACTGCTGAGACTGAGGCCGCTGATCTCGCAGCACTAGAGCAAAAATCTGATATTCTTTCCGCTGGCGCTAAGCCAGAGTCGAAGGCTACCCAGGCCAAAATTGTCAATAAAACAAAAGACATCGAGACAGAAGATGTAAAAACTAAAGTATCCAAAACCCAAACCGCCAAAACTGAAACCGTCAAAAATGAAACCGCCAAAACTGAAACCGCCAAAACCGAAGCCACTAAAACCGAGGTCAAGTCATCATCTACCCCTAAGAAAGAACCTGTCATGCGAGTCGCTCCCAAGAAATTGACCGAGCGCGAAAAACTAAAACTAGAGCTGGAAAATGGCAGAAAGGATGGCCCAAGTGTCCTCTAAGCTATTTCTCGGTCAGGCATCCAACTATCGCGCTAAAGATGTACTGTACCATACATTTGCTATAGGGTCAAGTAAATGGTCTAATATGCTAAAACATAAATTAGCAAAACGTTATGGTACCACCAAAAATCATGTCTTCTTGATGAACAATGGTCGTTCCGCGATTGCCGCAGGCCTCAAACAAGTATTGCCACAAGGCGGCGGCGTCATCATCAATGGCTTTACCTGCTATGCAGTTTTGCAAGCAATTGAGGCCGCTGGCTGCAAGGTAATTTATGCCGACATTAATCAAAAAACTCTAAATTTCGATCGAAAAACACTCTCTGCTGCTCTTAAAAAACATCCAGAAGCTAGGGCTGTTTTAATTCAAAATACACTTGGGATTACTGTGAATATCCAGGAGATTGAAGATTTTTCCAAAAAACACGGCCTGATTATTGCAGAAGATTTGGCACACTGTACAGGTTTTAAATATCAAGATGGCCGCGAGGTAGGATCGGTCGGAGCTTTTGCAGCGCTCTCGTTCGGTAAAGGTAAATCTCTGGATAGCATTACGGGCGGTGCATTGATTATTAACGACCGCAGGCTCAAAACCTTCAACTTCGACAATCAAAGGCCAAAACTATCAGATACGTTGCGTGCTAGGTGGTATCCTTTACTTGCCACGATTGGCCGTGGTTGCTCTAGGCTAGGCATCCAGAAATACTGGTACGGCCCACTAATCAAACTGAGGTTTATTGAGCGCGCTGTGGATGCTAAATTAGACTTATCTCGCCGTCCGGCCCATTGGCAAGCACGCTGCATCCTGCGCCAGCTCTCTCAAATTGATCAGGCAGGCGCTACCCCAATCCGCACACATCGCTTTGTCAAAAATCGTAAAAAAGTATTAGACCAGCTAGATGACAAAGGCTTCAATTTTCGTGAGGTTTGGTACGATGTACCAGTTTCTCCAGTTCGTTACTATCAGCAAGTCAATTTCCCAGAAAAAGAATGCCCTGTTTCTACGGCAGTTTCTGCTAAAATCATTAATTTACCTACCTATTATCCGTCGGAAAAGCTCAGTGACGCATTTTCGATTATAGAAAGGTACGAAGTATGATGTCAGAAGCGCCAAATTTTTTGCAGTCCGAGATTTGGGCAAAGACCAACCGCTTAATAGGGCACAAAGTTGTTGTGCGCAAGGGTATCGTGATGATTGTAAAAAGCGCCAAAAGAGGTCGCTATCTAGAGGTACCTGGTGGTCCGTTGATAGATTGGCAAGATGAAAAAGCTGTAGCGTCAGCTAAACAAATCATGATTCAGACCGGTAAAGAAAATCGCTGCGCTTTTGTCAGATTTCGCCCACAACTGTTAGATAAGGCAGATAATAGAGCTATTCTCACACAAATTGGCGCCAAAAAATCGCCAATGCATCTGGCTGCAGAACATACTGTCATCATTGATTTGACACAGAGTCAAGAAGATTTGCTAGCCAATATGCGTCGTCAGACAAGATACGAAGTGCGTCGTGCCGGAAAACTCGGTCTCTTAGTCGAAAAATCTAATTCCAGGCAAGCATTTCTTGAGTTTCATCAGGTCCAAAGCTCTACTGCCGCACGCCAGCATTTCGTGCCTCCAGATATCAAGACACTCCTAGCAGAACGCGAGGCTTTTGGCGACCAAGCCCAAATTTACATTGCCAAAACAGCTGATGGTCAGCCAATCGCTTACGGATTGATTCTAATAAGCGGCGACGAGGCTGCTTACTACGAGGCTGCCAGTACTGAGCTTAATCGCAGGCTGCCTGGCGCTTACGCTCTGCAGTGGCAAGTGATGCGTGATCTCAAAAAACAGGGTATCAAGCGCTACAATTTATGGGGTATTGCGCCAGCCAATCAGCCGCATCATCGCTATGCTGGAGTGACTACCTTCAAGACCGGATTTGGTGGAAAAGTAGTTACCTATGTTCCGGCTCATGATCTTATCCTCTCCAGAATCAAATACGCCCCAGATTATCTAGTAGAGATTATCCGTAAAAAAAGGAGGCACTTATGAGCAACAACGCCATTAGTATCACAGATGCAAAATCGCGCAAAGAGTGGGATCTATTTGTTACGTCTCATCAGGAAGCTAATTTTCTGCAATCTTGGGACTTTTACGAATTTCATGCTAGTCGTGGCAAGAAAATCGTTCGTAGGATCGCCACAGATAAGTCCGGTAAAATTATTGGCGCCTATGCTGGTGTCATAGAGACCGCAAAGCGAGGTCGACATTTAGCCATCGCCGGCGGCCCGATCCTAGATTGGACAAAAAAGAGCCTAGCTACCAAAATCTTCTCCGATATGAAAGAACAGGGAATTGCCAATCACTGTGTCTTTGTGAGAGTCCGGCCACAGTTAGAGCGCTCAGAGTCTGCTTACCGTATTTTTCGTCAAAATGGCCTCCGACCTGCACCAACTTTTCTCTCTGTGGAGTACGCAGCTATTCTCGATCTACATAAAAGCGAGGCTGAGATTCTAAAAAACATGCACCGCCGTATTCGTTATGCGGTTAATAATGCGCGTAACAAGGGTTTTGAGGTGGAACGCTCCACCGATCCTAAAGATATCCACGAGTTTTATCAGATTCAACTTCAGACCGCTAAGCGCCAAAATTTTGTCAGTTTTAGTGAGGAATATTTAACCAAACAATTTGCAGCTTTTGCTAAGAATAATGAAGCAACCCTCTATACGGCCAAGTATAACGGAGAGATTCTAGCCCAGAACTTTATGATTTTTTATGGTAATGAAGCATCTTATCACTATGCTGTATCTACCGAGCTCGGTACCAAATTGTCTGGTTCGCCAATCCTCCATGTCGCCGCCATGGAGGATGCCAGAAAACGCAAGATTTATCGCTATAATCTGTGGGGTATTGTCGGTGAAAATGAGAAAAAACACCGTTTTTACGGAGTGTCATTCTTCAAGCGCGGCTTTGGTGGCGAAGAATTAAAATACCTGCCCGCTCATGATTTAATTATCTCTCCATTAAAATATCAAAAAACTAAATTAATCGAGACCATCCGCAAAAAAATTCGCCATACTTAACACCATCCTTTTGTAGACTGACAAAACTTATGCTATAATAAGCATAAGTTTTAACTAAAGGAACAAATATGCCAAGAATTCGTAAATATGTAGAAAGCCACTGGTTGTTCTACGCTTTTCAGGGGTTAGTAAGTCTATTATTCGGCGGATACATTCTATTTGCCGCCAATAATTCAATTTCCGAGCTAGCTGCTTTAGTAGGTGTAGCACTACTCTGTCTCGGTGTTATCGAACTGTTTAATTTACTCTATCGCAAGCATTTTGGCGGATCACTTACGCTCTCGCTAATTTTAGCCATTACTGAGATAGCCATCGCTATGCTAATATTGTTCACTAGAGATAACAATATGGTCTGGCCGCTTACTCTGATCGCCATCTACACCATCGGTCGTGGTATACTAGAGATTGTACTCAGTTTTGTCGCGATGACCGACAAAACCGATCGATTTATGTGGATAGTCTGCGGTATTTGTGCCTGTGTAATTGGTGTCGTTATTTTAAACTCCGGCGATTTTATTAGTCCTACCTCTTTTATTAAATTCTTTGGCTCCTATATGATGATCTATGGCGTCACTAATCTCTTCTATGGTATCCATAATCGCAACGAGCTAGCCGAGCTCAAAGAAGAGCGCGCTAAAAAGCACCAAGAAAAAGCCAAGGCTAAGCAGACGAAAACAAAGTCTTCTTCGAAAAAAACTAAGAAGTCAACCAAAAAATCAGGAAAATAAGGATATCTTAACATTTTTCTAGCAACTGTGCTATAATGAAATCTCAAGGAGAACTTATGAATTACAAAAAACCTACCAAGGCAATCATTACCGACGCTGGTTTCGCCAGTCGCTATCTGCCAATTACCAAGACCATTCCAAAAGCCATGTTGCCACTCGGCAACCGCCCAATTATGCAGCTCGTTGTCGAGGAGTGTTTAGAGGCTGGTATCGAGGAGATTATTATCGTTGCTACTCCAGAAGGAGTTAAAATTTACGATGATTACTTCCACAACCAAGTACCAAAAATTGAGGCGCAACTCGCTTCCCAGGGCAAGTCTGATCGCTTCGAGCCTGTCAAAAAGGTCCTCAATTTCCCTAAGATTACCGTCATCGAGCAAGATCAAAGCTTGCCATATGGTAACGGTTCGCCAATCGCTTCAGCTCGTAAATTCATCAATGACGACGAGGCTTTTGTAGTAGCCTACTCGGACGACGTTGTCTTTGGTTCGTCTGATATCAAAACCTTGATTGATTCCTACGAAGCGCATCCAGACGCCAAATCTATCATCATAGCCCAAGAGATGCCGCATGAAGAGATGAGTAAGTACGGCGCTATCGAGCTAGCAGATACCAATAATATGACTCTAAGAGATATCATCGAGAAATCTGATGATGCCCCTACTGATTTAGCCTCCTACGGACGCTATTTGCTTACCCCAGAGGTTTTCGAGCACCTCGATCCAAAGAACCTTGGCAAAGACAATGAGTTGTGGACTGTAGATGCTATCACCAAGATGACAGAGTCTGGCAATGTCTATGTTGAGAAGACTCAGGGCCAATGGATGACTACCGGCGACCCCAAGAACTACTTCAAAGCCCATCTCAAATTCGTCAAAGATTACGAGAGCTACTACTCAGATATCAAAAAATTTATAGAGGAGAATTAAAATGAACGTTGCAGAATGGATCATTGTTTGCATCTTGTCAGTCACTTTATTTGTATTTCTAATCCTGGGTATCATCTTCTTTGTCAAGATGATTAAGCTCACTAAGCAGGCTAAGATCGTAGTTGAGAAAGGCCAAGATGTAGTTGACAGAGCTGGCGATGTAGTAGAAAATGTCAAGCGCAGATTTACTGTAGGCGCGCTTGTCAAATCTTTTATCTCGCGCTACAATGGGGCTAAATCTAATAAACGTTCAAAGAAAGGTTACTAAGATGAGCGACAATGGTAAATCAGGCAAAAAAGGTGGAGGATTTCTTCTTGGAGCTGCTCTGGGTGCCGTAGCTGGTGCAATCGCCGGCATTCTCACTGCTCCTAAATCAGGCGAAGAAACCAGAAAAGATCTAGAGAAAAAAGGTAAGCAGGCTATCAAAGCTGCTCAGAAAAAAACTAAAGAGCTTGAGAAACAGGGTAAGCAAGCCGCAGAGAATATTAGCAAAGAAGGTAAGCGTGTGGCCGCATCCGCCAAGAAAACCGCTACTAAGGCAGCCAGTACAGCAAAGAGTACTGCTACCAAAGCTGCTTCTTCTGCAAAGGCAAATACCTCAAAGGCTGTCAAAACCGCAAAGAGTAAAACCGCCGATGCCCTAGAGGGCACTGCCAAAAAGCTTCGCAGCGAGAAGAAAAAATAATATCACTATCGATATCTCAAAAACTGCCTAAATTAGATTTAGGCAGTTTTTATTTATGGTATAATTAGAATATGTCTCAGGAGGTCAAAACAGTATCCACTAATTCTGGTGCACTTACGCCAGCTGATTTTGTGCACCTCCATAACCACACCCATTATTCTTTGCTCGATGGTCTTACTAAGGTGCCTGATTTAGTCAATTTCGTTAAAGAGACAGGGATGGAGGGTGTCGCTGTTACTGATCATGGCACTATGTCTGGCCTGGTAGAGCTTTACAAGACCGCTAAAGGTGCCGGGATCAAGCCAGTTCTGGGCGTAGAGGCCTATGTTGCTGCGCGTAAATTGACTGATAAAGACCCCGCTCATGATAAAGAGCGCTTTCATATTACTCTTCTAGCTATGAATAACAAAGGCTACGAGAATCTTTGCCGCATGATTACTATCGCCGAGACAGAAGGCATGTACTACAAACCGCGCATCGACCACGATCTTTTAGAGAAATACAACGAGGGAATCATTTGCTTGTCTGGTTGCGCATCTTCCGAAATTTCCGTCAAACTCAAAGAGGGCGATAAAAAAGGCGCTAGAAAGCTGGTCGATTGGTACGCAAATGTCTTTAAAGATCGATTTTATCTGGAAATGCAGGACCATGGCCATCCAGATTCGCCTACTCATTGGGATTCGCAAGATCGTATCAACAGGGGCCTTCAAGAGATCGCCAAAGAGACCGGACTACCTCTAGTGGTCACCTGTGATGGTCACTATCTCAAGCACGAAGACCAAGAAGCTCACGAGATTTTACTCTGCGTAGGTACCGCCGCCAATCTATCCGATCAAAATCGTATGTCGCTCAAAGATTTTGAGCTCCATGTAATTCCACCTCAAGACATTATCAAGCGCTGGGGTAAAGATTTCCCAGAGGCCATTAGAAACACCAAGCGTATTGCTGAGCGCTGCGATGTAGATTTGCAGCTTGGGCGCATTCTGATTCCAAAATTCCCAGGTATTCCAAAGGGCGACAACGAAAAGTCATTTCTTGACAAATTAGTATTTCGTGGTTTGGCATTTAGATATGCCGGAAAGACTGAAGAGGAGGCTAAAGATTTAGAAGTAGCCGAATGTCGCAAACTCCTAGAGCAGGCCAATCGTAAGGATGTGATTGAGCGTATTGATTACGAGCTGTCCGTAGTAGATCGTATGGGGTATAATGGCTATTTCTTAATCGTCCAAGATTTTATTAATTGGGGCAAAAAACAGAGGATTGTCTATGGTCCAGGGCGCGGATCGGCCGCCGGCTCTATCCTAGCCTATGCCTTGCGTATTACCGAGCTTGATCCTCTCAAATACGATCTCCTCTTTGAGCGTTTCCTAAACCCCGATCGCATCTCTATGCCAGATATCGATACCGATATCCAAGATACCCGGCGCGATGAGGTAATTCAATATTGTACCGAAAAATACGGCCGCGGTCGCGTCTCGAATATTGTCACTTTTGGCAAAATGATGGCCAAAAATGCCGTACGCGATGTAGCTCGCGTTCTGGAGGTACCATATGCAGAATCCGATCGCATTGCTAAATTAGTGCCAGATCCAGTAATGGGTCATCACGTCCATCTGACCGACGCTATTAAAGATGTCCCAGATCTCAAACATGAGTACGAGACCAATCCTACCGCCAAAGAAGTCATCGATTTTGCTAGCAAACTAGAGGGCACCATTCGCTCGCACGGCGTCCATGCCTGCGGTGTAATTATCGCTCCAGATGATCTAGTCAAATTCCTGCCGCTAGAAGTTGCTAAGAAAAAAGGCGCTACCGGCGAAGATGTCTTAGCGGCCCAATTCCCAATGAATCAAGTCGAGGAGTTAGGCCTACTCAAGATGGACTTCTTAGGTCTATCCAACCTCTCGGTTATTAACAATGCTTTGCGTATGATTAGAAAAGTCTACGGTGTGGATCTGGATATGTACCAGCTACCACTAGATGATAAGCCTACCTATGATTTACTGCAGCGCGCAGATACTACCGGCATCTTCCAGCTAGAGTCTGCCGGCATGAAACGCTATCTTAAGGATCTCAAGGCTTCCACTTTTGAGGACATTATCGCTATGGTCGCGCTTTATCGCCCCGGCCCGATGCAATTTATTGATAGTTTTATTAAACGCAAACATGGCAAAGAAAAAATCACTTATCTCCATCCCGGCCTAGAGTCTGCCCTTAAAAGTACCTATGGCATTTTGATCTACCAGGAGCAGTTCATGCAGATCTCGCGCTCTTGGTGTGGATTTACTGGTGGCCAGGCTGATACCTTACGCAAGGCTGTGGGTAAGAAGAAAATCGACCTAATGAACAAGGTAAAGCCAGAGTTTATTGAAGGTGCTATCAAAGTCGGTGGTGCCACTCGCGAAATCGCCGAGACATTCTGGGATCAGCTTCTAGAATTCGCTAATTATTGTTTTAACAAGTCGCACGCCGCTTGTTATGCTCTGATCGCCTACTGGACGGCCTATCTCAAAGCTCACTATCCAGATGCCTTCATGGCGGCGCTGATGACTTCAGATATGCGTTGGACCGATCGCCTCGCTATTGAGATGGCCGAGTGTAAGCGCATGGGCCTCAAAGTTTTGGGTCCAGATATCAATGAATCCTATGGTGACTTCGCCATCGTCAAAGGTCAAAAAACCATCCGCTTCGGCCTATCTGGTATCAAGAGTATGGGTAAGGCCCTAATCGAAGAAGAAGTCATCCCCGAGCGTGATAAAAACGGTCCCTTTACTTCTGTTTGCGATTTTGCCAAACGGGTCAATTCCACCAAATTCAACAAGCGCTCTTGGGAGGCCGCCATTAAAACAGGCGCATTTGATCGTTTCGCCGAGCGATCTGATTTATTGTATAATCTAGAGGCTATTCAAGCCTATGGCCAAAAATGTCAAAAAGACGTCGCCTCTGGGCAGACCGATCTCTTTGGCGCCTTTGGCGAAGCCGGAGCCATCCCAGAGCCAGAGATTAAACCCGCCCCGGTTAAAGGGTCAGAAAAAGAACAACTCCTCTGGGAGCGCGATCTCCTTGGTCTATACCTTTCCGCACATCCTCTAGATAAATACGAAATATATTTTGACGAACAGACTCATCCATTATCAGAGGTCAAAGCCGAAAATGACGAAAAAATCGTCACTATCGGCGGTATTATCACCGATGTGCGCACTATCTTGACTAAATCTGGTACTAAGATGGCCTTCGTCAAGCTAGAAAACAAGACCGCAGAACAAGAAATTGTGGTTTTCCCAAGTGTATTTGAGGTTGCCGGCGGCAAACTCGTCCAGGATAATATTGTCAAAATTACCGGACGCGTCAATGCCAAGGACAAAAACGGCAATCCTACCACCGATATTAAGGTACTAGCAGAGACAGTAGAACTAATCTCAGACGAGACTCTAGAAAACTATCAGAGCACTAACGAAAAGCTCCCTGCGCCCGTAGCTGCCCCGCGCGCCAAAAAGGGCCATCCAAACAAGGTTTGGGCCACCAAAGTCTCCCAGGCCCCGCAAATGGCCCCTAGCGGCAATTCCAGTGCAGACAACAGCTCAAAATCAGCAAAATCCTCCCCAGAGTCACCTTCGCCCACCCCTGTTACCCCTCCAGACGATAATCGCAAAAAACGCCTATTTTGTCTAATCAAAGATCCCAATAATACAGAAGTACTATCTGAAATTCGCCGCCTCTGCGATCTGCATCCAGGGTTCCAAGAAATCATCTTAGTCTTAGAAGACGAAAATGGTAAAAAACCTCTCCGCCTGCCGTTCCGCATTGATGCTACCTCTGGCCTGACCGATCCACTATCCGATCTCCTCGGCACCGACTGCGTCAAAGTCGTGTAATTTGCCCAAGCAGAAGTCGGTAATATAAGCGTTCGCTTGTTTTATAAAGAAAAAATCCAGTGATACTGCTTTTCGGTGCTGCCACAACTAAAAATTTGTCGCACTCGTAGGGTGCACAAATTTTTAGTTGACGGTGTTCAAGACTTAAGCACCGAAAAGCAATATCACTAAGGATTTTTTCTCATGATACAGCAAGAATTTATATTATTAAAATTCTACTCTTACTAATAAAACCAAAATCTTTACGTTTTTTGCCACAAATCCAAAATTATATGCTACAATAAAAGTGCTAAACACAATTAATTCGAAGCCCATGGACGTTTTTATAGGCGTCATAAGTCATAATTGCCGTCCATGGATGGAATTGTGTTTAGCAAACTTGTGGCGCCTTTTGAATATCATTAATTCAAGGCAATACGCAAAATTGTTGGATATAACAAATCGTTAAATGTAACAAGTTTGCACATCTCAATGCCTATTGATACATACATCAAATAGATCAAGGTGCTACAGGCTAATAGTAACCATGCCAAAGGAGG
>JAZQKE010000023.1:0-18938 GCA_045541995.1 Candidatus Nanosyncoccus sp. | reverse complement strand
CTCCAGAAGGGTCACCGGTTGGGAGGCGGAAGGATTTAGGAAGAAAAAATCCTTGCTTATTTATTTTTTGGACTTTAAGTCTTGAACACCGTCAACTATATTTTTGCGCGCCCTACGGGCGTGGCAAAAATATAGTTGTGGTAAGTCCAAAAAATAAGATAAGCGAATTTTTTCTTCCTAATTTTACACGTACCTCATCTTCAAAACTCGCCCTTCTACACTTCTCACCCCATTCCACTCATTCTCCGTCAACTCTACCCATATGTTTACCCTTGCTGCCGGCCTTAAATTTAGCCAATTCTTTTTTGCATAAAACGCTACCAGTTTCATCGTCTGTCCATAATCATCTCGCACCAGCATCCTTAGATGTTGATCCTCGCTCCCCATTTTGGTAACATCAAGCACAAACATATCTTCTAGCAAAAAGACCGGCTCCGGGTTGCCATTTCCAAACGGTTCCAATTTGCGTAGATCTTCCATCAGCTCTAGATCTAACCCTTCTAGTTTATTTAAAGCCAAATCCTCTCCCTTTTCCAAAAATCTCTCCTGATTTTTGAGGCCCAGACCACGATAATACTCGTTGATTTTTTTCTCAAAATCATCCGCACGTTCTTTTTCGAGCTTAATTCCACAGGCCGCAGCGTGCCCCCCGCCAGATAATAATAGCTCCTGGCACTCTTTAAGTGCTAGTGCTAAATTAAACTCACCAAAACTCCTTCCAGAGCCTTTATATTTGCCATCTACCTCTGTTAGAACAAAACTTGGTTTTTTGTATCTCTCTGTCAGCCGCCCTGCAATAATCCCCACAATTCCTTCATGCCAATCACCTTTTGCCACAATCACTGGATCATCAGTGATTCCCTTTTTCTCTACTTCCTCTATCGCATTATTTTGTTGATTGCGCCGCTCTTGGTTTAGGTGATTCAGCTCGTCCGCTATTTGCGCGCTTTCTACTTTTGATTCCGAAAGCAGCAGTTTTAGTGCAAGTTCCGCAGTTTGCATCCTCCCTGCCGCATTGAGCCTTGGTCCTATCTGATACCCAATCGCCTCCCCCGAGATTCGATTCACTCCAGCCACTCTCATTAGCTCTCTTAATCCTGGTCTCCTTGTCTTTTTTAACACAATTGCTCCGTATTTACAGATAATGCGATTATCTCCAGTTAATACCATCGAGTCACAAATCGTCCCAATCATCGCTAGATCTAGCAGCCACTTCTCTTGCCCTTTCGGGATCATACCATTGTCTGCCAGAGCCTTAGCCAGCATAAAAGCTACCCCGGCGCCAGCCAATTCTCTCAGTCGCTCCATGGCACTTTTATTCTCACAGAAATCTCCAAAATCTGGGCGTTTAGGGTTAACCACTGCCACTGCCTCTGGAATCTCGCCGTTTATCTCATGATGATCCGTCACGATTACATTTTTTTTCTTGGCATTTAGTGCCCGCACGATCTCCGCATTATTGCTTCCACAGTCGACTGTAATTACCAAATTTACTCCTGTCTTGATTGCTTTTTCGACCAGCCGATCCGACATCCCGTATCCGTCAACGAATCTATCTGGCAGCATCGTTTCTACCTCTGTCAGTCCCATCAGTTTCAGTGTATTTACCAAGATTGCCGTTGCTGTCACGCCATCCACATCATAATCGCCATATACCAATACTTTTTCCTTGCCCCCAGCCGCCGCTTGCAAACGCTCCACTACTTTTTGCATATCAGGAAGTTCCATAGGATCCGACAAATCCTCGTATTTAGGATCCAAAAAACCCTTCCCCATCCCCCTGATTTTTAGCAATTGTTCAAAAATTTTGTTCACGCTTACCCCTCGCAATTTTAGCCAATCGTCTTGCTTTGCGTCTTTTTGTTCGACATTTGCTGGCTTTTAATCACCATGCTCTGCAGCTCTTTGAGTAGTGGAAATTGTTTGTTAGTTTGATAAATTTGTGTATTGCCCCGCTTGGTCACAATCAAAAAGTTCCCTTTTTCCAAGCGTTTTAATTCTCTCTGTATATTCCCTGGGTCCTCTTTAATTAGCTTCGAAAGTCCCCGTACATGGGTTTTAAAATCTGGGTATTTAGCAAAAACTACCAGGATTTTCCGGCGCACTCTAGATGTAATAAAAACGTCCAACATTTTACCTCGCTTTTTTATTTGATTACTATCAATTATACACCTTTTTCTAAGAATATGTATTTTTTACAACATTTTTCTCATATTGTGTTCCCAACACCCCTAGTAAATCCACCCTTCCCCGTGTATAATAGGGTCAAAGAACTGCGAGGTATCAATCATGTCCAAGTCAAAAGACTTATTCTACGAAGTGATCCCCACCCGCCTTTTCCGCGAGGATGGCGGCACTCTTACCTATTATTCGCCCCTCAAACTTACTCCTGGTACCATCGTCAAAATTCCTATTGGCAAAAGCAAATCCTTTGGCATCGTCTCTAAAAAAGTCCCCGCCGTCGATTTTCCCACCAAGCCTATTTCCGACAAACTTTACGAAACACCACTCCCGCCTCATATTCTCAGAGCTATCTTCTGGTTATCAAAATACTATCTTATCCCTCTACCTCTTGCTGCCAAGCTTTTTCTCCCTGTTGGCATCGGCAAAATCCGCCGCTCAAAATCCCATTCAGCTCAATTATCAGCCAATCCGATGCAGTCCAGTCTATCTAGCCTCCCAAAACCGCCCAAAATCCCCCTCAACCCCGCCCAAAAACAGGCCCTCTCGGCTATTGAGAACGTCTCTACGCCCACTAAACTACTCCATGGCGTTACCGGTAGTGGCAAAACAAACATCTACCTCAAACTCGCCGAAAACACCCTAAAACAACAAAAGTCAGTCATCCTTTTGGTCCCAGAAATCGCTCTTACCTCCCAATTAGTGCAGATTTTTCAGCAAACTTTCCATCATCAAATTACCTTAATCCACTCTCGTCAAACTGAAGCAGAGCGCCATCTGATCTGGGATTCCATCTTAGATACTGCCACTCCCCAGATTATCATCGGTCCCCGTTCTGCCCTACTTTCCCCAGTCCGCAATCTTGGGCTTATCATCATTGACGAGGCACACGAGTCTACTTATTTTCAGGAGAACACCCCCAAATATTCTGCTCTTCGCCTTGCTAGCTTCATCGCCGGCTCTACCAATATTTCTTGCATTTTTGGCACCGCTACTCCTCTAGTTACTGATTATTACCTCGCCAAGAGCCGATCTTCCCTAGTTCCCCTTACAGCCAAGGCAAAAGATACCGCCATTTCGCCCGAGTTTCACGTCATTGATCTCTGTGATCCTCTTAAATTCACCAAAAATCGCTATTTCTCTGACGATCTCCTAGAGACAATCGACCAAAACCTCAAAAACCACCACCAGACCCTAATTTTCCACAATCGTCGTGGCTCGTCACCCCTCACTATCTGTGAAAATTGTGGTTGGCAATCACTTTGCCCTAATTGTTACCTACCGCTTACTCTCCATTCTGACACCTTTAAATTAATCTGCCACGTCTGTGGCCACCAAAGCAAAGTCCCCACCATGTGCCCAGATTGCGGCCACACCAGCATCATTCATAAGGGATTTGGCACCAAGCTCCTGGAGTCCGAGCTCTCTCGCCTCTATAAGAATGCCAAAATCGCCAGATTCGATGCAGACAACACCAAATCCAACTCTCTAGACGCCAAATTTGATGCTGTTAAAAATGGAGATTATGACATCATCATCGGCACGCAGACCATTGCCAAAGGCCTAGATCTACCCCTGCTCGCCACAGTTGGTATCGTCCAGGCAGATGCCGGCTTATCTCTTCCCGACTATTCTTCCGAAGAGCGCACTTTCCACCTACTAACACAAGTCATCGGCCGTGTAGGTCGCGGACATCTAGATGCCGCCAACGTTTTTATCCAGACTTACCAGCCTAATCATCCTGTTATCGCTGCCGCTCTCCAAAACAACTATGATTCCTTCTATCACCACATCATTTCCCAGAGGAGAAAAGGCCATTTTCCACCCTTCTACTATATCGCCAAACTTAACGTCACCTATCGTACCGAGCAGACCTCTGTTAAATACGCCAGAGAATACTACCGCACCCTCATCAAAAACACTTCTCTTTCTGTTAGCAAACCCACTCCCGCTTTCCACGAACACACCGCCCGTGGCTATACCTGGCAAATCATCGTCCGCGCTCGCTCTCGCTCCACTCTGCTCTCTGCTATCCAATCTCTTCCCCCTAATTCTAAATACTCTGTCACTTTTGATCCTACCTCCACTCTTTAGTATTCTACCCTCTCAGTCCATTTTTAATCATCTGCTTCAGAGGCAAAACTATCTCCTTTTCTAAGTTAATTATTTCTCCTCTCCAGTCCACCATCTCTCTCAATCTGTTTTCTCTGATTAGCATTGACTGATGACACAACACTATCTTCATCCCCAGCCTGTGCCGAAATTCCTCTATAATGTCACTCTGACTCAACCACCCCTTATCTAGTAAGTCTAGCCATTTTGCGCAATCTAGCTCATCTACCTCCATCTCTTGACAAGCTGCTTTTGATGCCTGATATTGCCTTGTGCGCCTAATTCTATCCCCCACAAAAATACCAATTTTATCTCCTTGATTCAGCCCCATCTGATCTATCCGGCACAGTCCATTTAACATACCTCCCCCGTAATATAAAAATTTTTGTCTCGGAAAAAGCTTCTCCAACTCTCCCGCCACCACCGCTACCACCAGCGGACTTGCAATCACCACTCCTATGACCTTACCAATAAACGGCCTGATCTTTTCTATCACATGCCAAAATATCTCTCTATCGCTCATTTTTTCTATATCGGCAGAATCCACAATTCTCTCTGTTCTTATCGGCAGTTCATCTTCCAAATATTGACATAGTGTCTGCCCATAGACAGAGTAGTCATACACCAAAACCTTATCCGTCATTATTCTATTCCACTTCGATTTACCTATCTTTCATGCCACTATCCTATCAATTTTTTATCACTCCACCCGGAAATTTTTTCGACTTATGCCATGATTCATGGCATAACTTCCAAAAAACAATAAAAGATGGTATAATTACATCTATGAATATCATCACTACCCCCAACCCACTACTTCGTAAAAAATCCACCAAGGTCGGTGTAATTGATGATGAGATTAAAGATATTATTGCTAAAATGAACCAAGATTCTCTCGAATGGGAGAATAACCATCCTCATGAGCTTTCCGCCGCCATGGCCGCACCTCAGCTCGGCATCAATCGTCGCATTATTATCGTACGTGATGATTTTGATGATAAAGATAATAAACATTTCACCGCCCTCATCAATCCAGAAGTCATCAAGACCGAGGGTAAAATTATCAGGGATTACGAAGGCTGTCTCTCTGTCCCAGAAATCTACGGCCTAGTCCCTCGTCCTTCCAAAATCAAAATTAAGGCGCGTCTAGAGGATGGTACAGAAGTACGCATCAAAGCCGATGGATTCCTCGCCCGCACCCTTCTACACGAAATTGATCATCTAAATGGTATCCTTTTTATCGATCATATCAAAGACGATCATGATGCCTTTTATAAACTTGACGATAAGGGCGATCTCAAACCCCTAGACTACGACCAACATATCGCCGGCAATAAGGATCTCTTCCCTGATGACTAGCCCCCGTCCCCAGATTATTTTCTTCGGAAATGGCCCTCTTGCTGATTATGCACTTCCTATCCTAAAACAGTCTTGTGACATTGTTTTTCATGCCCGTACCAAAGAGGATCTTGCCACCGTTAAGGATTTAAAATCTCAAAACGCCTCTCTTTACGGTGTTTTAGCCTCTTTTGGGGTAATGATTAAATCTGATGTTTTAGAGCTGTTCGAGCCTGATGGTATCCTCAATATCCATCCCTCCTTACTGCCAAAATACCGCGGACCATCTCCTATCGAGTCCGCTATCTTAAATGGCGATACTACCCTGGGTGTCTCTGTAATGAAACTAGTTAGCGCTATGGACGCAGGGCCAATTTACCACCAAAAATCTTTTGATTTCTCCCCTACTTCCTCTAAAGACGAAATCTACCGCACTCTATCCGAGCACGGCGCCTCTTGGATTGCTAACTCACTAAATCAGGCTACGTCTTCGTCAGAAAAAGCAACATTATCAACAATTTTTACCCCTGTTTCTCAAGACGATAGCCAAGCTACCTACACCCAAAAATTAACCAAATCTCTTTCTCCTCTAGATCCCACCTCTAAATCTGCTTCCGAGCTACTTAATCAAATCCGCGCTTTTGCAGGTTTTCCTAAGAGCAAATACAACTTTTTTGGTCTTGATTGCACAATTATTTCCGCTCACGTTGCCGCCCCTGATGAGGCCGCAGCCGCCACTAAATCGTCTCCACTCTACCTCCGTTGTGACGACGACTCTATCTTGATTATCGACCAGATTCAGCCGGCCGGCCGCAAAATCATGGATGCTAAATCCTTCATCAACGGCTACGCAAAATAAACCACCGACAAAGATTCTCCTGTCGATTTCTTGATTTTTATTCCGCTTATGCTTATAATAAAGTTATGAATTTTGACGACAACTTTTTAGCAGAGGTGGGGTTGTCAAATCTTCCCGCCGAAAAAAAAGAGGCTTTTTTGAGCCAGACCAAAGATGAACTCGAGCTTCGCATCGGCACTAAAATGAGCGAAACCTTATCCCCTGCTCAGATTGCTGAATTCGAGGGCATTATGAATAATGACCAACTCGTTATCCGCAAAGTAGTCAGCGAACTAGGCACCGATTTTCGCACCGATCCGATTTACCGCAAATTACTAGAACACTACAATGTCACCGAAGGTACTTGGGAAATTATTGGTGAATATCTCTCTATCAAATGGATTCAGAAAAACCGCCCCGATTATCATGATATCGTCACCACTACCGCCAACGAGCTAAAGGCCGAAATCAAACAAAACGCTGCCTCCATCCTCTCTGCCCAAGGCGCCTAACGAGAACTAATCTAGTCGCTTCTTCTTTGTTTCCCTGGTGAACAGCTTCAGTCTGTCGCCAATTTGTAAGTTAATCTTATGCTCAGTTTTTAGCGCCAAGCCACCGATTTCTTTTTCTACCAGCTCTGGCACATCCATTTTCTCTTTTTGCACACTAGCGACCTCTACCTCGCCAATTTCTTCTTTGCCTCGTACCACCTTGGCTAACATCCCTGCTGTCACCTTACCACGTAGCACTTCGCCGCCCGCGATAATCGATGTCTTCTCTGTTCTGAATACTCCCTCAATCTTCATCTCGCCGACTTCTTCTTCGACAATCTCGGCATCTAATAAGTCTTCCATCGAGCGTTTAGCATCATCTAGTAGCTCATAAATCACTTTATAGCAGCGAATCGGCACATTATCGCGCGCCGCCATCTTCGAGATATTAGTCGGCACAGTCACATTAAACCCATAAATCACAGTGTTTTCACCTGTTGCCATATATACATCATTCTCTGTAATATCGCCGACCCCTGTCGCTACGATATTTAAAGTAATTTCCCCCTTAGTATCGATCATTTTTAGCGAGTCAACAACGCTCGTCACGGAGCCTAACACATCGCCCTTGATTAATACATTAAACACCTTGGAGTTATCAGCGACATTCATCATTCTCAAAAGATCAGTGGAAGTAACATTAGCCGATGCCGCCGCATCAGATGATGCATTAGCATTAAGCAGGGCCTGACGCCTAGCGGTCTTCTCGTCTTTTACCTCTATAAATCGATCACCAAAATTAGGTAACTCTTTAAATCCTGTGACAGTAACTGGAGTAGATGGCGTAGCCTTACCCTTAGGCTTACCTCTAAAGTCAACCATGGTCCTAATCTTGGCATATGTTGAACCGGCCACAATAAATTCCCCTGTCTTCAGCTCGCCACCAGTCACCAAAAGATTCACTACTGAGCCCTTTCCGACTTCCATATGACTCTCGATTACCAGACCCTCAGCCGGAATATTAACATCAGCCTTTAGTTCTTCCATATCCGCAATCAGCAGAATCATATCTAGCAGTTTATCCAGGTTTTGGTTCATTTTTGCCGAAATTGGCACCATCGTAATATCACCACCCCACTCCTCTGGCTGCAACCCATGTTGCGACAAATCTGCCATTGTTCTCTGGATATCCGCACCCTCGCGATCGATTTTGTTAATCGCCACGATGATTCTCGCATTTGCCCCTTGCGCAAATTTAATCGCCTCTACAGTCTGTGGTTTTACACCATCATCCGCTGCCACCACGATCACAACTATATCTGTTAGCATCGCACCGTGCTGACGAATTGCCGCAAAAGCCTCATGCCCCGGCGTATCAAGAAAAGTAATTTTACGTCCATCATGCTCTAACTGATACGCAGAAATATGCTGAGTAATACCACCAGCCTCACCTTCTACAGTTTTCTTATTTAAAAGAGTATCAAGCAAAGTAGTCTTACCATGATCGACATGCCCCATCACCGCTACTACTGGTGGACGCTCCACTGCATTCTCTGATAACTCGCGACGATTCTCTGAAATCTGCGTAGCTGAATTTTTACGCTCCAAACGCACTCCGTCAATTCCTAATTCATCGATGATAATCGAGGCTGTATCAAAATCTAATTTTTGATTGATTGTAGCAACAATCCCCTCTTTAAAAAGCTGCCCAATCAGTGTAGTCACCGAAAGTCCCAGAGAATTTGCTAGCTCATCAACAGTAATAGACCCTGCGATTTGGATCACTTTTTCTTGGTTTTCTGCCATCGTTCTCCTTTCTCTGAAATTAGTTGACTACTTTTGAAATCGTGAGCTCCTCTATTACTTACCTGGAAAATCAAATAAGATCACTCAAATAGTGGCACTCACAAAATTAATACCCACTGCATTTCATTTTATCATATCAGAGCATTTTTGCCAATATCACCCCTATAGCTATTGCATTTTTAGAGAAATTTGATATAATAGTAGCATGAATGGGAAAAATGTTGAAAAGCTAGTGTTTATTTATCGCTTGTCTTTTATTGCTATAATCTTAGCAATATTAATTTTCACCACTATTCCCCATGCTTCTAGTCAACGCCAAAGCAAGCTAGACTCCATGCTCGCATCAATTAATTTCAATACCGTTGATTTCTCCCCTGCCCAAGACGTCGAAGTCCCTGTTGCTGGCGACATCAAGAATGATGATGCTAGCTCTACTTCCCCTGACACTAATACTCCCGATCAAAACACTCTAGATCCATCCTCTCTAAGCGGCCTCGTTGCAGGCCTCGGCGATATCCAAAGCCTAAAGGGCGATCTCCTCCAAAAACAGGCTGCTGCTCAAGCTGCTCAGGAAGCCGCTAACCAGCCATCCCAATCTACCCCTAATTATTATGCAACTTCCCACACTCGCACAAATACCAACACTGTCACCACTACCAATTCTTCCACCAATACCCCAGCCCCACAACCTACCACCAACCACACAACCAACCGCCAAACCATTGATTATAATAAAGTTGTCTTCGTCGATGATAATTACGAATCAATCGACTCTCCAGAATACAGCAACGTCCCCGCCCAGCCAGACCCAGAACCTACCCCTGATGATTCCTCCGCTAGCGAATAATCGCATAAATACCGCTTGAAAAATCCCATATCTTGCGCTATAATTAAAGAACATTCCCCGGTAGCTCAATGGTGGAGCAAGAAGCTGTTAACTTCGAGGTTACTGGTTCGAGTCCAGTCCGGGGAGCCATAATTAAAATAGGTCCAAAGGACCCTATTTTTTATTGTGGATACTCACGCGAGCCACAAAAATCGCCCCTTACTTACGCAAGGGGCTTTAAGATGGGAGCTTAGCTATCTTTTATCCTGTTCACGGGAATTTCTTCCCCGTTGACAAATACCTTGACCTTATCAATGCCAAAGATATTCTTAAAAATATTACGTTGTTTCAAAAAGTCTCTGTTATAGGTGGTATATGGATCCAAAAACGATTCCACATAATCATATTCGCAAGTATCATTGTAAATACGTTTATCTGTTTTGTCTGCAACATAGTGAATTTCTACTTCAGAAACAGGGAGATCAAGGCCATTTTTATCTTTGCCTCGGTCTACAAAAACGATTTTAGTTTTGTCTCCGTGAAATGGCCAAAAATTTTGCATTCTTTCTGCCAAAAACATCACCATCGGTACAGCAATATCTGATCTTAGCACTGGTTTATGATCTTTCCCTTCAGCTTTTTTGACTTTATTGAATCTCTCAATCAGCTTTTCACACTCATTACCAAGTTTCTCATACGCGACGTTAATAATATCGATATCTTCTTTTTCGAGATCCAAACCATACCGATCTATCTGTGCAGGAACATAAACTTGGCTCTTTAAAAGCTGCGTTATCACTACCAGCCAACGATCCCTCTCGCTTGTATCATGCAATAATCCGTGATAAACAAATCCTTTAAAAGTCTTTTCTTGTAAAGCGTCTATAATATCCATGGCTATACTCACTATATACCCATCATATTCATCGATAGTCTGCCTTGCAGTTTTGATAATCCTATCTGCATTCTGGTAATACCTCTTGATTACGAGTGGACACCAGTCTGGTATCGGAACCTCTCTAGATTCAAATGGACCATAGCCAGAAATTAATTTCTTACCACAGACTTCTTCAGCATCTTCCTCATTTCCGCAATACACTCCAATTTCGTTCTCAAAACTATCGCAATTGCATATTGCGTACCTCTCAGAAAAAGGACAATATGCACAATCATCTATCTTCGTCGAAAATATAGCTTTCATCAGCATCCCTCCTTTTTTAAAGAACTCCCACCTTTACTAAAAATTATTATAACATAAAACTTGGAAAAAAATAAGGGGTAGACCTCAGTTATGGGCTACCCCTGTTAAACTCTTTCCCTATTTTTATTTCTTTGTCTTTCCAGCCTTCCTTTTACTGACTTTCTTGCCATTTTTGCCACCTCTTTTTGCCACCACTACTTTTTCCTGAAGAAAATCTCTAGAGACAAACCACATCAAAATTGAGCCAAAGAAATTCCCCAAAACACAGATTAAAAGTGACCAAGAAAAACCTTGCGCCACACCCATAGTAATCACATTAGCGATACAGTGCTGAAATCCGCAAAAGATAAACAGTGGCACACCGAAGATAATCCCCAGCGGTGTCCCCTTCTTATACATCGCCACTGCAATATACATAATCACCCCACAAAGCACCGATTTGATGAAAAACGGCATCGAAACTTCCCAGCTCGCCATCTTAGAAGTTGCTGCCGCAGCTACCTCTGGATCAATCAAAGAAAATATCACACCAATAAGATATCCAGCCAGTAAATTAACTGCTAGAATGATCATTAAATCAGAGAATTTCATCTTATCCTGAACAAAAAAACCACATTTACCAGTGAACAGACTCTGCCCCAGGTAGCATACTCCAAGCAACCCCAGCGCAAACAGTATTGGGCCAATCGGATTACCGAGTTTAAGTAATGCAAAATCCCCAAGCGCAATCAAAATTGCGGCGCCCACACTTTTGCCCACCAGTTCTAATCTCTGGTTGTTCATATTTACCTCTCTTTTGTTCTATTATAGCATAAGCGAACGATAATAATCGATTTCTGGTTTTTAAAAAGAGTGAGCCCTAACAAAAATAGAAGCGTAATATCTTGCCGCGTACGGTACTGTTAATACCGGCGCAGGCAGGAATTACGCTTCTATTTTTATTAGGCGCGAACGACAAAACCAAAAATCGATTATTTCGTTCGCTCTGAAATTAGGCAACAGTCAAGCTGATCTTGCGACCTTCACGATCAATATCGAGAACCTTGAACTCTTTGCGCTCATTCAAGGTAAAGACTTTCTCTGGATCCGCATCGTTACCCTCGCCTAGCTCGGATACGTGCACCAAAGCCTCTACCGATGGAGAAATCTGCACAAATGCACCAAATGGAGTAATACGAGTAACCGTACCCTCTACTTTGGAGCCTTTCTTCAAACCCTCTACCTCTGATAGCCATGGATCATCTTTCAATTGTTTCATCGAAAGGCTTAGGCGTTCTTTATCGATTGCGATAATCTTGGCCTCGACGGTCTCGCCAGATTTAACGTAATCTGCAGGATTATTTACACGCTCCCAAGAAATCTCAGAAATGTGAATCAAACCTTCGATTCCATCGACATTGACGAATACGCCAAAATCGACTACACCAGTGACCAAGCCTTTGACTACATCGCCGACTTTCATCTCAGAAAAGCGCTCAGATAGAGCATCTTTTACAGCTTCTTTCTCAGAGAAGATCAACTTATTATCTTTCTTAGATGCATCGAGGATGCGTACCTTGATTGGTTGACCAACCAAAGAGTTAAGACGCTGCAGGATCTCATCCTTATCAGCGCTACCTACGCGTGGATAGTGCTCTGCAGAAAGCTGAGAAACTGGTAAGAAACCACGAATCCCTTCGTATTCTACTAGTAAACCACCGCGGTTTGCGTCAAATGGAGCTACTTCGACAGTCTCGCCAGCTTCAAGCTTAGCAGCGATTTCGTCCCAGCCCTTGTCTTTGACAGCCTTGCGCATCGATAGTAGTACCATTCCATCTGCCATCTCTGTATCAATTACAGAAGCGGAGACCTCCTGTCCTACCTCGAGGTTGCGAGAAAATGCGGCCTCGCGACGTGGTACCATACCAACGCCATTTGCACCCAGATCAATCAAGATCTCATGCTTTTTTACGGAAAATACCTTACCTTGTACGGTATCTCCTACTGTAAGTTGTTTTACAGAATCACCAGCCTCTGCTAGCAATTCATCCATAGTTAATTTTGTGGCTTTTGCCATTATATTTTTCCTTCCTTTAGGCCCGTTCAAAGATGCTGCTAAGCAATTTTCTCCTAAATGCCCCTTACCATCCAGCGCCAAAGCACTAAATCAGCCCCAGCAACGCCTTTGAACGGGTCTAAGTTCTTCTAATTATATCAGATACGCATCTAATTTTCAAGATGATATACTACTCTTTTCGCCACCTTTCACCTCGGCAAAAGGCCCCCTATTCGTTATTGTCTTCAAAGAAACCGCTAATCACGCTAGCGTCTGGCGCCTCTGTTACGCGCCCCCATTTCGGCATATTGTCACGTTCTGAATTAATCGCATTCACAAAAATCGCACCTCCCAGTGTCAAGAAAATTCCTGCAGCTATTACCGTCCACAAACCCTTCATGCTTTTATCATAACACAAAACGCTCCCGCTTTGTAAAATTTTTATGCTATTTTCTCAATATTTATGTTTTAAACTTCGGTCATTCTGCTTATGCTATAATATCAATATGTATCTTGTAATCGACATCGGCGGCACCAAAACCCTTATCGCTCTTTTTAATTCCCGAGGCCGCGTCATCAAAAAATACAAATTCAAAACTCCCACCAGTCGCAGCGAGTTTCTCGGCATCCTCAAATCCGCCCTTATTCCTTTTTCCGATGTCTACGCCGAAAAAATCCATCTCAAAACTGGGGTCAGATCCCCCTCTCGTCACCCACGCCAAATCAATCACGTAATCATCGCCATCCCAGGCCAAGTCGAACATAATATTGCCACCAAGTTCGGCAACCGCCCCTGGAAAAATCTCGATCTCGCTCATGAATTAAAAAAGTTGTTCACTGCCCCAATCACCCTCAAAAACGATGCCGATCTCGCCACCATCTATGAGTCTACTTTCCATCGTGGCCGCTCTCTTTACCTAACTTTTTCTACCGGCATTGGCGGCGGCATCGCCTCGCGTGGCCAGCTCGCTAAAAATTCCTCCTCTGTCGAACCAGGCCATATCCGTTACATATTTAATAATAGTAACCTAGAGTGGGAGGATATTGCCTCCTGTAACGCTATTGGCGCCGCCTATGGCGTTCAGGCCACCTCTGTTCGCGGCCAGGCAGCGTACAGCGATATCGCTTTTCGCGTCTCTATTGGTCTCCCTCATCTGATTCAAAAATACCATCCAGATGTGATTATCATCGGCGGTCCACTCGCCCTTCTCTTCCCACATTTCAAATCTGCCCTCCGCATTAATATTCGCCGCTTCCTACCACATACCAAAAAACTCCCCCGCATCATCGCCGCCAAACGCCCCAAAGAATCCGTCATCTACGGTGGCTACACCTATGCCAAGAAACTCCGCGCTTGATTCTACACAAAATTCTCGCACCGCGGACAATGGTACCGTCCGTCTTCGGTCTGATACCCCGTCAACCCACATTTCTTGCAGCGTGATTTACCATGTAACCAATCTCTATAGGTATCCAATTTTTCCTGCACAAAATCTTCATCCCATTCTGGCAAAATTATTCCCTGCTTTTGATAGTCATAATATACCGTTTTTGCCCTCTCCCAGGCCTCAGACTCAATTTTAATCCGCTCGACGTCTACTTTATAGTCTTTATGTCCACAAAGCGCGTGGCCAAGCTCATGTAACGCCAGAAGGCCAAAATTCGGCTGGGGTCCACCCAAAAAAATCGTCGGGGTGCCATTTTTCAGTCTATAAGAAAATCTAGGGCTATCCCAAACAAATCTCACCTCTTTAAAATCTCGCTCCAAAAGTCGAACGAACTCTTTATCTTTCACCTTTTTATCCTTCCTCTCGCACCCTCGAGTCTCCACCATGAGCTTAGTAGTCAGCTATAGCTTATCTGTTGTCGCCAGAACCATGCAGCTTACCACGCTGCCTACGACTCTCTGCTTTCTCGACGTTTTTCTCTGCTACCTCGGATAATGGCACGTTTAGATATCTTGCAATTGTCGCCACATACCACAACACATCTCCCAACTCTTTAACAATCTCCCCCTTATCATCCTCCGAGATCTTACCATTTTTATCCCGAACAATTTTTTTAAACTTATCTGTTACTTCCCCAGATTCGCCAGCTAATCCCAAGACTTTTTCTACCATCCCCATCGAGACTACACCATTCTCTGGCTCCATCAGATCATATTTTTTTATTTTTTCTTGATACTGGTCAAATTCCATGTTACCTCCACTTTAAGACCTTCGCTTTTCTAACTCTATTTTACAGCTTTCTACCCCCACCATCAAGCACAAGCAACAAAAATCGCCCACAACCGCAGGCGAATTGTTTAAGCATCTCGCAGTTGAATCACCAAGATACCTAGCAATTCATGCTCAAACTACCTCTATTATAAATCATCAGATGAATAAAATCAATACCCGATCAGCACTTTCTTACCTCTGTTTTACATATTATAACATAATTTTTAGCAAAAACGTATTGACAAAACGGAAGCGGTATGCTATAATGTAACCATAACCCCTAGCAGGGGGCTGTTTATTAGTATAAATTGGTGGGCAGAAACGGAGCATTAATATGGCTGGTACACGTAACGGCGGCCTCAAAGCTGCTGACACCAACCGCGCAAAGTACGGCAAAGAGTTTTACTCTCAAATCGGTCGCAAGGGTGGCAAAAACGGCCACACCGGCGGCTTTGCCGCAAACCCAGCACTAGCTCGCATCGCCGGTGCCAAGGGTGGTCGCATTTCTCGTCGCGGCCCTGCCAAAAAATCTATTTAGTCTATCTTACAGATAGCTAAGAGCACAAAAACCAGGCTTAGGCCTGGTTTTTGGCTCTCCGATGCACCTCACTATCTCGCCCACACTTCCCTATCAACGCAGGATGCCGTTGACAAAACGCTAATCTTTTGATAAAATAATTAGATTGCGATCGAACCCTTATCGATTCGCATGAAACTTACTACGAGAAAAAGGAGGGTGATGATTTATGTCAAACGAAGTAGTAAAAATCATCTCAAATGGAGAAAACATGGTGTTTCAAAATAGTGCCAAGATGCGTTTCCGGCCAACGGTCGTGCTAATGCCTTGCGAATGGTCCAAAGACCAAGCCAAGATCCTCGGCCTGTCTGCCTGTATGGAGAGATTCGTAGGCAAAGAGGACACCCATGATGCTTGGGCGCCCAATTCAGAAAACCGCGTGGTCCAATGCTATCGCGCGATTCAGTTATTGTCTAAGTGCGCTAAGATTCACGACGATACATTGTGTGCGTGTTACTATACTATGAGCGTTGATGATGATATTGGCACACGCAATGAGTATATCACCAAGTTAAGAAACGACGGCTTCCCTGATGTCGAAAACGCCAGAAAAGAAATTATTGACCAAAAGGTCCCTGACGAAGCAGTCGACAAAATCGTCGGCGCATTACTAGCCCAAGGCACCAAGCCCGACATCGACGAGCTAAAAATGGAGCTTGAGGAGGGCCACATCAATAATACGGCTCAGGTTGACACCGCCTTATCTTTGACCTACTAATTAATCTTTTTCTAGAACATTACATCAAAAAAGGCAGTCGCCAAGACTGTCTTTTTTCATTGGTGGAGTGTCGAATTGGGGGGACAACCGACACCCCATGTATTTCTATGATAGCACCTGTGAGTAGTACTGTCAATAGTGGTGGGGATATGTGGACTTGAACCACAGACCTCGTCATTATCAGTGACGCGCTCTAACCAGCTGAGCTATATCCCCAATGGTGGAGCAACAGGGATTCAAACCCTGGACCTCCGCCTTGCAAAGGCGGCGCTCTAATCAGCTGAGCTATTGCCCCATGTCAAATAAATTGTAAAGTACCCTTACAAATACAAGGATAAGCGCGCGCAGCACAAATACCCAAGTAATATCATTTTACACTATCTTGATTAGAAAATCAAGATGTTGCCTCTATTATTTTCTTCCCTGTTGCTTAGCCCACTCGTACATCGCAATGCCGCTTGCCACTCCTACATTTACGCTCCTAGTCGAGCCGTAGTTCGTAATTTCGCGAATATCGTCGCAATTTCTCAAAATTACCTCTGTTAACCCATCGCTTTCCCCACCAAATACCAATGTTGTATCCGGCACAAATTTCTTACGTTCCAGTGGCCTCTCACATAATGGCTCTCCATCTCTGCCCAAAACCAGCTCACCATTTTCGTCCTTTAGCTCGCCGATATTATTTTCAATCGCCACTATTTCCCTCCCCCGAGCCCTCTGATCCTTCAGAAAATCATCCACGCTTTCCCAATATACAACCTCTAGATATTTGTCCGTACACATTGCACCCCGCCGATTATACTTGCGACGACCGATAATGTGCACCTTCGCCACGTTAAAATTATTCGCATTCCTCACAATCGTCCCCGCATTAAAATCATGTGACACGTTCTCTATCGCCACCTCTAATCTGTTTCTTTTTTGATCTAAACGCTCAAAAACCTCCTCATTAGAAAGGCCCTTGTATTCATCAATCAAATTTCTCGTGTCTTCCATATGGTTTATCATATTTCTAATTGCTACCCCTGATTCTAGTATAGCAAAAAGCCCCTAGACTATCTAGGGGCATGCGTTTAATGTGTGTCTGAAAAGCTGAGCTTTATAAGCTCATTTTCCTCGATCTGCACGGACAAAGCAAGGTCAATATTGGCCTTACTGGCCCCGCCAACTACTTCTGATATCTTACTGGCCGCTTCAAGGAAAATCTTCCTAATCATAGCCGTATCATCTTTTAGCGTGACCTGGACCTCAGACTTCTCAATATGCGCAGTATTTGCTTCCACAAATCCCTCGGGAAGCCCTTCAGGAAATACTTTCTCTCCCCACTCCGCTTTCATGCCAAATCTATCGCGAAGTGCGGCCTTTGAAGGCCACCCAGGGACTCTGTCCTTATTACGTTCTTTGATCTCTGCATCTGTTGGCCAACGTAGATTCTCTAAGGCAAAATTCCGTAACGCTTCCACACATTCCTCTGTCAATCTGTCATATCTTTCCTTTCGGATTTCAGCACCTGTCTTTCCCATCTTTTCTTCCCCCTTTTTCTCTATTTTTTCTGCATTTTTCATCTTTTTCCTAAATGCTTTCACTTTCCGATCGCCCGTCGGACGCCCAGGTGGTAGCTTAAAAATATCACTTGAGCACTTTTTCTCTATCAACTCAAGCTCTCTTAGCTCATCCTGGGTTGCTTTTCGCCACTTTTGACGTGCGCTTCGTCTTTTAGATACAGTTCGTACTGCCTTGACATATGAGCCACAATGCCTATTGTATAAGTCCAAATTTTGTGGCATCCATGGATTATTCTTTGCCTCTTCAAAAGTTGGGATATGGCCAATCTTATTAGAAGCCTCATCTAAAATCCTTAAGAGTATCTCTCTATAGCCCTCATACCTATCGTGATAATTAGCTGCGTCCTTAGGCCGGCTCTTTACTATCTCGCCATTATTGAGTTCTATTTCGACCATATCCTCACCCCCTTTCGTTCGACACACAAAAATATTAATCTACTAGCTACCACTTGTTGCTTCTCTGCTAATTATAGCATATCACCCGGAAAAGTCAATATACTATCCAAAATATTTCATCCCTAATTTCAGAACAAAATCGTTCAGATGGGTGGTTTCTTTGTTTGAAGCGCGCCTCCCCGGCGAGCGAAAAACAAAAAACCGCCCAGATGGGCGATTTTAGCCTGAAATTAACAATTTGGTTGTGCAATTTATATAGACAAAGACAATCTCGTCAAATTTTTGCTTGCTGTCGGGCAAAAAATGCGCTGTTATGTTTCAAGCTTACAAACATAACCCGACCGACCTCGCTACAGATGCGGATAAATCCATAGAACATCTGCGCGTCAATTCCTTCTCTAGAAAGGAGGTAATCCATCGACACGTTCTCGTACCGATGCCTTGTTACGACTTAACCCCAATCATCTCCCCCACCTTAGGCCGCCGAAACGGACTTCGGGTGTTGGTGACTCTCATGGTTTGACGGGCGGTGTGTACAAGACCCGGGAACGTATTCACCGCAACATGCTGTCCTGCGATTACTCGCGATTCCGACTTCAAGAAGGCGAGTTTCAGCCTTCTATCCGAACTGGGAC
>JAZQKE010000022.1:0-16041 GCA_045541995.1 Candidatus Nanosyncoccus sp. | reverse complement strand
ATTCTGTTTTAAAATAATGTTAGCACCTTCATTATCGGTGATTAGATTAGCCATTTGTTCCTTTAAAATAGAAGTTTGAACAAACGGCATTAAATAATCCGCACGTTGAGACTGAGACATTTTCTTACCTTGAGCTTGTGACATTAATTTGTTCTTCGCAGTAGTTTCGTCAATTAGGAATAACACGCGGCCCGCATTAATCTCTGATTGAGTATAAGAATACATTTCTGAGTTAAGGCCAACGTTAGCCTTCATTATATACATAGCTTCATATATTGTATTTTCAGTTTTCATATTTTTATAATGATTATCATCATCATTCATAACGCCCCAGTTATAGAGCGTTTCTCCTGTGTCCGGATCTACTGTATCCATCGTTAACATGTCAACAAGGCCTGCGCCTAAACCATTGCCGTCGATGACCGCAACTTTACAATGATATTGTTGGAATAAGCGTTTTAATTTAAGAGCTTGCATACCAAAATGTTCTTCTTCAAAACTATAAATATTAACAACTCGTTTGCGAGGAATATCGCCAGAACTAGGAGTGACCTTAATAATAACTGCTTCTGTAGAACAGCCAAATCTACCAACATCAACACCCATTACATAATAACCATCTTTAGATGTTTTACTAGAGTATTTTCATTCCGGAAGATTAATGCGACGATTGCGGTCAAATCTTTCTGAATTAAAGAAAGCAGACTCTACATCGCCTGACCAACGAGATTCATATTCGCGCTCAAAAGAGTCTTCATTAAAAGTGCCGTCTTCGCGCAGATCCCGCACGAAATTCTTACTAAGAAGACCTTCCATTACAGGAACTCTCCAAGAGCCGCCTAAAATCATAGCTTCTTTTGGGCGTGCTACAGACATACAAAGTAACTGAATAAGTTTTTCATAGCTAAATGTGCCTTTGTAGCCTGCTGAAGTTACAAAAATTTGTGACTTATTTAATTGCTCTTTTGGATCAGTCTGACCTTGAATCATACGGTCAACATTAAGTGTAGGAAGTAAAACTTCATTAAGAAGGTCTTGATCTAAACTTACACATTCCTCCGCAAGTAAACTTTGAAAACGACGTCCACGAGTTTTTTCACTTTGAGCAACATTCTCTAGAGAACTACCATTTTTAAAAGTATAAATAACAGTATCTTTTGTGCGGGATGTTCGAGCACGTGTACCTCTAGTATCTCATATAATTTCTCGTTCCATTGCTGGGATAAGTTTACAAATTTCATCTACTTTTCCGCCAAGAATTTCTGCGGATTGTCCTTTACCGCCCGCAACAGTAGCTATTTTAGCGCCAGGATAAAGGACACATCGCAGCATTAATGCCATAATAGAAATAAAAGACTTGGATCAAGCACGAACGAAAGTTGCATAGACATATTTATGTCTAAAAATAATTCGTAAAAACATTCTTTGATAAAAATAAAATTTAAAATTATATGGATTTCCAAGAGATAGATAGTAATCAACTAATTTATCTGGATAAAGACGTCAATAAGCAATTAATTTTTGATATTCTGATAAATTATTATGTACATGTAATTTAATTGCTTCATCATCTAAATCTATATCTTTTTTATTAGATGTTTTTAATATATCTCTAAGAGCCATTAAATATCACCTGCTAAGAATCTTTCAAGAGCTTCAGCTTCAGCTTCAACTTCATTATCAATGAAATTGCCCCAATCTTCAGCTTCTTCATCTGTGAGTGTTTCTGCCTCAGCCTCTTCCGCAGACGTTACAAGGCCCGCATTTAAATCAATTTCTGAGTTTTCAGCTTTCTCAAGCTTCTCAATATAAGATTCAATTAGATCACCAAGACCTAATTCTTCACTTACAAGAGCATAATTATAAGCTTTAAGGTCTTTAATAGTAAAGTCTATTTTATCTTGCGGATACTGGTCTGGGTCAAATTGCGGTAAATTAGGAATTATACCCCCCTCTTGCTCACAAAGACGCACCAGTTCTCCAATAGAAGAGAGAACTTGCTGTCTATCTTCTTTATTTTGAGCTTCAGTAAACTTGCCGCCTTTGCGGAGTTGGTCAAACACGCCCGCAAGATTCTTATATCCTGTTAAATCTCCAACATCTAAACATTCATCCATTTTAAGAGATGTTTTGCACATCTTTTTTAAAACTTCTTCTCGGTCTGTATTTAATTCATACTCTTGGGCATATTTATTATACATTGTTTCCATTTTAATTCATTGCTCTGGAGTATAAACAGTACCTCATTTTAACATTAAATAGTTTATATCTTCTTCTGTAAGTTGATCTGTTCAATAAGTAGCTGAGATTTGATATTGCGGCGTCTGCTCTTGCGGTGTAGAGGGCTCAGCCGCATCTTCCATTTCTACAAATTGAATCTTTTCAGAGTAAGGTACGTCTTGAGCATTAGTACGAGTTAAAGTATCATATTGACCTTGAGAAATTTCTCCAGCTTGAAGCTTTTCTAATAATTGTTTTTCATAGTCTTCGTCATTTGTAGTCTCTTTGTCTTTGTCATCTGTAGACTCAGGTTGTTTTAAGTGGTCAGAATCCGCAAATGTGTAGTCCGCATATTGAACCATGTTCATTGTGCGTAAGTAAGTGCCTATTACAGATTTAGGTCCAAATTTAGCTGGGTCTTTTAAATAGCGTTCATTTGTAATTTGAATTCACTTTTTTTCAAAATATGGAACATCAAACATTTCTAATATTCAAAGAAAAGTTTCAGGTTTGCGATTATCTATATATTGTGTTAAACAATCTTTGCATAGATCGCATCGTTCACCTGTTTTCATTTTAAAGAAGTCAGTTTCTTTTAATGAGCGCCCGCATTTACTGCAAGTTTTTTTACCTACAGTCGGCATACTTCCTCCTTTCTATTTACTTTTAGCGCGGCTTGCGTTTTTGCAATCTTTACATTGAGAGTATCAGCCATCTTTGCTCGAATTCTTTGCATAGAATAGCGGGTGTCCCAATTTCACTCGGCCGCATTTACTACATTTTTTTCAATATCCTTTTTCTTGATAAGTATAGTATCAAATAACATAATCTTTTGCATATTGCTCCGCAATTAATTTGGGAATTCTTTTGCGCCATGTAGTTGAATAATATTGTTCACTATGTCATTCTCCAAATTGATCGTATAGCTTCTCTTGGATTTGTTCATTAGTAAGGCCATCTATTTTATAGATTAAAAGTCACCATAGAATAGGATATTTATATTCAAGAGCTTTAGCTGCGGTGTTTTCTAAATCAATTAAATGTCAGTGCATATCAGAGTGAAGATCTTCTCAACATTCTTGCTTTAAAATCTGATAATATTGGAGAAGGAAAGATATATGTTCTGAATTGAGAAGAGATAAGGGCATATCAGAATGCGGCATCTGTTCCTCATCAAAATAAATCTTTTCTGGGATAGGGATATTGGCTAACGTTCTTATCTGAGATGCAGATTTAATTCTACCGATTTGATTAAATGACCCTTTAATTAAATAAGCTTGTTTTCAAGTATCAATAATAGCTTGATTTAATTGTTTGCGTTGATACTTAGATGCAGTAGTAAGTTGATTCTTTAAAGAGACAATTACATCCATGCATTCTTTAAGACCTGGGATAGTATCTATATCTTCTTCTGTAATAGGGTCTTTAGGGTCTAGAATTTGGCCTTTATCTATTCGGATAAGATTATAGATACCATCTTCACCATTTTCTAGTTTATCAACTAAACCTTCATAGGATACTTGCCTCTTATCAATTGTAAACTCTCTATTGGGGGTTAATATAGGATACTTTTCTACTCGTTCTTTTTTAGTTTGGTTGCGGTCATGTGTAAATAATATGTAATCTGCTAATATTTTTAAAGTTTTACTATCATTAAGAGGATGGCTTCCTAAGAGATTTTTTACGTAAGCTACTCTTTCTTCTGGAGTAGTAAGTGAATAATCTAATTCCAAGGGAAAACCTCCTTTAGTAAAAATTTTTTACCTTTGTTAAAAGTATAACATATATCTAAGAGGTTGTCAAGGGAAATTCCTGAAAAGGTTAAAATTTTTTAATAAAATAAATAATTTATATCGACAAAATAAATTTATTTTGATAAAATATAATTAAAGAGAAAGGAGAAAATATGGGACGTAGAATGTTAACCAAAGGTCTTAAAAGCACACTAGGCGGAAAGAAGGGATCAGCGAAGAAAAAATTGATTAGTGAATTTAGTGGAGTAGGTCTTAATGATCCTAAGCTAAATAAAGGAACTAGTAGACAGCGTAGAATTAAAGATACTCTAGATTGGTAATTGTTGAAATCAAAATGCAAAATTGCTCTTGAGATTTACTCCGAAAGAGCAACTGAAAATTGCTCTTGAGATTTTTTTGGACGTGGCAAATCGAACACGTGTTCTGTCTCTGACAAACATCCCCAAACCACGGGCGGGGTAGGTTTTAAATCCAGGTTAAGCATGGTCAGAATTGCTTAAATAATTTATTCAACCGATGGGTATTCTTAAGCCATGCCCCCTCTTTAAGAAATGTGATGATTTTGTGAAAGTACTATGCAAGCCAGCCAAAGAGTGCTACTCTTTAACTAGAGAGAGAACTAGAGAGAAAGGCAAGACAATGGCAACCATCAAGACAAACAAGACCTATCAGACCAAGGCGTATGAGGGTTTCGCTACCTATTTCCCCGCAGGCGACACCGCGACCATCACGGCAGAGTACACTACTAGGTGGGGCAAGATGTATGACGTGGCCACCGCACACAATGGCAAGTATAACGTATCCGAGACGGTTTTGAATCAGATTCTGAATCTGAATTAAAAAGGGAATCAGTCCCTTTTTTTAAATTAGCAGAGTTAGAATGGGGTAACTTTTTCCAGGAGATAAAAGGTTAAACAATTAAATGTTTGATGCGCGGGATCCAAGAGAGTAGAAAGATCTCACGAGTAAGAGCATGCGGCCGCTGCTCTTGTCACGTTCGCCTAGTTGGCCGAGCGGCTGGCTCGCTATGCGTGCTACGTGTGTAGTGTTGTGCGTGTGCTATGTGTGTTGTGTCGTATCATGCACGTGTGTATGTATGTATGCATGTATGTGCAAATGCACAACCGTGGTTGGCCGAAAATTCTACTACTACACGCAGAGCAATGCAAGCGACAATCGCAAGATTCTTAGAAAATTTCTGTATGTGTAGGAAATGTGAAGAGTCTACAATTTTGCCATTCTCGCATGTGGCCGGCCAAAGTAGGCGTATCATATTAATCAAGGAAAGGCACACCAACCAGAAAGGACAAGACCATGACCGCCTACGCCAACCTCCGCAACGTCCTCGCTACCATGTACGCTGTTAACTACTTCGCTGACGATGCCGATGTTTCCAACGACCTCATTGATGCTTACACCCACGCACAGTTCGACCTCGAGGACTGGGTGATGGACACCGACCATTCCAAGGCTGGCGATTTCACCTCGTGGGCTGACCGCTTCTTTAAGTATGTGGAGCGCGCTGCGCGTACCGCTTCCAAGGGCGATAAGGAATTTATCGCTGCAGTCCTCGCAGACATTCGCGACCTTTGGGGCGAGTAAGAAAAAGGGCGAAAGCCTTTTTTCTTTGGGACAAAAGTTAACCTATTCTAACATTCTAAAGCCTTTTGCGATTTGGCTTATTTAAATAAGCCTTTTGACTTACAAAGCCTTAGAAGGGCTTAGAATGGCCCAGGCGGCGTATTTTTTTAGTTAGGTGCCTTATCATCGCATGTAATTATGTAGTATTTGTGAACCCTTAAAAAGGCTCTGAGAGCTTGACATTTGTATTAGAGTATGGTATAATTAAAATGATTATTCAGTATGGCCGAAAAAGTTAGCTTAGGTTAACTGTAGAAAAATCGAACACTTGTTCGCGTATGGTCGAAAATTTTAGCACAGTGCGCGGCAAAAGTCAAGAACTATTTTGTGTCTCTACAAAATCTACACAATTCATCCAGGTTTCCTAAAATGTGAAGATTGTGTGTAGATTATTTCGCAACTCTTTACTCCAGGCGTTTGACCTGCGAAAATAATAATTGACCAAAGGCCAACGACTAATTGGAGCACACCATGAACGACACCACCACCCACGTTATCATGTGCGACACCTACATGCGCGCGGCATTCACCCACGATTATATTTTTGCTTTCACGCTTGACCGCATGTTTTACGCGGTCAAGATGGACGATGTAGATAGCAGAACACTTGTTCTGTTTACTACGCTTGACCGCGCCGCAAAATCTAAAGGCGGTGCCGTGTCCCTGCGTTTCCGTCCTACGAACGCTATAAAGCGCGCTATCGTGGAAATGGGCAACGTGGTCTATAAATGCACCGCTGCTAGTTTCGCCGCTCTCTGCGAAAGCAATAAGTACAATAAGGGCGAAAACGCAGAAAAGCTCATCACTGAAAAGGTTTTTGGTGAAACGTGGTATAAGGATAGCGTACCCTTCACGGACGGCGCAGACGTAAGCCATTATCAAGTCAAATTCCAGGGCGCTACGTTCTGCAAAGAAACGCAGCTCTTCTAATAAGGGCAAATGTGGAGGGTTTGTGGAGAACTTGCGCAAACCCTCTATATCTGTTATATTGGTATCGTAGAAGAGTGGCCGCATAAAAGAAAGGTACTATAATGGGAAAGAAGAAGAATAAGGTTACGCCCATCGAAGATAGGGCGGCACAGGCAAAAGCCAATGCCGAGAAACTTGCTGACGTGTTTCTTACCCTTGGTCTTACTGTAGAAACCTATGAGTATAACCCTACTTGGCATGTCAACGCAAAAGAAAAGCCTGAAGTTATCTCTGTAGTAGAACTTCCCGAGTTGCTTGATAGTGATGGAGAACTTCTTTCGTTTTGCTTTTCGCATAACACAGGACGCATTATCAAAAATACTATCTTCTAGCGTCAAGGAGTTATGGAGTTCTCCACAAAAACTCCACATCTTGTGCCGGCAGATCTCCCGAACAAATGTTCGACTCCAGGCAAATGTGTAGGAAATATGGAGACAAAATTCTCGTTGACAGAACCACTAAAGGAGCGTATTATATTAATTGTCAGAGGGAGAGCAAAAGGCAATCCCCAAAACCGAGACGAGGAACGTCTCAGAAAGCAGGTACCAAATGGCAGAGAAGATGACCCGCAAGCAGGCTCTTGAGTTCGCAATCTCCAACCTCGAGAACGAGGAAGTCGTTGAGGTTCTCGACAAGATGCTTCAGTCTATCAGCAAGCCGCGTGCGAAGCAGGTCAGCAAGGCTCGCACGATGAACGAGAACACCGCTCACGCGCTGTGGAATGTTTCGCCCGAGACTCTTACCACGAAGGCTGCTACTGAGATGGGCATCCCCGAGATTATGACTACTCAGAAGGCTTCGGCGGTTCTTCGCGTGGGTGTGGAGCTTGGCCTTTTCGAGAAGGTCACCGAGGGTAAGAAGGTCACCTATCGCAAGATTGGGTAGCCGCACGACCTGAGCAAGTCACTAAAAGGCTCACCCTTGCGAGGGTAAAAATCCTGCCAACCTTTGGGGCAACAGGTAAGCGCTAGTTTAGCTTCGGCGACTAGCGCTTTTATTTTAGCTAAAAACAGAACACTAGTTCGATGCAGATCGCCGGCCGCATTTATGGAGATTTTATGAATTTGAAAATAATGGTTGTATCCTGGACCGAGAAATACTAAAATGAAAATGCTGTTTATCTTCTCTTAGAAATGAAAATCATTTGTGGAGAAAATGTGAATTGAAATTCAGACTTGATTCCTAAAACTAACAAGAGTATATTATTAATTGAAGAGAGGGGAACCAAGAGAAAGGAGAAATTATGGTTCTTGGGTTCGGCTCGGGAGGTATCCCGCTTCTATAATGCGCGGCAGTAGCGAGCCGCATTAAAAACAGTCGCTACCTTGTAAATGAGAATTCTAGACGCCCTCATTTGCAAGTGAGATTAAAAAACAAAAATTAAGACTGTTTCCTCGCCCACGTACTGCCTAGCGCTGCGTGGGCGAGATTGTTTTGAAAATTAAAAATCAAATTAGATTCCTTTTTAAAAAATTTCTTGTGACAAAAAAACTTTTTTATGATATAATATAATTATCAAAAGAGAGAAAGGAAAATCATGATTGAGATTATGACAAATGTCTACATTGCTTTTAGTTGGTTCTGTCTTATTGTCTTTGGTACTTGCGTTCTTTGTTGGCTTGATGAACGTAACTACTGGATGCCGCCTATCTATGTCGGTTGGGGTATCATCCTGTTTATTCTTACTCTTATTGTTGACTTTATTAGTTAGGAGCTGTCGCATTTTTGTGTCTAATGGATTAACCGAACACTAGTTCGGTTTTTCTGTGCCGGCCTAGGTTATGAAGATTTTGTGAAGAAACTTGCATTTTCAAAATGGATATTCTAAAATAGTAACCGTCAACCAAGAGAAAGGAAAATCATGCAGGCTGTTTACTTTGACATGGATGGCACTATTGCTGACCTCTATGGTGTTGACGGTTGGCTTGAGTCTCTTCACAATGAAGATGTTACCCCTTATGAGGTTGCGGAACCTCTGTGCAAAGAAATGATGATTCTTAAAAGCATTCTGACTACTCTTCGCAGCTTCGGCATTACTGTTGGTATAATTAGTTGGAGCGCTATGAATGGTTCTAGGTCTTACAATAGCAAGGTACGACAGGCTAAAAAGGAATGGCTCATTAAGCACTTTGGGAACGTGTTTAATGAAATTCATGTTGTCAAGTATGGTACTAACAAGAGCCGCATTGCAAAGATTAAAGACAGTATTCTTTTTGATGATAACGCAGACGTGCGGGCAACATGGCACGGTAACGCCTATGATGAAAAGAATATTGTCAATGTTCTTTGCGGAATTATCGCGCAACTGAAAAGCAAGGACATAAAGAAGAAGAACTATGAAGAAGATTCTTCTGTGCCCTCTGCAAATGGTCATTATGCTTACATTGACAAGATTTGTCTTGCAGATTTGTCTATTATAACAAAGGTAGGCAAGGCTAGTAACCTTAGAAGCAGGCGTAATCAGCAAGCATCTTATCACTATGCTGAAATGGCTAAAACTAGTAATGTAGAAATTAAACATTACTTTGTGTGCAAAAGTGATGAAGATGCATTAGCTATGGAAAATGTTCTGCGCGGTGCTATGATGATGGTTTGTCCTTACAAGTTTAAACTAAATGACAGGCTTCTTTATTGGGATGATAAAATAGTTGAAAAAATTATTAATCATCCTGACGTGCAACGCTGGGCAAAGATTCTCTGCATTTAAAAGTCAAGTGAGAAAGGGGACTTCACAAAGTCTCCACATCTCACGCCGGCTGCAATTGTGAAGATTTTGTGAAGACACTTGCGTTTTAGCCAACTAGAAATTATAATATAATTGTCAAGAGGGACGAGGAAAGGAGTCATCTTCTAGTACTACAAAGGCAAAAGCAGAGGTTTAGGCGTGCGAATGTGAGTAGCCATAATAAAGAAACGCCTACCCCGTGGTCATCCTAGGCAAGACCACGGGGTTTTATTTTAGACTTTAAACCGAACTGTTTGTTCGATTAAATTGACCGGTGCGAATTGTGAAGATTCTGTGAAGGTATTCACATTCTTTCTGTTCTGTGTTAAACTATGCTTGTCCAGGAGAGAAAGGAACTAAAATGACTCTTGACAACCTCATTTCCAAGCTTCAAGATGTGCGTGCGGCAAACGGTAATGTTAACATTCAATTGCTCGAGCTGTATGGTACTAAGCAGCGCAAAGGTAAGAAAAATTCTATCTTCACTAATGACATTCATCTGTCTTATGCGGAAGATGAAGATGAGCCGATTGAGCAGGTTCCGCAGGTCAAGTCTAATCCTATTGGATTTTGCTAGAAAGGTGGTCTCTTATGCGAGACTACATCGCAGTCTTTACCATTCTTGTAAATCTTCCTTTGTCTTTTGTTCTATTTGTAATTCCAGTTCTTGCGATCATTTTTGGCTAATCGAACAGGCGTTCGATTGGCCTGGATCGCCGGCACCTTTTGTGGAGATTCTATGAAGATGTTGACAAATCTCCTGGAGTAGATAATAATATAATTGTCCTCCAAGAGAAAGGAAAGAAAATGACTCCCGTTCGTGAAAAGTTCAATTTCTACTTTGTTGGTGAGACTATCGAGGACGAAATTTTTTATCACGAGCCTGACCGTCCTATGTCTAAACTCCATGCGGAGCTTGCTGCAAAAAAGCTCTTGCGGGAATTGGGCGGCGGACATCTTGACGTGTTTAATTCTGACACGGACGAGTTTGTCTTTGATGTAGAACTCTAGTGTAGACCGAACTAACGTTCGGTCGAATGCGCCGGCCTCAAATGTGAAGATTCTGTGAAGATAGATTTTCTCTTGACTCTGTTGGGCAATGTGGTATTATGTAATTGTGCTAAGGAGGTCGGAGCCGAAGTCTCAGGGAGAGACGGGAGGAGCGGGTTGCGCACCCCGCAAAGGCAATAAGTCCCTCACAGCGGGCGGTAAGTCCAAGCACATAAAATCCTGACCGACGGCGGGGGGAAGCTCCACTCCCCGCCAGTAGTTTAAAGAAAAAGTTAGCCAAGGTAAACTTAAGATCTGCCGGCGTAAAATGTGGAGATTTTATGAATTTGGATTTGAGTATTGCACCTGGATTCCTTTATGTGTTATAATAGAAACCCGGCCGCTTGCGGCCGAAAAATTTTACCACACTGCGCATAAAAAGTCCAGGGAAATTCCAGGGTTGTCGGTGAACGGTAGGAAAAAGACGGCGAACGGTTTTCCCGCAACCTAGACGATCAAATATGAAGGAATTGTGAAGGGGCAAGTTTTCTCTTTACAGATTAGGAGAACAAGCGTATAGTAATAATCAAGGAAGGGGAACGGAAAAGCCGAACCCCACAACCGCGGGAATGCCCCGCAGAAAGAAGGTAGTCATGTCTGAGACCACCATCACCCGCAAGGCCGCTCTTGAGTTCGCTATCGCTAACCTTGACAACGTTGAGGTTTGCGCCGTGCTTCAGAAGATGCTTGACAGCATCTCCAAGCCCCGCAAGGCTACCACGTCCAAGGCTCGCGTTAAGAATGAGAGCCTTGCCAAGTGGCTGCACGTCCACGCTTCTGAGGGCGAGATTACCACCAAGGAGGTCGTAAACTACGGCAACCCTGAGATTGCTACCACTCAGAAGGCTAGCGCTGTGCTGCGTGTCGCGGTTGAGCAGGGTTTGTTTGAAAAGGTTGTGGACGGTAAGAAGGTGAGCTATCGCAAGCTGTCCTAGTCCTTAAAATAAGCGGAACGAATGAAGCCGCGGGTTGAGTGAGCAACGGAAAAACTCACAGGCGCGGGAAACGCCAAAAGTTTCCCAAGCCGCTTGCTACTCCGCAGAAATGCGGAGTAGCTTGTTTTTGTAGTAAAAGTTAGCCAAGGTTAACTTTTTCCTGGATCTGCCAAAAGTTAGCTTAGGCTAACTTTCTGCGCCGGCGCGAATTGTGGAGGAAATGTGAAGAAAACTTTTTTCCAAAAAAATATTGACTCCAGGAGATGACAAGAGTATATTATTAATTGTCGGGCGGGCAAAGGGTTTGCCCTCGGGGCCTTGGAGGTCTATCATGCGTAAGGTTTTTGCTATTCTTGATATTGAGACTATCACGGACGCGCGTCTCGCATTTGACGTGGCTTGGATTGTCTGCGATTCTCACGGTGCGATTCTTGAGCGTTACAATGCGCTTGTCTCTGAGATTGTTAACGCGCCTTTTGGTAGCGCTCTTATTAGCCGCGATAGCTTCATGCGCAACAAGGCAGATTTTTATCGTGATTCACTTGTGTTCCATGCTGTCCCCGTCAAGCCTTTTGCTGAGATTGCGGCAGACTTTGCGGCGATTGCTGAGCGCTATGACACTACTACTGTTATGTGTGCCTACAATGCCCGCTTTGATTTTTCTGTGCTGAATGATAACGCTAACATGTATTATGGTAAGAACTTTTTTAGCGCAGATGTTGAGATTGTGGACATTATGACTATGGCACTTGCTACCATCTGCGACACTAACAAGTATGTGCGTTGGTGCATGATTAACGGTTGCACGACTGACAAGGGCAACGTAAAGACTAACGCTGAAACTGTGTATGCCTACCTTATGCGGGATAAGAATTACACGGAAGCGCATCACGCGCTGCAGGATTGCGAGATTGAAGCCGAGATTTACTTTAAGGCGCGTAAGCGTAAGCAAAAGCATCACAAGCAGTTTGCGTGGCCTGTTTTTAACTGTGAGGAATGGCACAAGGTGCAAAGCCACAAGTAACAAGGGTAAGGCGGGGAAACCCGCCTTATTCTTTTATGTAAAAGTTAGCTAAGGTAAACTCCTGGAGAGATCGGCCGGCCAGGATTCCATTTTTCAAAAATTTTGAGATTGAGTATTGACTCTTATCTTCAAAGTAGTATTATTAATGGTAAGCAAGGGGACATTGAGAGTCGAATAAACCAATTCACTAACTGAAAGGGGTTCAAAATGTGCGATTTCTGCAAGCCTATGACCATCGAAGAGTGGAAGGAATTCAAGGAGTGGAAAGACTGCAATCCCTACAAGGGCGACGAACAGGTCGATGAAGAGGGCATCCGCTATGCTCTGAAGCATCGCAAGTTCCACATCGCCGCACAGTTCGATGGTGGGTACATCAGCGATGTGGTTGAACTGAAGTTCAACTACTGTCCCGTGTGCGGACGCCCCCTGTAAAGGGGGCATTTGCCTTTGTAGAAAAAGTTAACCGAGGTAAACTTTTTGCGCCGGCTAAAACCTCTGATAAAGTATCTTATGTAAAGTAGATTCTCGCGCATTTCCGCAGATAAAAGACTTGTATTAGTGGCAAACCCTGATAAAGTATCTTATGTAAAGTAACTAATTGTTAATCCAGCGATCGCAGATGGCCGAAAATTTTACTAGACCCGCAATCAAAAAACAAGACTTGACTCGGCGAACGGTAGGAAAACAGCGGTGAACGGTACCTAAAAGCTCGATTGACCGCTTATCCCCAAAAACCTACCGTTCACCGACCTTTTCTAGCTATTTCAACCCCACAAGCGTAATATTATTGGTGGGGAGAGGAAGCGTCCCCGCGAACCTTAAAAGCCGAATAATTTAAAAGACCTAAAAGGTCTAATGCGGGTGCTTGGGGTAAGAGTGTTGCCCACCCGATAGCAATATCCCTTGGGACGGTTAGCGGAAACGCAGAACCTAGCTCCAAGCACCCACAAAATGCCGATTAGCTAGACATGGGGTCTAGCTAGAAATAACCCCCACGGGGGAGAAAGGTGGGACATTATGACCACCAAGCAGAACAGCATTACCCGCGCCGATGCCCTTGCTTTCGCTATCGAGCGTTGCGAGGACAACCCCGAGGTTGTCGAGGTGCTGACCAAGATGCACGCGAGCATTACCAAGCCGCGCGCCAAGCAGGTTTCCAAGGCTCGTCTTGGCAATGAGGCACTTGCTACCAAGGTGCGTGACGCTATCAGCGCCCACGGTGACGGGATGGGCACCAAGGACATTGTCAACCTTGGCATTCCCGAGATTACTACCACGCAGAAAGCCGCGGCTGTTTGTCGCGTTGCGTGTGAGCTCGGTTATCTGCACAAGAACGTTGACGGTAAGTCGGTAACTTACTCGCTCGCGTAGCGCCCCGACCTAGGCAAGTCGCAAAACTGCCTACCGTTTAAAATTCCCGCGCCCTAGGTTGACCAAATGCGAATCCCTAGGGCGCGGATGTTTTTCGATTAAAAGTTAACCAAGGCAAACTCTCTGGACGATCGTAGCCTGGAGCGAACAAATGTTCTAGTTGGCCGGCACGGTCGAACAAGTGTTCTATTTGCCGCCGATCGTTCTAAGACTACCGTTCACCGACTCGCAAAGAATTTTGGTTTTGACTATTGCATTCTACCCTCGTAGTAGTATCATGTAATTGTACTCAAGGCGGCGACCAAATAGGCCTTACCGAACCGGGTAGGGTACCTAATGCGCGTTATGCGGGGAGGTCAAAACAGGTGTACTACCAACACCCCTACCTAAATTACAGAACAAGTGTTCTGCGAACAAACGTTCTATCGAACTGGTGTTCTATAACGTACTCCGAATCGAACTGGTGTTCCATGTTCGGTCCTGCCGCGCCGCACCCGCGCATACGGCTTTTTCCCGTGAATTCGCGGCTCGCATACGCCCATACGCAAAATTCCCAGAATTTTCCTAAAACTAGCATACGCAAAATGTAACATACGGCGCATCTGTAGATTTTCACTTGACAGGACCGCATTTTTGTGGTATAATTAAAGTAATGGCTTTTTTTTGCCCCGCACTTCGCTAAAAAAAGAGACCCGCACGCTTTTCAGCATACGGGCCTTGATGCTAAAATCGCTATACTTAAGCGCGCTTCTGGACGAGAGTTACCTCATACGTCTTACCATCGATTTCGAAGTGGAGCTGACGCTCAGCGTTGGTGATCTCCACTCCGTTTTCCGCAATCGCCCCAAGAGAAGAAGCAATAGTATCAATAATCATCCTCTTGGTATCATTAGGCTTGCGGGTTCTTGCTCGGGATGCCTTGGCCTTCGTGGTTTCTTCAACCTCAGTCTGATCCTTGTATCCCTGCTCTCCCAGGTAGCGCGCAATAGCGACCGCATTACTAATCTTATCTCGGCGAGCCTGCCTAAAGACGTCAGCCGGAATAACAACAGTCTGCGGGGTTCCGTTCTTATCGGTGAAGGAATACTTGACGTCTCCAGGATTCATGCGGCTCTCCTTAATAGCACATGGGGTGGACCAAGCCCGCCACCCCTCGGGCGTTAACTAGCTATTTACCGTGGCGTTTAACAGGCCGCCGCAGCCTAGGCGATCTCGAAGGTAGCGGGATCGCTCTTCTTCTCACCCTCGTGACGGATAACACGACCCTCACGGCCGAGGTAACGGAGAGCGGCGCTCATCTTCTGAGCAGAGCAGCCAAACTCCGCAGCCATGTCCTTGTTGGTGACAGGCTCGTCGTGGTTAGCGAGAGCGTTATAGACGTTCTCACGGAACTCAACAACCTCAGCGTTCACCTTGGGCTTGCGAGGACGAGCAGCGTTCTTCTCGATCTGCGCGATCTTCTTCTCGCAGAAGGCAACGATCTCGGGATCGTCAGCCATATACTCAGCGATGCGGGCGTAGAGGTCCTTCTGGGTGGTCTTGGTCTCGGTCATGGTAGTTCTCCTTTTCTGCCTTGCGGCTGTCCGTTTGGGTCAGCCCCTTTGGCTGACTCGTTGTTTTGTGAGGAGGTCATCCTCTCAGGGTTTGGACTTTTTCCTCTCCCTTTTTTCTAATTATATTATATCATGTTTTGGGGCCTGCTGTCAAGTACTTTCTTTTGGTTTAGTTCACTTTATTTTCACGTCTCGTTCATGATTTCCTCCTTCTCCCTTTCTCTTTATATATATTATAGCATAAAAGTAGGGCAGCTGGCAAGCTTTTTCTTTTATTTTAGCCATATTTTTTATATATTTTATGCTTTTTTATATAAAAATGAGATCGAAAATGAAAATTTTATGCAAGAAACGTTCAAAAATGAAAATGAAAATTCATTTTTAGAATTGAAAATCAAAATTTTATGCAAAAATTCTTTTGAAAAGTAAAATTTTTTAATAAAATATGCAAAATTTTTAATTGAAATTTTGATCCAAGAGAAGAAATAATGTGCGGCTACCTGTTAAGTACAACTTTCAAATTCAAAATGAAAATGCATACGCAGGAATCCAGTGATTTTCGGTCGAAATGTCTGAGCTCAGGAGAGGTGAATGGCTTAGAAGTTGTGCGCCACAGCTCCGCTGTTGTATACGGCTATTCTACATGACTTTGCTTAATTCTTACTTGTTTTTTCTTACTATTTAAGGCATAAATATATGCAGACATACCTCTTCTAATGAAAGCTGATAAAGACATATCCTTTTCTTCTGCAAATTTTTGCCATTTTTCTTTTTCACTTATCGGTAAAGATAATGTAAT
>JAZQKE010000021.1:0-2108 GCA_045541995.1 Candidatus Nanosyncoccus sp. | reverse complement strand
GCTAGGTGTGGATGGTGCTGTATCTTGACTTTTACTCATATTTGTGGTATAATAGGGGTTATTGTGGCGGGTGGGCTATAACTCTTAGCCTACCCCTGATTAAATCTTCATGATCTCTGCTTCTTTGGCCTTAAACTCGGCATCGATCTTATCGGTGTATTCTTTGGTTAAATCATCGATAGATTTTTCGGCGCGACGAGACTCATCCTCAGGCAGCTTGGCTTCTTTGATGTCTTTTCTGGCATCCTCGCGGACGTTACGGATGCCAATCTTGGCCTCCTCGACACGCTCGGAGACAGTTTTGACGATTTCTTTGCGACGCTCTTCTGTAAGAGGTGGGATTGGCACGCGAACTACGCGACCATCATCGGATGGATTGAGACCGAGAGTGGAATCTGCGCGAATAGCGCTCTCAATAGCGCCGATATTGGTAGGGTCAAATGGAGTAATCAGAAGCATGGTAGCATCAGAAATAGTAACATTAGCGACCTGATTTAGAGGCATGAATTGTCCATAAGCCTCTACCTTGACGCCAGATAACATATCTGGATGCGCACGGCCTGTACGAACTTTTTTCATAGCATCACGAAAGCGCTCGAGGACTTTTTCCATTGCGTTTTTTTCTTCTGTTGTGTCAAACATAGATCACTCCGATTAGTATAATATCATTATACCACAAATACAGCAGCATAATAAACTACAAACGCAATAAGCATAAAGATCCCCTCGCGGCGGGAGATTTTGTGCTCGGTTTTAGAAAATACATATAGCAGCACCGCGGAGCCAACTAGCATCACCAAATCAATAATCTTAAACGAGGCAGGAGTAATCGTGCCAAAAATAGCAACAGGAATACCCAACACAATACAGATATTAAAGATATTAGACCCCAAGATATTACCAATCACTAAATCAGTTTCGCCTTTTTTTGCCGAGACAACAGTGGTGACTAGCTCTGGCAGCGAGGTGCCCAGCGCAATTACCGTCAGCGAAATAATACGCTCAGAAATACCAATTGCGGATGCGACGTTTGAAGCGGAGCTAACTACTAACTCTGAACCGCCGATAATACCAACGAGGCCAAGTAGCGTAATCGCAATTGACGGAAATATTTTCCAGCGTGGCGGATCAACAGCCTTTTTATCGCGACTGCGCAAGGCGGAGCTTATCAAATAATACAGGAATACCGCAAAGAATAGTAAAATCGCAATTCCATCGGATCTAGTAATCTGATTGACAGAACCGGATTTGAGCTGGACATCAAGAAACAGTACCACTAGTAGCGAAGAAATAAGAATAGCGATCGGAATTTCTTTTTTAATGGTGTTACGGCGGATACGCAGCGGACGGATGCAGGCGGCAAGGCCTAAAATTAGCAAAATATTAATAATATTAGAACCAATTACATTACCCAGTACCATATCAGTGCTGCCAGAAGCTAAGGCCTGCAGCGAAACAGCTAACTCTGGCGCAGAAGTGCCAAAAGCCACAATTGTCAGGCCAATCAATACCTTTGGCATTTTGCAATTATTGGCAATTGAAACAGCGCCGTCAACAAAGAAATCGGCGCCCTTGATCAGTAAGACGAAACCGACCACCAAAAGAATTATGCTAACAAATATAGGCATAAGCTTATTATAGCACAACTATAAAAACAAGAAAAAATCCAGTAATATTGCTTTTCGGTGCTGCCACAACTACAATTTTGTCGCCCAAAGGGCACAAAATTGTAGTTGACGGTGTTCAAGACTTAAGCACCGAAAAGCAATATCGCTAAGGATTTTTTCTTGTTTTTAAAATTTGCATTTCTGAAATTAATTATGCTATAATGAAAGAGCTTAAACTATTCGAAACAACTGTATAGATGTTTTTAAAGGCGTCATAAGTACTAATTTGACATCTATACATGTTCGATTGGTTTAAGCAAACTTGTGGCGCCTTTTGAATGTGCAAAAAAGGTGCTCCAAGGGCATAGCAAACACACCAAAGGAGGTACAATGCCAAGCACCAACAAGCTATTCTCTCACCCTAGCTTGGACAACCACGCTAGTAAGAGACACTTGTTCCAATCACACTTGGGACAATCTATAGCAAAATTTCTTTTATCT
>JAZQKE010000020.1:0-20135 GCA_045541995.1 Candidatus Nanosyncoccus sp. | reverse complement strand
AAAAAGCGGATTCACCTTAGAAGATTAATTTGTAAATACCTTACGAGTACCGTTTAGTCGGGCTTTAGTTGTGATTTACAAATTAATCTGATAAGGCTGAACCAAGTACAACAAGAAGTTGTATTATCGAATTCTGCTTTTGACTTACTGAAACCAAGTACAGCTTGTTATAAATATCACTGGATTTTTCTCTATTAAAACCAAAATATGTTATAATGTAACTAATGGAAATCATATTGTCAATGCACAATATCAGATCAACTTACAACGTAGGTGCTATTATTCGAACGGCCGAGGGGCTGGGTATCGAGCAGATAATCTGCTCTGGCTATACGCCCTGCAGCAAGAATCCCAATCTTTTGCCGCACGTCGTCGATAAGATTACTGGTCAGATTGAAAAGACCTCTCTGGGCGCAGAGAAGTTTATTCCGATTACTTATATTGATGATCCCAAGAAGGCTTTTAAACGCTTCAAAGAAGATGGTTATCAAATTATCGGGCTAGAAAATCGAATTGATGATGGCCGCAAGTTTCGTCTGGGTTCGCCAGCACTGCTTTCGCGTCTACGTAATAAAGCAGTCCTTATTCTTGGCGAAGAAGTTTACGGCATCGACCCAACATTATACGAGTACATCGATTTATTTATTGAGATTCCAATGGTTGGTCAAAAGGAGTCATTTAATGTATCGGTGGCTGCTGGTATCGCGCTGTTTGCTCTCAAGACGGCGGTCTAATGATGCGCGCATATCTCTGTATTGATTTAAAATCTTTCTATGCTTCGGTAGAATGCGTCGAACGTGGCTTAGATCCGATGACTACGGATTTGGTAGTTGCCGATCCGGAGCGCGGTCGCGGCACCATTTGTCTAGCGGTATCACCATCGCTCAAGGCCAAGGGCGTAAAGAATCGTTGTCGACTTTTTGAAATTCCCAAAAATCTCAAGTATATCCAGGCTACCCCACGCATGCAAAAATATATTGATTATTCTGCAGATATTTATGGAGTCTACCTAGAATATTTTAGCAAGGATGATATTTATGCATATTCCATAGACGAGGTTTTTATTGACGCTACGGACTATCTCAAGCTGTATCAGAAGACTCCCCGCGAGATGGCGGTCTTCTTGATGGAAGAGGTTAAAAATAAGATTGGCGTCCGTGCTACAGCGGGGGTAGGGACTAATCTCTATCTGGCTAAAATCGCTCTGGATATTATGGCCAAACATGCTACCGACTTTGTTGGCGAGCTAAACGAGAAGACTTATAGGAGAAAACTTTGGGATCACCGCCCGATCACCGATTTTTGGCGCATTGGCCCAGGAATTGCAAACAGATTAGAAAAACACCGCATGTTCACGATGCGTGATATTGCGAACGCTGATGAGGATATACTCTATGATATTTTTGGCATTGACGCAGAGCTTTTGATTGACCACGCTTGGGGTAGAGAACCAGTTACTATTGCAGATATTAAAAATTACCATTCTAGTGCCACCAGTTATTCCTCCGGTCAAGTATTGCCAAGCGACTATTCGGCCAAAGATACGGCACTCGTCGTCCGCGAGATGGTGCGCGAACTTTGTCTTCGCCTTGTAGACAACCATCAAGTGGCTAGCTCGGCTACTCTGTCACTTGGCCCTGCCAAAGGCCCAATAGCGAAGTTCGGTGATATTGACAGCATCCGCTCATTTACGCGCAGCCTTAAGAGAGGCACGCACCGCTTTCTTTCGCCTACAAATTCCGCCATCAAGGCTACGGCTGGTATTGAGGAGCTCTTCTGGCAAATTGCCGATAAAAATGAAAAATACCGGCGCATCAACCTCAGTTTTAATGATGTCGTGTCAGAGAATAAACCTCATCAGCAGTCTCTGTTTGAGACCGTAGACGCAAGCAAGGATGATGAGAAAGTCCAGTCCGCAGTTATCAGTATTAAGAATCGTTATGGCAAGAATGCAATTTTCCGTGGTGAAGACCTAGAGCAGGTCGCTACTACTCGCCAGCGCAACCGACAAATCGGAGGACACCGCAGTGGTAGCTAGACCAAAAATGCCCATCTCCCAGCGCGCGAAGCAGTTTCAGCCATTTGCTGCATTAAGCGGCTTAGAAGAGGCTCTCGCTCGCAAAGAACGAGAGATAGAAGAACAGCAAAAAGCCCGCTAGCACGGGCCTCTGTCGAATCCTAGTTTTGCGTCGACAGCTTTCTTCAAATTTTTTATTCTGTCGGTCATTTCGTCAAAAGCCCGTCTCTGGGCTTCAAGTTCAGCCTGCTCTTTGATGGCTTCTGCCAGATTTCTTGCATTTCTAAAAGCCCTTAGTCCACAGATTAAGAGAAGGACACTCAGGAGCGCGAAGATAATTGCGGCCGGGTTATCGAGAGAAACCCCGTAAAAGATTGCAAGTATCAAGTTCATAAGCATAATTCCAAAATCGTAAACGGAGAATAGAAGATTCCGTTTCATGGATTTTGCTAGCACTTCGGGCTTAACCACGTTAACGCACTTGCCCAACAACTCGCTCTGATACTCACGATTTCGGATATCCGCAAGCAGATTATTTCGCAACATGCATAAGTCTTCTCGCTCACCACTAATAATCTTGATGTATACAGAGTCTTGCGTATCGACCTCAATTTGAATCTTGCCAGTCTCAGACTTTTCTCCACTAGGATGTATTTTTATAAAGAACTTTGCCATATCACATACCCCCTTTGCAAAATTTATTCCTATATTATACCACACTTTGCCAAAATAATCAAGCTATGGTAAAATTTACAGAGAAAGAGAAGGATTTTTGATGGAAAGATACAACCCGCAAAAAATTGAACAAAAGTGGCAAGAAAAATGGGAAAAGGAGCAGACTTTTCGCGCTGCTCCTGAGAATAAGGACACCCCAGAAAACCTCAAGACCCCAAAGGTCTTTGTTGCAGAAATGTTCCCATACCCATCTGGGGCTGGTCTGCATGTTGGCCATGTCCGCAACTTTACCATCGTCGATGTGCTTGCGCGGTTTTATTCTCAACAACAGATGAATGTTCTTCGACCATTTGGCTATGATACTTTTGGCTTACCAGCAGAGAATTACGCCATTAAGACTGGCACCTCACCAAAAGACGCCACCAAGACTAATATTGATAATTTCCGCAAACAGATGAAACGCCTTGGCAATTACGTCGATTGGTCGCGCGAGATTAATACCTCTGATCCAGAGTATTATCGTTGGACTCAATGGTGCTTCTTACAGCTATACAAAAAAGGCTTAGCCTATCGCAAAGAGAGCTATCAATGGTGGTGTCCCGTTGATCAGACCGTTCTTGCTAACGAGCAGGTAGAAGGTGGCTGCTGCTGGCGTTGTGGTCACGAGGTCGAGAAAAAGAAGATGAAACAGTGGTTCTTCAAAATTACCGATTACGCTGACGAGTTGCTAGATGATATCGATCAGCTAAACTGGCCAGAAAAGATTAAAACTATGCAGAAAAACTGGATTGGTCGCAGCGAGGGTGCCGAGGTTGAATTCGAGCTTTCTACTAAGCACGACACAATCAAAGTCTTCACCACCCGCCCAGATACTCTCTTTGGCGCCACCTTCTTAGTCTTAGCTCCAGAGCACCCAATCATACCTAAAATCGCAAACAAAGATGTTATGCAGAAGATTGATCGATATCGTACCGAGACTCTTAAAAAATCCGAAATCGAACGTCAAGAAAACAAAGAAAAAACCGGCGTATTTACTGGTGCCTATGCTATTAACCCTGCCACCGGCGAAAAAATCCCTATCTGGGTTTCTGATTATGTTCTGATGGGCTACGGCGAGGGAGCAATTATGGCTGTCCCAGCTCATGATGAGCGCGATCTAGCTTTTGCCGAGAAATTTGATCTCCCTGTTAAGCAAGTCATCGAAAAGCCAGAAAGCTCCAAGGACGACGAAAAATGCTACCATGGCGAGGGCACTATCATTAACTCCGATCATTTTAATGGCGAACAAACTTCTGATGCGCGTGAAATGGTAGTCGCTTGGCTAGAGAACCAGGGAATTGGCAAGAAAAAAGTCACCTATAAGATGCGCGATTGGCTCATCTCGCGCCAGCGTTATTGGGGCTGTCCGATTCCAATCGCATATGATGAGGACGGTAATGAGTACCCAATCCCAGAAGATCAGCTCCCAGTAATGATTCCAGATGTCGACGACTACAAGCCAGATAATTCTGGTCGCTCCGCCCTAGCAAAAGCTAAGGATTGGCTGACTTTTGACATGGAGGTGGAAGATAAAAAGACTGGCAAAAAAATCAAAAAGACCCTCACCCGCGAGACAGACACTCTAGATGGCTATGCTTGTTCATCTTGGTACCTGTGGCGTTACGTCTCCGCTCACGACCAGGATGCCGCCTGGGATCAGAATGCAATCAAATATTGGGCGCCTACCGATATCTATGTCGGCGCAGATCATGCTGTTGCTCATTTACTCTATATCCGTTTCTGGTGTAAGTTCTTTGCCGACGAAGGTTATCTACCATTTCGCGAGCCGGTGAAAACCCTGCTATATAATGGCTATATTAATGCTCCAGATGGCAAAAAAATGAGCAAAAGTAAGGGTAACGTCATTGACCCTCTCGATATTATTGATCAAGGTTACGGCGCAGACACGCTTCGCACCTACGAAATGTTTATCGGCCCATACGACCAAGATGCCGCTTGGGATCCAAAATCTGTCGGTGGGGTTTACCGTTTCTTGAACCGTTGCTGGACCTTGGCGTTTGACAGAAAGGAAGTTGCGCAAAGTCCTTCCGCGGACCATAGCCTTGGCGGGGGGGCCTCGAGCGTGTCCGCGGCAGAAGCTTTGCGAACTTCCTCTACGGATACTATTCGCCACAAAACCATCAAAAAAGTCACCGAAGACATCCACCGTCACAGCTTTAACACTGCTGTGTCTGCCATGATGGAATACGTTAACGAGCTATACAAGATCGGTGTCACGGATGAGGATATCATCACACTTGCCAAATTGCTGAAGCCTTTTGCACCACATCTTGCCTCAGAGATTCTTGAGTCTAAGGGCGCCGATGATGTCTGGCCAGTTTGGGAAGAGAAATATCTTGTAGAAGATACCGTTGAGCTAGTCATTCAAGTTAATGGTAAATTGCGCGCCAAGATTAAGGTGTCAGCTGATGATTTGGACGATCAGGCCAAAATCGAAGAACAAGCCTTAGCTGATCAAAACGTTCAGAATTTTACAAAAGGCGGCATAAAGAAGACTATTTACGTCAAAAAAGCCAAACTGCTTAATTTCGTAGCATAGGCTGTGCTAGAAATTGCACCTATGAAAAAGGCCACCTCAAAAGGTGGCCTAAGGTACAGCAATACACCCGACCTAGAGGCCAAGCATACTACAGACTTGCCGTGTTTGCAGGAGCGGTATATGGCATCCGACCGCGTATTGACAGCTCGCCCAAAGCTTAGAAGACTCAGGAGTGATGAGCTCGTCTTCGAGATACAATGGGAAACGGCCATCGGTTGCGGTGTGATAATTATAAGTGACACCATAGTGAAAGCGCGCTCCTGCTATAATTATGCCATATCTCTTGGCATAATTGGAGCAATAGCGAAAGACATCCAATGAGTTACGTTTGATATCTATAGATACGGTTACTGGATGTGCTCTACCTACATACTTGCCACTATCAATTAGCTCCGACATTTCCTTGATAGAAAGAAGCTTATATCTATCACCGGCAAAGACCGCTGGAGTAAAAATCGGCTCCGGCAGCCTCTCTTGTGGAAGCATGCCATCAGGCAAATCTACGCCCCCAATTGTCCTTTTGCCAGACTGGTATTCTCTCAGAATATTGCCAGTCAGATATGCCCAAGTGATACCTACAACTGGTAGCATCTGTGTGGCTAGCATCAAAGTACAGCGCCCTAAATAATGCTCCGACTGGAACTCCATATCCATCTCCGAGTTATCAGTCCCGCAAGTTGAAGTATAGAATGAATCCAAATTTTGGTCGATAAGCTCTGACCAGAATTCCGATAGCTTTGTATCGAGCCGACCATCTTCGCTGTCTCTCGCTACTGAAATTACGCTTCTGCCCTCATTTGCTAGAAAGTATCTGCGACTTGCGCTACCTCGGATTAACTCTACCATAAAATCCCCCCTTATCTCTAAATCTACAATGGTTACGCTTTCATTTTAACATAGAAAACGAAACTAGCACAACAAAAAATTGATAAATCATGCTAAAACATGAAAAGTCAAAATGTCAACAGTTGCAGATAAGGGAAAACTGTGGTAAAATAATGGTAAATATAATCAATATCAACTAAAGGAGCATATTAATGCCTGAACCTAAGAAACAGAGCAGTAAGCGCAAGACTGGTCTACGTCGTAGCCATCTTCGCCTCAAACTCGCTCGCGCAGTTAACAAGAAATCTCCGGTCAAAGCCTTCGAGGCCAAGAAGACTACCCCAAATGTCAAAGTCAAGACCGTTAAAAAGACTCTAGACAAAAAATCTACAGCTAAATCAACTAAAAAGGCGGCAAAGAAATAATGGCAAGTAATCGGCACCTCGGCAGAATAATATCGTTACAGAGCTTATATGAGTTAGAGTTCCGTAATAAGGCGGGCGATGCAGAAGCCGATCTCAGCACTATTATCGCCAAAAATATCGAGCCATACGAAAAAGCCCTCGGCGACACCGAGTTTGTTTACAATCTCACCACCGGTGTTGCAGAAAAAGCTAAGGAGCTAGATGAGGAGCTAAAACCTCTAGCCCCAGAATGGCCTATCAGCTCTATTGCAGCTATCGATCGCAACATCTTGCGTATGGGTTTATATGAGCTTAAATTTTGCAGCGAGCAAGTACCGCCCAAGGTTGCAATCAACGAAGCTGTTGAGCTAGCTAAGGCTTTCGGCTCTGATAATTCTTCTCGGTTCATTAATGGCGTACTAGGTACAGCCTTCCGCCAAATTGACCCAGAAGCCGCTACTAAGGATAACCATGAACAAAGAACAGCAGAAAAATCCGAACAAAGTACAAAAAAAGAATCTACCAAAAAGGCAGACCAACAACCAAACCAGCAGGACGCAGCCAAAGAAGCCTAACTTGACGTACCGCAGTCCTAAAGGTACGCTCAAGATTCCAGAAGCGCTGCCGACCGATCGATACAAGGAGTCTCCTTTTTCGAAGATTTTTCGAAAAAAGCCAGCTATCCAAGAGATTGTGCGCGAGCCAACCTCTGGTGGTATTGTCTTTAGAATGGCTAAAGACAATAAGGATATCGAGATTCTTTTGATTCAAGATTCCAAAAATCGCTGGACTATTCCCAAGGGCCATATCGAGCCTGGCGAAAATGCTAAACAGACCGCTATCCGCGAGATCGGCGAGGAATCCGGTTTGCATCATGTTGAGGTTTTGACTTGGCTTGGCAAGATTCATTTTAAGTATCGCCGCCAGGACAAGCTCGTCCTGATGACCACCCAGATTTATCTAGTCCGGGCTCTCGACCAGCACGAAAAACCTCAAAAAGAAAAGTGGATGAACGGCATCAAATGGTTTAGTTTTGCTGATGCCCTAGAGGCGATCGAATATGATGATATAGAGAAATTAATGTTAATTGCCAAGAAGAAAATTAGATCAGGAGAATTTTCATGAACGGAGAAATAATTAAAGCATTTCAGGATTTTTCTAAAGAGAAACTTGGCTTCGAGTTTAACGATATTAGCCTGTTAATTACAGCACTTACCCACCGTAGCTATGTTAATGAGCATAAGCGCGCCAAGATTGAGCACAATGAACGCCTAGAGTTTTTAGGCGATGCTGTACTAGAGCTTGTTGTCTCCGATTTTCTCTGCCGCAATTTTCATTATCCAGAGGGTGTAATGACGGCCTTGCGTAGCGCTTTGGTTCGCACCGAGTCTATCGGCGATGCAGGTAAAAAACTTGGCTATGCGCCGTTGATCCGCCTCTCGCGCGGCGAGAAAAGCGGCAGCGAGCGCGCACACGAGTCCATCATCGCAGACTGTTTTGAGGCAGTAATCGGCGCTATCTACCTAGATCAGGGTTATGAAACCGCGCAACAGTTCATCGCCAAACATATCCTATCAAAGACTGATAGTGTCATTAAAGAAGGATCCTGGCGCGATCCGAAGTCGTTCTTCCAAGAAGTAGTTCAGCACTATGATGGTACTACCCCGACCTATCGTACATTGGGTGAGACCGGTCCAGATCATGACAAGATGTTCACCGTGGCCGCCTATGTCGGCAACCAGCAGCTTGGCACTGGCAGCGGTCACTCTAAGCAAGAAGCCCAGGGCATCGCCGCCAAAGAGGGAATCGCTCACTATCGCAAGGACCACTCAGATTTTGACAAAATCGCAATGTCGTCCTTAGAGAAGTAGTGATAATACTCCAATAATTATAGATAAAAAGAAAGTCCCGCGGTTTGCGGGACTTTTCTAGCATAGAATGATTAGATGTCCAAATCATCATAATCTGCGAGCTCGGCGCGGGTCTTCTCGGCCAAATCTGCAGCTGGATCAGATTCTTCATTCTCGACGGTGTCTGCTGGAGTCTCAGCAGTCTCGGCATCAGACTCTGCTTCTGGTGCGATGTCTGTACTATCAGCTTCGTCTGCGGCAGGTGCAGCCTCAGCAGGAGCCTTGGCAGGCGCAGCCTCGTCGTTGACGATTTTAAGATTATAACGGGCATCGTTCTTGGTGCCAAGCGCGCGAAGAAGGGTACGAATAGACTGGGCGGTAGCACCACGGCGACCAATTACGCGACCGACGTCCTCAGGGTCGACAGTCAAGCTGAGCAAGACGCCTTTTTCATCAATCTGGCGGTCTACAACTACTTTATCGGGGTTATTAACTAGGGTTTTTACGATATATTCTACGAATTGCTGGTCAATAGTTGCCATTTGTTTCTCCGATTATTTGTTAAGTTATCTCTATTATAGCACATGTGCTTAAAAACAAACAAAAAAAGCGGAACCGCGTCCGCCTTTTTACTGTATGAAAATTATTCAGCTTTCTCTTCAGCTGGTGCCTCAGCAGGTGTCTCTGCAGGAGCTTCCTCAGCAGGAGCTGCTTCTTCTGCTGGTGCCTCAGCAGCAGAAGTCTCTGCAGGTGTCTCCTCAACAGGAGCTTCCTCAGCAGGAGCCTCTTCTTTTGGCTGATTTTTCCTGAGTTTATCGGCGTGCTTTGCCTCAGCGTGTTTCTCTGTAGGTTCTTTGACCCATTTTGGAAGAGCAATCTTATTGGCCTTCAAAATGCGGACCACGCGAGAGCTAGGCTGCGCGCCATTTTTAAGATATTTTTCTACACTCTCTTTGTCAAGAGTAGTGGCTTTGGTGTGGGGGTTGTAATTGCCGACCTCGGCTACAACGCGCCCCGAAAGAGGGTGACGCTGCGCTTCTTGGACGACTATCCGGTACGTAGGGTAATGCGCCCGGCCATTACGCTGCAAACGAATCGCTAGCATGTGTTCTCCTTAAATTATTAAACTTTCCTAATTATAGACTATTTTGCACAAAAAAACAAGCCCCAAGGGCTGCGCTATCAAATGAAAGACCAACAAGTTCACCAGGCATGAAATTGACTCTGTGCGAATATATGATATAATTCCAATAATTTAGGCCCGCAAAGAGGCCTAAATTATTGCACATTAACACCTGCTAGCCAGACTAACAGAAGTTCAGCTGGATGAGTAGAATAAAAAATAGGACATACAGGAGGGGTGAGTATGAAAAAAACAAAATAGAATTTTTCTGAATGTATTAGTTTTTGCGCTCGGAGTTGTTCAACTGACAATGGCGCTAGTCAAAGGCTTTTCAGGGCCGTATTTTATGCCTAGCAGCGTCATTGGAGTATGTGAGGGTTTCGTGATTATTATTATGGGTATCCTTGGCATCTACGCGGAATATCTAAAGAAGGACGCAGGTTTGGAAAAAGTCGATATCTTTACAACGGTTGCCCGTACCATAGTGCTAATACTATTAGTTATTTTAATAATTATTAATATTACAACACGGCACAAAGAGCGAGAAATAGAGACCCTAACAGAGGAGTGGCTTACCACGACTAACCAAGATTACCAGGTCTGGATCAAAAAGAAGAACGAGACAGAATGGCGACTCAACGACAATCACGAGCTCAGGCCAGAAGTAGAGCTGACCGAGGTCGACTTACAGGAACTACTAGAGGATGAATTCCATACAAAAGTTTCTTTGTATGAGGGAGAAAACTCGATTATTTTCAGCCTGGGCACAAATCTGTATAGGATCCAAAAAGAGGGAGACAAAAAGATTTGCACTCTCTATAAAATCGAGAACGGCACCGAACAAAAAAGAGATTTGCCTAACGCGCTCGAAACGGTGTTCTACGAAGATAAATCCAGAGGAGTTATCATTACAAAAGATCAGATAAGAGATCTGAAGTTAGAAAATGCAAATCTGTAGAATTAGCAGGCAAAACAAGCCCCGCAGTACGCGGGGTTTTTGTTGTATTGTTGGAGTGAAAAGCCCCGCATCTGCAGGGGCTAAACATTGACAAAAATGCTAGTCTGTGGTATAATGAAAAAATTAATTTGTCTATACGATAAAGGAGGTGGGAATGTATGGAGGAATTAAGTTATTACTGGTCAGATGATGGGCAGACGGTCATCGTAATCGATGATGACGGGAACGAGGAACAGCTTACAAGGGAAGAGTTTCTCGAAATGGACATTGCTGAGGAACCTTACAAGGAAGAGGATCAAAGCGAACAGTTTGAGAAATACTATGAGAAGTATTTTGAGGACACAAAGAATCGCGTACCGACGAGGCCTATTAGGGAAAGTATATACGAGTCTAATAGGTGGCGCGGACTCAAGAAGGTCGAAAATTTCTTGAGGATTGAGGATCGGAGAGCGCTACTCGAATCTCTTAAAAAGAATTTTCAAATTCATGAGGCTGAAAAGGGCTACTATAGCCTTTTGCTGGAGTTAACTTATATAGCCGGCGACCTCTCATGGGCACAAAGCGCTAGAGATAATCAGATTGACGGTAAGGAAGATGTGGTTAGGATGCTCCAAGCATACGAGATTGATGGTCTCGGCATTGATTTTCAGATCATAAAGACACATGAAAGACTCCGCCAAGCATTCGAAGAACTAGAAGAGTGGGATAAGCTGATTGGTCTTCCAGCCATGAGTCAAGCTGAGAAAGACTTGAAAATGAGCAGTCTTGCCGAGCAAAAATACAGAAACTCTCTGAGAGCAAAACTAAAAAGAAAGCTTAAAAGAGCTAACTACTCCACATGTCGCATAGATTCAATCCTCACATAAAATAAACCCCGCGTATGCGGGGTTCATTTGTTAAAAATGCCATTAATTAGTCGTAGATAGGAGGCTCGGAGATCCTCCCATTTGATACGGTGTCATCATCCGGCCAAGGGATGTCATAATCCTCCCACGGATATTTGACATTCCGGATGTGTCCGTCTGTCGGATTCTTCTTATCCGAATCCGGCATTGGCGTTGGATAACCATCGTCGACTGGCAAAGCCGAATCGACGTGGTCGACCGGCATTGACGTTGGTGGATAGTCATCGTCGACCGGTCCAGCTTGTGAACCATCTACGGTTGGACTTTTGGAATTTCCTAAGTCCGCCGTAAAGCGACCGACGTTCCCGTCATTAGTTCCTGCTAGCGTTTTGCTCTGGCTAGAGCTCTCGCTCTTGTTGGACGATTCGGCCCTGCCCCACATCTCTATGGGATGCTCTGGAGTTTCTCGCTGGTCGTTGAGTTCTTTCAAACCAACGGTAGCTCCGCCAATAACAACAGCGACCGCCAAGATTGCTAAGAACTGGATCCCGATAAATTCTTTCCAGTTCATAGTCTTTAGCTTCTCTCGAAGCTCGTTAACCTTTTCTTTTAATTCATTCATAATTCTACCCCTCCTTGTTATGAATTTAATCAAAATTAGAATACCTAATGGCAATTTCGAACATTTAAAGATCGATAAGCATAGATATTCTAATAAACTTATTATGCTAATTATAGCACACAAGCGTGAAAAAGTCAATACCTTTTATGCTTACTCATCTGTTAAAAAGGCTTGCAAATTCTTCAAAAATCCCCCTTGACAATCAGCTTGTGCTTTTGATAAAATATAAATCAGTTCATATTTGAACAAAAGCTAACTGCGAGTCAGCTTACACACCTAAGTTGAGAGCTTATCTGTTCAAAAATCCACCTTAAGAGAGCAAGGTGGTTTTTTGGTTTTTAAGAAAAACTTGATAGATAAAGCAGAATTATTGATAATATAAATTCTTGCTGTATAAAAGCGGATTTCACCTGATAAATAGAAAAGTGTAATATCTTGCCGAGTATACGGTACTGTTAATACCGGCGCAGGCAGGAATTACGCTTTTCTATTTATCAGGCTGAAACCAAGTACAGCAAGAATTTATATTATTGAATTCTGCTTTTAACTTACTGAAACCAAGCACAGCAAGAAAAAATACTATCAAATTCTGCTTACTGTAATAAATTTCCCAAATCCCCCTTGCATTTTTCAAAATTTTGCGCTAAAATCTTATTAAGAAGTAGTGTGTCCATTTTTTCTATTATCTCTGTTATGTGGCGAGTTACAGGGGTAGAAATGGCAGTAATCTTCGGCGCTGTAGACCGAGGCAACGTGGAGTATGTCTCTGTCAAAAAGATTATCAACACTAATATAAAAGAGGTAAATAGTGAAAACCACAGAGAATAAAGGCACCCGCGTGTTCTTTACCGAAGGTGACCAGGCTCTTCCTATTCCTGATTTGATTGCACATCAAAAGGACTCTTGGGAAGATTTTGTTAAGTCTGGCCTTCGCGAAGTTTTCAATGAGCTTAACCCCATTGATGACTACACCGGTAAAAAACTATCATTAAGGTTTAAAGATTACGAGTTTAAGACTCCAAAAGAAACCGAGCAAGAGGCTAAGTATAATCTTTCTACCTATGAGTCGGCTTTACATGTCAAGATAGAGCTAGAAAATAAAGTAACTGGTACCAAGAAAGAGCAAGATATCTTCTTTGGCGATTATCCATGGATGACAGATCGCGCTACGTTTATCATTAACGGTACCGAGCGCGTGATTGTCTCGCAGCTAATCCGCTCTGCCGGCGTCTTCTTTACGGCAGAAAATGTCGGAGGTCACAATTACTACGGCGCTAAGGTTATCCCTGGCCGTGGTGCTTGGCTTGAGTTCGAGACCGCCACATCTGGCGCAATTTATGTCAAGATTGACCGCCGCCGCAAGATTCCTGTTACCACGCTCTTGCGCGCTCTTGGCCTCTCTAAGAAGAGTGATATCAAAGATGCATTTAGCGGCCTTGATGAGGGTGAAATCAGCTATATTGATGCTACCCTAGATAAGGATACTTCTTCTGGTCAGAGCGAGGCTTTGATTGAAGTTTATCGCAGATTGCGTCCTGGCGATCTTGCTACTGTCGAGAATGCCAAGTCTATGATTGAGCGCACTTTCTTTGATTACAAGCGCTATGATTATTCTCGCGTTGGTCGTTTCAAGATCAACCAGCGTCTTGGTTTTGATACACCAAATACTAGTAAATACCGCACTCTTCAGATGAAAGATCTGATCGCGATTATCGCAGAGATTATTCGTCTAAATAATACGCAGGATGCCCCAGATGATATTGACTCTCTATCCAACCGTCGTATCAAACTCGTAGGCGAGCTAGTTCAGCGCCAGTTCCGCCTCGGTATGCTACGCTTGCAGAGGAATATCCTAGATCGTATGTCCATGGCTAATGTCGAGGATGTCACTCCATCTCAGCTGATTAATGCTCGTCCAGTCACAGCAGCAGTCAAAGAGTTCTTTACCTCTTCTCAGCTATCTCAGCTCATGGACGAGACCAACCCATTCTCCGAGCTTGCTCATAAGCGTCGTTTGTCTAGTATGGGTCCTGGTGGTCTTACCCGCGAGCGTGCTGGATTTGATGTCCGCGATACGCACCCTACCCACTACGGTCGTATCTGTACTGTCGAGACCCCAGAAGGCGCCAACGTCGGCCTCGTGCTCAACTTAGCTACCTATGCTCGTATCAACGAGTATGGCTTTATCGAGGCTCCATATCGCGTTGTTAAAAATGGCAAGGTTACCGATGAAGTTGTCTATGTAGATGCTGCTACTGAGCAGGATATGGTTATCGCTGATAACTCCGCCAAACTTGATAAGAATGGTAAGTTCGTCGATGCCCGCGTTTCTGCACGTGTCAAAGGTGCACCTACTCAAGTAGAGTCTTCTAAGGTTACCCATATCGATGCTGTCCACAAAGAAATTCTCGGTGTTTCGGCATCTCTTATTCCATTCGTCGAGAAGAACCGTGTCGACCGCTCTCTCATGGCCTGCGCCATGCAGAAACAAGCTGTTCCACTCCTTCGCCAGGATAACCCAGTCGTCGGTACTGGTATCGAAGGCGAGGTCGCCAAAAATACTTCTCAGCTCGTCCTAGCCACTGGCGCCGGTGAAGTCAAAAAGGCCGATGGCGAGTCTGTAATTGTTACTTACAAGGATGGCGACAAAGAATACAAGTTAATCCATTTCGAAAAGACTAATGACGATCGCTGTTACAATCAGCGCGTCAAAGTCCGCCGTGGTCAGAAGGTCAAAAAAGGCGATGTCCTAATCGAGGGCGCATCTGTTAATGACGGTGAGCTTGCTCTAGGACGTGATCTCTTGGTCGCATTTATGCCATGGCGTGGTTATAATATGGACGATGCTATTGTCATTTCCTCTCGCCTTGTCCAGGATGATACTTTGACCTCTATTAACATCAAAGATTTCGATGTTGAAGTTCGCGAGACTAAGCTTGGTCCAGAGCAGGTTACCCGTGATATCCCAAATGTCTCTGAGCACTCTCTTCGCCACCTCGATGAGGATGGTATTGTAGTAGTCGGCTCGGAGGTCCAGAATGGTGATATCCTTGTTGGTAAGATTACGCCAAAGGGCGAGCAAGAGCTAAGCTCAGAAGAGCGCTTACTTCGCGCTATCTTCGGTGAAAAAGCTAAAGATGTCCGTGATACCTCTGTTCGTATGAATGGTTCATCTACTGGCAAAGTCGTTGGCGTCCGTGTTTACACCCGCGAGCAGGGTCACGAGCTTAAAGCTGGCGTTCTTAAACAGATCAAGATTTTCGTCGCAGAGATGCGCAAGATCGGTGTCGGTGATAAGCTATCTGGTCGCCACGGTAACAAGGGTGTTGTCTCCCGCGTGCTTCCAGTAGAAGACATGCCATTTATGGAGGATGGTACTCCAATCGATGTTATCCTAAGCCCAATGGGCGTGCCATCTCGTATGAACCTCGGTCAGCTTTTTGAGATTCACCTAGGCATGGCAGCTCGTGCACTTGGCTACAAGGTAGCTACCCCATCCTTCAACGGTGTATCTGATGAGACCATCTCCAGCGAGCTAGAAAAAGCCGGATTCTCCCGCGATGGCCGCGTACAGTTATTTGATGGTCTGACCGGTGAGCCATTTGAAGAGCGCACTTCTGTAGGTGTTATGCACATGCTCAAGCTTCATCACATGGTTGATGACAAGATCCACGCACGCTCCACTGGTCCGTACACTATGGTCACACAACAGCCTCTCGGTGGTAAGGCACAGAATGGTGGCCAGCGCTTCGGAGAAATGGAGGTCTGGGCGCTAGAGGCTTATGGTGCCGCTACTACCTTACAAGAGATGCTTACAATCAAGTCTGATGATGTTTATGGTCGCGCTAAGGCATACGAGTCTATCATCAAACGCCTACCTATCGAAGGTCCAAAACTCCCAGAAGGCTTCAATGTCTTAGTCAAAGAGCTTCAGGGTCTTGGCCTGAAGGTTGACTTGCTTGATCACGGCGATTCTACTGATGCTTCCGAAGTAATTGAAGAAACTTCCCGTGAGATTGAAAAAGCACAAGATGATAAGTTAATTTACGCGCAACACGCGAAAGAAACTGAAAACGACATGGACAACCTATCTGATAGCGATATGTCAGAGGTAGTCGATGACGAAGGAATTGAAATAACAGATGAGGAAGGCGAGGAAATCGTCGAGGACGATCTCGATGATGGTACTGTCGACCTCGGAGAGGAGTTCTAACATGGCTTGGATGGATAATTTCATTTCAGCTTCCGACTTCGACTCAATTCGTTTGAGCGTAGCTTCTAGCGAAGATATCCTAAACTGGAGCTACGGCGAAGTATTGAAGCCAGAGACAATCAACTATCGTACCCAGAAACCTGAGCGCGATGGCTTGTTCTGCGAACGCATTTTTGGCCCAGTTAAAGATATCAACCCACACGATAGCAAACTCAAAGGTGTCCGCTCCCGCGAGGCCGCTGTCGATAAAGAGGGAAATTTAGTCACTAAATCTATCTCTCGCCGCGAGCGCATGGGCCATATCACCCTTGCCGCCCCTGTTGCCCACATTTGGTTTATGCGTGGCACACCATCTGCTATTTCTTCTCTTCTTAACCTAACCGTCAAGAACATTGAGAAAGTCGTATACTTCGCATCGTACCTAATTACAGGTGCAGATGACGAGAAGATCGAACAAGCTAAAAACGATTTAGATGCTCAGACAGATGCCGCACGTCAGGCAATTAAGCTGCGCTATCAAGAGGCTGCCAAGGACAAAGACGCCGATACCAAGGCTCTTGCCGATGCTGAGGCTAAAGAAGTAGAAGACTTAGAGACAGATTACCAAGCCAAGAAAGATATCTTGACAGGTCTTAAGAAAGGTGGCGTAATATCTGAGATCGATTATCGCAACCTCGAGAACGAACACGAAGAATATGCAGAGCTAATTGAAGTGGGCATGGGCGCTACCGCCATCAAGAAGATGCTCGATGAAATCGACATGGAACAGCTTATTGCAGAGCTCAAAGAGGAAGTCGAGGATGCCAAAGGTCAAAAGGAGAAGAAGCTCAGCAAGCGCCTCAAGCTAATTGAGGGAATGCATACAGCAGGTATTAATCCTACAGATCTGATTATTACAGTTATCCCTGTGATCCCTCCAGATCTACGTCCAATGATCTCTCTCCCTGGTGGCCGTTTTGCTACCTCTGATCTAAACGATCTTTATCGCCGCGTTATCAACCGTAACAACCGCCTGAAGAAACTTCTCGATCTCAAAGCACCAGAAGTGATCTGCCGCAACGAGATGCGTATGCTCCAAGAAGCTGTTGATGCATTAATCGACAATTCCGCTTCTCGCGGTAATCGTGTTGCATCTTCTCAGAATGGTCGTAGAAAGCTTAAATCCCTCTCCGATCTCCTCAAAGGAAAGCAGGGACGTTTCCGCCAGAACCTTCTTGGTAAGCGCGTTGACTACTCTGGTCGTTCGGTTATCGTCGTTGGCCCAGAACTCAAGCTCAACGAGTGTGGCTTGCCGAAGCAGATGGCTCTAGAGCTATTTAAGCCGTTTGTTATCTCCTGGTTAATGGAAAACGAGCACGCTGCTAATATTCGTTCTGCCACTCGTATGATTGAGGCATCGGAGAATATCGTTTGGGATGCGCTTGATGAAGTGATTAAGGGCAAGTACGTGCTACTAAACCGTGCGCCATCTCTCCACCGTCTATCTATCCAGGCTTTCCAGCCTAAGTTAATCGATGGTAAAGCTATCCAGCTCCACCCATTGGTCGCAACTGGCTTTAACGCCGACTACGATGGTGATCAGATGGCTGTCCACCTACCTCTATCTAATGACGCTCAGGCTGAGGCTCGCGAGCTGATGTCCGCTACCAAGAACTTGCTCAAGCCTGCAGATGGTGCCCCTGTGCTTTCTATCTACCAGGATGTTGTGCTTGGTATTTACTACCTAACTTACGATAAGCCAGGCACCGCCACGGATGACGTTCGCCCATTTAGCTCTATCTATGAGGCAGAAATGGCTTACGATCAAGGATTGATCCACTTGCAAACTCCTATCCGCGTCTTCGCCAAAAAGGAGATCAGAAACACAACTCTTGGCCGCGTTATCTTCAACGAAATCCTACCAGAGGATTATCCATTTGATAACTCTGTCCAGACCTCTAAACAGCTAAAGAAGGTAATGGCTAATATCTTTGATATGTACGGTGCAGAAACTACCGTAGAGATTGCCGATAAGTTGAAGAACTTAGCTTTTGAATACGAGACTATCGCCTCTGTGTCTACTGCTAAAGATGATTACCCAACCTACCCAGAAATCCAAGATTTCATCGCCGAGGGTGATGCCAAGACCGCTCTTATCCAAGAGCAGTTTGATCAGGGTCTTGTCACCGAAGAAGAGCGCTACAATCTCACCGTTGCTAACTGGCGTGACATCGACTCCAAGATTTCTGACTTCCTCAAGAGTAAACTCTCTGAGATGGATACTGATATCGCAGTGATGGTTAACTCCGGCGCTCGTGGTAGTGTCTCCAATATTAAATTGGCATCCGCCGAGATTGGTATCATGGTCGATATCAATAACAATGAGATCGAGCTCCCGGTTAAATCTTCTTACAAAGAAGGTCTCAATACACTTGAGTCATTTATCGCTACTCGTGGTGCTCGACAAGGTCAGGTTTCTACCGCTTTGCGTACTGCCGACTCTGGCTATCTAACCCGTCGCTTGGTCGATGTTGCTCAGGATGTCTTTACTACCGATGAGGTTGCAGAAGACCCAGGATTTGAGGTCAAGAAGTCCGAGGTTGAGGAAGCAGGAGTTGCCTTCTCCGCATGGATCTCTGGTCGCTATACCGCTGCACCTATCCCAGATTACCTAGGTACAGACGAACTTATCACCCCAGAAATCGCCGCACAGCTCGAAGCCGACGACAAGGTAGAGTCCGTCAGGATCCAGTCTATTCTTACAACTACCGCCGTAGAAGGTATTCCACAGAAGGCTTACGGTATCGACATGTCTACCCGTGCTCTTGTAGCTCCATACCAGCCAGTTGGCGTAATTGCTGCTCAGTCTCTTGGTGAACCTGGTACTCAGCTTACGCTCGATACTAAGCACGGTTCTGGCGTGGCCGGTTCTGGTGCTATCGCTCGTGGTCTTCCTCGTGTCGAGGAGCTTCTTGAGGCACGCGCACCAAAAGGTCAGGCTTGGGTCTCTCCAATTGATGGTGTTGTCGAGATGTGGGAAGATAATAATATGTACATAGTTCAGATCACCCCTGAAGCCGGCGAGACTACCCGAATCGAGCTAGAGGGTCGCAAAGCCAAGGTCAAAGACGGTGCTTCCGTCAAGGCTGGCGATGTGATCGCTGCTAAGAAGCTTGGCAAAGAGCCAATTGTTGCCCCGTATGATGCCAACGCCCAGTTGGTAGATGGTGCAATTATCTTGGTCGCAAATGCTGGTGCTCCAGTCCGCATCGAGATCCCCGGTGAAGCAGAGATGCTAGTCAAGTCTGGCGCCAACGTCAAAGCTGGCGATCGCCTCACAACTGGTTCTTTGAATCTCCAAGACCTCCTGAAATATAAGGGTAAAGAAGAAACCGCCCGTTACATCATGAACGATGTCCTATCTGTTTATGCTGCCCAAGGCCACGAGATTTCCGCAAAACACCTTGAGATTATTGTCCGCCAGATGTTCTCTCGCGTTATGATTGAAGATTCTGGTGATTCTGATCTTGTGGTTGGAGATATTGTATCCCAGGCTGCAGTAGAAACAGAAAACAAGAAGCTGATTGCCGATGGCAAAGAGCCAGCTAAATACACCCACTTATTGTTAGGTATCACCAAGGTGTCTATTTGGTCCGACTCCTTCCTATCCGCCGCCTCTTTCCAGGATACTACCCGTGTCTTGATCAACGCAGCTATCTCTGGTCGCGTTGACCGCCTACACGGCCTCAAGGAAAACGTCATTATTGGTCGCAAGATTCCTGTAGGAACAGGAGTTAACCCAATAATTGATGACGTAGCGGTTGAAGGTTCTGAGCCTTCCGCCGATGAGGTCGACGAAGTCTAAGAGGTCCCAGCCTTTATAGAAAGCAGAATTCTTGATAATACAACTTCTTGTTGTATAAAAAGCGGATTCACCTTAGAAGATTAATTTGTAAATACCTTACGAGTACCGTTTAGTCGGGCTTTAGTTGTGATTTACAAATTAATCTGATAAGGCTGAACCA
>JAZQKE010000019.1:0-70718 GCA_045541995.1 Candidatus Nanosyncoccus sp. | reverse complement strand
ATATCTTGCCGAGTACGGTACTGTTAATACCGGCGCAGGCAGGAATTACGCTTTTCTATTTATCAGGCTGAAACCAAGTACAGCAAGAATTTATATTATCGAATTCTGCTTTTGAAGAATTTATATATCGGCTTTTGTTTTTAGCACCTGGCGTAGCTCGGCGGTGGAGGTGCAGTCCATGAGTTTTTGGCGGAGGTCACTGGCGCCGGGGAAGCCGGTGAAGTAGATTTTAATGAAATGTTTGATTGGTTCGTAGGCGTAGCGCATTTTCTTACCATCAGGATCATTATCGTCGATTGGGCGAGTGGCTAGTTCGGCGGCGCGCTGATCGAAAAGATCTAGGTGATGGAGAAATAGGTTTTCTAGTTCTTCCCTAGTGGGCTGGTGTGTAGTAAAACAGTATGGGTTTTTGAATACGCCGCGGCCAATCATCCAGCCGTCGATGTCTGGGTATTTTTGTCCGAGCTTTTCAATTTGGGCCTTGTCTTCGATATCGCCATTGATGATGAGGATGGTCTGTGGAGAGATCTGATCGCGGAGCTTGACAATTTCTGGGATTAACTCGAAGTGAGCAGGTACCTTGCTCATTTCTTTGCGAGTACGGAGATGGACGGTGAGGGCGGCGAGGTGTTGCTTTAGAAGTAATGGTAGCCAAGTCTGATATTCTTCTATTTTAGTAAAGCCAAGGCGGGTTTTGACAGAGACAGGAAGATTGGTGTGCTGCTTGGCCTGATTGATGCACTCTAGGGCTAGCTCGGGGGTCTTGATCATGGCGGCGCCACCGCCGGCCTTATTGACGTGGCGATCGGGGCAGCCCATATTGATATCAAGGCCGGCAAAACCGAGTGATTCGAGCGCGCTAGCGACTTCGGCAAAATGTTCAGGAATTTTACCCCAAATCTGAGCAACAACAGGGGTGGAGTTTGGGGCGCGGTCGACTGGGGTGGTGTTTTTTGCTATCTCTAAGTCTAGGCGGGCCAAAGCATCATGGCGGCCCTTCTCTGAGGCAAAGCTAGAGACATTGGTAAATTCTGTAAAAAAGACATCTGGCGCGCCGGCGCGGGCTATGACAGCACGAAAAACTACATCGGTGACGCCCTCCATCGGAGCGAGCACAGTAAAACCATGAGGTAATTTTTGCCAGAAATTCATTTTAATATTATAACATAAAAATGGGGAGATTCATAGAATCTCCCCGAGGAGGATCCTCTAGCTGAAACAAGAAAACTAGAGGAATATGAAGAAAACTACGCTAGAATAACTCGCTGGCCATGGCACTTTTTGCATTCCGTGTTGGGCTCGAAAGGCCCTCCGATCATGTATCCCCTTCCATTACAATCCGGACACGATTTGACCTGCCTACCATGAGTGCATCCTAAAGCTTGGTTTTCTGAAAAATACAATTTGCCGCAGACGCTGCATTTCCATACACTCGCCAATCATAACACCCCCTTTGTACGGGCGCCTCTAAGCGCTTAATATATTATGAAATTGCAAATCTGCTTTAATTATAAGTATCAGGGGTGGTTTTGTCAAGCATAAGCTCGATGAAGCTTAAGATGTCGCGGATAGATTTAGTACTATCTGGCGCGATAAATAAGTCTGGATCGCTCACAAATGATAGCGATTTGATCTGATTATATTCGGCGGCAATCAGTGATTTTAGGAGCTGCTCATCTTTAGGGTTATACTCGTAGATTTTGTCGTGGACTTTGAAATCATTGGCATCTGGCACGACAAAGAGGATGTGTGCGCGTTCTACTTTGTAGTTGCGATATTCTGGGGACAAATTAAGAAGCAATTTATAAAATCCAAGTTGGAGTTTGTATTTAAATAAGGTGGGATGGGCATCCCATTTTTTATCTTTGAATCCAGAGGTCTTAAAATCGTAGATCTCGATAGTTTTGGCTTGACGATCGATCTGGATGTGGTCGATTTTGCCGGTAATTGGGACAGTATCAAGCATCAGGTGGTCATGAGAAAAATTGACTTCAGCGCGGGCGTTTTCAGCGCGAAGGAGCGAGCCAAACTGCTTGAGTGAAGCCTCTAGGCTGCCACGGCCGCGCTCGCGGAGATCATCGCGATCTTCATCCGGGACAGAAGCAGCAGCCAGCTCAGATTCGTAGAAATCCAAGGCCTCGGCATCAGTTAATTTATCATTGGTGACTTTTTCAAAACAGGAGTGGATAAGATTACCAAAAGTGAGGCTCTCGGAATAAGATTGCTCGGGTGCGCGAAGGACTTTTTGTTGATAAAAACTTTGTGGGCCGGCATAGACGATATCTATAAAAGAGGTTAAATCAGTAGCATTCAGGCGATAATTTTCTAAGCGCTTTAAGAGGATAGAACGCAAATCGCCATCCAGACTGAGATAATTTGATACCCAATGCGAGGCGAGGTCGCTTTTTACTTGATCAGCGGGGAGGTTCTGGTAGTGGAGCTCGACTAGCTTGGAGGCATCAGGTAGATACGGGGAGATAACGACGGTCTGCTCGGCTGATTGTTCGTACTCGGCCAGGTATTGCAAACGAGCAGGGTTTTTGCCAGAAAAATCTTTGATCGAATTAGTGAGATAGAGATGAGATTTGGCGCGGGTGATTGCGACAAAGAACAGGCGCAGGCGCTCATCCTCGGTAATACCAGTGTGACGGATACCGATGAGGTTTTGTGGAAGAGTCAACATATTATTATTACCCTTGGCATTACCCCAGGCTCGATCGTCTGTGGCGATAATAAAGACATGTTCAAACTCTAGGCCTTTGGACTTGTGTGCGGTGAGAATCTGGATAGAGTCGGCAGAATCTTGGTAGGGGCTAGTATTGACAAGTGGCGCATCGGCTAGCTTGTAATCATCTACAAAATTGATGAGATCGGTAAGAGTAAGGGACTTAGCACTGGAATGTTTGAGACAAACCTCGCGTAGGACAGAGAGATTCTCGTAAAGTTTGAAAGAAGAGTAGGACTCGGTCTTAGCGTAATAATTTAAGAAATTGGAGCGCAAATCCTCGGTAATAGGGATGGTACCGATGAGATAATCTAAGAATTGCTCGAGCGAGCAGGTGGCGGCTTTTTGGGCGAGAGTAGCTAAGAGTGAGCCAACCTGCGCAAGTGACTCAGACTTGTTCTCTAGGAGATAATCGAGAGCCTTTTTGTGCGGATCGCGATTAACGGCCATTACTGCATCGAGCGGCGGGACTTCGAAAAATGGGAAAGCAAGGATCTCAAACAAGAGGTGGGCGGGGTTTTGGCCCTGTGTAATAGCGTAGATAAACTGTGAGAGGGTGATGATCTCGTGGATGCGAGCGTCTTCAAACAGATTGTCGCGTTTCTCATAGGTGATACTAATATTGGAATAAGATTTAAGGTAAGGTAAGAGAGGTGCGATGTATTTGTGTTTGGGGGTAATGATGGCAATATCAGATTTTTTGACGCCGCTTTCGATTAGCTGATGTATCTGCTGGGCTACCCAATGATACTCGGCAGACGACTCGATAAACTCATGCCGGGAAATCTTGGCACCAGCTTTTTTGTACGAAGTGAGCTTTTTGTCGATTCCCTGCTGCTTGGCAAACGAATCGATAATTTGCTCGCGGACATGATAAGACATGCTGAGAATCTCGGAGTTGCTACGGTAGTTTTCTAGTAGAGTGATAACCTTCGCATTATAGTGCTGCTGATAATCAATCAAATTAGAGACATTAGCGCCTTGAAAGGCGAAGATCGCTTGATCATCATCGCCTACGGCCATGACGCAAGGTTTTTCGTAATCGGTGAGTTTGTAGATAAGCTCAGACTGGGCGGCATTAGTATCCTGAAACTCGTCTAGTAGAATATACTGATAGCGCTCGGATAAGGTAAGTCGGAAGCCTTTATCTTCGGTGACGATCTTGATGGCCTGCTCGATCATGTCGGCAAAATCATAAAGACCAGATTCTGCCAGGGCGGCCTCGTACTGCTGCATGATGTGTGCGAGGCTCAAGAGTTTTTTGTTGGCAATACGGTTGGCTAGGCGGTAATTGCCATCATCATCTAGCTCGAAACGACGATTTTTCCAGGCGGTAAGTGGTGAAATAGAGGGCTTTTCTTTGGCGCGCTCTTCGTCGATGATTGAAGCGAGCTCGCGAAGCAAAAAATTGGCTTCCTTTTCGATATTTTTGACGATAGGCTGATCGCTAACGTGATCTTTGAGTACCTCCATGATGGGGCCGTAGATTTCGGTGACGCCTACTTCAAATTTCATGCCACGCTTTAGATTCTGGAGGATATCGGCGAGTGCTGGGTTCATCGCGGCTGCGGTCTTGATGTTATCATTTGCGATTGTTTCAAGATCTCGGCCGGTGAGGCGGGCAGATTTGGCAGAAGCGATGGTATTAATAATATCAGAGATATTGGCACGCTTCATAATGTCGAAAGCTCCGAGCGAATCTTGGATACTTTTGATGATTTTATACTCGGTAACGGTGTCGATGGCGCTATCGAGATCGCGGTCAAACTGCTCGGCGTAGTTTTTGTACTCGGCAAGGATAGTAGTGCCGAAAGCGTGGTAAGTATGAATGTGAACTTTGGAGGCGGCACTGCCAATCATCGAGAAAAGACGATCGCGCATGTTCTGAGCGCCAGATTCGGTGTAGGTAAGACAGAGGATATTCTCGGGACCCACATCAGTGTTTTTGAGGATATATTCTACTTTGGATGAGAGTAACTGAGTCTTACCAGTACCGGGACCAGCTAGTACTAAAAGCGGGCCCTCTAAGTACTCGACGGCAGCTTTCTGCATCTTGTTAAGCGGCATGTTCCTCCTTTTTGGTGTTTGATTTTTTAACTAATTTTATGATGTCACCTATAATGGTGGCATCTTCTGGAATGATGAAATCTGGATAATCTGATAGATGTAAAATGGCGGAAACGCCTTCGGTGAGCGGTGAATTTGGCGCGGTGGCTGATCGATGAGGATTTTTGAGCGATTGACCATAGCGAAAATTACGGGAATTGTTTGAACAAGTCAGGACTAGATCTGCAGCGCCGCAAGAAAGGCGCAAGGTGTTTTTGTCGGCATGATTAGCCTCTAGAAGGTCTGCCATTTCGCGGAGTGTTTTTTCTAGGAAAATAGTCGATGGTTTGTCACTATAATAGCCCGCGCCGATTGCATAGATATTCTTGAGTGCACCACAAAGTAGGACGCCGATAATATCAGTAGTGTGTTCAATAACAATGTGTTCGGTGGAGAAAATTTGGTTGACTAAATCCGATGTGCCGGTGAGCCTAATTTCTTGGTGATGGCTATCTGGAGAATCAATAGTCGCTTTGATATCATCAGCAAAACCGGCACCGGATAGGACGGAGAAAACTTTGAACTCTTTGAACGGGGTTTGCGACAAGAAGCCTTTACTGGCGCAAATTAGGGGGGTGTCTGAGTCTAAGTTTGGTAGAATTTGAGCAGCTTGATCAGATGGAGCTGTATAGACGATGACGTCCGCTCCGGAGATTGCGCTCTCTATGCTAATATCTGGAAATATGATAGGGTCATAGAAATTAACCTCGTGGCCGTTGTATGTAGCAACACTAGATAGCGCTGTGCCATAAGCGCCTGCACCCAAAAAAGTTATCTTCATACATACATTATATCAGATATGGCTGAATTGTGTCGGTGGTTAGGCGGTTAATTTTAGGATTACAAGGTTCTCTAGGTGGGGGGTGTGCGGAAAGAAATTGAAAGGAGTGATAGAGGTGATTTGGTATGAGCCGTCTGTCAGGATTTTGAGATCTCGGGCTTGGGTGGAGGGATTGCAAGAGAGATAGATAATAGTGCGCGGTCGAATTTCGATGAGTTTTTCGATGAGTTTAATATCGCAGCCGGCGCGTGGTGGATCGAGGATGACGGTTTGGTCGGGGGCGATGTAGGTGAGGGCGTCTTCGGAGTTGGAGAGAACTGCTCGAACCGGTGCCCGCAAAGGAATAATCGAGCAGTTCTTTTTCAGCTCCTGGAAGGCGAATTTATTACATTCTACCAAAGTCAGCTCCTTGTCGCGAGCGACAGAGAGGCCGATAGTGCCGACGCCAGAGTATAGGTCTAGCACTTTGTCTGTATCAATGTGCTTTTTGATTTCCTGTAAGGCCATCTCGTAAACTGGTAAGTTGATCTGGAAGAAACCGTTTGGTGAATATGAGTAGCTATGCCCAAGGAGTTCATCCTCTAGATTATCAAAAACAGGATGTGGTTGGTGATTTTCTAATAGTCCGCCGGAGACTTCTCCCTCTTGATTGCAGCGTAAGATGAGTGATTGGTATTTGCGAGCCTCTTCGTGGCGGGAATTGAGCGCGTCGATGATTTGTTGGGCTTTTTGATATATTTCGGGGCGTTCAATAGACGAAGTCGTGAGTGGGATTTTGCGGTGGGAGCCGCGTTGGCGCTGGGCAAGTTTGATCTTAGAATCGGCAATGTCCCAGTAGAGAGAGTACTCCATCTTGTTGCGATAGTGAAAATCGTTGCCGTCGGTTTGAACGGGATGGACTGATGCCGTCACTTCTACTCCGGCTTGGCGGAAAGTTTCGAGTAGCAGTTCCCTTTTTTGCTCTAGCTCGTAATTGTAATCCATGATCTGCCAGGGTGAGGTAGAGAGATAGCAGGTGTCTTTAGGCGCGACGCGGTGGGGAGAGGGGTTTTCTATGGTTTCGGCGACGGCCTCAAAATAGTGAGACTTGCTCTTGGTGATCGTGAATGAGGTAACGGTTTCGCCGGGTAGAGCGTTCCAGATAAAGCCTTTTTTGCCTGGTGGCAGAAGTGTACGCTCGCGGTCAGTAAGTGGCGTTTCTGGCGCGGTGGTAAAATGTTGAGCAAAATCATAATCTACGACAGTAATTCCTTGCCCGCCGGGGACGAGCTTGTCAACTTTGAGTGGTAGGCCGGTAATGGCGAGCGGTAATTTTGCCATAGTTATTCGTAACGTAATGAATCGATTGGGTTCTGCTTAGATGCGCGGTAAGCTGGTGCAGTGCCGGCAATGAAGGCTATTGCCATGATGACCAATGTGATAATTAGCATATTCAGAGGGTCAAACACGACGAGATTGAAGGTTGGAAAATCGGCAAGGAAGGTGGCGTGAGCACCTGCATTAACGGCGTTACCAATAAGCATTGAGATGAGGATACCAACTACGGAGCCCCAGAATCCCAGTAAGATTGCTTCAAGCGAGAAAGCTGCGAAAATTTTGCCACTGCTCATGCCCATAGCCTTCATTAGGCCGATTTCGCGGGTGCGCTCCTGGACGGACATAAAGAGGGTGTTGATGATGCCGATGGCGGCGGCAAGGAGGGCGATGCCACCAAAGATATTAAATACAATTAGAATGACATCAAAGAAAGTGCGAATCATGCCCGCAGTATCTTCGATGGTGGTAACTGAAAAGCCAAGTTTGTCCAGCTCCTTTTTAACGGAATCGATTTTTGCTGGGTCGGCAGAGCCAATGGCAAAATAAGTCTTATCGGCAGTACCCTCAGGGACACCTTCCATGGATAGGGTATAGAGAGCATTATTTAATGCAGGGTTAACTCTGGCGCCGCCACTAAAGGAAGAAAGCACACCTGGCGCTTGGATGCCGGTAACGGTAGCATCAACGGTGGCGATACATTCATCAGGATTAGAGACAAAGAGACACTTGGCTTGTTGTTTGACGGCGAGGGTGACTGTCTGGCCGATAATTTCTTCTTCGTTACTAAATCCGAGTGACTTGACGTAGTCGCTAGTAAGCATAATTTCGTTTTCAGATGAGTCAGCGTTTACTTTGTTGCCAGTAAGCATATCGACATTGAGGCTATTATCCGGGCTAAGACTGACGCTGGTGGAGAATTTTTTGTCGGTTTTATCGCTAGTGATATATTCGGTGCTGGCGTAGCGATAGGCCTCCATTCTTTCTACGCCGTCAACAGCGCGAATCTTTTCTAGGTCGTCGCTAGTGATGCTGGCAGTCTCCATACGACCCTTCTCGGAGTCGTACTCTTTAAGTGATGAGTCGCCAGATACTAAGGCAGTTAGCTCGTCATCCATAGCTTTTGGCATGACTTCAATATAGCCGTCGCCGCCGATAGATTCGACTTGCTTATCGATGAATTGGTTGACGCCGGTGTTGATGGCGTTACTCAAAATAATGGTAAAGCTACCGATGAAAACCGCGAGGATAGTAAGAAACGTGCGGGTTTTGTTGCGGAAGAGATTGTGATTAGCGGTAGCAATTAAATCAAGAAAATTCATTATTTTGCTCCTTTCGATTCGTTGGCTTTTTTGACGCGAGAGGCTTCTTTTTCTCTCCTTGCGGAGGCCTTCTTTTGGCTGTCTTTTCTGACAGTGCTGTCGGAAATGATTTTACCATCGGAGATGCGGACGATGCGAGAGCAGAGTTTGGCGAGGTCTTCATCATGGGTGACAAGAATTAGCGTAACGCCCTTTTTGTTGAGATTAAAGAGTAGGTCGGTGATTTTGTCGCCGGTGGCCGAATCGAGGTTGCCGGTAGGCTCATCGGCAAAAATAATGTCGGGATTATTAACGATGGCACGGGCGATACAGACACGCTGTTTTTGGCCACCGGAGAGATCGACGGCGCGATTTCTGGCCTTATCGGCTAGTTCAACAGTTTTGAGCGCATCGAGAGCCATAGCTTTACGCTTTAGACGGTTGACTTTGCTAATTTTAAGTGGCAGCAAGACATTGTTAATAACGGTGTCATTAGCATTCATGAAGAATTGTTGGAACACGAAGCCAAAACTGCCACCTCTAAGATGGTTGAGCTCGCGACTGCTAAGAGCGGTGGAATTTTTGCCATTGATGTAGATGCTGCCTTTGGTAGGTTTATCTAAAAGAGCAAGCAGGTGCATCAGGGTAGATTTGCCGGAGCCGGACTTGCCGACAATAGCGACAGACTCGCCTTTTGTGATTTTGAGATTAACGTTTTTTAGTGCAGTGAATGCAGCTGAACGTTTGCCGTACGTTTTGGATAAATTTTTGACCTCGATAATTGTTTCCATGAATGTATTATAACATAGAATGGGTGGGATGGCAGGGAGCTCCTCGCTTTGCTCGGAGAAACCGCTTTGCGGTTGCGAACCTGCCGCAGGCTCGCTCCCAACTCGCTTCGCTCGTTCAAAATTAAAATAAGACTCCTGCGGAGTCAGATTTTAATTTTGGCTGGGATGGCAGGGATCGAACCTGCGAATGACGGGACCAAAACCCGCTGCCTTACCACTTGGCGACATCCCAATAGTGTTATTTTATCACAAAAAACGAGAGAAATCCAGGCGCAGGATGAGTAGCGCTAGCACTTTGACTTTTCTTATATCTGTGGTATAATAATTTTAGTTATATTATAGGGAAATTCTCAAATATCGTACATTGAAAGGAGGGGTAATATGGAGGAAGAAAAGAAAAAAGGAAAAGGCATAATTGCCTTGATTTCATTTGTGATTTTATCTGTATTACTCATGGTGGTGTTTTTATATTTTAAGGATAGCCCAGAGAATGCAGGGTTAACTAGGGTGAGGAAACAGGCTGATGATGTTAGTGCAAGTAATGCTGCTCCAGTTGAAACTGCTTCTATCCAGCCGCCTAGTACTCAGTTTGAACCCACTAAGAGCTTGGCTGAGCGAAAGAAAGTTAATGTCAAGAATTATCTTAATGGAAGCAACTTTGAGCTGACTAAACTGGCGGAGGCACTTGGATACAAAACCCTGGATTCGTCTGAAATTGGTAAACATATTGCTTATGCTATGTATCGGGACGGAATAGAGTGGTTCTTTGTATATGATTATGGAGAGCTAGAGCTGTATGCTAACTGTGGGGATGGCTTTGTGTATTCAGCAGCTGCGAAGATTCCTGTCGCGGGCGATCGAAACTGTAATGTGATTGCTAAAGGCCAGGACAATCGGACTATTGATGTACATGGTGCCGAAAAAATTGCGAATGCACTGGTCTATCTTGCGACAACGACCAAAGCTGATTTTAGTCACTTGGCGGAGTTTGAGACACTCAGGAAATATGAGGGTCCACCAAAGTATTACCAAAATGGTTTATTAATGTATAGATACCACGGGAACTTAGTGAGTGAAGCTAGTTGCCGCGGGCCAGATGCATGAGTAAGCCTAGTGACCGGCCCCAGGGCCGGTTTTTTGACCACCGAATGAGGTCAATTGACTTTTTTGATATTAGTGATATAATTGTGGTATGTAGCATTGTTGAGATGAATATCTCGCTTGAGTACCTTAAAAAGGGGGGATAAATATGAGAAGAAGAAAAAGTCTAGTTGCTTTTGCACTGCTGATGGCAACGATTATGTTGCTTGCGACTGCATGTGGGTGTCAACCAGAGTCTGGTGATTCTAGCAGTAAGAACAGCCAAGCTGCGGGCAGTACTAACGAGAAAGAATCTACTAAGGATAATGTGCAGAATGCAAGCTCGCAAAAAACTGCAAGTACGGATTTTGCACCGACTAAAAGCCTAGAAGAACGCAGGGCGGTGAAACGCGATGATTACATTAAGGATGGAAGATTCGATTTGACTGCATATGCCGAAGCGCTGGGGTATACGAGGTTGGAAAATCCTGAAAGTCCAGGAGCTGTAATGTATGCTATAGAGAGGGATGGAGGCAAGTATTTCTTTGTCTTTTCTTCAAGTACAGCCATTGTTTATGCTGATATTGGTGACGGCTATATATATAGGACATCTCCTAACACTACTAGCGTCAAACCCGTGGATATTGTTATTGCCTCAATGGGACAGGCTGATCAAGGTACTTCATGGAGAGGATTCGAATATCTTGTTGTTCCACTAGAGCATCTTGCTAAAGCTGATTCTGTTTCTATAAATTACTTCCCTGGATTTTCTTTGATAACAAAGTATGAAGGACCAGTGCAATATTATCCGAACGGAATGATAAAGTATAAGGAAGCAAAGAAGGATATAGAGACGATCGAATGTCATGGACTTAACTTCTAGTTTTTATTAATAACCACCCTAAATTAGGGTGGTTTTTCTTGTGAAAAGTGCTTAAGTATAATATAATAATAAGCAATATGGACGAGGAAAAAGAGGGTCGTAACCGCGGTGTGTATAATAATATGCCGGATTCGGATATCCGTCCTGATTTTTCCACTTTTGAAGATGAGGATAATAGCGCAGGCCAATCTACAAATGCCGATAATGCTGGGCCGGGCCTAGCTAAGAATTTTCTAAAAGACAAAGAGCAGAGTGCAGCACGTGGCGCCGTAGAAAAGATCGCATCAGTAGCTGGCGGCGCAGAGGGTAAAATGATTGCTAAGGGCATTAACGCGGTAGAGAAAAAGGCCGAGGCTTCTGGCAGCGCTAAACTCTCGCCTGCCTCCAAGGGCGGGGGTAGCTCCATCCTAAAACTTAGCAAAATAAAAGCACCCTCAATTGTGCTGATACTACTGATTGTGATTTTTGTGGTAGCGGTGGCTAGCTTCTTTGGACAGTCGGGAGCGATCTTTAGCTATGTCAACAATTCTAAGGAGAAGAATAATTCAACCAAAATATCGAACACTACTCGGACGGACGCTGTAGTAGATCAGCAGCTGGCCAAATCTAGTGGGTCTAAGGATGATCCAGAGGCGACGCTTTTTGCCGATATAGGGTTCTCAGATTTACAAATAGAGAGTTTTAAACAGGGTGGCTTAGGATACGAGGAGTCAGATGATGGTACCAAGGCATTCTCTTTCACTCCATCAAATGGTAAAAAACATGTGGTAGTAGCAAACAATGCTCTCTCTCAATACACGGGCGATGGCGAGGTTGCTCAGGGCGATGCAGCTACGACTGATTCTGGTAGTAGCGCTGCGACAGAAGAGGAGGCAAAAGCTGCTATTTTGCTAGCTCTAGGCGAGGATCCCGATACGGTGGTAATGACATTCTCTCAAGCGATGGCTGATCCAGAGTTCAAGCAAAAGTATACGGCTGGTACTAAATATTATCGAGGTGATACATCGGGTTGGTTCACAGAGACTACTGATATTGCGGTGCAGAGAATGGGTATATCGAGGAATAATTACGAGGATTTTGAGCTTTCTTTGGATAACCAAAAGAATATGGATACAGTCTTGGAGCTGGCAAAGGAGCGACCATCAGCGAGTGATGCAGGAGATCTGGGGAAATTGTCTCTTGAGGAAAGAGCAAAAAATGCCGCCTCAGATTCAACTAAGAAAGATTCTGGATTAGCCGCTGGGTATAATGCGGTAGAGAGTGTAATTGCGGCGGATACGACGCTGCGACAGACTAGCGCAGCATCCCTGGTGCTAGAGGCGGCAGATAAGACGATGGCTGGCGAGGGCAATGAGGCTCCACTAACTGCGGTAGGCAATGTAATGGTGCAATCAGGAGCCTTTACCTCGGATGGGATGGCGGCGCTTTTTGGCAATGGCGTACTTGAGCAATCTAGCGAGATGGTGCAAGAAGTGAGTGCTCAAGCGCATGGCAATGATTCTTCAATAATTGATAATGAGAATTTTGACTCAGAAGAATATCGGGGAAGTTTCTTTGTAGGAAACTATAATGACAAAGATGGGGCTGGAGCTACTCCGATCGTGGAATCTGGAATTAATAAAATTAGTGATTGGGTATCAAAGGTGGTTGATTCGGCCTCGAGTTTTTTAAAGTCTATTTTACCTGATGAATTTAGTAACTATCTTCCTCAAACAGATTCAGATAAAGTCGTCTCGGCCCTGTCCGACACCATCAACGATTACAATAATATGGCAGGCAAAACATACTTTAATGGAGATGATACTAAGGTGCTGGGCGAAGCGATTGTCTCTGGCTCTGAAAAAATCATGAACGAAAAAGCCAAAAGCGCTGGCCAGGTAATTGGCGATGAAGCGACTCTTCTAGCATCGTATCGTGCGCAGCAAGAAGTGATTGCAGAGGAGGCAGAGTACGAGCGTAACACCAAGAGTCCGTTTGATACTAGCTCTAAATATACTTTCTTTGGTAGTATTGCAAATAGCTTAGTTCCCTTTGCAACATCTACGCAGGCAGCAGCACTTACCTCTACTGTATCTAATGTCGGTAGTTTGATCTCAAATTCTTTGACCAAATTATTACCTATTACGGATGCAATATCGGAGGCACAGGTGGCCAGGGGAGATTGTGTTTACTCTAATAATATTGGGGCTGTAAGTAATCCGCACTGTAATAATTATTATAATTCCGATCTGGAGTTAGCGGCAGGTAATGCGATGGATCTTTATAAGAGGGTGCTGAATATGCGGAGCGGGAGGCTGTATACTTATAAACAATTTGATGAGGTAGATGGAGAAGTGAGGCCGCACGATCCGAAGGCTCCTGATTATGGAAATAGCGACCTAAACTCCGCGGAGAATAATCAATGTGTAACCAAGTGGGTAACTTATAATGGCAGAAGACGGCCAGCCGAGTGGTCTTATTATGTTTATCCTAACTTTGAATACGTGGGTTATAAGACTGGTTGGCCGAATCGGACAAGCGTCGGCACTACTGCAGCGCGTGAACCTGCCAAGAACGATATAGAACCGACTAAATGCGAACTAGATCTGGCGATGGATGATAAAAAACAGCCAATTATCAATCAAAATGGGCCGCTAGGTATGTTTATCTTGCTATCGGGGCAACGTGGCTCAGAGTGGGGCGTAGCGGACGATGCGAATATAGAGCAGCTCTCCACATCCGATTTTACACAAGGGCGGATACATCCGTGCTTGGTGGAGTCTAGCCCACGCAGTTCTGACAGTATTTGCCAGAGCAGCTATTATACCGAAAAGAAATGGTCGATTGATGCCGATTTGTTGGCTAAGTTGTTTGGCGACGATAGTCCAAGTGGAGTAAAAGAACAGCTAAAAGAAAGCGTAGCCAGGAGCGATTTCTTATCGCGATGGGCGGGCGGATCGGCTTTTGTTGCGTATAATGGTAATGAAAATGGTGGTAGTTTCGGATCGATGAACACAGGATTTTCTAGCGATGAAAGATTTAAGGATCCATCTAGAAATGGCGATTATTTCTGGAATGAGATTAAGCTATATCAAGCTTATTCTGAGCTACTGGAATGGTTGGAATCATCTGGTGTGGTTAATCAGTCGGGTGTTGCCAAGACAGCGCTCCGCTATTATGATGAGAACCCGATGGATAATACTTATGAGGGTAAAATCGCCCGGTTATCTGGGATGAGTCGTGAGCAGGTCGTGGCAGTTCTTGATTTGTTTGATTATGTTGCTTGGCTGAATCAATATGATGCGACGGCGCTTTATCCTATGCCAGTTGAGCAACCAGAGGTGATTCAATATGACAATGCCGAAATTGTGGCACAGGCAGAGAAAGTCATTCAGATGGCTGGGGTGGTATACGATGAAATGAGAAATCGAACTGTGGCAGTATAGACAGTTTCGTGCGCGGTGACTATTTGTGGCGTTTTTTGTAATCTTCTATGGCGGCGGCAAGGGCTTGGTGTCCCAAAACAGAACAGTGGAACTTATGCTTTGGCAGGCCGCCGAGAAACTCTGCTATCTCGTCTGCCGAGATGTTCGCGGCATCATCCAGTGGGCGACCCTTGGCAAGCTCAGAAAGCGCAGATGTGCTGGCAATAGCTGAGGCGCAGCCGTAAGTCTTCCATTTGACATCTTTAATAATTGGGACGGTTTTCCCTTTCTTCTCTTTGTTCTCTACCTGGATAAACATCAGCATTTGGTCACCGCAGATAGGGTTGCCGACGATTCCCTTTGCGTCGTAGTCGTAATTAGACTCATCGCCCATCAAGAAGTTGCGAGGGTTCAAAAAATGTTCTTTGACGATGTCGGTATAAATCCATTGGCCTGGACCGGCGGTGGTTTGCGAAGTCTTTTTAGTGGTCGTATCTTTGCTACTTTTAGACATAGTAACTATCCTCCTTTTTGATCTTGCCAGCTTTCAAAGTACTAATTCCCTGCAAGCGTTTGACAATAGGCGGTAAATATTTCATTACTTGTTCTATATCTGACTCTGTAGTATCTGTACCCAGAGAAAATCGGACAGATGAGTGGGCGATTTCGGCATCGTTCTTAGTGGCCATAATCACATGGCTTGGTTTGCCGTCGCCAGAAGCGCAAGCAGAGCCAGTACTGGTAATAATCTCGCCCTCGGCGTCCAAATATAGTTGAATTGATTCTCCTTCGGCAGCCTCAAAAGAGCAGTTTAAAAGATGCGGTAAGGCTGTTGGTGTGGCAGAAGATGATTTTTGATCGGCTTCTATCGGTGTATTGACCGAAGAGTAAGGGACTTCTTTTAGAATACGCTTGGCAAGTTCGTCTCTTAGTGGGCGGACTTTTTTCAGGTAAACCTCTGGCAAATTATGCTCTAGAGTATATCTTGCGGCAGCGCCAAAGCCAGCGATATTGACCGTCTGATAGGTGCCGGCGCGACGACCGTTTTCTTGATGTCCACCGGTGATAAAAGGTTTAAATGGACTGTCTTTTTTGACGTAGAGTGCGCCTATTCCGACCGGGCCGCCAATCTTGTGGCTAGAGATAGTCATGTAGTCTACATCCAAATCCTTGACATCTATTGGAATTTTGCCGAGCGCCTGGGTAGCATCGGTATGGAAGCGTGCGCCGGCAGCGTGGGCCTTTTTGGCGAGCTTTTTGATATCGTTGATGGTGCCGATTTCGTTGTTGGCGAGCATAATGGAGGTTAGTTTTGGGCGAGTCGACATATCTATTTCTGGGGTATCGGTCGCTCCGCTAACCCGTCCTATCTCATCTACAGGGATAATTGTCGTATTACAGCGTGCCCTAGCAGATTCTAAAAGCGATGGGTGCTCGATAGAGGAGACAGCGATATTTTGGCCAGCAAAAATGTTGGTGACGGTGTTATTTGCCTCTGAACCGCCAGAAGTAAAGATAATCTCCGAAGGATCAGCATTTATTAATTTTGCTATCCATTCACGAGCTTCTTCGATGGAATTTTTGGCTAGGTGTCCTGGGGTATGTAAGGCTGAAGGATTGCCAATTAAATCCATCGCAGAAATCATGGCTGCACGAGCTGCGGATAGTAAGGGCGAAGTTGCCGAATAATCTAGGTAGACCATAGTTCCCCTTATTATAGATTAATTAATTTGAAAATAAAATTGATTATGGTTATTCTGTTTTGGTGATTTCGCCGTTTTTGAGATGTAGAAGACGTTGATTACGAGAGCCGCGGAATTTGAGGGTGAGGTCGCGTTCTTTCAGGATGAAAGGACCGTCAATTAGAGCGTCTAAGGCTTTGACAAGTTCCCACTTGGCGCCACCGAGTTTTTTGAGTTGCTCATAGGTATAGCCAGTAAAACTCCAGACATTCCAACCCAGTTCTTTTTTGACCCATTTAGCAATTTCTAGGCAGGCCTCTGGTTGTTCGAAAGGTTCACCGCCACAGAAGGTGATACCAGACTGCCCCTTGAGCTTGCGTAGGCGTTCCTTGATTTCGTCGACATCGACTTCAAAGCCGCCATCAAAATCCCAAGTTTCGGGATTTTGACAGCCAGGACAGTGACGGTAGCAGCCCTGAGTCCAGAGCACGGCGCGGAGGCCGTAGCCGTTGACGATGTTGTCATGCTCTAGAGGACCACTTAATTTAATGGTTTGAGGAGAATCAGAAATTGCGCAAAGCTCTTCCGCAGACGCGCTCGAGGCCGCTCGGCCAAGCTTATGGTCTGCGGAATGAGCTTTGCGAACAATTTCTGATTCGTGCTTCCCCATATTAGTCCTTTCCTAATGCTTTCTTGGCGCTTGCTTTCTTGGCTTCGCGTGCAGCCTTTTCTGATTTGGTATAAACGCCGTTTTTGTGGTCGGCCTTGCTACCTTTTTTGGAAGCTTTGTCGCCTTTAATATCCTCGTCTGATACGCTATGCTTGACACGGGCGGCCTCTTCGGCTTTTTTACCATCATTCCAACGCTCGAGAGAGCCTACTAGATAGCCAGTAATACGGCGAAGTCTCTCGAAAAGGACGTCCCCATCAGATTCTAGGCGGCCACAAGATGGGCAGCGATCGCCTTCGATAATACCAGCAAAACCACAGACTGGGTCGCGATCAACTGGGTGGTTGACTGAGCCGTAGCCGATGCCTGCATCGTGCATATGGCGAATTACAGCCTCGAATGCTTCGATATTGTCGGATGGATCGCCATCTAGCTCGACGTAGGAGATGTGGCCAGCATTACAGAGAGCGTGATAAGGCGCTTCGATGTCAATTTTGTCAAAGGCGGAAATTGGATAATAGACAGGGACGTGGTAGGAGTTGGTGTAGAAATCGCGATCGGTAACCCCCTTGATTTTGCCATATTCTTTGCGGTCCATCTTGGTGAAGCGGCCAGCTAAGCCTTCGGCTGGGGTGGCTAGGAGGGAGAAGTTGAGAGTATACTTCTTGGCGTACTCATCACACTTTTCGCGCATGTGACTAATGATGTCTAAGCCGAGCTCACGGGACTCTTCGTCCTCGCCGTGGTGTTTGCCGGTCATTGCTACAAGTGTCTCTGCTAAGCCGATAAAACCGATAGTAATAGAACCGTGCTTGATGACATCTTTTAGTTTGTCGTTCCAGCCCAGTTTTTCGGAACCAAACCAGTTGCCTTGACCCATGAGGAATGGGAAGTTTCTGACATGTTGATTGCCCTGGAATTCAATACGTTCGAGTAGTTGATCTTTAACAAGATCCATTTTTTCATCAAGCTCTTTGTAGAAACCAGACCAGTCGGCTTCTTTGCGCTCGCCGAGGCAGATACCATGTTTGATACCAATGCGGACGAGGTTGATAGTAGTCCAAGATGTATTACCGCGACCGGTAATGATGCCGTCTGATTCTGGGAAGACAGATGAGAAAACGCGGGTGCGGCAACCCATGGTAGCGATTTCTGTACGATAATCACCTGGCTTGTAGTAACAGAGGTTAAACGGTGCATCGATAAAACAGAAATTTGGGAATAGACGCTTGGCGGATACTTCCATACTGCGCTTGAAGAGATCGTAGTTTGGATCCTCAGGGTTGTAATTGATTCCTTCTTTGACTTTGAAAATGGAAATTGGGAAAATTGGAGTCTCGCCCTTACCCAGGCCTTTCATGGTAGCTTCTAGGAGATTTTTGGAAACAAGACGACCGGATGGGGTAGTATCTGTACCAAAGTTGATAGAAGTAAATGGAACCTGTGCGCCAGCACGAGAGTGCATGGTATTGAGATTGTGGACAAAGCCTTCCATAGCTTGGAAAGTTTGTTTTTCGACGTCTTCATTCGATGTCTCGATGACGGCTTTTGGTACCTTGAGCTTTTTCAGGGTAGCATCATCGCCATATTTGATATCATCTGGAATTTTGATATCGAGTTTTTTATCTGCAAATTTGTTGTATTTTTCTAGGTTGGAGCGGAGTGCTTTTTTGAATGATTTATCAACACCTGGAGCCATAGCATAGTCAAAGTTAGGAATGGATTGACCGCCGTGCTGCTCGTTCTGGTTGGCTTGGAGGATAATAGCAGCAAGGGCGGTGTAAGCGCCAATAGAATTAGGTGTACGCAAATGGCCATGGCCGGTATTAAAGCCACCATTCTTGAAGAGGACTAGTGGATCTGTCTGGCAGCAGGTGAGAGTGCCTGTAGCGTAAAAATCTAGATCGTGGATGTGGATGTCGCCGTTATCATGGGCCCTAGCAAAGCGTGGGCTCATTAAAACAGTTTTGGCAAATTCCTTAGAGCCTTCTGCGCCGAATTGAAGCATCTTGCCCATAGCAGAGTTACCATCGACGTTAGCGTTGGAGCGCTTAATGTCTGAATCTTCGGAGGCGTCAGCAAGGGCGATTTTTCGGTAGCCTTCCATGAGGTTAGACTTAGCAGAGCGAGTACGGTTGCGCTCTTGGCGATATGTAATGTAGGCTTTGGCAGTCTTTTTGAAACTTGACTCCATCAAAACTTGCTCGACGAGATCTTGGATCTGTTCTACGTTAGGAGTTCGAGCAGTGATTTCCTGATCGGCAAGTTTTAAAACCTTTTCAGTAAGAGATTTTGCACGATCAAATTTGAATTCTTCTGTGGCAGCGCCAGCAGCAGCGATAGCATCAGTAATTTTTTCTGGATTGAATGTTACGATTTTACCATCGCGTTTCTTGATTTTTTTGAACATAAAAATTATACCTCCTTAATTTGCTGTTCTAATGTTTTTTGTTTTTTCTGATATTGCTGACGCTATATTTAGTGTCTGATACCAGTATAAGACACTAGATATAGCGTGTCAATAGTTTTTGTGGTTAATTCTGTTGTATTTTTTACAACAACTGTGAGCCTGTAGGAATAAAATAGATGTATAATATAAATATGTCTAAGAAACAGCGATTTATTCAATTTGAGCCTGAACGATGTTGGGTTGGCGATACACAGAAGATTTGTTATGCAACGCGCGACGAGGCATTGGTGGCGGCCAGAGTAGCGGAGCACGATCATGATGCCCCGCATTTATCCGTTTATAAGTGTGAATATGGAGATCACTGGCATTTGTCTTCTAGCTAGTTATTGTCTGCCAGAATTTGGTGCTAGGATGATGGACGGGGTTTCTTCCTTTCTGGTTGGCTCAGGTTGCTCCGTTTGAATACTATCGGCTTGAGATGTGTTTTGACTAGCTTGCGTTAATGTGGCTGGATGATTTGGTGCGACCACTATAGATATGGGAGAGCCCATTTCTCCGGAATCTGAGATTGGTGTAAGGGTAATGGTGGCTGCTCGAGTTAGGTCGCTGATGGTCAATTTTGTTTGGTCGGTAAACCCTACGGGAGCATCATCAATTGAAACCAGCACTGCGCTGGTGTGGTCATTAGCCGAGTATCCAATCGTTGCTGATTGATCGCCGGTTTCTATCTGTTCAAGACTGTTTATCTCTGGCGTACTGTTTTTGTTTGTGATTGTAACTTTGGCAGATGTGGTACTAGCATTACCATTTGCATCGGTGGCTTTGACGGTAATATAACCGTAGCCAGCTGTAGAAAAATTCTTGGTAATAGTAGGCTGCAAAGTGGTAGTCTCAAAGATTCCATCAAAATTCAAATCCCAACTATAGGATACTACGCCATCGGATGCTGTGGCAGTGAAAGTGAACTCATCGCCAGGGGCACCGATATACTCAGATAGGGGTAACGTAACATTGGGACGCGTGGTTAGTAGGTCTGTACTCAGACTATCTGTTGAGGTAAAGACTTGTCCGCCAGTAGGAGAAGTAATTTGTTCGAAGCTGGAGTATAAATCTGGATTCTCGTTGATGACATAGACATTAACCGGATCGATCTCGTAAGACTTATTGACGATTTTGCTAATAGTAGTGCCATCATAATCTGGATTATGATAAGAAGCATCTGTTAAGACAACGATAGATTTTGTGGCTCCGATTTTCCATCTTTGCTCGCTCATGGCGGTATGGATTGCCGATAACATTGACTCGGGTTCATCGCCACCGCCTGCGACAGAGATAGCATCCAGGCTGATTTGGAACTTCTCAAGACTATCATCCAAGCTGGTGAGCTGCTTGGTGTGCTCTCCTTCGTTCAGATCGCCGTAGGTGTATAAGGCGGCTCTCCCGCCGTTTTGGATGGTACGAGTTGCTAGATTTTTTGCCTCTTCTTTGTAGCGGTCTATTAAGCCTGACATTGACGATGTGCGGTCTATTAAAATAATGGTATCGCGATTATAAATAGAAGAGTTACTGCGGCCAATTTTGGATGGGTATACTTTTTGCAACTTTTTGACAATTGTCTTGGCAGCAGACGCAATGATGCCGTCGGGAACGTAGGATACATGGGCAGAGATAACGCTACTAGTTGCTTTTTCTAGGATATTGGAGCCTTCGCCTTTGCTGAGGTCGATGCCGGCACCACAGATGATATCCTTATTGTTGCACCAGAGACCTTTCTTTCCAGACCAGGCAGTAGTCTGATAGGGTCTTTTTGCTCCGAGGGAGCCTTCTTTAGTGCGGCAATTCGGCGCATACTCACGATATGGAGATAAATTTTTTCCGCGGCAGGCATCTGGAAATAGACCTTTGCCTTCTGGCAGATAGAGCTTGGGATCGCCGAAAGTAGCGAGGTAAGCTACTTTTGAGGCATTTAGATCTTCAGAAGCCATGGTGATTACCTGGGCGCCCTGAGAATAGCCTCCCAAAACAAATTTAGTATTAGGGCACGAGCTAGAGACTTCGCTGATGTATGATTTTAGCTCTGTAATTCCCTTTTCTACGCTGTCGCCATAGGAGAAGTACTTGCCGGCACTAAGGTTGGCACCGATGGAACTCATTAGCGTGAGCCCAATGGCTGGGTAGGTAGAGTCTCCGTGTTTGCTAGAGCCAAGTTCGTAAAAATGATATTTTAATTTAGCATTGGCATGCTTTAATTCTGCTTCGATCGAAGTCTTGAAGTTATTATATTCTTTGTCGCCGAGGGATTGACCACTACCTCTGGCAAAAATAAATCTTACGTCGTCGCACGAGGCGGCGGAGATGGGTGCAGCTAAGGGGATTGAGGCGACAGTGAAGGCTGCAGCACTGGCGACTATAATACCGTTGAGAGCTTTTGGCATTATCCTCCTTTTTAATGTAGTTTTTTCATCCTATCAAATGATTTTGACCCCTGCAAGCATAAGCGAAAGAAAAAATGTTGTATTTTTGACAACACCACTGATTGTATCTGCAAATTTTAATTATCATTTGGTGGATGGTAGCAAAGCTTGGTATTGTCTGGTATAATTTAAGAAATTGGAGGTAAAATCATGCAAGAGAAACAAAAGAGTTGGGATGAGTACTTTATGGATATTGCCGATGAGGTGGCAAAACGTAGCAAAGATCCTTCTTCGAAAAATGGTTGCGTGATTGTCGATAGTAGGCATCGTCCAGTGTCTTTCGGATACAATGGCATGTTGCAGGGCGCAAATGAGAGCAAGATGACTCTAACTGAACGCCCAATGAAATATTATTTTGCGATTCATTCCGAAATGAATGCACTGATTTTTTCTCAAAGAGATGTCTCTGGGTGTACCCTTTATAATAAAATTGCTACTTGCGAGAATTGTCTTAAATACTGTTTGCAGGCCGGTATTTCTCGATTTGTATACAAAGAACTTAGGGTACACTCTCACAAGACAGATGCCAAGAAATCAATGACGAACTATGATACCGACGAGGCTATTATCAGGATGCTGACCTCTATGCCAGAGGTAGAGACACTGAATTTGTCTAACGGTAAGACTTATATTGAAGATATTCTCGATCAATACCCAAAAGATTCGGACGAGCGCAAAAAGCTTGAGTCCTGGTTATAGGTATTCTTCTAGATACTCGTCATTTAGGTAACTAAAGAAGTTGTATTGCTTATTTTCTTTATTAATTTTAGTTGATTTTGAGAGAATATAAAGTTTTTCTTTGGGTCTCGTGAGAGCAACATAAAATAGTCTGGCCTCATCCTGAAATAGCGTCTTGGCATTGTCGCCAAAAATATCAAAAAGACCGCCGGTTTTATCAGGTGCTGGGAACTTTTTCTCGTCAATCTCCATTAAAATTACTATATCTGATTCTAGACCCTTAGAGCGATGAATTGTAGAAAATGTGATTTGATTTTTAGCTTCGTCTGGAGTAAGAAGGTTCTGATTGATGCAGTTAGTAATAACTAGATTGATAAAACGTTCTAAGCTCCACTCTTTGATATGTAAATCGTTATTTCGGGCGAGGATCTTGATTGTCTTGTTGGGATTGTCTTTGATAATCTGGAGGGTTGTCTTGAGATAATTTTCGATGAGTAATGGAATTTCTTGGTTATGGCGAAAAGAGCCGAAATTGATGTTTTTGTAGTAGATTTTGGCTTTTTGTCTGTTGCCAGATTTGCAGCCACGATAATCAGAGAGAGCTTTTCCCATGAAATAATTGGCGTTTTGGACAATTCGACGTCCGGAGCGATAATTGGTAGGGATGAAGAGCTTAATATAGTTTTTGGGAAAGTATTTTTTGAAATTCAGAAAATAATCCACATTGGAACCAGCAAAACGATTGATGGATTGCCAATCGTCACCAACGGCAAGGAACTTGGCCTCTGAGTTGACCTTTAAAAGGGATTTTACTAGAGTAAAAAATAGCTTCGAAAAATCTTGGTACTCATCAACAAAAATATATTGATAGGATGGAAGGTTAAAATCTCCATCAAAAGATAGTATTTTGCAGCTCGCATCTGCCATTATCTGATTGAAATTTGTGAGATTGGCTTTTGAAAGTTTGTTGCGATATGTCGAAAAAATTGATTCATAGAGTTGGAGTTTTTGTTTAGTTTCGATTGAATTTAGAGCGTTAATTTTGTCGGTTAGAATAGAATAATCATCGAAAAATTGTTGCTCAGAACGGGTGATGAATTGTTTTAGTTCATCGGCTTTGATCTGGAGATTTTGGCTAACACAAATTTCATTAAGGATTCTATCTTGTTTTGGTTCGTCGATCAGTTTCTCGCCCAAAGTATCTTTTCCGCCTAAAATTTTATATGCAAATGCGTGAAATGTCGTAGCAAGATCAATGTTTTTTGGCAGAATGGGAGTGCCGTTGTATTTAATCTGATGTAGACGCTGGTTTACTTCGAGGCGTGCCTTACGGTTAAAGGAGAAAATTATGATATGTTCTGGTGGGATTTTTTGATATGTAAGTAGATATGCTGCTTTTGCCACTATAGTGCGGGTTTTACCAGAGCCAGCTCTGGCTGTGACTAAGGTATGTTGGTGTTGATCGAGGACGATTTTGGCCTGGTTTTTATCTAGCGTATAGGGCTGGCCATTGTCGGTGATATGTTTTTTAAACCATTGGCGAAGCGTACGAATATTTTGCATGGCGTCATTATAGAGCGTTATGCAAAAAATACAAGCATAAGGATTAGATTTTACGTTTTGGATTTTAGAAATATTTGGTAGCTAATGAGCTGCAAATGAATTGTAATCTCACCAGTCGATCTCTGGCAAGCCGTGCGATTTGAGGTAAGCATTGCATTTGCTGAAGTGTTTACAGCCAAAGAAGCCAGAATGGGCGGATAAGGGAGATGGGTGTGGTGCTTCGAGGACGAGGTGTTTTTCTTGGTTGATAATGGAGGCTTTTGACCTAGCATCGCGGCCCCAAAGCATAAAAACTAGATGAGGGCGGTTATCGTTTAGATACTCGATGGTGGCTTTGGTAAAAGTTTCCCAGCCGCGACCACGATGTGAGCCAGCGCGATGCGCCTCGACAGTAAGGGTATTATTGAGAAGTAGAACTCCTTGCTTTTGCCAACTGAATAGATTGCCGGTTCTGGATAATGCCTTGTTTGTATGAAGATCGCTATCTATCTCTTTGTAGATATTCTTGAGTGATGGCGGAATTGGCTGGCCGTCTGGCACAGAAAATGCGAGTCCATGGGCAGCGCCGGGCGTATGATATGGATCTTGACCCAGTATGACGACGGACACGTTGTTTAAATCAGTAGAAAAGGCGCGAAAAACCTTTTGCTTGGGTGGAAAAACTGTGGTCTGCTCATAGGCTGAGTGAAGAAAATTAGATAGCTCCTGAAAATATGGTTTAGAGAACTCAGATTCTAAAAAAGGTTTCCAACTTTCATGCATAAAATAATTATAGCATGATATAATAGTATTAGTTTGAGATAAGTTTCTCTGGAGGTCAATGTATGTATATTGTGATTGAAGGACAAGACGGGACTGGTAAATCTACTCAGGTGAGATTGCTTGCTGATTTTTTCAAGAAACAAAAGAAAAAAGTCGTAATCATGGATGAGCCAGATGGTGATCTAGAGCAGGCGCATGATTTACATGATCTAATCCTTGTGAAGGGAAAAAAATATAACTTAGAACCTATGACTAACGTTTTACTTTTTACCGCTTCGAGAGTCGAATTATGGAAAAAAATTGCTGAGCCTACGCTAAAAGATGGTGGGGTGGTGATCTCTGCGCGCAACTGGTGGAGCACTCTTGCTTATCAAGGTTATGGTGAAGGTATCTCGCGTAGCAAAATAATCAAATTAACAAAGGGGTTGCTGCCTGATAAATATGTACATCCTGATTGCGGGGCAATTTTGGTAACATCAGATAAAGTCCGGTTGTCGCGCCAGACGGGGCGTGGAAAGAAAAAGGAAACATTTGAGTCAAAGCCAAATACTTTCCAACACAAGGTGAACGCTGCTTATCCTAAAATTGCCAAGGAGTTTGGCATACCTCTTGTCGATGCCTCGGGCTCGATTGAGGATGTCTATAATATGCTAATGAAAATTTTCGAACTATAGATGCTGCTTGGCTGGATTTGTTGAGGGGTCTATTTGTATTCTACGGTGAAGATATTTTGCTTTGACTGATTATCAACTGTAGCATAAACTTTCCAGTGGTTTTTCTCTGCGATTGCTTTAGCAATAGAGAGCCCAAGGCCGACGCCACTTGAGGTTTTGTCTGTCTGGTAAAAGCGATTGAAGATTTTAGAAAGATCTGATTTTTGGAGGGGTTTACCATCTGATACGACATCGATGTGATTTTTTCTGATGATAATTTTGATAGTCTTTTTGCCGTATTTTATCGCATTATCAATGTAAATATTTAAAATTTGTTCTAGGGCTTGCCTGTTGAGGTTTGTTTTATCAGAGGAGCTGACGTCAGAATCTATGTCGATGGTGATTTTCTTTGATGAGGCTTTTGGAATAAAGGCTGAGACCGCATCTTCTACAAGATGAGCGACATTGGTAGGTGTGGATTTGTTATCCTCTACCGCTGATTCACTGCGAGCGAGTGCCAGTAGTTTATTATTGAGCTGGGCTAAGTCACCTGTCTTTTTGATGGCATTATTTATCCACCTGTTACCTTTGATATCGGCGGCTTCTAGATTAGCCTGGATGATGGCGAGTGGAGTCTTGATCTCGTGTGATGCGTTTGCGACAAAATCTTTTTGGGCATTATAAGCCTCGCGGACGGGCTTAATTGATTGCTCAGCCAAGTAGAGTGAAATCAGTGCGACAATTATTTCTACCGCTATGCCAGTGACAATTAAGGTGATAAGTAGCGAGCTGAGTGACGCTTCCCTTTCGGCTTTGAGTCTCTGGTCCATCTCTTGGTTAAATTGCTGATCCATTTCTTTGCTAATTTGTTGGTCGGCTCCTTCGGGCATCGGCATAAACTCTTGCGGGTGGTCGGCACGATGGTTGACCGAGCCTGCGACAATTAAATAGATTGAGGCAAAAGCAATTAATAAGACCAAAGTAGTGGTAATGAGATTGGTCAGGATAAATTTGCGTTTTAATTTTTTGAACATAGCTTGTACCCTAAGTTACGTATAGTTTTAATAGTCACGGTATCACTAACCTGGCTTAATTTCTTGCGAAGGTAGCTAATGTAAACCTCGACGTAATTTTCTTCGCCAAAGCTTTCACTACCCCAAACATGATGCAGTAGATAATCTTTGGTCTGGGTATGCTCGGGGGTGCGGAGTAGCGACTCTAGGATAGCAGCTTCTTTTTCGGATAGAGCGAGGCCATTTAGCGTACGTTCTTGCTGGTTGAAGGTAATATCACCAAACTCGATGGTAGGACTTTTGATATCATTTGGACGGCGCACAAGGGCGCGTAATCTTGCGACTAGCTCGGCGGTCTTGAAAGGTTTTGCTAGATAATCGTCTGCGCCATAATTTAGGCCTTTTATTTTATCTTCTACCTGGCTGAGGGCAGAAAGCATGATAATCGGCGTTTGAATACCGCGTTCGCGGAGATCCTTCAGAATATCTAAGCCAGAGATTTTTGGTAACATAATATCTAGAACGATAGCATCGTAGATCGGCTTGACGGCTAGATTCAAGCCCTCTTCGCCATCCGCTGCGTGATCGACAGAGATATCGTTTTTTTCTAGGACATGAATAACTGCATCGGCTAGATATTGTTCATCTTCTACGTATAATATTCTCATACTTATATTATAGCTTAGAAGCTTAAAATTTGCTTAAAACTGATATGATCTGCTAGTGACATAATTTGGTTGGCTAGAAGATATAGTTAAGGTAATCTTTAAGCATGCGAGATCCGGAAATTACTGGTAGGTAGGCGGTGAGCTCTTTTTTGATGATGTATTCTAGCTCGAAATCATTGTTCCAGGCTGCTGTAGCGTTTTGGAGATGTTGGTAGAGTGTAGCAATTTCGTCATCTTCTATGCGACCTGAGACGTGGTAATAATTATCGCTTGAGCAGTCTGCGACGCCGCCATCGGCTGTACTAATTAGGATATTGAGATTAATGATATCTTTCATCCAGGATGTACCACAAGCCTCGAGGCCAACGATAGGTACATTGATTGAAATATTAGAGCCGACAGATAGTGCGTGACTAAGTTTCTCATTGTAGTCTGGGAAGTAATATACGCGTTTTTGAAGAATAGGGTGGTTTTTGATGGTCTCTAGAAGATTTGATAGCTTTTCGGCCATTTTGTAATCACCTTCGTGTACGCGTCCAGAGAAAAGATAATAAGCATTATTTTCTTCTAAGATTTGTGCAAGTTTATCTGGGTCGGAAAAAGGTAGCCAAGGGCGCTTGTAATTAACAAATCGGCGTTTGTATTCAATCACTAGTGCATCGCTAGGAATGATAATGTGTCGGCCGTATTGGTTAGGGAAAGATTGTAAAGCATCGTTAAGATACTTGCGGTTTTCAGCCTTGAGTGAGCGGATAGTATCTGCAATGAGTTGATCGATTTTTTGTTCGTATTGGTCTTTGGGCAAGAAATATTTGTCGAGGATATTGTTTTCTTGATAATATTTTAGGATATTTGGCGCTGTCCATTTTTTGATATCAATTCCGTTGGTGACAGCGCGGAATTTAACTTTGTTGCCAGCAAGGTCGCGGTAGTTAGCTACTCGAGCGTGGAGCTTAGAGACGCCAGAGCGAAGCTCTGCGACTTCAATTGTAATAGAAGATAATTTGACACGACCATTTTGAAACTTATCTGATAACCATTTTTTGACAGAGTTTGATTTGACATTAGGAAAGACAAAACGCTCAAATTGATCGTAGCTAAACTCGGCTTCGGCGGCCTGGACGAGCGTGTGATTAGTGTAAAGGGTATGCTTGCGGGTATAGACCATAGCCTCATAAAAATCCATGCCAGAAGATACTAGCTCGTCCAGCCGGGCTAAAGCCGCGAAGAACGTAGCCACTTCGTTTAATTGCATGATGGCCGGCTTTAGCCCACCAAGCTTTAAAGCTTGGTAGCCGCCGAAGCCCAGCGCAACTTCTTGATACAAGCGATGATCTCCACCCGAGGCGCCGGAATATAGTTCGCCAAAACCAGGCTCTGTAATACAAATAATTCTAGTGCTGCCGAGTTGTTTTTCGATGACATCAATTTTAACTAAATCTTTAGCCGTTTTGATATTGACGGAGTCGACATAATAGAAGCCATGTTCCTGATAATTAATAGATTGGTGAGATGTATTGTTAGTAAAACCGGTCTCTGTCTCTTCTACATGCTGATGTTGTTCTGATGGGTAAAATGGGGTAATTAGCACAAATGGAACATTGTTTTGCTCTGCCACGCGGCGCATATCTGCTGCCAAAATACCTAGCCCACCGCCGCCGCGGATACCATTATCTTGATCATATAGCTCCATCGACCAATATGTATAAGGACGGTCTTTTGATAATTCCTTAGTAAGATGATGACGGTTAATGGCATCATAAAATCCGTCGACATCCTCAATTGAGCTCAAAGGATGAGTAAAAGAAGTCTTTAATCGTTCGAAACCCACCACCATAGTTATTTTTTGAGACTATCCTCCAGCACTGCAGAAAGCATTGCGATTACAGCTTCTTGTTTAATTTTTTCTTTACGACTCTGGGACTGCTCTGATAATCTTTTACCAAAAACTGCTTTGCCGATAGGTTTATTGCTTTTATTAGTAAGGAAGACGACGTTTGTGATACTATGACCATTGACGCCATTTGCTGTGAGTTCGGTTTGAGGAATCCAGACTTTGTGGTCGATTAATTTGAGATGATTGATACGATCAATTTCTTCGGCAGTAAATTTTGCATCGTTGGAGCTATAGACTTTTTTATCTACGATAATTGCAAAGAAAGAGTAGTGAAGCACCTCAGCCAGAAACTTGGCGGTGTCTTTTGGATCGAAATCGGTCCTAGAGATGCGTTCTAATTTTTTAGTTACATATCCTAATTCGATTTTGTCTACATTATAACTTGCCTTCATGAAGCCTGCTAGCTCATTTAAGGTAGGAATAAGGAGCAATAACAATGCTGCCATAATAAGATTGAGAAAGATTACTTCAAGAGTCGGATTTGAAACGCCAAATAATGCGCTGAATACGGCATAGAATGCCAGCAAATAAAAGATAATGGCGCTAGCAATAATAATGCCATAAGACATGATCTCCATCCATTTTGAGGACATAGCCATGATGCGATATTTGACGGTGGAGTAGTAGAAAGTGAGCATTGAAATGCCTGTAGCGACTGGGCCAATCCAGGTGAGCTGAGGATGCGAAGTAATTAGGATAAGGTTGAATACTAGAGCTAAGATACCGCCGATTGAAAGACCAACGTAAAAAATCTTGAGACCTGTCTTGAGGCTTTTGTTGGTAGTTTTTTTGATTTTTTTCTGCAGGAAGAGAGAGAAAGTAATGGAAATCAAGAAGAAATAAGCTATAGCCGTGAAATAATACCAACCTTTGTTAACATATAAGTGTACGTACTCTTGAGACGTATCGACTGAAGTGTAGAATAGCGATGAATCATAGGCTAACAATGCAACTAGAACAATACCGATAATTGCAAAAAGCAATGTTAGCATTTTGCCTGGCTTAAATTGCCAACTAAGGTAAGCAAGTAGGCCAACATCACAAAGTGTAATACTGCCAATAATTAGCACAACAATGATGTGGACGAAGCTAGAAGATGCTCCGGTCATATTGATGAAAATGGCGATACTAACAGTCCAAACTGCTGCGCCCAAAGTGGCTACTAGGAAGCGGAAGCCATCGCCTTTTTCGCGTTTGGGGCTGCCAAAGAAAATTGAAGCGCCCGATAGCAGCACGACTACAGCTACTGCGAACAGAAGAACGCGAATTAGTTGCATGTAACCTCCTTAAATCTTAGCATTAACTTTATTATAACACAGGTCTTAAAAATAACAAAAATTGCCGCCCAAATTTGGGCGGCAGACTTGAAGCTGACTTCTACATTTGTTCTAGTGCTGGATAATCAATTTTGCCACTATCTCTGATTGGTATCTTGTCGATAATCACAATCTCGCGCGGCATTTGGAAATCTAGCAATTTTTTACTTACACCTTGACGAATTGTCTCGACACTTACACTTTCGTCGTCTTGTCTCAATGTGACGAATGCTTTTGCGCCGTCTATGCCACCGTATTTTTTGATGGCGACAGCAGCTTGATCAATTGGGTCGAGTTCCATCAAGGCTTGTTCGATTGTTGCACAATTTACCTTATCTGTGACTCCTTCTGCGAAGAAGAAACGACGTTTTCGATCGTAGAATTTAACATAACCGTCTTCCCGAAGTGATAAAATGTCTCCAGTCCGGAAATAGGTCTTGCCATTTATTTCAATGAAAGATCGACGCGTTGCCTCTGGGTCATTAAAGTAGCCCATACATAAGGTGTCGGACGCGATTAAAAGTTCGCCCGGGACATTGTATTTTACTTCTTTTAGGTTGTCATCTACGATTAGTTTTTCTGATCCAAGATAGAATTTACCGATTGTTCCAGGTATATGTTCAATACCGTCTGTCGCTGTTCCGATACATAGCGCTTCAGAAATGCCGTAATTATTGCGAATTTCTGCGTTAGACTTATGCTTTCGGAAAAAATCGATGCCTTTCCTGTATTCTTCTTCGGCCAGTGTTTCGCCTGCACAGTAAAACGCTGTTAGGCTTGATAAGTCAATATTTGACGGTGCCGTCATGATGAATTGATGCAAGGTAAGTGGCGTACCATAAATGTGGCCTGGTGATAGTTTGTAGTAGCAAGAAACATCTTGTTTTGTGCCTCCAACTAAGACTACCTCCATACCTGATATCAAGTTCATAAATAAGGGCATCCAGCCATATCCATGTTGATAAGGTGCGTTACAAAGAACGCGACCAACTCGTGGATCTCTAGGTTTCATACCAGTAGAGTTTGAAGCGTGGACAAGGGCAGACATGATTGCCTTATTGTTGAAGGGCAGGGTTTTGGGCTCTCCAGATGAAGATCCGGAAGTCTTTAGATAAAGCATTGCTCTATTCTTGTAGGAAAAAGCATGCGTAAATGAATTGAGCTTGGCTAGCGGATCTACATCCTTGTTTTTTAGAACATTGAATGTTAGACTGAACGGATCGCAACCGTTAATTGCACTCGTCGGTTTGATAATCCATAATCTGCGGATTTTAAAATGCAGACGTTCATCTCTGGTTAACTCAACTGCCCAACTACTACTCTTGCCATAGGCAAGGACTGCTACAGGCTTGTGTAGGTTAAGCTCCTTTAGAAGTAGTTCCCTATCTTCTAATGCTCGTGGCTCGATCATTACGACTGCTATGCCAATTGCATTTGCTCCAAGAGTTGCAACGATGCCCTCGTAACAGTTTGGTGCTATGATAGCAAGTTTAGGATCCTGATTTTTTCTCTTGCTTGTAGACTTAGCTTTGCTACGATGAGCAGGACTAAAGACTAGAAGATCGCTTGCAATTGTTAGGGCGTCGTGTAATACACGTTTTTTAGTATATTTTTTGCCATTCTCTTCTATGCATATTTCATCCATATGCCCAACATTTAGGGCACAAAACAGAGTCAGCATATTAATTGAGAATGTGATTGGCTCTAATTTGCTTTTAGGAATCCCAACTAAATGTGTCTTATCTATCGATGGATAACCTGTAATATTTTTTACCATGGAAATACCCCCTTTCCAAAGAAAAAAAGTCAGCTTTTCAAGGTTCTTTGAGACTAAAAATATTATACCAGTATTTGCTTTTTTTGGCAAAGCATGATAGAATAAACGTAACGAATTTCCCCATAGTGGGGATTAGCCAAGCGGTAAGGCAGTGGGTTCTGGTCCCATGATTCGGGGGTTCGAATCCCTCATCCCCAGCCAAATTCGTTACTTAAAAATCACCCCGTCTGACGGGGTGATTTTGTTTTGTTACTTTGTATTGTGGGCCGGCTGCTTTGCGATTTTGAGGTATTTTCTGAGTGAATAAGTAATAGCAAAGCTAATGGCGCATAAAGCTAGGTCTATCAAGACAAAACTTTGGGACAATATAATTGAAGCAAAGGTATTGTTATTAAACAAGGCGGAGGCAACTTTAGACACAGCGCCTGTATCTGGTACATAGGCCACTACGCCAAGTGGATCTAGATAGGCAAACTCTGGATCATCAAAGATGGTAGCATCGCCCATATCGACTAAGTGGCCGATGTCAACTTTTTGTGGTTGAGAAACGGGGTTGACAGTGGTATGAGAATTAGTCGGCACTGGAGCAGGTGATGGCTCTGGGGTCGGGCTGGGCTGAGGTTCTGGCTGCGGTGTTGGTGTTGGCTCAGGAGTAGGTTCTGGTGTAGGCTCGGGATCTGGAGTGGGTTCAGGCTCTGGTGTAGGCTCAGGATCTGGAGTAGGCTCAGGATCTGGGGTAGGCTCAGGATCTGGGGTAGGCTCGACTGGCACCACAGGTATTAGATGCTCGTACTGGACGCTGCTGGCGTCATAAGATATGCCTACATCTCCATAGCTATTTTCTGTAAGGTAGGCGACTTTACTAATCACTGAACCGTTTTGATCTTCTGGCTTGATATTGAACTTGAAGTACAGAGTGTCATTAGCAGTGCCGCTTCTGCCTAGGTACAATCTTTGTCCTAGTAGAAAGCTATTAATGCTGCTACCTGGCTCTGTAATTGGTAGTGGTGTCCAGGATGATTCATCTTCTGGAGTGTAGGTATAAGACAGTGTCTCTTCGCTGAGAGGGATGTATCCTTTAATATTATCATTCTCATTAACGTAGGCGGCTAGATGAGTAAGATAGAGCGGGTTGTCTGGATCGATGTTAGTGATACTTGTCTTGTACGAGACGAGTGTGTTCTCTAGAATTTGACTCGAGACAGCAGCATCAGCAGCGATCGGCCAGTTCATATTGCTAATTGTAATTTCGGTATTAGATTCGCTAGTGCTGCGCTCTGCGTAGAAGAATTCAAGGTTGTAGACCCGGTTTTTCTCGAGACCGGCATCAATTAGCTTGGTGCCTACGCCATCGACGGATGATGTAACAGTGCCATCCGCATTGATGGTGAAGCTACCGCCAATACGGCTGTGTACGCCGCCAATATCAAGTACCAGAACTCCGTTTAGAAAGACCCAAACATCATCATCGCCGGAGAATGAAAATACCTCGTGGCCTGTCATTTCGGTTTTGATAGGGATACCCATGTGTGCTGTGAATGAGAAATTATGTGTAAAACGATTGCGACTTTTGACATTGGAATCGTCTTTACTGACACTATCCGCATCAAAGGTGATATCGTCCAGCGGGAAGATGCCGCTACCACCATAGACATACGTGTTGGTATTTCCTTTTCTATTGAAGGTAATGGTACGATCGTAGCGCTTGCTGATGCCGCTGACCTCGTGGAACCAACGATAAAAATTATCAGATGGGGAGACTGGATTACTACCGGTGACCCATTGTGAGGCTTTGTTGAGGCCAGCATCTTTGGTGGCAGTTTGCGTAGAATACGATGGAACTGGTAGGCCATCTGCCCCTAGGGTGCTCCTAACGATTCCCTGCTGAAGTGTACCAAAACACTGGTTGGAACAACCACACCACTCAAATTGGCGGACGGTAGCGGTACAAGGATCCATTTTCTGATCGAAATAAGTCATGTCGACAGTGATAGTCTCTGGATTGCCGACAGAGGCAACTTGCCAAGAGGCGGGCAAGCCGTTCTCATTAGCAACGTTTACCAAGGTAAGAGCACGTGCGCCGCTAGTAACACCTATAGCTATGAGTGTGAAAAGTGTCAAGATAAACACGACTCTAGAAATACAAGCAACGCGATGCAAGCGCAATTTGCGTAAAGTTTTTTTAGTTTGGTTTGTATGTTTTTGGGTAGCCTCTTTTAGACGCGGCCCACTAATAATTTTATCCATTCATGACCTCTCTATTCTATATACATTTTAATGCTTCTGGTTTTTTTGTCAAGCAATTTTGGGCTTGTTGATTGACACTCCTTATGGTAAAATTTAACCAGATAGGAGGTCTAAATGCAGCTAATTTCAGTTCTGCTGATTATTGCTTCAATATTGGGGTTGCTAAGTGGATTTTTTGTGATAATTGGTTCGGAAAAAGAATCTCGTCCCTTTGCTATATTCTTTGGACTATTTTCTTTGGTTTACGTGTTTTGGACCTCGTCAATGATTACTGATAAGCTGCACATGGCTAATATTAATATTTCTGTTGTGTTCTTTCTAATCTCTCTTTTGATTACAATTTGGTCTTTTGCCAACTCTAGGATTAATAAAAATACACGCATGCACAAGGGTTGGAGGCTGGTAGCGCTTTCTTTAATGATATTGGCCGATGTCGCTGCGCTCATTTATTATATTATTGTGTTGACGGGATCTTCTGTGGCATGGATTGCCCCACTAGTACTGGCTCCACTGTTTGTCATATTCTTTTATGCCGCCATTCGCTATCGGATTTTACAAATTTCTAATCGCGTATGCAAAATTTGGGCATATTTTGTCTTGTCTATCTGCTGCGTGGCAGTCTATATGTGTCTCTTTGCCTTGATTTCTCAATACTTGTTTCATGTAGAAGTTTCCGATGAAATTATCGCGCTTAATTTACTACTTGTAATTATTTTGGTAGCTATTTTTCCGCTATGGAATGAATTTAACAGCGCTATTACTTCTGTTTTATCTACAAATAAAGTCAATTTAAATTTCATTATTAAAACTCTCAATCGCTACGCTACGCAAAATGTGCGACTACGTGATCTAGCCGAATTTTTGGCGGATCATTTGCACTTCAGGTATGTGGGTTTAGTAATAGATGGAAAAGTCTACGGGACTAAAAAAGTTGAGCTGACAGATGGTGATATGGAAAAATTGATGATGTTGGATACAAAAAACGGAAAGAATATCTGGCTCGAGCCCACTGGCCATATTAAAGAAATTTTTGAAAAAGAAAAGATTTTCGCTGCAGCAGAGCTTCGCAATGCTAAGGGTCGCCCTTTTGGTCAGATCCTAATTGGCCACCCAATGGGCAAGACTACTTTTGAAAAACGTGATCTGGCAAGTGTCGAAATGATTGTCAATCTCGTCGCATCTATTATTGATTCAAAAGAAAGGTTAGAAAAGTAAATGGCTGCAGCTATGCTCAAGCAGACTAGAATGACAATCTTGCTGTCATTGAATGCGGTGGCAATTTTGATTGCGGGCATTTTGATTGCTAGTGCAGTTGGTTTTAACAAGGATGGATTAAAAGTCGTCGACGAAAATAGCGATGATATATCTGAGCAAGAAAACGAAGCCTCGTTGATCGATTCGGCTAACGAAGAGATTGCAGCTCCAGCAAATAATGCTAATTCTGGCGACAATTCATCATCCGTGCCAGTAAACTATGCTGCTGAGGCGATGTCTGCTTCGTCCTTTGATAAAGGATCTGTATCTGGCAGTGAGCTCTGGAATGCGGAATCAGTGACGATTTACCAAACGGCCAATATTGATATCTGTATCAATGATTCTGTTGCTAATCCCGGACAAATGTATTGGCAGACTAGTAACCCCGGTGTAATAAAAGGATTTTATAGCGAGGCTAGAACAAGATTGGGCTATTCTACTACAAGATGCCGATATCCGGCAATTGTCGGTACGGGCACCACTACAATTACAGCGGGTACGTATGATGGCTCTAAACGTGATACGTTGACTGTGAATGTAGTGGCACCTCCAGCCGATCAGTGGAAGCGAGAAGTATTAGATCTTGTAAATACAGAACGGGCCAAGTATGGTCTTGCGGCGCTTGCATGGGGTGATACTTGTGCCAATGGTGCACAAATTCGTGCAATGGAGAGCATGACACTATATGATCACAAGCGCCCTGATGGTTCATCTTGGGACTCTGTCTGTAAGCCTACCGGTGGCGGTACGGCTGGCGAGAATCTCGCAGCCGGAAACACTGCTGTTTCACCAGCGACGGTGGTACAAACCTGGATGAACTCTGATTCTCACCGAGCGAATATCTTATCAGATAAGTTTACTAAGATGGCAGTAGGGTTCGTCTTTGATGCCGGCTCTCAGTATAAGACTTACTGGTCGCAGTTCTTCTCTACTTACTAGAATTATTGATAATATGACATTAATCTATTGATATAACGCTTCGCGGAAGCGTCGTCCATGATGGCAGTTTGGAAGTTGCTATCGTACATTGTTGGAGTGACTTTGGTCTGGAGCAAATTGCCATCTTTGAAATAATGAGTTAAAACGAGGCTGCGGCTGGTGCCAGGCCACTGTATTTGATCGAAAAATAAGTTGCCTAAGCCATAATAAATTGGGGTATTTTTGTAGAGCTCGTATGTCTGAGGTTGGTGAGCTTGGGTGCCGATGATTAAGTCTGCGCCGGCATCAGCTAGATGTTTGAAGAACTCTTCTTGGCCAGAGATTGGTAAGTCGCATGATGGCATTTCTTCGCCGTCGTCAGGATAAGAGTAACATTCAAAGAACTGAATATCAACAATCACAAAATCGCCGTTTTCTTTTGCTTCCTTAATCTGATTGATGGTAGTATTCTCATCATAAATATTAGCGCCAGGATGATCGCCTGAAGCGCCCTGACCGTTGGCTTTGGTAGATGTAGAATTATTAACTGCGATCATGGTAATATTGGTATTTTTGTCTGAAATCCTGAGTGGAGTCTTAGCATCTTCTTCATCCTTGCCTCCTCCGACGGTTTTGATGTTATTTTGGTGGTAAAAATCAATAGTATCGCGATTGGACGAAGCGCCCCAATCGTTATTATGATTACCTGTAAGTTCGACGATATTTATGCCACTGTCTTGCAAGACGGTAAACATGCGATTATCGGCACAAAAAGCCATATCTCTATTATTATCGCAATCATCAGCAAAACTGACCTCGTTACTAGTGTGAGTATAATCAGCTGATTTTAGAAAATCTGCTATTTTGGCAGCAAAGAGACTGGCATCTCCGGTTGCTTTGAGTTTGGTCTGCATTTGGCGCGTAAGGGCGGTGACTCCGGTTTGGATAAATGTAAGGATATTATCTAGTCGATCAGTTGCGGCGAACTCATCAGTGAGCTCGGTAGCTGTCTTGGCGGCTATATCATGATTATCTGAGGTAATATCAAGGACGCGCAAAATAGCACCTTTGGGATTTGCCTTAGTCGCGTTATCTAGATAGTAATCATCGCCAACCGCAAGTAGTTTGACGTTAAAGCTGAGTTTGTCGGCTGGGAGTAAATAGATGTGCTCGTCTGTAGGCGTAATTTTGCTAGAATCGGAAAGAATTAAATCAGGATTTTTTGCTAAGGAATCAAGCTCACTAGTATCGATGCTGATCTGGGAATTGTAAAATCCTCCTACGGGCAACAGGACGGAATAGATAGCAGATTGATTTGAGATAGAATCGCCAGCAGGTAGATATCTGGCAGAGATGGAAAGATCGGCAGCTGGAGAATGTTGGTTGAAATAGGTTTCTAGGGTGGATTTTTCGTCCTCGGAGAGTGTGTCGCTGTAAGAGACAGAATGTTTGACAAATGGATTACTGCTAGGCTTTAGAATTATTAAAAATAAAAAAATACCAAGCAGCGTTGCAATAAAAATAATGATTAGTTTTCTGATTGGAAATTTACTGCGCCGATTCATAGCTGTATTATACCATATTATTATGCTATAATATGGTTATGTTTAACTTCTTTCGATGGCTCTTTAGTTTCGGCAAGACTTCTTCTGAGTTTTCCAAGGAAATTTTCTCTTTTGATAACCGAATCTGCCTGAAGTTAATGCTTGACAATGGTAAATTTTATTATGAAATATTTAAAGATAAAAAACCGCTAGTAAAGCGTTCTTCGTTAGGTATAGCTTTGGGGCAAAATGATTTTCTAGGAAAAGGTCTGTTGTTGATTCGAACCAACGAAAAGACTGTAGACGATACTTGGGAGCCACTTTGGGGTGAGGAGCGCCAAATTAGAAATCAATACAAGGAAATTGCGCTATATTTTGCAGAGAAAGCAGCTACCAAACGGTTAATTACGGTGCGTTTTAGAGTATTTGATCAGGGAGTTGCTTTTAGGTACGAGATTCCAGCGCAGCCCGATCTGCAGAAAATGGTCGTAATGGATGAGCAAACTATATTTAATGTCGATGCAAATAGTTATGCTTGGACAATTCCAGCTTACCAATCGGATCGGTACGAATACAATTATGATAGGAAATCAATTTATGAGATCAAAGATTCTGTACACACCCCATTAACTATTGAGACTCCGAATGGGTACTTCTTGTCTATTCACGAGGCGGCGCTTTACAATTATGGCTCGATGACATTAAAAACCACGAGTAGTGGCGCTCTTTTATCTGATATTACACCATTATCTGATGGTGCTCGGGCCTATGTTGATCTACCATTTGAAACGCCATGGCGTGTGATTATGATTGCTGATAGTGCGATTGATTTGACGCTGAACCGGATGATTTATAATCTGAATGATCCGCCACGACATGATTTTAGCTGGGTGAGACCGCTAAAATTTATGGGGATTTGGTGGGCAATGTACATAGGAGAATATACCTGGGCTGAGGGGCAACGTCATGGTGCTACCACCGCACATGCTAAGGAATATATTGATGATTGCGCTGCGCTTGGAATACCCGGATTATTAGTAGAAGGCTGGAATAATGGTTGGAGCGGTGACTGGTTGGCGAATGGGCCGACAAACGATTTTTTGCATCCGACTTCCGATTTTGATCTCCCGGAAGTTGCTAAATACGCAAAAGAAAAAGGTATAGAGCTGGTTGGACATCATGAAACAGTAGGTTATGTCGATAATTACGAAAGACAACTAGATGCGGCTTATAAATATTACGCCGATAACGGTATTAAGTATGTCAAGCCGGGCTATGCAGGGGCTAGAATGACGATCCAAGGCCGCAAAGAATTCCACCATTCGCAATTAGGCGTGCGCCATTATCAAAAAGCCCTGGAGTTAGCCGCTAAATATCATATCTGCTTGGATGTTCATGAACCAATCAAAGGTACAGGTATTGAGCGTACCTGGCCAAATCTTCTTTCTCATGAAGGTGCACGTGGTCAAGAATATGAGGGTGGCGCTCTGTTCCCTTCGCACGCTACGATTCTTCCGTTTACAAGGTTGTTATCTGGTGGAATGGATTATACCAGCGGTATTTTTGACGTGTCTAATAATGTCAAGCGTATGGCTACAACCTTGGCTCGTCAATTAGCTTATTATGTCACTATCTTCTCTGGAATGCAGATGGCGGCAGACCGTCCACGATTTTACAAAGATATCCATCCTGATGCGTTTAAGTTTATAAAAGATGTTCCGGTTAGTTGGGACAAGACATTGCCTCTGTTTGGATCGATTGGGCAGTTCTATGTTGTAGCAAGAAAAGATCGCAATAGTGGAGATTGGTATGTAGGTGGAGTTACTAACGAAGAAGGCCGACGGATACGAATTAGCCTAGATTTTCTTGATGATGGTTGCCGCTATCTTGCTGAGATCTATCGCGATGGCGATGATGCACATTATCGCGAAAATCAACTATCTATTATTATTGATTCTCGTGAGGTGACCAAGCTTGATAATTTAGACCTCTATATGGCGCCAGGCGGTGGATTTGCCGTCCGGATGCACCAGCTACAATAATTCCGCCGTGATAATCAAGCGATGGGTATGATCGCCATTGCTGTTTGGAATCTGATCGCCAGAACATGTCATCAAAATGATAGTGTCTTTGTTTGCAGGCGCTAGAATCTCAGACATAGAGACATCGCTTTTGAGTTTTTCAGTAATAGTAACCACGCGGTAGTCTTGGTCGTGATAATTGACAATATCGCCTTTTTTTATGTTGTGGAGATTCTGAAATATTGTACTAGAATGACCAAAAATCAATATCTTATGTTCTGCAGCAGAATACGAAGCTGCGATCTGATCAGGCACCGACAACTCGTTGCCAGTCAAAGTTGATTGCACCACAGGCGCTGTCAAACCAATAGAGTCAATATTCAACGTCGCATCGGCCTGGGTAGACTCCTCTGCATACGCAGCATCAGCAGAGCGTACAGGTTGTAAACCGATAGTAATAAAAGCATAGGCGGCTATTGCATAGACAGCAAAAATAGCCAAATATATCAATTTGTTGCGCTTACCTCCTGCGCGCGGTATGACACTTCCCATTTATGCTTATATTATAGCATAGGCGGAACGGGTTTGGGGAGAAATGTGGTGGAATTTTTGCAATATTAGTTTTTGGTGCTGGACTTGCGGAATAATTGTAAAAGTGACAACAGTCCAAGACAGCAAGTCCTTGCAATTCACAAGCTGCGCTTGTGTGCAAGAACTTGCTTGACTGTTGTCACTTTTACAACTCCGCAAATCTCGCTAAACGCGCGCAAGCACCAAGAGACTAATATTGCATAAATTTCCCTGTTAATTCCCTTGGCTCTGGAGTAATTAGCAGAATTCTTGATAATATTAATTCTGCTCATATGATAACTATTTCAGAGAAGCGAAGACAAGCGTGCGAGCGGTGTAGCCAAAGCCTGGCTGGTAGCTGCCGGCGCAGGTCATCAGGACGATATTGCCTGGGCCATAGTTGGTGAGTACATACATGCTGTAATTGCCAACGCTTTTGCGATCTTGAGCAACAGGTAGATTCAGCTTGACTTTGTTGATGATGTAAGTCTGGCCATTGTAGATAATTTCTTGGCCGACGCTAGCGGCGGGCAGATTGCGGAAGACACCGGAGCTGTGACCCATTAGAAGGGTACCATAAGAGCTAACGCTGCTACTTGGAACGCTTAGCTCATTACCAGATAATGTAGATGCGGAAACACTGGTGGCGATGCCTAGTGACGGGATAGATAAACCGGCGCCAGAGTAGGATGGCTGAGTATTAGATGCTGCTGCATAACCGCTAGATTTGGCTTGGGCGGCACTGATAGTTTTTTGCTCATGTTTTTCGGCTGGGGATTTGGTTTCTAGCTGAGAATGCTGCGTAGAGATGGCGTCTGCTGGGACATCGATGTGGCTGTTAGCAGAGGTATTATTAATTGGGATGACATAAGTGCCGATAAAAACACCTAGGAGTACAGAGAATGCACCGATCAGTGCAGGGCGAAGAGCTTTGTTGCTGACGGTGCAACGCAAGCTCTGCTTGTAGCTAGTAGAAAATGCATTTTTGAAAGAAGAAATTCTAGCTGATTTGGCAGTTTTTTTGCTAATTTTAGCTTTTTGGGCGGCAAAAAGTGCCTTAGTTTCGTGAAATTTAGTAGCAAAACCGATGGAAAATGCACTTTTCTCTGATTTCATAATAACTCCCAAAAATTGCTATTATTAATACATTATATCACAGATTAGCAAATTAGTCAAGTATCTTGGAAGGTTTTATACCCCTGGAGAAAAGGCCTTGAGTTTGGTGCGATGCGTCTTGTATCTGGGGTCGTGCAAGCCAACTTCGGCCCAAAAGGCAGCTGAGTGATCCATGTGGTTGAGATGGGCCAGTTCGTGAATAATGACATAATCACGTAGAGGCTCTGGGACTTGCATCAAGCCGATATTCAGCGATATCGTGCGATTTGATGAGCAACTTCCCCATCTGGTATTGGCATGCGAGAGGCGGAGCTTGTCGTACTTGTAGCCAAATTTTTTAGCGTAAAAATCCAAGCGATAAGGAAGGTATTCCCTGGCTTTTTTGGTGAGAAGTTTCTTTTTTGCGTCTCTAGCACGTTGCGAAGTAGGATCTTTTACTGGAAGCTTTTCGCGGATCATCTTGCGGTTTTGGGAAAGAAAGCGTTTAGCTAGAAAATTAGAAGTATAGCTTGGAACAGACATTTGCAAACGCCCTGATGTAGAAATCGAAAATTTAATCCCGCGCGAGAGGGTGTTTTTGCGAACCAAAACTTCACCGAACTCTTCGTCTTTTATAATCATACTAGTTAGCTAGCTGAGAGAGAGTATTGGACAGCTGTGTCTCGAAAGTATGTTTGCCAGAGAGAACAATAGTATCCTCGGTCTCGGATGGAGCCTCAAGCTCGGAGATTTTGGTGTCATACTCTTCTTTGGCTTTGGCGACAGATTTGAGACGAGATTTGAGACGAGATTTGATAGTGTTGACATCGGTCTGGATCCAGATGAGGGATGGGTTGTAGCCCTCTTCGTGGAGGAGCTTTTTGATCTCGTCGCGATCAGCGCCGGTGTTGAGCTCACCTTCGATAATGACATTCTGGCCAGTCTTGGCGATCAGGTCTAAGATGTAGAGAATTTGATCTCTAGAAACACCTAGCTCTTCTCTAATTTTGGCTAAATCATAATATGGAGCTCTGAATTGTTGCGAGAACTTTTCGCAGAATGTTGTTTTGCCGCTAGCTGGAGCTCCGAAGACGAGAATCGCCCTAGGCTGCGACAAATTTTGTGATTTTTTACCTTCCATAATATATTAATTGTATCACAGCTTGACGCGCTTTGACAACTTTTTGGAAGAATTGGAAAGTAAAATTTGTGACGGAAAGTAGAAGGCCCAGGCAAGAAAATCAAAAAGACGTTTCAAAGCAATTGGTAGTACGCCAATTGCAGAAAAGAACGAACCAGCTACACAGAAATCGCAGCAGAAAAATAGCGCGAATCCGTAGAAAGCGCAGAGGGCGTGGTCAGAACCCTTGGACGTGTAGTGCCAGCGGTAGGCTAAGGCTAGATTAGAAATTAGGAAAAAGGCATAGAGTGCGCCAAGTAAATAAATCGTATATCTGCCGGCTAGTGTCGCTAAGATGAAATATGCTGAAATACCAAATACGAGGCCGATAATTTTCTTCTCGCCGAGACTTTTGAGGCGTGAAAAATGCATGAATTGTGCCAAAATAAAGGTGTAAATTCCAAAAATAGAGACGTTGTTGATTGCAAGTAAGATATCCGCAATAAATGTCAGTGAAAAAGCGATTAAAAGTAGGCGATCCTTAGAAAAATTTACAATTACATATAGGGTGCAGATGCCGACGCCGAGGAGCTTCAATAAGGTAACTCCGAAGAAATTGGGGGCAATTATATCCAAGGTGATGAATCCGCAGAAAATAAACACCCAGATTCCTTGCCAGATTCTGTCGATGGATCGAAAATAGGCGTAGAGCTGCTTCATGTCCTAATTATAGCATGATAATGATGCACGCAAAAACGGGGCCTGGCTCGCCACCCACTTTTGCTTTATTGGAATCTTTGTGGTAAGATAATAATGTATTTCTACCAAGGGATGTAGCTCAGTTGGTAGAGCACCGGTCTCCAAAACCGGGTGTCGCGAGTTCGAGTCTTGCCATCCCTGCCATTCAGGTTGCTGAAAAGTCCTAGACGAGGGGGCTTTTTTTCTTGCATTTATAATCCTGCTTATGGTATAATTGAACGGATGAAGGTTTTAATGCTGGGTTGGGAGCTGCCGCCGCATAACTCTGGTGGTTTAGGCGTAGCATGTTTAAATCTCGCGCGTGAGCTTGCTCAGGATGGCGCGGAGATAGATTTTGTAGTTCCGTATACTGCCCCGCATGAAAAAATCACTTTTATGAACATACTTTCGGCTACAGAATTAGATCCGCTGGCGCGCTATGGTATGGGCGCTTACGATTCAGAATATGTCGGGCAGCACAATTCAGAAAATGTAAAACTTTCGCAATACGCAAGACCGCAGAGACAGATGACCATCCGTGAGATTCAGCATGATTATTGTGAGTTTGTAAATAAATATCTATCCGAGTTTAAACCAGACGTAGTTCATGCACATGATTGGCTAACGTTTGAGGCGGGGATGCTGGCCAAGAAAAATTACGGTATACCTCTAATTGCGCACGTTCATGCGACGGAATTTGACCGTAGCGGTGGGAGCCAAGGCAATCCAGTAGTCTCTGAAATCGAGCGTGAAGGTCTGATGCTCGCCGATAAGGTAATTGCTGTCTCACAGGCAACCAAAGATCTGATCGTTGAGAAATACGCTATTCCTGCTGACAAAATTGATGTAGTTTATAATTCCCTCGACGATAGATTTGTCAAAAAAGTCTATCAGTATGATGATGACGACTATAAATATCTCGAGAAGATGAAGGAACTAGGCTATACCATCGTCTCTACGGTTGGTAGGTTTACTATCCAAAAAGGCTTATCCAATCTGATGAAAGCTGCGGCTCGTGCATTATCGAAAAATTCTAAGTTAATCTTTGTATTTGCTGGCGATGGCGAGCAAAAGCAAGAGCTCTTGGCGCTTTCAGCCAAATATGGCATTTCTAATCGTGTGGTTTTCACTGGTTTTGTACGTGGTAAGCAATTACGTGATATTTATGAGGTGTCAGATATTTTTGTGATGAGCTCGATATCAGAGCCTTTTGGACTGACAGCTCTGGAGGCAGCGCATCATGGCAATGTTTTGATTCTGACTAAACAGTCAGGAGTTTCTGAGGTAATACGCAGCGCCATGTCTTATAACTTTTGGGATATTGAAAAATTAGCAGATGAGATTTTGGCAGTCGCAAGAAGTAGGGCTCTCAGGAATACCCTGCGCAAAGGTATTCTCAAAGAATACCGCAAAATTTCGTGGGATGATATTGCGAAGAAGGTCGAGAAGGTTTATAATGATGTTGATAAGCATAAGGAGTATTGCTGATGCGCGCAATTTGTCTGTACTTACATATCCATCAGCCATGGCGTTACCATGAGTATAGTATTTTTGATGTTGCGCACAATTCTAATTACTGGTACGATAAAGATTACTTTAGCAAGCAGAGTAACGAGCGGATTTTTAAAAAAGTTGCTGAGAAATCTTATCGGCCGATGTTTGATTTACTCGAAAAATGTATCCGCAGATATCCAGGATTCAAGGTGTCGCTTTCGATTACTGGTACTTGGCTAGAGCAGGCAGAAGAGTGGGAGCCTATGCTAATTGAACAGCTTGCTAGGATGATTTCTACGGGTCAGGTAGAGATTGTGGGTGAGACATACTATCATTCCCTGGCCTTCTTCTATAATAAGGCAGAATTTGTAAATCAAGTAAGGATGCACTCTGATGCTGTCGCCCGCCTGTTTGGAGTACGCCCGCGCGTATTTCGCAATACAGAGCTGGCCTATAACGATGAAGTTGGAAAATGGGCGGCCGAGATCGGCTATACTGGTGTACTTGCAGAGGGTTGGGACAAGGTACTAGGCTGGCATAGTCCGAATCACGTCTATAAGGTTGCCGGCGCCAATGATTGTCGCCTACTGCTCAAAAATTACCGCTTGTCAGATGATATCGCTTTTCGCTTTTCCAATAAAAAATGGAAAGAGTGGCCGCTGACAGTTGATAAATATATCAAATGGCTTGATGATGATACGTCGCGTGGCAATTTGATTAATTTGTTCATGGATTTTGAGACTTTTGGCGAACATCAGTGGGCGGCGACTGGTATTTTTAAATTCTTTGAAGAGTTTGTCTATGCTTGGCTCAAACAGGTCGGCAATCAATTCCTAACCGTAACAGAAGCCTGCGACTTTGAGCAGCCAATGGATGAGGTTTCGATGGCGCAGACTGTAACTTGGGCGGATACCGAGCGTGATCTAACTGCTTGGACTGGTAATGCTATGCAACAGGAAGCTCTCAAAGCTTTATACGATATGTATGATAAGATTGTGGCTAGTGGAGATGGTGATTTGTTGGATGACTGGAGGCGGCTTTCTACCTCTGATCATGCCTACTATATGTGTACTAAATACTGGAATGATGGTGATGTACATGCGTATTTTTCGCCATACGCTTCACCGTACGAGGCTTTTATGTATTACATGAATGTACTCAAAGACTTTGAATATCGATTGAGTCTACTAGACAGAGCTTAGCAGAATACAAAGTTAAAAAATAACCCCTGGCGGGGTTATTTTAGCGCTTCTTTTCTTTGACTTCGTTGCGGCCGAGGTTTTTCTTAGTCTCGGTGAAGACAACGTGCTTTCTCAAGACAGGATCATATTTGCGCAAGGAAAGCTTATCTGGGGTGTTCATCGTGTTTTTCTTAGTGTAATAAGCACGAATTCCAGATTCTTCAGAAACTAGACCAACGAGTTTGCGCTTGCTATTATTCTTTTTTGCCATATTGCATTATATTTTAGCACAGATTGAGAGAAATGTAAAGATTTTTATAAAAAAGCCCCGGCTGACTGCCGGGGACTTGGGGAGGTTAAGTGTTAAGTAGTATGAAATCTGGATAGCCTGCAAAGTGCATGTTATCCTCGATCTCTTTTTGGAGCTCTTCTGGTTGAGCTGCCCACTTATTGGCAGAGGCCCTGTAAATGTTACCAAGGGTGTCCATTTTATTCTCCTTCAGATACCCATAGGCCTTGCCGCTCCAGTGGAGAGCTTCGATTGGGGCATCGAGGCTAGCTTGTTTTTTGATACCTCGATATAGCTCCATATCAGGATACTTTCTCTTATCCCAGCCGAAAGCTATCGGTAGCATGGCTAGGTTGATAGGTATCCTCAATTTAGCCAGGGCGACCTTCTGGAGGCTTTTTATCTCCTTTTTGTCAACCCCTTTGTCCCTGGCAATCTTTGTACATGATAGCGTTTGTGCGCTATTTAGACCATAGATTGCGACTAGGACTTCAATCTCCTCCTGGGTCAGACAACCTTCCATTGTCCTGATAATCTGGTCAAGATCATCAGGTGTAATGGCTGGCTCTGTCTCGTAGGTCTCGTTATCTATGGCGAGACTGCGGACAGTGAGGCATGGGTCAATATCCTTATACATTCGCCAGACATGATACGTCGTCGGACGTAAATCGTGGCGGATGTAACCTGCGTCGTCGATGGCTCTGATGAGTTTTTGTTCAAGCTCACGGTCTGCCCTATTCCGGGTTTTGCTGCCCTCAAGAGCCTTGGTCCTGCAATGTAGAACCAGGCGGTCTGGTTTTAGGCAGAGCCTCTTTCTGACATAATTAGTCAGCTCCTCATCTAGCCCTAGCTGATCTAAGGTTAGCTCAGCGGCTTTTTTGACATTTGTTTGTCCTACTACTTCAAAGTTTTCTTTTACCATAATATCCTCTCCTTTCATGTAAAAGAACTACGCCCTCTCCGGCGCTGATTGAGATATACTCAATTAATCCATTATATCACAAAGTACTAGTCTTGTCAATCTTTTCTGGCGATCTAGATTAGAGTTTTGTTTGTTTTATAAAATCTTCGCGGAACTGGTCAAAACGATCATTTTTGATCGCATCGCGCATTTTTTCGGTGAGGCGAATAAGGAAGCGGATATTATGAATAGAAAGCAGTGTGGCGCCAAAAGCCTCATTGCATTTCATTAGATGATGGATATAGGCACGTGTGTAATTTTGACAAGCGTAACAATCGCAATCGTGCTCTATTGGAGTAAAATCATCGGTAAATTTGGCATTTTTGAGATTGATCCGGCGTTCTTTTGGGTCGCCGCTTGGTGTGATTTTAATGCCCCAGACTAAGGCGTTGCCATGGCGTGCTAATCTGGTGGGCGATACACAATCGAAAATATCTACTCCGCGGGCAACGCTTTCAACTAGGTCTACTGGTTCGCCGACACCCATCAAATATCGTAACTTGTCTTTAGGGAGATATGGAATAGAGTATTCAACAGCTTTATACATATCCTCTTTGCACTCATCATCATTCGCGACGCCACCGATGGAATATCCATCAAAATCGAGTGCTACAGTCTGTTCAGCAGACCAACGTCGGAGCTCTTGGTATGGGCCTCCTTGGACAATGCCGAACAGACTTTGATTAGGATTACTATGGACTTTTTTACCGCGCTCGGCCCAACGGAGTGTGCGTTCGATACTTTTTTTGAGATATTGATGATCGGCTGAGGCTGGAGGGCATTCATCAAAGCTCATGGCGATATCGGAGTCAAGTTTATTTTGAATTTCGATTGACTTTTCTGGGGTGAGGAATAGTTTGCTACCATTTAGCTCGCTCTTAAAATGCACACCTTCTTCGGTGATATCCTTCTTTTTATTTTGAGCAAGAGAAAAGACCTGGTAGCCTCCGGAGTCAGTCAAAATTGGGCCATGCCAGTTCATAAATTTGTGCAGTCCACCGGCTTGTTTTACGATATCTTGACCAGGGCGCTGCCAGAGGTGGTAGGTATTGGCTAAGATAATGCCGGCATTTGTAGCTTTGACTTGCTCCGGACTGAGGGTTTTGACGGTAGCTTGGGTACCAACTGGCATGAACATTGGGGTCTCATACTCCTGGGGTGTGCCATCAAGGTTTTTGGCAATATTGCCATCCTGATCTAAGAAAATGGCCTTACCATATCTTGCGCCAGTGTTTTTATCTTCGTGGATTAATTCATATTTTACTTTCATGCTACCTCTAGTCTATCATAATATTAGCATCGCATCTCCAAAAGAGAAAAAGCGGTATCGTTCGGCGATGGCGTGAGTGTATGCTCCCAGGATCAGGTCGCGACCAGCAAAAGTATCGTTTAAATCTTGCTTTGCAAAGGCGGAAACTAGCATCAGTAGTGTAGATTTTGGTAAATGAAAATTAGTAATTAGGCCATCTACTATCTTAAATTGATACCCTGGATAAATAAAAATATCCGTTTTTCCTTGATCGGCAACGATTTTGCCGTGGTATTTGGCGGCGACGGTTTCTAGAGTACGGACAGAGGTGGTGCCGACTGCAAAAATTCGGCCACCATTTTGGCGGACAGTGTTAATCTCTTTGGCTGCTTCTTTTGTAATTTCATATTCTTCAGTATGCATTTGGTGGTTTTTGACATCTTCTACCTGTACGGGGCGAAAAGTGCCGAGGCCGACGTGGAGGGTTATTTTGATGATTTTAACTCCTTTTTGCTTAATTTTATCTAGCAGTTCAGGCGTAAAATGGAGCCCAGCAGTGGGTGCGGCGGCTGATCCAAGATTTTTGGCGTAGATAGTCTGGTAGCGATTTTGGTCTTTTAACTGCTCGTGGATGTATGGCGGTAGGGGCATTGTGCCGATTTGATCCAAGATCTCGAGAAGAATTCCGTCATATTCAAATTTGACATGTGTTATTCCCTCTTCTAAGGTATCTACAACGGTCGCAACTAGCATGGCAGTATCTTCGGGCCGATCTGGGTCTTTGGCTCCAAAATAGACCTTTACGCCCGTTTTGAGCCTCTTTTGGGGTCTTGCTAGACACTCCCAGGTGTCTTGACCTAAATCTTTTAGTAGTAGCAGTTCTACTGCGCCATGGGTCTTAGCTTTGACTCCGTAAATTCGGGCTGGGAGCACTTTGGTCTCATTAATAACAAGGCCATCGCCGGGGTTGAGGTATTCGATTATGTCAGAAAAATGGCGATCTTTTAGTTCATTCTTTTGGCGGTTTACTACTAGTAGGCGAGACGATGAACGATCCTCTAACGGGGTCTGAGCAATTAGCTCGTCTGGTAAATTGTAATCAAAATCAGATGTCTGCATTTTACATATTATAACATATTTTGCTATATGATAATGTCAGTGTCTTCTATATCTTTAGAAATGCTGTGCTTGAGCTTGACGACGCGACGACGGATAACGAGACCTAGGAATAGTGGAATGAGCGTGTGGCAAAGTAGCAGGCCGATATAACCGAGATAAGATGCGCCATAGAAGCCGCCAACCGTCTCGCGAACAGCGCCCATAGACGGGTAGAAAGGCATAAATGGCTGTAGCTTTTGGAAGAAATCTGGCAGTAGCTCGATTGGGAATGTGCCACCGCTACCTGCGACCTGTGTCACCATCATTACTACGGCGATAGCCTCGCCGACTTTACCGAACGAGATGGCGAGAGAGTAGATAATTAGCATATACACTACGCTAGAAAGCATGATGGCAAACAGGAATAGCGGAGCATTTAATACTTGAACGCCTAGGATGATATCACCTAAGCCAATTACTAATCCTTGGCAAGCAGCAATAGAACCAAATAACATGAATCTGCCAAAGAAGGCCTGGTGGAGTTTAATTTTCTTTTCATCTACTTCGATGTCGGTCTTGAGGATGGCTACTAGCAGAGTGCAGCCGACCCATGTTGCTAAAATCGTGTAGAACGGAGCCATCTTGGAACCGTAATGTTCTATCTTATAAAGTTCGGTTTTTTCGGTAGCGATTGGCTCGGAAATAAAATCGGCAATCTCCTCCGGAGAATTTTTGAGTAGATTGAGAATTTTGAGATATAGATCGCTATCAGTGGCGCCACTAATAGCGCTAGCAACTTTGTCTAAATCACCCTGAAGATTAAGTAGGACGCTATCAACATTTGCGTTCATGGTACTAACACTATTTAGAGCAGTGATGGTATCGCCTAGGGCGGCATCACTTTTGGCAAAGGAGCTATTGATAAATGATAATGAGCCAATAGCATCAGAAATAGCTGAAGTGGCATTGTTGATGGTGCTATCGACATTTGGTTTGACGTTGTCTTGATAATTTTTATTCGCCGTGTTTACCCCAGTATTTAGCTCATGGGCCTTGGTCTTGGCCTGGGCTAACATGGCAGTATTGCCATCGGCGACAGATTGCAGAGTAACTTTCAGCTCATTATTTTTCTGAATAGTAGATGATATTTGATTGTTTAAATCAGCTAATTGTGCTGAGCCGCTGATACTCTGTAGAGACGCAATTACTTTTTGCTCTTCAACTAGGGTATCATTGAGTGCGTCAACTAAGGCGATTGCCTGCTTAGTCTGAGTTTGATAATTGGCGCTGTTTGGATCTATAGAATTTACGGTAGTATCAATAGTGTTACTTACATTGGAAGCGGCACCAAAGATAGAGCCAATATTGTCTTCTATTTTCGCATGGACGATATTTAGATCGGCAGCAGCTTTTTGTACGGCGTTGAGGTCGCCTACCGCGGTATTTTTAAGTGTGTCGATGCTGGATGGCAAGAGCGTCTTAACGGCAGAGAGTGCACTTGCGGTGGAGCTGGTGGCGGATGATATGACGTTTAATGTAGAGCGGATCCGACCGATTCCCTCTTTTGTTTCTTGAATTTTACTTAAAACAGAGGTAATGGTCTCGTTGGTGGTTTTATCTAGATTTGCATCCTCGGCCTTTTCAAAAGTTCGGAGTGCGATTGCCTCGACAAAGGCTTGGTCTAGGGTGGTTTCTAGTGTGCCGACGGCCTTATTGGTAATGATAGGTGCGATGGGATTTTTCTTATCATTAACAATAAAATTAAAAGTAGGTTTTTTGATTTCTGTACCGTCAAAAAGTGTTGCCACCTTGCTACTAAAATCTTCTGGCAGGAAGATAGCGCCATAATAATAGCCACTTTCTACCTTAGATTTAGCATCCTGCTCATCTGTAAATGTCCATTTCATAGCAGTATTAGTCTGTAGTTTTTCGACTAAGGAATTGCCGATGTTGATGTTTTCTTCAAAGATATCAACACCTTGATCATGATTGACGATAGCAATCGGAATATTGCCAGTATTATCGTAAGGATCCCAGTTGGAATCAATGTTGAGCCAGGCATAAATACCGGGGATAAAAATCATGCCGATTAAAATTATCACCGCCATTTTACTTTTGGCAATATGCTTCAAATCGCGCTTAAAAATATTGATTATTTCCCGCATTGAGTTTAACCTTTCTTGCTATCGCTCTTTCCCTGGTGTATTACCAGCTGCTCATATGGTACTTCGATGCCTTCTTTTTCGTAGACGTCCAAAATGGCGCCGATAACCGCCCGTTTTGCGCCCAGGCGCTTTGCGGGGTCGCACTCGGCCTCCAGAAGATAAAGAATGCTTGAATCTGCCAATTTTTTCGTGCCCAAATTGCGGCATTTTTTGATCAATTCGTCCTTGAGTGTGGTAGAAATAATTTTATCAATTATTGTGGCTGCTTGTTTGCGCGATATATCGTATGGCATCGGTACATCTACATAAATAAGCCCGGTCGCTACCTCGGCCGCCTCAATATTGCGGTTTGCTAACGAAACGATGCTTTTATCCGCCAGACTTTGGAGTTTTGTAGTTTTCAGACCAATCGCAGTTACGATATAATATTCTTCCTCATATTTTACAACATCTCCTACAGCAAAATACTGATCAGATATTAGGCTTGTTCCCCTTATCACGTCCTTTAGCCAGTCTTGCGCTGCCAAGCCTATAATCGCACCAAGAATGCCAATCCCGGCCACGAGCGAGCCGACATCAACCCCATTCACCTCAAAGATTCGTAAAAATACCAAAATAATGATAGCATAGCGCGCCACGCTTAAGAATAAGCGGTTGATTGTGCTGAGTTTTTGGTTGGATTCTAATTTTGCCCGGCGGAATTGCTTTGCTAGGAAAAATTTGATCACTCGATAGATAATTATGCCAACTAAAATCGTAACCAGCGACCAGATTACGCGCTGGACAATATCATTTTGGAGAAAATTAATTACGTTGTCCATAGTTTGATTATATCATAAGATGGTACAGAGGTGTGAATTTCGCTGAATTCTTGTGTGCAGCGATAGGACAGGTGGAGGTAGGACTCGAGAACACCTAGCAGAAAAATAAGACCCCAAGGGTCTATTTTTGCTTGGTGCAGAATCGTAAACGAAGTTAGAACCTTGATAGAAGAAGATTTGACCTCTGGTAAGAAGGTCTGGTTCGTATACAATCGTGCATCAATGTTTTCTTGATTACTCGATATTAAGTTGTTAAGTAATCTACTTTTTCATTATACCACAATTCATACTTTTAAGGTACCCTATTTCTTTACATTTTAAATAATTAAGTCCTAGAAAGAGAAATCCTAGAGAAAAAATCAACAAAGAACAAAAAGAAAAAAGAAACAATTCATAATTTTAACCTACTACTTTTTCTTACATTTCAGTTCATTTTCTTTTCTTTTTCTAGTATTTTGTGTAAAATGTAGAGTTTTGGGTAGGATTGAAAATACGAATCCTTATTTTTCTTTCTAGTGGTTACATAAAATGTAAAGATTTAGGTAGGGTTAAAAATATGAATTGTTTTTAATATTAACGATGTAGAAGTTAAAATTCAGTTCCACAATTATTGCAATGCCAGTGTTTATCATCTACTTCGCATCCTCCAAGCACAATTTTCTTTTCTTCTAGGTCTTTCTCTAGTTTATCATCAAAAGCAGGAAGCCCATAAAGGATTTTGGCTAAATTCTCACTTTTACACTTTGGGCACTTCATTAGAAATCCCACAGCGAATTTTGCCCAATAGTAAAATTGACCCTCGACACGACTGTGTTATTTTCAGTTGAGGATGTCCCCTTTTTAGCATCAATGCTAGCAATTTTTATCTTTCCTCCACCGCCTAACGTTTTGTCTTTTGTATTGCTTGTCGAAACAGTCACAGCCAAATCAAAATTTATTCCTTTCACTAATCTAAATTTGTCATCAGCCTTATCATTCTTGTTTTTAATGCCAGCCATTATTTGCGATATAGTATCTTCTATGAATTTTTCTATATCCATTTTCCTCCTTTATGTGAACTATCCGAAATATTCATCAATCAGTTCCTGCAAACGTTCTTTATGTACTGGCTGTAATTCAGTATCGTTTTCGACAAGTTCCGTATATTTATCAAGAAATTCTTTAGGTGTAGCGATAAGACGTAGGTAATACTTTAATGAGGGATACAAGCCGTTAATAATTAGTTGGCAACCGTGTTCTTGTTGAATCTCAAAAGTAAGTTGAGCATTTTTTTCTACATCGTCTTGTTTTTGTTCGACACCAGATAGAATATAATATCTCTCAACTCCAAATTTATTTATCTTTTCGTATGCTACCTGGACAATTTGAGGAGTGATTGGTTTATCTAGTTTTATCTCAACGGCTTCAAAGATACTTTTGCTATTATTCCTTGCAACTTCTATGTCACCAGCACTTTTTGATGTTCTATCTGAAGCAGTGTGACTTCCAAGTTTCAATAGATGACAATTCTTATATCTGCTCATTTCTGGAACAATAATAGAATAGATAGCGTAGAATGCCAGTACTGGTAATTTTGACCCACCGTGCGTAGCATACCTTGTAGTGAAATGGTCTTTTAGCATAGATACAACGGTTTCTATACGTATATCATCTGTATCCACTCTCGCAATTTCAATTTTGTTATTTTCTCTATATTCTATTCCGCCGTGCAGTAATGCTAATAATACTTTTTCTGCCTCTGAACTGTTTTCTTGAATTTTGGCAACTACTCGGAGGAAAGAATTTTTAAGTTCTACTGGCGTAATCATCCCATTGAAATTCTTATCAAATGGATAATCTTGTTCCAAGCTACGTGTTAACCATCCACTTTCAGCCATAGATGGTAACGATAATTCCTTCAATAAAGGAGTAACATATTTAGTATCGAAACTGCGACCAGAAAATCCATTCGGTAAGTTAATCTTATGTTGTCTGATATCTTGTTCTGGATGTAAGACTTTGTACAGCGATAAAGTTACAAGAACTGTGTATACTCCTTTGTTTTTGTTCACTCTATCCAATATTAAATCCATATCAACTTTGATGTCGTCTTGGATTTTACACTCTTCTTCTAATGCTCGATTATAGTATTCGAAAAGAGTCTCTTTTGGGTTGCCCATATCTTCTGTCATAAATTATATTGCTCCTTAATTTGTTTATAAACCGCTTCAATCATCGGTATTGCTACCGAATTTCCAATTTGCTTGTAACACGAAGATAGTTTGCTATTTTTCTTGAAACTCTTGGGGAAACCCTGCAACTTATAGCACTCATCGACTGTTAATTTTCTCACTATTTTTCCGTCATAAATCCAAAATCTTCCAGAAGTTTCTTGCGATGGAAGAGTTGGATGCGTACCTTCAATATAGTAAATTCTGTTAGGTTGTTTATGTACCCTGGAAAGATGTTCAGTGCCTGGTCTAACTCCAACTGTACGTATTTTTTTATTTCTATAACCACAGAATATAAGTCCAGATTCTTGTTTATGCCATAATTCCTTCGGTAAAATTGTATAATCTTTTGGCTCCAGTATTTCAAAATTACCTGTTTTGTCGAGGATATCTTTTATCTTGGCACTCTGCTTCATCTCTAATTTGGAAAAATCAAACTCTTTCTCCTTATTCGCAATTATAATAATCCTCTCACGATTTTGTGCAGTACCAAAATCCTTTGCATTCAGTACCTTCCACGACGTTTTATAACCAATATCATTCAAAGATTTAAGAATTACTTTTAGCGTATTGCCGTGGTCGTGATAGACAAGTTGTTTGACATTCTCCAAAAATACAACTTTTGGCTGTTTTGCCTTTACTATTTCTAAAACATTGAAAAAAAGGGTTCCTCTTGTGTCTGCAAATCCTTTTTGTTTACCAGATATAGAGAACGGCTGGCACGGAAAACCTGCACATAGAATCTCGTGGTCTGGTATAGTCTTTGGGTCTACCTTCGTTATATCACCAGCGAAAAGTTTTTCTTCAAACAGCGATTTTTCCCCTGGGAATAATTTGAATATGTGCGGAGAGATTTTCTTAAAATTTTCAGTATAGGTTTTCCGACATTCTTCATCCCATTCAGAAGAAAAAACACATTCTGCTCCTTGTCGATGAAGTGCAAAATGAAACCCGCCTATGCCAGCAAACAAATCAATAAAAGTCGTTTTGCCTCCACTTGTACTCATATCTAATATTATATCACAAAATCATCTGAAACGCTTGGTTTTAGATTCACAAAAACCAATATTTGGTGAGCGAATTAGTAGGCGTTATCCATACTCAATTTCCACCACAGAGATTCGTCGTTGTCGGGTTTTAGAACATTACCAATACTATCCGATTCGACAGACGGAATCTCAAACGGCACATTGCCAGGAGACTGATAGTCTTTTGAAGGTCTGACCAAATGCGGACGCTTGTAGCCTCTATACCCATTACGAACTCGCCAGTATGCATACTTCCACTGCAAATCTGTTGCTTCAACAATCGCCTTGTTGAAATCTGGATATTTCTCAAGCCACTTGTAGAATGTACTCCTGCCAACATTTGCCATAGCACAAGCATCTGTGATTGTGTAGCCATCACGTACCCCTCCTACAATAATTTCCCAAATCTGCTCGGTTAGTTTCATTTTTCTGCTCATATTTTCATTATACCTTTAAAGGGTCTCGCAAATTTTTGGGAGTATATTATATATAATTGGCAAAAATTGTTATTCTATTCCAAAAGTCTACTTCTGTCCACTTTGTCTACTTTCAATTTCTAGAAAGTACAACATTTGGAATCGACAGTAACAAGAACATCAACAGGGGTAGAACACGTAATTTCACACTCTAATTTCCAACATCAAGAGCGGAGTTCTGTTCAGTAAGTTCTCGATACCACACTGGATTATTCTTACGGAATGCATCCAGTGAACAAGAGAACTGAATGTAATTACCACCTTGCCTTTTCAGATATTCTACAAAACCATTGCTAGGATTAACGCAAGGCGTAAGTGGTTCATCATCAGCAATGCTCCCGTAACGAATACGTAAGCCCTCGTAAACAAGAGGTTTGCCACTCTTCACTACTTCTTGTTGCTCCTCGTCTAGTTTTTCGATTTTAGAGCGTTTTACAGCCTTTTCCTGGAGTTTTTCGGCGTTTCTGCGATAAGTTCTCACCCCAGATTTTCGGAGGGCTTCTACGCCCTGATATTGCCTTCTAATGGCATTTAAGTATTGCTCATCAAAGTCTGGGTATCGCCTACGCCATCTCAATATGGTCATATCGGTAATATCTAGTAGTTTACAGATGTCTCTGACCGTGCGACCTTCTGAAGTATACATAAGCACTTTCCCACGAATCTCGTCGTTATATTTTGTCCTTCTCATACTTTCTATTTTACTATTAGTTTAATGTTGGAATTTTGAGTGATGGCGAGAAAACCTCTTTTTAAAGCACCTCCTCTTGGCAACCCCACCCCCGATTAGTTTTGCACTTTGATTATTGTCCAACAAAATGGTATAATATGAAATACTATGACCCCAGAAACCTATGAAATGCTTGAACAGATAGCGTATAGATATTGGAACAACATCCTCAATTATGATGCTGGGCTAAATGGGGGATTTTCAGACCACATTAATAAGGGTGCGGATAGTCCTTTTCAACAAACCGTTCCAGAAGAGAAACGCAAAGAGTGGGTTCAGGCGATGAACGCAATGTCTGCCTATGGGGTATTTGAGTTTTCGATGGAAGAAGACTTTGACCTAGACGACCCACTGAACCCCTATCCTACTGGAGAAATCAATTATAGTGTTCTAAATTTCAATAAGCGACGTTTTATCGATTTTTGTACAGAGTTTAAAATTGATTTACAGAGAGACCCAAATAAACACTACGCAATGCTGAATATCGGGAGCGACAACGTCCCAATAGTGACTATTAAAAATAAACGGTATGCATTCAATAAAATAAGTCCATCTACGTTTTTGAATATTATGAAAATTGCGATTAACTCTCCGAATGAGAGACTTAACATAAACAAATTGAACCAAAAGGGCAGTGACCCTGATATTGTCTCGAGCGTTTTGGGAGGCAAAAAGATGTCCGTATCAAATAAAGAAGATGGGCTTTTTCGTGGCTATATTCGCAATTTGGAAACATTCCCGAAGGAACTTCTCGTCTTTTTTGAGGAGGAATTTGATGCAATTAAATACATTTTACCAAAAGAATTGGATGATAAGCAACTGAAAGAATTGCTGAAAAACGCCCACGAAATGTAGTAAAAAATACAACAGTCGTGGTTGGTAATTTTTGGTAAGATTCGGCAGTGTTTTGGTAAGACCTGGTAAGTGTCTTTATACCTTCTTGAAGACATTTTTTTGATGTGGATAATAGGGGTTAATCGGGGATAACCGAGCAGTTATCCGACGAAATATCACCCCCGATTCGGATGGCTACTCTTACAAAGGAGCAAATTTATGCGTTATAGCAAAGATTTGGTCTCCAGGTTCAGAAAGCAATATCAACGTGCATTCGGCTTGGAGATTACCCCTGAAGTAGCAGACCTTGAACTATATCGTCTTGCACGATTAAACGAGATTCTGCATTCATCAATTTTTAACGAAGAGGACAAGGAGTACGATTATGACGAATAAGTACAAAAACCCCGAACCAGGTGAAGTCGAAAAGTACCTGAAAGACAAAGGATTTGACTACTTCATCAAGGGTGACGAAATCCAATTCCCGTGTCCTCACGGGGATTGCGACACTAATCGTGAACATCCCGAGAAGAAAGATTTTCATTGCAGTATTAACTCCGTAACTGGACAGTATCACTGCGTGAAATGTGGCAAGAGCGGTAATCTCACCACGCTTAAACAGTATTTCGGAGACACCACCAAGAGTGGCAAAAAGGAGAGTAAGAGGTCTTACGCCTCTACTCTCCGAACCCCAGACAAGATTGCAATCGCTTGTCACAAGGATATGTCGACCAACTACAGAGAGTACATTGACTACTTTATGGGTCGTGGACTCTCGCTAGTCAGCATCAACACTTACAGATTAGGCTGTCTTATGTTCGATGAACGAATGTGGCTTACTATCCCTGTGTATGAAAATGGCGTTTGTACACATCTCAAACTCCGTCGTCCACCAGAAGATGATGAACGTGACCCCAAATACAGAATTTATCCTAAAGGTGCAGAAGCAGGAGTGTTCGGTGGTGACGAACTTCTAAAATCATCGTCTGATTCAGTACTGATTTGTGGTGGCGAACTCGACAAAATTATTGCCGACCAAATGAAGTTTGGAATGCCAGCGATTTCAAGTACCGCAGGCGAGCCAACCTTTAAGGATGCTTGGATTGACAGATATTTATCCAGCCGTCGCAATGTTTACATCTGCTTCGATGCGGATGAGACTGGTCGAAAATCTACTGAATCACTTGCGAGAAAACTGGAAGAAAAATGTCCAAATTTGTCGATTTTCAAGATTGTTATCCCTGAAAGTCTAGGTGAAAAGGCAGACCTAACAGATGCAAATCTGGCAGGTATGACTGCCGAACAACTGCTTTCATCCGCCGAGTTCATCTGTGGAGCAAAGCCAATTGACACCACTCTGTTTAAGGAAATGACGACCAAAAACTTGGCAGAAGTTCTCGACTTGACTATCAAGTGCGACTACGTCAATAAAGTAGTGATTTTCTTGGCTATGTTGTCGACATATACAGAAGAAGACCAACTCAACGTATTCCTAAATGCACGGTCTTCCAGTGGCAAAAGTTACCTCGTGCAGGAGATTGCAAAACTTTTCCCAGAGGTGGACATTCTCGACTTTGGCAGGATTTCACCGACAGCGTTTTACTACAATTCAGACTATATGGTGGTAGGCGAAGATGGTGAGATGTACCTAAATCTGGAACGTAAAATTCTAATTTTCTACGACCAGATGAATCCTCAACTCCAAGTCAATTTGAGGTCACTGCTTTCTCACGATAAAAAGAAGTTACCTATTATGCATACAAACAAGGGTAAAAACGGAGCAAACACCGCTAAAACCTTCTACATTTTAGGTTTTCCTTCCTCGTTCTTTTGCTCTGCGTATATGAAAATGGACGAGCAAGAACAGACGAGAGCATTCCTGTTAAGTCCTGAAATTACACAAGAGAAAATCAGTGCAGGCGTGGATTTGGCTCAATTAAAGATGAGCGACAGGTCTGCGTATGAGGAAATGTTAAAGAAGAACACAGAACGACAATTGCTAATTGACAGGGTACATCACATCAAAAGTCTCAATATCCGTCACATCAATATCCCAGAGGAATATAAAATTGCCGAAAGATTCAAAGGGATGTCTACAAGGCTTGAACCTCGTGCCCAGAGAGACATCTTCCACTTGGGGTCTTTGGTTAAAACTATCGCTCTTCTGAATGCACCTTTTAGAAAGATTGTTGATGGTGATTTGTTCGCTACAAAATCCGATGTAGACCAGGCATTCGAGTTGTGGACGTACCTAAATCGAAGCCAAAAATATGGAATTTCTCCTCAAGTTTTGGACTTCTATGAGGGCGTAATTCTACCTGCGTGTAAAGAGAAGTTGAGAGCAGACAAGACACTAGGTATTACCCTTAAGAAGTTAAACCTTTACAGCATCCAAACTATTGGGTCAGTACTTAACTTGAACTTCTGCCGTGACCAATATCTCCCCGTACTTGAAGCATCTGGTTTAATCAGTTGTGAGAAAAATCCTGACAATCACCGTGAAATGTTAATCATTCCGCTAGAATTGCAAGCCGAGCAATCCCAGAATGACGAAGAAAACGTAAAAGAAGAGGAGGATGGTATGGCTGAAGAAAAGGAGTAAAAAACAGAGGTAAGGCGAGGGTTTGACGGCTTGGCTCTCGCCTTGTTCGTAAGGTGTAAAAGTCGTATAATAATAAGTAATAGTGTATCACAGCACGGAAAGAAATTTAAGTTATGTTTGATGAGAATTTGGTAGATAAAAAGAGTTGTAAATATGTTATTTATGCTCGAAAAAGCACGGAGGCGAAAGACAAGCAGGTGCAGTCAATTCCAGACCAAATCCGTATTATGAAGGAGCGTGCACGTCGAGACGGACTTACGGTTGTTTCCGTTTTTTCCGAATCAAAATCTGGCGGTCATCCAGGGATTCGTGACGAGTTCAATAAAATGATTGAGATGATTGAGGCTGGTAAGGCGAATGGTATTATGACCTGGCACCTTGACCGCATTGCGAGAAATCCGCAAGACAACGGCTACGTCCAACAAATGATGGATGACGGAAAAATTAACTGGATTTTGACAGAAGGTCGAGACTATAATCCCGATGACGACATCCTATATGCGATGGAGGCAGTTATGAGTTCACGTTATCGCAAGACGTTAATGCGAAATGTTCGACGTGGCTTAAAGAGCAAGGCATCTAAAGGATGGAGACCCCATATGGCTCCAGTTGGATATTTAAATGACCGCATTGAGAAAACTATCGTTCCTGACCCAGACACTTGGGATTTAGTTAGAATGGTTTTTGATAGATACCTGACAGGAACAGTTTCCCCCGCACAACTGACGAAATATGCTAAAAAAATTGGATTAAGAACGCATCGTCGTAAAAATATCGGCGGTAAACCACTGGCTGAAAGTGCAGTTCGTTCGATGCTAATTAACATCTTTTATACTGGAAAGTACTATTATACGACCAGAGATGGCAAGAGAAAACTGATGGACGGCAATCATCCACCACTAATCACGATGGAGGAACACGAACGAGTTTTGGAACTTCTTGGCGGTAAACATAATAATCGCCCACAGAAAGATTTATACGACTACTTATTTAGAGGTGCTCTGACTTGTGCAACTTGTGGTTTCGCCATTGTAACCGAAAAACACAAGAAAACCTATAAGGATGGCAGAGTACAGGAGTTTATTCATTGTCGTTGTAGTGGTAAATGTAAAGAATTCGATTGTCCACAATCACACGTTTACATCCCAGAAAAGGAACTCATTGAACAAGTAAAAGCAGAACTAGCCAAATATACCATTGACCAACGGTTCTTTGACCTTGCTATTGAGGCACTTGCGGAAGAGGAAGACAGGCGTATTGCTGGGCAAGAGAAGAAGATTCGTGAACTTCGCCGACAAGTAGACACAAAGAAGAACCAACTTTCTGGGCTTCGTAGAATGCGTTACGCTGGAGAAATCAAAGACCAAGCGTGGTTTATGGAAGAGTCGGATAATCTCGAAGGGCAAATCGAAGCCATCCAGGATGCTATTGCAAGAGTCGAGGTTGCCGAGAAGCGTTGGCGTGATATTGCGAACGATGTATTTATGTTCGCTCGTTACGCTAAAGAAGATTTTGATAGTGACAGCCTAGAACGTAAACAGTATGTTCTGAAGGCTCTTGGAGCGGAACTCAAACTTTCGGGTCGAACCATTATCTTTTCCCCTGTTAAGTACTTAATTCCAATCGAAAAAGCAGTCAAAAATCTCAACGCTGATAACGATTTGGTTAGAACCTGCCCACAACAGATGAAAAAAGACCCAAATGGGTCTGATTCCTCTAAATGGTGCTGGAGGTAGGACTCGAACCTACGATGGGGGAACCCCGGCAGATTTACAGTCTGCTGTCATAGCCACTAGACGACTCCAGCACTATTTATGGAGCCGCGAACGAGACTTGAACTCGTGACCTCATCCTTACCATGGATGCGCTACTACCAACTGAGCTATCGCGGCAATATTTTTATTATAACACATTACTTGGATCTAGAATAGATTTTTTTCAGATTTTGCTTTTATGCCAAAGTTTGTTATAATTACCTTATTGCCACCTTAGCTCAGTTGGTAGAGCAACGGTTTTGTAAACCGTAGGTCGTCAGTTCGAGCCTGACAGGTGGCTCCATTTTTTTAGCTATTAGATTCGTTTTTTGGGGCCGTTAGATACGCGAGCACGAGGAGCAACACGACGTATTCTGCCGAAGCGAGATGCGACGGCGGACTTGGTACGCGCTTTTTTCTTGGCTAGAGCTGTAATATGTGCTTCTATCCGAGCATTTGTAGAGGCTACACCTTCTTCATCATTGGCATTTTTGTAAATTTTGAGAATCTGGCGGAGGATATTGAGGCTATGGTTGAGACTATAGGCTGATTCAAGTGCCTCAATAGCGTTCTTGCGATTACCTAAGCGTTCTTCGGCCTTAGAGAGGGCGATGTAACGAGCGGCGGAATCAGACTCTAACTCAATAGCCTGCTTGAAGGCCATCGCAGCTTTCTCGTATTCTCCAGTTTCTAGATAGATTAAACCGACATTGTGTAAAGATGATGCATTATTGTCGAGCGATTGAGCGATCTCAAAACATTCAATTGCTTCGTCAAACTTTTGCCCTTTGGCATAAATAATTCCGAGGCGATTATAGGCGGCAGCGTTTTTTTCGTCTACTCTCAGGATAGCCAGGAGCGCCTTTTCTGCACGTAGTGGTTTGCGATCTTTCATGGAGCTCTGCGCAATCTGCCAAAGCTTTTTAACTTGCTGAGATGTTTTGTCGCTGAGCTCTGGGCGGGCTGGTTTTTTCTTAAAAATAGGAAAAAGAAATGCCAAATACAGCGAAATCAAAAGAATTGCAATAATTCCAAGCATAAACCTATTTTAGCATAAATCTGCAACTAGATGAAGTTTTATATGGCCATTTTGACGCAAACTCTCTTGTAACTTTAGTAATTTGGGGAGCTTTCGTAGGTAGGTCAGATTCTTGGTCTTGAAATAAGATTTGTAAGTAATCTCAATTGCGCAGTCTACAATTGCGGTTGCAAATCCCCGACCGTCTTTTTTGTAGGCTTTCTCGGTGGTGATATTACTAGCAAGTGAGACTAGATCTTTCTGTTTTGCAGTAATCAGCTGTTTGGCATAAGATTTTATCTGATCTTCTGCAAAAACAGGAGCACTAATTGGTGAGTCTGGCTTTAGAATATACAAATCTCCCCTAGATAAAATAGTGGGTAACATAGTCGAAAAATCTTTGACTTGCATTATAAAATGATAGTTCTCTGGTGGTTCTTCTAATAATTTTAAAAATGCGCTTTGGGCGTGATCATTCATTACATCGGCGTCGCTGATGATAACATAATAATCTTTAAAGCGGCGAGCTTTGCTACTGTCTAAAATTTCGCGAATTTGATCAACAGTAATTTTATGCGTTTTATCTGGCTCTACGTGATTTAAGTTCGCAGGATTAAGATTTTCTGCGAAAATCTCATAAAACGAATCAGAGTTCGGATCGTTAAAAATTGCAAAATCGCTTTTTTTTGCTAAATCTAAGACCGACGATGCTTGATCATAGTACATCAGATTCTAGCTCCTGATAAAAATCCTGAGGTATTGGCGCTTCGAAAGTGCGGCGTACATTCGAAGCGCTTGTAGCGTCAAGGGATGGAATGGATATTTCTAGGGATTTGGCATGGAGATAGAGACGAGGAGCTTTTGAGGCCTTATTATAAATACGGTCGCCTAAGATCGGACAGCCGATGTAATTGAGGTGCACTCTCAGCTGATGTGTACGGCCAGTAACTGGCTTTAGCTCAATGAGGGATTTTTGGGCGGTTTGTTCTAGCACACGGTAGTAGGTCTGAGAAGCTTTGCCATTAGGATCGACAAGGAAAGTAGTAGGGTGTTTGTAGTTTCTAGCAATTGGTAGATCAATCAGGGCTTGGGCATTTTTGGGGTGGCCTGCAACCACGGCAACGTATGTTTTGTGAGTCTTGCGCTCTTGGAACTGGCGCCGAAGCATTGTCTGTGTAGCAGGATTTTTGGCTAAGATCACAACGCCGGATGTATCGCGGTCTAGGCGATGTACCAGTAGGCCGTAATCCTCGAGAGTAACCTCGGAGGTAAACTGACCTTTAGCCATAGACAGCAAGCCGGCTGGCTTGTTGATCACGAGGACGTTTTGGTCTTCGTAGATTAGGAGGTCTTTAATGTCTTGGGGTGTTTCGCGCGCTGGGACGGAGAGAATGATCTCTGGATTTTCCCCTTCTAAAATATCAAAGTTAGGCTTGGTGATGACCTTGCCATTTACGGTAACATATCCAGATTTAACAAAATTTTGCAGAGTAGAGCGATTGTACTCAGGATATTTTTCTACCAAGATTAAATCAAGACGGGTACGCTCCTTAGGAGAATCTGGCAGTTTTAGTTCTACGTCGCCATTTTTGACACGCGACATTTCGGGCTTGCTGAATTTTTTACCGGTAATAATCATTGCATATATTATACCATTTTTGCTATAATTACGGTAATAAAGTGAGGTAATATGGTAAAAATTGAAGGTGTCGGCAATGAGAAGTTAAAGGTTAGCCCTGCGCCCAGTGTTACGGGATCTTATTATGGTATGGAGACAGAAGATGAGCGCTATAAGCGCGAAGAAGCTCTCAAGCAAATGGATAAAGAGACTTTACGCCATATTGAAACAGCTAAGGATTTGGGCGTCTCTACGCACAGGCTTCTTCAAATTGAAAAAGAAAACAAAGCCCGCTCGGATGAGTATCGGGCCAAAGGTATGGGGTTCCAACAAATTCTTGATGAAAAAACTCGTGGGCCAGTCGATTCTGCAGAAAAAAAATAAGCCATCTGGCTTATTAATCTTGGTGGGGCTTACCACACTACGCAGCAAACGTTGAGGGTCAGCAGCCGAAAAAGCCCCGCAGCAATGCGGGGCTTTTCTTATAGGGTTACGTTGATTTCGTCGACGTAGACTCTTCTGTCATAGAAAGGCCCATCGTCGCAAAAATGGAGTAAGGTTTTGTCACCTTCCTTGACGCAACGACCATAATCATCACTAACGATCGTGAGTGTGTTAGGCAATTCTACGGAGTAGAAATAGTAGTCCTGCTCCTCTAATACCCGAATGCCGAGCTTCTTGTAAATTTCCTGCAAGTATTCTTCCTTGTCGTAAATCTTACAATACTCATCCGGCACCATTTGGTTAAAGTGGATAGGCAGAGATGCCGGGTTTTTACGCATCGATCTCATCATCTCGCTAGTCTCGTCTATCGCTGTATCGCTGCTTTCGCCGCTCATAGCGAGTCCGAGCGCAAACATGGAGGCGAGAAGATTATCGGAGTGACCTGGCGTCGGAGTGCCATTCTGCTCGCGCAGATAAGCTTTGTAATGATCCTTGAATCCGTATTCATACTCGCTAGAATCTTTGTCGTAATTCGAGCGGAAGAATGCAATTCTTTCTTCATTGAGCGGGATATCGCGAATCGAATAGCCCGAATGAAGAATAGCGGCTTGCCACATTTTGACGGTCTTCTTCTCGTACACAACCTCTTTCTCGAGCGCTTCTTCCGTGAAACCCCTGATGGTGTTATTATCCGTAAGATAGATTTCCATTAGAAAGTGTTCAGTCAGAATATTTGCCGGAACATCCACCATGACCGGAGTGTTGTTACACAAGCATAGCGCAAGCCAATACTCCCGTGTGCGATATTCTTCCGGGGTAATATCCAAAAATTTATTCCTGTCATTGTACCTCGCCGCAAAACATCTTGCGCCCAAGATATACATTTCACGAGTTAAAATCTCTGGCTTTCTTCTGTAGACGGTATAGAACCATCCATCGCACTCGCCGCGTCGTTCACAGTATCTCATGTCGATTGCGGCGAACATTGCGCACATTGCCATCTCTTCGTCGAGATACTCGTCCGGCATAATATCGAAGACGTTATGGTCGTTAAACAAGATATTATAATAGTCGGCCGAAGTAATGTCTTTCCAAAACTGTCGATCAAACTGGTCGAGATGCCGCAGAATGTAGTCATAGACCTCTTCGTTGCATCCGGAAGCAGTCCAGAGGAGAACATCCTTCAATAAATCGCTAGGAATATCCTCGATTCTCACGCTTCTGTTTTCAACCTTTTCGGCGTAATAACCAGCAGTTCCCGGAGCAATACTTCTCGATTTCCACTGTCCGATTCCTTTTGTGTACCCCTTCTTGTTGAACTGCTTTTCCAGTCTTTTATAAGCAGGGAGTTCCTTGATGTTTCTCGTGTATTTTGTCACAAAAATCACGTCCTTTCTATAACAGATTTTTTAATGTCCCAGACAAAAGTCTATATACCGCATATTATAGAAGAAACGCGTTAAAAAAGTCAATATATCACCCTTGCACAGGCTCAAAAGACCTCCATTTTGGCAAGGGACCTAACAGAATCGCAAAGAATAGAAATAGATTGCGAATAATTTTATAAACCGTTTGGTGGAGCACAGCGGATTCAAACCGCTGACCTCTTCGCTGCCAGCGAAGCGCTCTAATCAACTGAGCTAGTGCCCCGTGCTTTTATTTTAGCACAAGTTATGCTAAAATCAAAGTATGAAAACTATTCTTACAGGGCTTAGGGTCGGGAGCGAGCTTACACTTGGCAATTTCTTAGGCGCGTTACTTCCGATGGTGCGTTTATCAAATAAACACAGCGGCGAAATGAATGTCAATATTTTTGTGCCAGACCTTCATTCTATTATCGGTCCAGTTGATGAAAATATTCAAAAAAATTCCATCCTTTCAATGAAATATTATCTTGCAGCTGGCCTCAAGCTTAATCAAAATGTCCATATTTATCGTCAGAGTTATGTCCCAGCACACAGCGAGATGGCCTGGCTGCTAAATTCTATTGCTACTACGGGTGAACTTTCTCGCATGACCCAGTTTAAAGATAAAAGTGAAGGCAAATCTTCTGTTCAGGCTGGGATTTATGAGTATCCGATACTAATGGCCGCTGATATCCTACTTTATTCTGCGAACTATGTCCCTGTAGGAGAAGATCAGTTCCAGCATATTGAATTGACACGTGATATTGCTATTCGTGCTAATAATCGATTTGGTAAGATTTTTACTGTTCCGGAAAAGACGGCTGATCAAGCCAAGTTTATGGAAGTTGATGATGGCATCAGGATTCGTGATCTAGTTAATCCAGAGAAAAAAATGAGTAAATCCTCTCGCAGTGAAAATAGTAAAATTATGCTTACTGATAACCCAGAGATTGCGGCCAAGAAGATTATGTCCGCCACTACTGATTCTATCGGTAAAATCGCATACGATATGTTTAACCAGCCCGGTGTTTCCAATTTGTTGCAGATTGAGGCATTGATCAATGATCGTCCTCTCCAAGAAGTAATCTCTACCTGGGCTGGCGAGACGCGCTATGGCGATCTCAAAAAACAGGTCGCAGCTTCTGTTTCTTCTTTCCTCTCGGATCTTCAGGCAAATGTTGCCGCTATTTCCGATGAGATGATTCTAGAGTTATTTGAGGTAGGCGAGGCATACGCTAATGACGTTGCTGATCGTAAATTATTACAATTACAAAAAGCGCTTTGCTTGAGATAAGGAGGTATATGGCAAGATCAATTCAAGTAGACACCAAGACATTTGTTCGTTTCTGGCTAGTGGTAGCTGTTTTAGTTATCTTGGCATTGCTTATAGCACGCGCGATGACAGCGCTAGTCATTATTGCTATTGCTGTATTCTTGGCTATCGCTATTACTCCGCTAATGAAAAAGATTAATCGCGCTATTGGTCGTAAAAAATCTCGGCCAGGACTATCTGCAGGGTTAGCAGTTGGAGGTTTATTCATCCTAATTATCACCATCATTGCTGTAGCAGGACCTGTCATTGTCAAACAAACCTCTGAGTTCGTTTCTCATGCACCAGAACAACTCCAGTCTACTCTTTCGCAAATGTCATTCATCAACACTATCGGCGATAGATTTGGTATTTCTGATGCCCAGACCCAGATAATCACTTTCTCTAAAGATTCGTTGCAAAATATTCTTGGTACTTTACCAAAAACAGTTTTTGATAGCGTTGGCGCAGTGGCTGGTTTTCTTACGGCTGCCATCCTTACGATTGTCCTTACCATCTTATTTATGACACAAGGCCCCAAATTGCTACAATCTATCCTGCGTAAGTTTGATGAAAAACACGGTAAGGCTACCAAGCTAGTCGAGCGCATACTTGGTAAAATCTCCAACGTTGTTTCCAGCTATGTCACTGGTCAACTGCTTGTCGCACTGATAGATGGTGTCGTTGTAGCTCTTGTCGTCTTCTTGTTGTCTCTTATATTTGGTTTTAATTCAGGACTAGCTATCCCGATGGGCATGCTCGCTATCATCTTCTATATGATTCCAATGTTCGGGCCCATTATTACCACCATCCTTGTTTCCCTGCTAATTTTCTTCTCTAATCCATGGGCGGCGCTCATTTTCCTAATATTCTATGCAATTTTTGAGCAGGTTCAGGGTAATGTCATCGCTCCTCGGGTCCAGGGCAACCATATGTCTTTACCTCCTCTAGTAATTCTTGTCTCTATCACACTTGGTATGTATATGTTTGGGCTGATTGGCGCAATCATATCTATTCCGATTGCTGGTATCATCAAAGTATTAGTTGATGAAGCTCCGGAGATCCGGAAGTTAAATGAAGGGCAGTAGTTTTGGCTTGTTATAAGCAGAATTCGATAATACAGCTTCTTGTTGTACTTGGTTCAGCCTTATCAGATTAATTTGTAAATCACAACTAAAGCCCGACTAAACGGTACTCGTAAGGTATTTACAAATTAATCTTCTAAGGTGAATCCGCTTTTTATACAACAAGAAGCTGTATTATCAAGAATTCTGCCTTTTTACTCCAGAGCCAAGGGGCAGGAGCTACTTCTTTGTCTTGGGTTACTGGGCGAGGCAGCGGAGGGTGGAGCCGTATGCCTTGTAGCTATAGTTCGCCGGAGCGACTGTGCTACCGGCACCGTATAAGTTCAGGCGGTACGCGTAGGTAGCACTGGTATAGGCGGCACTAGACCAGTAGAGGCCGTACGTACCCTGATATTCAAGACTGGTACCGTAGCGGGCGCCACTGAGGACAAACTGTGGCCCACTTGGATCAGTCATAGCAGTATAGCTATTATAGTTATTGTAGAGAGTTTGGTATTCTCCAGAAGGGCCACCGGTTGGGAGGCGGAAGGATTTAGGGAAGTTAGGACCCGAAGACACACCGGACAGAGAACCCGCGCGTCCTATTGCCAGCACTGGTAGCCGCAGACGGGCTATTGAAGCCCAGGCGGTAGGAATTAGAACCGCCAACCGTAGACGACCAATAGTAGCCGTAGCTGCCGGAAGTGCTCCCGCAAGCGTAGTTGCCAGGGCGGCAGAGGCCGCCATACTGCATTTTAGGGTCTCCGGTGACAAGCTTACTTCCGGCTGATGCTGCACCATAGGTACTGATAAGAGTAGTAAACTCGGCGTTAGTTGGTAGTCTCCAGCCCTTTGGACAGATGGAGTAGGTGGTAGAGCTAGAGCCAGCTGTAGCTACAGTCCAATTGTAGTAGCCGCCGTAGGCTGAGGTAGAAGACTGGAAGGTGCCATCACAGTAACCGGCAAATTGGTTTGTGCCGCTTGCATCGCATTTTGAATCAGGAATGGTGTAGCCATTGGAAGGTACATTGTAGTAAGTACTGCTGAGGGTACCGGCAGTATGATTGTAGTTGGTAGTCATCCAGCATTTGTTATCGGCTAGTTTGGCGGCTTTGTAAGTCTTACTGGTCTGGCCCTGGTCTGTCAGAGTGTATTCTGTGCCAGTTGGCAAGGTGCTTGGACAAGAGGTAACTTCTTGGAAGTAAGTGGAGTTGGCGATGGTGCGTTCGGTAATCTCCCAAATCGCATACAAATCACCAGTAACTGGGAACCCAGCACTAGTTGGTGTAGTAGAGGCACTAGAAGAGTTAAGGGTATAAGAGCTAACGTAGGATGTACCAGTAGTACTTGTAGCCCAACCTAAGAACTTATAACCAGATCTAGATGGAGCTAGGCTATTAAGATTAGTAAAGGTATGTGAGGTATCGGCTGTGCCACCAGATGTTGGGTAGTTTAGTACTTGTTTATTAGTAGTGCCATCATTATTGTTGAGGTTTAGGGTATAAGTATACA
>JAZQKE010000018.1:0-19664 GCA_045541995.1 Candidatus Nanosyncoccus sp. | reverse complement strand
AAATCTAGCCAAGGCACAGCTACTTGGACCAATGCTTCTAGTAAATGCCCATCTGGCACTGGCGTACCAAGCCAAACTGATTTTAGCAACCTTATTACTGCCTACGGCAATGGTTCTGGCCTAAACAATGCTACAGGCTGGAGTCCTGGCTCGTCCTATACCACCTACTGGTCGTCTACCGAGTATGGTGGCATGTACGCCTACTTCCTCCGCGTTAGGTCTTCGAGTGCCACCGTCGCCGGCAGCTATAAGACGACCTCCTACGATGTTGTCTGTATTGTTCGCTAAAAAAGGTTAGCAACCCAGGCCCTTAGCAACTTGTGGTATCTTCGTCAAGCACAACCATTAAATTTTGCAAAATAAAGAAAATTTAATACTCATGCTTGTAAAATTAATTCACTGTGCTATCTTGGCTCTGGGTGTGGTATAATAGGTATTATACATTTGAGGTAATACATTTATATGCCAAGAAAAGCGACGAGAAAAACTGCAAAAAGAGCCGGTAAAGCTGCTGCTAAGGGGGGTAGGGCAGCAGGACGTGGTGCTAAGGCCGCCAAGGATGTGGCGCCAGAGCATGAGCTGCCCGGGGGTTTTTGGCGGCAAGTTATGGCAGTGCTAATGATTGCGCTGGCCGTATTTTTGGTAATGACATGGTTTGGTAGCGGGGGCAAGGTACTAAATGATGTCGACTCGGCTAGTTTTTTCCTAATTGGCTTTGCTAAGTTTTTGTTGCCAGTGCTGCTAGTTTATTTGGCCGTGAAGATATTTCGTACTCCTGGGAATAGACTGCCGATAGTGGTGTGGATTGCATCATTTTTGATGATTTGTTGGGCGGCAGGTATCATGGGTATTCCGACCATTGGTGCAGAGCGGCCGACGGGCGGCGTACTAGGCGCTGGATTAAATACTGTGGCTGTACAGATATTAGAACCCGGGGTGGCGGTATTTATCTACATTGTCCTGATTTTTATCACTGCACTATTTATTTTACAGATTTCGCCGGTGATGTTGTTTAAGAAATTGGCCTCTATCTTTAGACCGGGTAAGAAAGATGAGGACTCGGCTAATGCCAAGTTGATGCGCAAGGCCAACAAAGATGATGCTGATGGCGACCTAGAAATTAAAGTTAACTCTGGGGTGGCGACAGTAGATTCCGCTAAAAAAGGTGGGCTCAAAGTACATACTCCAAAGCCGGCCAAGGCCGAGCCTGTGGTAGAGAAAGCGTTAGTATCGGTAAGTGATCCAAACTGGAAGATGCCAAGTGTGGACCTATTAGAAAACAAGCAATCGCCAGCAGATCCAGGGAATCACCAGCAGAATGCCTTCATCATCAAGAGTACGCTATCGGAATTTGGTATTGACGTAGAGATGGAAGGTGCGAATGTCGGACCTAGGGTAACACAGTATACGATGCGTCCGCCACAAGGTGTTAATCTATCAAAGATTTTGGCACGCGATAAAGAGTTGGCGTTGAATCTCGCGGTAGATAAGATACGTATTGAGGCGCCGATTCCTGGCACTCGTAGCGTAGGTGTAGAGATTCCAAATGTCAAACCGGCTGATGTAAGAATGCGTGGCGTACTAGAGAGCAAAGAGTGGAAAGAGAATGAGAACCCGCTGACATTTGCTGTGGGTAAGGATATTTCTGGTAAGAGCGTGGTGGCTAATCTTGCCAAAATGCCACACCTTTTGATTGCTGGTACTACTGGTTCCGGTAAGTCCGTAATGACGAATACCTTGATTTCCTCACTGCTGTATCGTAATGCGCCATCTGATATGAAACTAATTATCGTCGATCCAAAGCAGGTAGAAATGGTGCAATATAACGATATTCCGCACCTTCTAACACCGATTATTACCTCTGTTGATAAGGCTCTTTCGGCAATGAAATGGTCGGTGAACGAGATGGAGCGGCGCTATAGTCTGATGGCCGAGGAAAAAGTTAAAAACATTGTTGATTATAACAAGAAGATGGCCAAGAAAGCGAGCAAGGTAGAGGTAAAGGATGAAGATGGCAACGAACAGCAGCACGATGGTGGCAAGATGCCTTATATCGTAATTGTGATTGACGAGATGGCGGATCTGATGATGATGGCTGGTAAAGACTTAGAGATGCTAATTGTGCGTATTGCTCAGAAAGGCCGCGCAGCGGGTATTCATCTGGTGCTAGCGACCCAGAGGCCAGAGGTGAAGGTGATTACTGGTCTGATTAAGGCGAATATTCCGGGTAGAATAGCTTTTGCGGTGGGTAGTCAGATGGACTCGCGCATCATGCTAGATATGGGCGGAGCAGAGAAGCTGCTGGGCAAGGGTGATATGCTGATGCTGACTACCGAGATGATGGGCAAGCCGCGCCGTATCCAGGGTGCTTGGGCCAGTGATGAGGATGTAAACAACTTGGCTGATTTCTTACGTGAGCAGAGGCCGCCAGAATATAATGACGAGGTAATTTCGCAGGCCGTACAGATAAAAGGCCTGGGCCCAGCCGGTGGTGGTGCGATTGGTGACCTGGGGCGTAAGTATGATCCAAACGATCCAATCGTGCGTAAGGCGGTAGAGATTACGCTTTCTAAAGGTAAATTCTCTACAGCGATGCTGCAGACATATTTGGGGAAGGGACATGGATTTGTATCTGGTCTAGCAATTTGGTTGGAGCAGATTGGGGCTATTGGCGAGGCCAATGGTAATAAGCCGCGCGATGTGTTGATTTCTTCGATGGACGAGTTTGACGAACTCGCTGGATAAGTTTAATCAATCTGTTGAACAACAATTTTAAAAAATTGACTCAGACAGCTGTCAAATTGGCAAGCATATCCATTAAATTTTGTATTTTTTATAAAATTTAATGGATATGCTTTTATTTTTTTGAGAGTGGTGCATACTAGGGGCGTGGGTTGGGTAGTGTGGAGTAAAAATATATTTTGCCAATTTTTACAGTAGGTAATATAGAAAATTGAGTCAGAATATTTTCAAACACCCAGCCCACCAGAACAAGTTAAACGGAGGAAGTGTATTGCAAAAAGTTACGATCTAATGTATAATATAAGAGATATTAACTACTCAGTAAGCGGGCTTTGGCCGCGCTTGCTTTAACCAAAGGAGTAAATAATGCGCCAGTACGAACTGACAGTGCTAATTCATCCAGATTTGGAGATGAATACGCAGCCAGCACTCGATAAGCTGGAAAAAGTTATCGAAACCGTGGGGGGAAAGATTACTAAAGAAGTAAACGAAGGCAAAAAGCGTTTAGCTTATCCAATTGCCAAGCAAGATTTTGCAGTTTACTATTACTACGAGTTGGATCTTCCAACAGAGAAGGGTGTAGCCAAGAAAATTACTGACTCGCTCGATATCGCTGAGGAATTTCTACGTTACTTGCTAGTAACAGTAGACGAAAATCGCTTGAAAATGGAAGCGAAGCGCAAAGCGCAAAAAACTGCAGCTGAAGATGGCGAAGGTGCCGCCGAAGCTGATAATAAGGAGGAATAAAATATGGCACGTGGATTTTCTAAAGCAATTCTTTGTGGAAATGTAACCAGAGATCCAGAACTAAGAACAACCCCAAATGGAGCACAAGTTTGTTCGTTCTCTTTGGCAGTAAATCGCGTTTATCGTGATTCTAATGGCACTAATCAAGAGAGTGTATCGTTCTTCGATATCGTCGCTTGGGGCAAGATGGGTGAGACTATTGCTCAGTACGCTAAAAAAGGAACCGGGATGTTGGTTTCTGGCCGTCTAGAACAGAGGTCTTGGGACGACAAGAATGGCGGTGGCAAGCGCTCTAGAGTAGAGTTGGTACTAGAAGACTTTAATTTCATCGGTGGAGGCAATGGTGCTAACGGTGGTGCAGGTGCATCATACGGTGGTTCTAGCGCTGATAAAGCCGATAATACTAACCAAGAACCAGAAATCGTCCCAGAGGATATCCCAGCCGAAGATGGGGACGTGAAACTAGATGAGATTCCGTTTTAGGAAGAAAGGAAAAGAATGAGAAAAGCTAAAAACGATCCAAATCTATACTTTGACTATCGTGATGTAAAAACTTTGCAAAGATATGTTGATGCTTATGGAAGAATTGAGCCAATTTCCAAGACTGGTTTGACTCAAAAACAGCAGAAGCAACTCACTACTGCAATCAAACGTGCACGTCACTTGGCACTTTTGCCATTTGTAGCCTAAGTAAGGATACAAGTTTAACCAAAAAAGGAGTATTATGTACGGACCTACAGATCTAAAAAAGAATGTACTGATTACTTTGGATGGTCAGCCATACAAAGTGGTTGATTATTCGCAAAAAGTAATGGGCCGCGGTGGCTCTATCGTCAACGTAAAAGTAAAAAACCTGGTGACAGGTGCGCTTTTGCCAAAGACATTTAAGGGCCAAGAGAAAATTGAGCCGGCCGAAGTAACTACACGTAAGGTCCAGTATTTGTATCGTGATGACGAGAAGTTTTATTTCATGGATCCAAGCTCTTTCGAGCAGTATGAATTATCCGCCGAGATGGTAGGAGACTCAGCTGATTTCATGAGAGATGGCGACGAAATGGAAATTCAATTCTATAATGGTACTCCGATCAACCTGACCTTGCCAAAGAATCTGTGGCTAAAGGTAACCTATACAGAGAATGCTGTAAAGGGTGACACCTCTACTTCCATTACAAAAGATGCAACGTTAGAGACTGGCGTGGTAATCAAAGTCCCTGCTTTTATTAAAGAGGGTGATGTAGTAAGTGTCGATACCGAGACGAGAGCATATCGTGAACGCAAGTCCTAAACGCTAGATAATTAGCAGTGTGGGCATAGATTCCGAAAAGGAAATTAGATGAGAGGGCTAAGTAAGATAAAAGAAGCGGCAGAGGCATTTGGTTTTGTTTTTGCTGGCAAGACTGTGTTAGATATCGGGTCGTCTACAGGGGGATTTACAGAATATGCGCTGGAGCGCGGAGCTAAGAAAGTAGTTGCCGTAGAAAAAGGTACTAACCAAATGAAGGCCCCGCTAAGATTCGACCCACGCGTGGAGCTGCATGAAAAAACGGATATTTTTGAATTCGATTTTGTAGATGCGGATGAGATTCCTAACGTAGTGGTAGCGGACGTGAGTTTTGTTAGCCTGAAAAAGGTACTGGATAGAGTGGGGGAGGTTTTAGATGGTCAGCAAGTGGATTATTTGGTGATGCTAAAGCCACAATTTGAGGCTAGAGATAATCAACTAAACAAAGGTGTAGTGAAGAACGAAAAGATGCGCCGAGAGATCACCAAAGACTTTGAGGAGTGGTTGAGAAGAAATCGTTTCTTGGTAATCAAAAAACGCGATAACAATCTGCACGGCAAGCATGGAAACGCGGAGAGGTTTTATTGGCTTCGCAGGGTGTAGGGGCTAAATTATAGGGTAGGGAAGTATGCGCCTAGAGGCCTAGTTTTTACTAAATCTTCTCTTGACATTGAAAATTCTAATGTCTATAATATAAGCATGAGCTTATTGCATGGAGTGGGCGAATTTTTCGCATTAGACATTGGGACCAGTGCATTGCGATTGATTCAGCTAAGCGGGAATTCTCAAAAGGGGTTCAAATTAGAGCGCTTTGCTTATGTGCCCGTAGATCCAAAAGTTACGCAAAATACGAGCGAAATTGGCCAGAGAAAAATGGGTGAGATTATTTTGGGTGCTATTAAGCAGTCTGGCGTTAAGACTAAGAACGTTGCGCTCGGTCTGCCAGCAGGAAAGACATATACCGCAGTAATTGAAGTACCAAATCAGAGCGAAAAAGATTTGAAACGTACCATTAAATATCAGCTTGATCAGTATGTACCGATGGCCGTAGATGAGGCTGAGATTGATTACACCGTGCTGGGTCCTAGCCCCAATGATCCAGCAAAAGCAGAGGTACTTCTGACATCGACGTCTATGGATTATGCAGAGTCACAGATGGAGTTGGTAGAACGATTGGGTCTAAATGTAATCGCTCAAGAGCCTGAGCCGATTGCGATGGTACGTGCACTGGCACCCGTCGGTAGTATGGAAGCACGTATTATTGTAGATTTGGGTGAGTTTTCTACAGATATTGTGGTAGTTTATAAGGGCGCACCAAGGTTGGTCCGTTCTATTCCCGGTGGCCTGTCTGCACTAGTAAATTCTGTAGCAACGATGTTGAATGTGCGCGAAGATCAGGCTAGGAGATTTATTCTTAAATTTGGCCTAGCGCAGGATAAATTGGACGGGCAAGTATTTAAGGCACTTGATGCTAATTTGACACTTTTTGCACAGGAATTAGTAAAATCAGTACGGTTTTTCCAGAATAAATATGTTGGCGCTCCGGTGCTGAACATTGTTTTGTCTGGTTTTGCTGGGGTAATTCCGCTAATTGCCGAATATATTGAGGTTAAGACAAATGTTCAGACTATCCAGGGTAATCCATGGCAGATGGTAGAAGTGACTCCAGATCAACAGCAAGCATTAATTTCAGTGGCTAGTGAATTTGCTGTGGCGATTGGTTTGGCAGAGAGGAGTAATGCATAATGAAAGACTTCTTCTTGGATTTATGGGAAAAGATTCGCAAAGAATGGTTTGATACTTTGAAAAACTTTGGTGTCAAAGTCAAAGAAAAAGAAAACCTAATGACAGAGCAAAAAACCGATTACGAGCTGAGTTTAGTACCAGAGGTCAAGCGCCAGATGATTAAGACTATGAAGATTAGGAATGTTTTCTTGTTTGTCTGTATTGTTTTAGTTTCTACAGCTGGAGTCATCGTGCTAATAATGACATCTATCTGGAGTGGCCAAAATATCACGATGGGCGGTCAGGATAAGAGAATCGATTCGATGTCGAAGAAACTCAATGATTATGATTCACTTGGAGAATTTCTGACGATCCAAGATCAGCTGAGTAAGATTAGTGAGACTAATAATAACCGAAAGGTTTTGTCTAGGGTATTTTCGATCTTGGGTGTAGTCTTGCCTGAGGGGCCAGATACGATTGAAATCTCTGATCTATCTGTAGATTTAGCAGGGAACATTCTGCGATTTGATGCACAGGCGGATGCAAAAGTATCGCCATATATTGATTATCGTGTGCTAGAGTCGTTCAAGAAGGGTGTCTCACTGATGAAATATGATTATGGCCGCTATGTGACTGCAGAGGGAGAAGAAATTCCAACTCGCTGTATGGTAGAGACTGATGAGAATGGTAATACTTTGGTAGAAGAAGAGACTACCGGCTTAGTAACTAATCGATATATTTATGCGTATTGGCTAAAGGGCAAGAAGGGCTGTGATCCGCAACGCGAAGATCTAACAGAGGAAGAAGAGGAGGAGGCAGAGGAAACTGAGGATAGTGCAGAGCAGACAGCGTCAGTAACATCACAATCATTCCTCGATCAATTTACCGTGACACGTACCGCAGAAGAGGGCGAAAATTCTAGTGATTCTAATACGAGCGGAAATACTAATAACGCAGATAAGCAAAAAGCAATCCAGGATGAGTATAATAAGAGACTTGACTCGATGAATGACTATGAAAAGAAGTTAGCAGATGCACAATTAGCTGCTGGCGCAAAGATGGAAAATGTAGAAGTTGTTAAGGTGTACCGTAGCCCTCGCTTCTCTGATTGGTACAAAGAGGGGTATATTGACGAAAGCGGTCAGATTACCGGAATTCAACACTTTGATAGTCAGTGTATTACTTACTCGGGCGAAGATTCTACGGGTGGAATGAAATGGACTGCACAAAATGATTGTATGTTGGCGACGGAAGATCCAACAATCCAGGATTCATCAAATGGTAGGGATACTAATGGTGAGTTGGTGCTAAGGTTTACGGCATCAATGACATTAGATCCAGCAGTATTTATGTTTGAAAACAAACACGTAATGGCGATTAGTCCGTCTGGACAAAACGTGACGGACTCCTATCGCCAGGTTGAAGGAATGTTCGCAGAGAGAGCTGCAGACTGTTCAGATTCTGATGTGGTCTGTACCTCTACCGCTACGAAGGGAGACTCATAATGGCAGAACAAGATAAAAATCCAAATGGGCCAGCAGTATCCAAGAGAGTAAAGATCTCTAAGACTCAGCAGCAGATGCTTTTAATTACTCTAGTGACAGCTACAGCGCTTGGCGTCTTGATAGTTTTGATGGTGTTCTTTGGTAAATATATCGCCTTTAATAATAAGGTGATTAAAGCAAAAGATGAGGCTATTGTGGGCTACGAGCAGACGATTAAGAATGTAGGTCTTTGTAAGGACACTGATAGAGACGGCAAGTTTTCTGCGAGCGAATTAGATAAGTGTAACCCAGATGCACTAGATAGTAGATCATTGCCGGGGACGTTGCGTTATAATGTGATGGTAAATATGGCAAATAATGCCAGCCTAGAAAGTGTCGCGCGTAATAGCCAGGCAGATTGTTATGATGCAGAAGGTAACAAAATTGATTGGCAGCAAAGATTTGACGATACTGATAATGACGAAGAGCAGGCCAAAGATTTGGCAATGCTGAAAATGTGTTCGGCGCTACGCGTGATTCCGGATGCAATGCCAGCACAGGCAAACGAGGAGGCGCTAATGTCTTCCCTCAACCAAATCTTTATTATCTCAGAATGGGATCCAGAAGCCATATCGCCATCAGGAAATATTGAGGGCGGGACAAGCGGCTTGGCAACAATTCCTATATCGTTATCTGTCGAATCTAATGCACAGAAGACATTGACTGTACTAGATAATATTGAGCGTTCGATTAGGTTGTTTGATTTGCAGTCGGCTACGGTATCTTGGAGTGGTAATGATTTCTTAGCGTTGAATGCGCAGGGTGTAGCTTACTACACAGAGGATAGCGGATTGGCAGAATCGACTAAGACAGTCTATGCGAGTGACGATATGGCAAAGAAAGCAGGAGGGAAGAAATAATGAAGCAATCAGATTTTTTCACAATTGCAGTTGTAGCAACGATTGGCGTAGTAATCTCTGCTTTTTTGGTGAGTATGATCTTGGGTGATCCAAACCAAAAGTCGGTGAATTTTAAAACGGTTGAAGTAATTGATGCCGGGTTGGTAGATCCAGATCCAGAGGTATTTAATCCAGAGGCAATTAATCCAACTATCGAGGTGTATGTAGGCGATTGTGTAGACCAAGACCAAAATGGTACGCTTGATGAAGCGGAACTAATCGCCTGTGGACGTGTCGATGGGCTGCCAAACGCTACGACTAGACAACAGTCTGAGGGGAATGTAGAAACACGGGAGTAAAAGGTGGCTTTACTAACGAAAGAAACACAAGACAAAGTAGTAAAGCTCTTGGTTGATGAAGGGCTAGCGAGTTTTGATGCCGTAAAACAAGCCCAGGACGCAGCCGCAAAGGCTAATCAACCGATAATTGCCTATCTGACATCTAAAGGCATTATTACGAATGAGATGGTGGCGCATGCGACAGCAAACGTGATCGGTGTGCCATATGTGGATCTTAAAAACGTGCAGATGGATAGGGAAATATTGCTAAACTTGCCGCAAGATGTGGCGACTAGAAGTATGGTAGTGCCAGTGGGAGAGTCGAATGGGCAACTGATTGTGGCAATGATTGATGTGACAAATGTCCAGGCGACAGATTATCTTGCAACGCTGACGGGCAGGCCGATTCGGGCCGTAATGGCAAGCGAAGAGGGAATTAAGCATGTATTATCGCAATATGTGGGCGATTTTTCTAGCGTAAAACAAGCGGTGAAATCGACTAATGAAGAAGCTCAGATGCAACAGTCGACGGCAAAAACGATTACGCAAGATTCACCAATCTCTAAAGCTCTGACATCTATTTTGGACTTTGCGGTAAAATCAAAAGCGTCAGATATCCACATTGAGCCACTAGAAAATTCACTAGTGATTAGGTGTAGAATTGATGGCGTACTGAGGCAAGTGATGGAATTGCCGAAATCAATTGAGCCAGCACTAGTATCTCGTATAAAAATTTTATCCGATTTGAAAATTGATGAACATCGTGTGCCGCAAGATGGTCAGTTTGAGGTGCGTGTAGGGGATAAGGACGTAGACTTGCGTATCGCAATTGCGCCGGTAATTTGGGGTGAGCAGGTGGTGATTCGTTTACTTGATAAGACTGGCACAACTATGGATATTGAACAGATGGGTATGACTGGTAGAGCGCTCGCAATGGTGACAGAAGGTATTTCTAAACCAAATGGGATGATCCTGACGTCTGGCCCGACTGGCTCTGGTAAATCGACGACATTGTATGCCCTGATCAAAAAAATTAAGGACGAGAAGATTAATATCGTTACACTGGAAGATCCGGTGGAGTATAAGATGGATGGAGTGAATCAGATCCAGGTAAATGTGGATGCTGGGTTGACGTTTGCATCGGGATTGCGCTCGATTTTGCGTCAGGATCCTGATGTGGTGATGGTGGGTGAGATTCGCGATTCGGAGACGGCGAATCTAGCAGTGCAGGCAGCGCTTACCGGACACTTGGTGTTTTCGACACTACATACTAACTCGGCGGCGGGTATTTTGCCGCGCCTCCTTGAGATGGGTATTGAGCCGTTTTTGATCGCTTCGACACTGAATACGGTGATTGGCCAGAGGCTAGTACGAAGAGTGACTGATAAAAGAACAGCTTATACCTCTTCGGAACTAGAAACGAAGGAGATCAATGAGGTGTTGGGCGAGGTTTTGCCAAAAGGTCAAGAAGAAGTGGCGGCGGTATCAAGTAACTTAGGATATCCAGGTTTACCAGTAAAGAACGATAGTGGCTATACGTTGGTAAAAGGGGTAAATGATAAGGATTCGCCAGGCGGATACAAAGGCCGGGCTGGTTTGTACGAGACTATTACTGTAGACGAAGATATTCAGAAATTGATTGTGGCACACGCGACATCGGCAGAGATTATGAAAATTGCAAAGATGAAGGGCACAATCACAATGCGGCAAGATGGTATGCTGAAGGCATTATCGGGAATAACAACAATTGAGGAGGTAAACCGGGTGGCTAGTGACCTGGCATAATAGAAAGGGTTATGGTAAAATAAGATTATGGAAAATAGTGGGCAAATGAATACACAAACACCAATAGCAAATCCGGTAGGGGCACCGATGGGAGAAATGCCAGCGGCACCAGCAAATATGCCAATGCCACCAACGGCTGCACCGGCGGCTGCGCCAGCAGAGACTCCGGCCGCGCCGGCAGCTGGTGCATCGGTTAATCCAGGATCAGTATCTGCACCGATTAAAGAAGGTGTACCACCAGAAAAAACAGATAAGGCTGAGCCAACACTGATGGAGCAGACTAGTAAAGTCGCTACCAAACAAGTATCGAGAATTGAATCTCTGTTAGAAGAATGTGTGAGACGTAATGCATCTGATTTGCATATCCAAGTAGGTTTGCCCCCAATTTTGCGTGTAGATGGTGAGCTGATACCAATCATGGGCTTAGCTGCACTAACAGAAGACATTGTCCAAAAGTTAGTATTCTCGACACTCGATTCAGAGCAGAGAGAGATTTTGTCTAAAGACAAAGAATTTGATTATTCTTTTGCATTTGGTCAAGTAGCACGGTTTCGTGTAAATGCTTTCCAAGAGAGAGGACACCTAGCAGCAGCATTTCGTTTGATTCCTAATAAAATGCCGACGTTGGAAGATTTGGGATTACCACAAGTCATCTCTACATTTGCTGATTATCCACGTGGATTGGTGCTAGTAACTGGGCCTACTGGTTCTGGTAAATCGACGACGCTTGCAGCACTGATCGATAAGATTAACCAAGAAAAATCGGTTCATATTATTACTATCGAGGATCCAATCGAGTTTGCACATAAATCGAAGAGATCTGTGGTAGTGCAGAGGGAAGTACACGACGATACTTACTCTTTCCAGAGAGCTCTGAAATCTATTTTGCGTCAGGACCCGGATGTAGTATTGCTGGGTGAGATGCGCGACCTAGAGACGATGCAGAGTGCAATTACCATTGCAGAGACTGGTCACTTGGTGTTTGCGACACTTCATACCAACTCAGCTGCGCAATCTATCGACCGTATGATTGATGTGTTCCCAGCAGAGCAACAGCCACAAATTAGATCGCAGTTATCATCTATTTTGATGGCAGTATGTTCGCAAAGATTGATTCCAGCAGTAAGCGGCGGCCGAATTGCGGCTTGTGAGATTTTGGTAGCGAATACCGCGGTGAGATCTATCATCCGCGAGGGCAAGACACATCAGCTAGATACAGCGATTCAGACTGGTGTAAATGAAGGAATGCAGACAATGGATCGTACTTTGGCGAAGCTTGTACATCAGGGAACTATTACATTTGATCACGCATTAGAATATGCAGTAGACCCGAACGAATTTAAGAGACTCGCGAGGGGCTAATCGTGCGCCATTTTTCCTACAGGGCAAAGGATGGTAAAGGGAAGCCAATCAAAGGTGTTCTTCAGGCTGAGAATGAACGTGCTGCAGGAAAAATGTTGCTTGATCAGGGATTGGTGCCTGATAGAGTTACCGAGGTTGATGAAGCAGGGCTGCTGAGCAAGTTTAAGAAGAGAGTATCCACCAAAGATAAGATCGTATTTACGAGACAGTTTGCGACGCTAATTGGTGCTGGTTTGCCACTTTCTAACACGCTAAGGACGCTAGTAGAGCAGACCGAGAGTAAGCCAATGAAATTGGTGATCGAAGACATTTTGCAAGAGGTGGAAGCGGGTAAATCTCTGGCTGAATCCTGTGCGAAACACCCGGAGGTGTTTAATCAGGTTTATCTATCTTTGCTACAGGCAGGCGAGGCTAGTGGTACATTAGATATTGCTTTGAAACGCCTGGCCGATCAGCAAGAAAAAGATGAGTCAATGATGTCGAAAATTCGCGGTGCAATGACGTACCCTGCGATTGTTTTGTTAGTAATTATCGCCGTAGTGATTTTTATGATGGTAATGGTGGTTCCGCAGGTGGAGAATTTGTACTCAGATATGGGCAAAGAGTTGCCGGTTGCTACACAAATATTGGTTGCTATCTCTAATTTCATTGTTCAGAGATGGTATATTGTAGTGGTGGCTATTATTATCTTTGGAATTGTAGCAGTGCAATTTTTCCGCACAAAAACAGGGAAGAAATGGCTAGCAATTTTCGTACTTAATGTGCCGATTTTTAAGAATTTGTTCTTAAGACTATACAACTCACGATTTGCTAGAACGATGCAGATGCTTCTATCAACAGGTGTGGCGATGCTTGATTCGATGCAGATGTCGGCTGAGGCTACCAATAATATGATGTACGAGCAACAAATTATCGAAGCAAAAGAGATGGTACAGGCAGGTAAGCCGCTGTCTATCTCACTAAAAGATAAAAAATATATGATGCCACTAGTGCCGCAAATGGCTTCGATTGGTGAAGAATCTGGTAAGATTGATGAGATGTTAGGTAAGGCTGCAAAGGTATACGAAGATGAGTTAGATGAACAAATTAATGCAATTTCTACGCTGATTGAGCCAATTCTGATGGTGGTAATGGCGCTTCTAATCGGGTTTATTGTGTTGGCGGTCTTGATGCCAATTTATACACTTGTTAGTAGTGTTGGCTAATTTATTAGAAATGTAGCAAAAACTTACTAGTTTAGGTATAATAAAGGCATAATATAAAGGAGTTCTTATGGGGATTTATGATTTTAAGGTAAAAACACGCGATGGCAAAGAAGTATCGATGGCGGATTTCAAAGGCAAGGTGCTTTTGATTGTAAACACCGCTACTGGATGTGGGTTTACTCCACAATACGAAGGTCTAGAGAACTTGTATAAAAAATATCACGAAAAAGGCTTAGAGATTCTAGATTTTCCTTGTAATCAATTTGGTCATCAGGCGCCAGGAACAGATGATGAAATTCATCAATTTTGTACAGCTAAATATCAGACTTCGTTTGATCAGTTTGCCAAGGTGGAAGTAAACGGTGATAAGGCCGACCCGCTTTGGAATTATCTAAAAGAACAAGACTTAGATGAGCCAGTGACTGGTGGATTGAAGAATAAGATGGCAATGAAAGCAGTAGAGAAAATTGCTAAGGCTACCGGTGGAGAAAAGGGCTTTATTAAGTGGAATTTTACCAAATTCTTGGTAGATAGAAAAGGAAACGTAGTGGCGAGATTTGCTCCAACTACAGAGCCAAAAGAGTTTGAGACCGAAGTAGTAAAATTGATTGATGAGGAATAGAAGCTAATGGAGAAATACGATATTATCGTAATAGGTGGCGGACCGGCAGGGTTGACTGCAGCGCTATATGGTCTGCGCGCTGGTAAGAAAGTATTAGTGTTGGAAGGGAAGGCAATTGGTGGACAGATTGTGAATGCGCTGGATGTGCAGAATTATCCAGGAGTGCCGAGCGTATCTGGGGTGGAGCTGACTACTAATATGTATAAGCAGGTGCAAGAGTTTGGCGGCGAAGTGAAGTTTGAACGCGCCACAAAAATAGCCGTAGAAGGCGCTGAGAAGCCCGTAGGGGCGGATTCTAGAAGCATAAGCGTAATTACTGATGCTGGCGAATATCACGCGCGTGCGGTGATTTTAGCCACTGGTGCAGAAAACCGCAAGCTGGGGCTAGCGCGTGAGGAAGAAATGGTCGGCAAGGGCGTTTCCTATTGCGCGACTTGTGATGGAAACTTCTTTAGAGGAAAAGACGTTGCAGTGATTGGTGGCGGAAACACGGCGCTAGAGGATGCGGTGTATTTGTCGCCGCTAGCTTCAAAAGTGTATTTGGTGCACCGTAGGGATGAGTTCCGGGGTGATGCCGCGAATGTGGAGAAGGTGAAGGCTTGCGATAATATCGAGCTAGTATTAAAGGCTAATGCAACTGAGATTTTAGGAGAGAAAAAAGTTGACGGTCTGCGCGTAAAATACGATGATGGAACAGAGAGGACACTAGAAGTTTCTGGGATATTCTTTGCCGTGGGCTATATTCCGCAGAATCAAGAATTTGCAGATGTAGTAGAGTTGGATGAGGCTGGTTATATTAAGACCGATGACGGCGTGCATACAAGTTGCCCGGGTATTTATGTCGCCGGAGATGCTCGTGCGAAAGATTTAAAACAGCTAACAACGGCGGTGAGCGATGGCTCGATTGCTGCGACGGTGGCGATTCATGAGATGGGCTAGCAGCCGAACTTATAAGTAAAGGCTTATTTATAGATGAAGAAATTGAACAATAAAATTAATCAAGGAGGAATTATGAAAGTATTAGATTTTTACGCAGATTGGTGTGGACCTTGCCAGATGTTAAAGCCGATTTTGGAAGAGGTAGAAAAAGAACATCCGGATGTAGAGTTTGTGAAGATTAACATTGACGAACAGCAGGAAATGGCAGAGAAATACGAGGTAATGTCTATTCCGACCTTAGTATTCTTGAATGATGATGATGAAATTGTAGAAACGTTTGTAGGCATGAAGAGCAAACAAGATATTGAAAAGGTATTGAGCTAAAAAAATAGGTCCCGAGAGGGACTTATTTTATCTGGCGGGTCCGACGAGACTCGAACTCGCGACCTCCGCCGTGACAGGGCGGCGCTCTAACCAACTGAGCTACGAACCCACGTTGCCAGATTGTTACTTATTATACACTACCTCTTGGTTTTTCGCAAGAGGTAAGTAAAAGTTATTTTTTGAGGAAAAACACTATTTCGTAAAAGAGCTTGGGTGGTAAGATGTAATACCCAGTTCTTCAGCCTCTCTAAGAACGTCCAGCCTATCGTCGACAAATGCTATATCGCTAATGTCGATATGATATTGCTTACTATATTCTAAGATGACCTTGGGCTTTAACATCGTTGAGTTTATAAAAATGATGTTCTCTTTTTTGAATGCTGGAAAGTGCTCTTTCAGCCAAGCATATTTTTGTTTTGCTTCATGATTGGTCACGATGGTGCCGAGTATAAAAATTTTGTCACTACTAAGTTGTTTCACTACTTGCTGCATTGTTTCTAAGGGTCTAGCTTTTAAAAATAAGTCTCCAAAAAGAAAGTCATGGAGGCTTTGACAGCCTAGCTCTGGGCTCCTGCCAGCATAAAGATGCCCGTCGTATCTGTATTCTGACAAGGTGCCATCTAAATCAAAAAATACGTATTTATTTTTTAGTTTTTCTATGATGTTATTTTGCTGTTGCATAGTTATGTATTCAAATAGAGCGATTAAGTAACGGTTTACTAACCATAACGCCCTCTTTCTAAAAATATTATATATGAATTTTTATTAAATTCCAATCAGAGTATAGAAAAAATAATTAATATTGTATAATTTAATAAAGGTTTAGTAAAAAGTTTATAAGAGTATTAAAATGATTTTTAGTGTATTAGCATTTATAGCGTTGATTATTAGTATTTGCATAAAAGAACGAAAAAAATCTTTGCTTGTTCAGTCTACAAATTGTTTATTTGAGGCTATTTATGATTTCATTATTTCTGCATATACAGGTGCTATTTTGAGTATCATTAATTTTATTAGGACTTTTCTATTTATAAAAAAAGATAAATTTAATAAAACTGTTTATATAATATTTCTATTTTTATTTGAAAGTATCATCATCGTGAATTGTGTCGTAACATGGGAAGGATATATTTCTTTGTTACCAACAATTGGATCAATGATTAGAGCATATTGTTTATGGCAATCAAAAATGAAATTGGTTAGAATATCCGGCATAACTACGGGAGTACTATATGGTTCATATTATTTGTATCATCAAAGTTGGTTTATGGTGCTGGGAGATGCATTATTATTAATTACTGGAATTTGTGCTTTATGGAAAAATGATATAAAAAGGAGAACTAATATTGAAAGTGCATGCATTTATAATGAAGAAATCTGAAAACGACCGCGTCAGGTTAAACAATAAAATTTTTCCAGTTTTTTATGGGTTATCTGCAGATTTGATCTTTTTTATTGCTATTAGCACACTTTTCTTTACAGAAGTAAAAGGCCTAACTTCTGCAGAGATTAACTTTATAGTCATGCTTGGGTCGTCGGTGGCATTACCTTTCTATCTATTTGGGCAAAAAATTATTAAAAAGATAGGTAATGTTTTTTCATTGAGATTAGGATTATTCCTGATGCTAATTGCTTCGTTGTTGTTTACTTTCTCCAACCACATTGTTTTTTTGGCAATAGGCGAGATTCTTTATGGACTTAGCGCTGTCTTTAGATGTGTTGACTCGGTGATTCTTAATAACAATTTAAACTACGAAAATAAACAGGATAGATTTTTAAAGATAAAGAGTCAGGCCACGACAATTTATTCTATTGCAACGCTAATTGCTGCGCTTTTGTCGGGGTTACTGTTTACTATAAATCCATACATACCGATGATCATTTGTGCCCTGATCTGTTTAAATAATTTTGTTTTGTCATTTCTTATCTATGAAGCCAAAGCAAATGATAAGGAAAAGAGTGTTTGTATTAACAGAAAACAGGCCAGGGTAAGGTTTAGGCCCGGAAAAATTGCTTTATTGGCAATCGTAGTATATGGGTTGCTTTATGGTACGATTGCTGTATGCCAAACGAATGACAAATTGTTTATGCAGTATAGGCTGAACGACTTTTTGAATATAGAGACCGTTGCTGTGGTCTTGTCACTTATAATTTTTTTATCAAGGGTTTCCCGTTTAGTCTCGAATGTTCTGATGGTGAAGTATTCAGAGAAATATAAGACCAAAATTGTTTATGCGATTAATTTTGGCTTAATTATATCGATCGCGTTCTTTATTATAGGTAGGCTTATACCGTCTGCTTTAGTCGGATCAATTTTGATGGCTATTGGCTTTGTATTATTGCTTGCTCTGAGAGACCCCGCCGAGAATGTTTTCAGTACAATCCTACTTCAGAATGTGGAAAAAACCGATGAAGAAAAAGCGATATTATATTTTCAATTTGCAAGAAGGGCAGTGGTGTTATTGTTAAGCCTGTTGGCCTCGGTGGTATTGATCAAATACGAGCTTGTTCACTTGTATGCTATTTTGGCTGTGTTTACTGTTCTTTATTTGTTTGTTACTGTTAAGTTAGTGACATTGGTGAAGAATAATGATAAAAAATATATGGCCAAACACCGAATGTCAAAGAAGAGCACATTGTAATGATTTTACGTAGTATAATACTATTAGGTAAAGTGGCAATCATGAAGCCATGGACAAGCGTAATTGAAAATAGGATAAATGAGCAAACTAAAGAGAGAAACTAAATGAAATTAGCTATATTATTGCGAACTGAAGATAACGAGAGTTATAAGCCGTTCAATCAGAGATATTATCTTGTTGAATATTATAGGGATGGCGCGACATGAGCAAGAAATATGTAGTGATAATGCTCTTTAATGAAGATTATAGTAGAGTACTTCTGGTGAAAAGGCGCAAGAACCCTTATAAGGATTGCTGGAATGGTATAGGGGGGAAAATAGAGGTAGGCGAGACTCCTGTCGTTGCCGCGGTTAGGGAGTGCCTGGAAGAAACCAAAATCTTTATAAGTAAACCGAAGCTGTTGGTTACATATTTATATCCAGAAAATAACACAGCCAATAGCAATACGGAGTTGAATATTCTATATGACTCCACCGAAGAAGTTGTCGTTGAGGACAATGAAGAAGGCCATTACGAGTGGAAAGACGTTGAGTTTATCATGGATCCGTATGATCAGAGCATAGCTGGGCTGTCGAATCTAAATCAATTTGTAAAAGAAATTTTCGAACAAGAAAACATAGTGAGTTTCTATGATGGATAGGGAATTTAAGGAGGTAAAATAATGATTGATAATGTTAAACAGGAAGTAATAAAATTATTAGATAAAGATAACTCTGGGCATGGTATGGATCATATTAATAGAGTATTAGATTTATCTTTGAAATTTGCTGAAAAAGAAAATGCTAATGCACAAGTAGTTGCTTTAATAGCATTACTTCATGATGTAGATGATTATAAGTTATTTGGTATGGAAAATGCAGAGAAACTTATAAATGCAAGAAGAATAATGGATAATTGTAATGTTGATAAAGATATTCAAGAACAAGTATGTGATGCTCTTAATAATATTGGTTATAGTAAAAGATTAAAAGGACATTGTCCAACAACTCTTGAAGGAAAAATTGTATCAGATGCAGATATGTGTGATGCATTAGGAGCAAATGGTATCTTAAGAGTTTATACTTATAGTATGAAAAATGGAAAACCATTTTTTGATAGAAATATTTTCCCAATTGAAGATATGAATGCAGAAAAATATACAAGAAAATGTGCAGATAGTAGTGTATGTCATATCTTTGAAAAAATATTAAAACTTAAAGATTTAATGCTAACTGATTCTGGTAAAGAAGAATCTAAAAATAGGCATCAAATAGTTGTAGATTTTCTATATCATTTATTTAGTGAAGAAAATGTTCCTGAATGGACTGAATATTTAAATAATTATCTTAAATAAGGGTATGGGAATTCCCATAATAGAATTTATGCGGGAGTATAAATTCAGTGCTGGCTAGAATAACTATCAGTAAGCTGTCTTCAAATGGAGCCGCTGGCAGGGATTGAACCTGTGACCTGCTCGTTACGAATGAGCTGCTCTACCAACTGAGCTACGAACCCTGTTATACACTGGTTTTGTGTAATGATTTTACGTAGTATAATACTATTAGGTAAAGTGGCAATCATGAAGCCAT
>JAZQKE010000017.1:0-23265 GCA_045541995.1 Candidatus Nanosyncoccus sp. | reverse complement strand
CTGGTAAGTCCGCTCGTCTCGCTGCTCGCGATTTTGATCGCCCCGCCGTTAACGACGTCACCGTACCAGAAGAGCCAGCAGAGGAACCAGCAGAATCTACTGAGCCAAAGGCTGATGAAGAAGCTGCTCCAAAAGCAGAAGCTCCAGCAGAGCCAGCCGAAGCCGAAGCTGAAAAACCAGCTGAAGAGACCAAAGAAGCTCCAGCTGAAGAAAAGTAATAATTTAAACCTATCTTTCAAAAGCCCCGTAGCAAGCGGGGCTTTTTGGTATAATATATACATGCCAATTCTTGGAATAGACGAAGTTGGGCGTGGGCCTTGGGCGGGGCCCCTTGTTATTGGCGCCGCAATTTTGCCGGACCGATTCGCCAAGAATGGGGAACCGCTCGCTGACGAATCCTGGCAAGACGCGCTCACCGACTCCAAGAAACTCACTGCCAAAAAACGCGAGAACTTAGCACCACAAATCACCGAAAAAGCCATCGCGACTGGACTTGGCTGGGTGCCAGCCAAAGAACTAGACAAAATCGGTCTAGCCGAAGCGCTAAAACTCGCCACACGCCGAGCCGTTTGCGATTTGGACAGGTCATCCTTCACCGAAATCATCATTGACGGCACTCAGAATTTCCTAAAAGATACGCCGCTAGAAAACCTAGTTTCCGTCCTGCCCAAAGCCGACGCCAAAGTCAAAGAAGTTTCCGCCGCCTCCATCATCGCCAAGGTCGCGCGTGATAATTATATGAAAGAACTCGCGGAAAAATACCCTGACTATGGCTTTGAAAACCACGTCGGCTACGGCACCGCTGCACACAAGACTGCACTAGAAAAACTCGGCCCCTGTCCAGAACACCGCCGGAGCTTCGCGCCGGTCGCCAAGTTGCTAGAAAGCGAATCGACGAGTAAGGGTGCGAGAAGGAGCGAGTCGGAGATTAGCAAGGGGCTGTTTTCGGGTGGTGCGAGCGGGGGGACCAAGGGGTCCAATGACCCCTTGGTGGGCGCCCGCGAACGACAGGACCCGAAAACACCCTTTGCGATTGAACCGACTCGCGTAGTAGGCTCCCACGCCGAGCAAATTGTCGCCAACTATCTCAAATCAAAAGGCCACACTATTCTCGCCCGCAATCACAAAACCAAATTTTACGAAATCGACATCGTCTCTGCCACAAAAGACCACATCTATTTTACGGAAGTAAAATACCGCAAAACCAACACCCATGGCACTCCACTTGAATTTATTGACAAGAAAAAACAAAAGCAAATCACCTTCGCCGCAGAAAGTTTCATGAAATATCTCAGTAAAAAACTAAACCGTCCACTCGACGATTTGCCCTCGCCAATTCTTGCGGCAGCCTCGGTCGAAGGCCCTAACTTCGAGCTTGCCAAATGGCTGCCAATTGTTGTATAATTATAGATAATGTTTAGTCTTTTTCGAAACTTTTCTAAAAAGGATTTCTTTCTCATTGTTCTTGTTGTCATTTTAATTTGTTTTCAGGTTTGGCTCGATCTCAAAATGCCAGACTACATGTCAGAAATCACCCGCTTAGTTGAGACTGAGGGTTCAGAAATTTCCGAAATCATTAAAAACGGCGCTTTTATGCTGCTCTGTGCGTTGGGTAGCCTTGCCGGCGCAATTTCTGTCGGCTACCTTACCGCCAATCTCTCTGCAGACCTCACCAAAAACATTCGCAGCAAAATTTACGACAAGGTCGAAAGTCTCGGTTTTGCCGAAATCAAAAAGTTTTCTATCAGTAGCCTGATTACTCGTACTACCAACGACATTACTCAAATCGAGCTCTTTGTGGCGATGGGTATGCAGGTGATTATCAAGGCGCCGATTACTGCGGTCTGGGCCATTACTAAAATCCTCGACAAATCCTGGGAGTGGAGTTCGGCTACTGCGGTTGCAGTAGTCCTACTGCTTTCGGTTGTTGCTGTGATTATGGCTATAGTTATTCCACGCTTCAAAATTATTCAAAAACTAACCGACCGCCTCAACGCCGTCACGCGCGAGAATATTTTGGGAATTCGCGTTACGCGCGCCTTTAATGCTGAGAATTATGAGGAGAAAAAATTCGGTAAAGCCAATGATGATCTCACTGATACTCAAAAATTTAGTCAAAAGGCATTGTCTATTCTTTCGCCGTCGATAATTTTTATAAATCACATGCTCAATCTTTCAATTTATGTTGTCGGTGCACTACTCATTAGCGAAGCTAATATGATGGATAGACTTACTCTCTTCTCAAACATGGTCGTATTCTTGTCATATGCCATGCAGGTAATCATGGCCTTCCTAATGCTCGCAATTATCTTCATGATTGTTCCACGCGCCCAAGTTTCCGCCAACCGTATTAACGAAGTCCTGCGTACAGAAATCAGCGTCAAAGAAGGGAAATATAACGAGAAAGAAACCCCAGCTATTGGCACGGTAGAATTTAAAAATGTTAGTTTTAAATATCCGGATGCAGATGAGTATTTACTAAAAGACATTTCTTTCAAAGCCGAACGCGGTCAGACCGTGGCTTTTATCGGCTCTACCGGTTCTGGCAAATCCACACTCATTAATCTTGTTCCACGTTTTTATGATGCTACCGAGGGCGAAGTTTTGGTTGATGGCATCAACGTCAAAGAATACAAATTCTCAAATCTATATAATAAGCTCGGCTATGTACCACAAAAGGCCGTAATGTTTGACGGGACAGTTTCATCCAATGTTGCTTTTGGCGATAATGGTAAAGGTAAGCGTCCGGCATCCGCCGTGACCGAGGCCATCAAAGTAGCACAGGGCACGACTTTTGTTGAGCAACTTGACCGCACTTATCTGGCTCATATTGCAAGTGGCGGTACTAATATTTCTGGTGGCCAAAAACAGCGCCTTGCCATCGCCCGCGCCGTAGCTCGTGATCCAGAAATTTACATTTTCGACGATTCGTTTTCTGCGCTCGATTATAAGACGGATGCTGCTCTCAGAAAAGCCCTCAAAAAACACACCAAACACGCGACATCACTCATTGTTGCCCAGCGCATTGGCACCATTATGAACGCAGACCAAATCATCGTCCTTGATAACGGCAGATGTGTCGGCCAGGGCACCCACGCAGAACTTCTGAAATCTTGTCCAGTCTATCGTCAAATTGCCGAGTCGCAACTCTCGCCCGAAGAACTTACCGCTGCGCCAGCCCGCGCGGCAGAAAGGAGCGCATAAATGGCAGGACCAATGCGCGGCGCACGTGGCGAAGCCGAAAAGTCTAAAGATTTTGGCAAGGCCATTAAGCGTTTAATTAAGGAACTCAAGCCATTTTATTTCGGCGTGACAATTGGCATCATTTTTGCAATTATTGGCTCTATCATCGCGATTGTTGTACCAAACCAACTTTCCGACATTACAGACGAAATATCAAAAGGCCTCTTTACCGGACTAAACTTTGATGCAATTTGGAGAATCACCTTTATCATTATCGGCCTAGAAGTCGCCAGCTTTATTTCCGAAATTGTCGAAAGCTTCACCATGACTAATGTTTCTAACAATTTCGCTCGTCTGCTTAGAAATCGTATTTCTGTTAAAATCAACAAACTTCCACTTCGCTTCTTTGATAAGAGCCGCACCGGCGACACGCTATCCCGCGTCACTAACGATGTCGACTTAATCGCCCAGACTCTCAACCAGTCGCTATCCACGCTCGTTGCTGCGATTGCGATGTTTATCGGCGTAGTGGCAATGATGTTTATTACCAATGCGCTGATGGCAGTAACAGCGGTAATCTCTGGCTTATTTGGATTCTTCTTTATTGCGCTAGTCCTGCGCAAATCCCAACGTTACTTTACTGCTCGCCAAAAACAACTTGGTATTTTGAACGCCCATATCGAAGAAATCTACTCTGGCCTTAACGTTGTTCGTACGTACAATGGTGCTAAAGAAGCCAACAAAAAGTTTGACAAGCTAAATCACAAAGTCTACGAGGCCAACCGCAAAAGCCAGTTCCTCTCTGGTCTAATGCATCCGATGATGGGCTTTGTCGGGAATCTTGGATATGTCGCGGTCTGTGTAGTCGGCGCAATTCTTGTGGCTAATGATGCAATTACTTTTGGCAGTATCGTGGCGTTCATTATTTACGTTCGAATGTTCACTTCGCCACTTACGCAAATCGCGCAGGCCCTGACCAGTTTGCAGTCATCGGCCGCAGCTTCCGAGCGCGTGTTTGAGTTCTTAGACGAGCCAGAAATGACGGACGAAAAGAATCTTACTGCGCACCTAGACAAAGACAAAGTCAAAGGTAAAATTGAGTTCTCTCACGTGCGCTTTGGTTATGATCCAGACAAGACCATTATCAAAGATTTTTCTGCTACGGCTCTCCCTGGCCAAAAAATTGCCATCGTCGGCCCGACTGGCGCAGGGAAGACCACTATGGTTAATCTGCTAATGAAATTCTACGAAATTAATTCTGGCGATATCCTCATCGACAATGTTTCTATCCACAATCTTCGCCGCGAAAACATCCACGATTTGTTCACTATGGTCTTGCAAGACACTTGGCTCTTTTCTGGCACGATCAAAGAAAATATCATCTTTAATCGCCATGATGTTTCTGATGCGCGCGTGCGCGAAGTTTGCGACACTGTCGGTCTAACTCACTTTATCAAGACCTTGCCAAAGGGTTTGAATACAGAAATCACCGAGAACGAGTCTATCTCCAGCGGCCAAAGACAGCTTCTTACCATCGCCCGCGGTATGATTGATGATACACCATTTTTGATTTTAGATGAGGCCACATCCAATGTTGACACCCGCACCGAAGAGCTAGTCCAAAAAGCCATGGACAAACTCGCCAAGGGCCGGACATCTTTCATTATCGCTCATCGCCTGTCCACCATCAAAAATGCTGATTTGATTCTCGTGATGAAAGACGGCAATATCGTCGAGACCGGCAAGCATGACGAGCTAATCAAAAAAGACGGTTTCTATGCCGAGCTTTATAACTCGCAGTTCCAGCTAACATAGCCCACCTGCATCTGTGTTATAATACCCCGCTAGCATAGCGATAACACACAAAATATGTTATAATATATATTATGATTTATCTAGATTTTGCTGCTGCCTCGCCAGTCTCTAGCAAGGTGATGAAAAAAATGGAACCGTATTTTTCGGAACTGTTTTTTAATCCTTCTGCGCCCTATCTTGCTTCCAAAAAAGTTCGCGAGGATTACGAAAACGCAAAATTTGCTCTCGCTCATACTATTGGTGCAAAAGGCGCTGACTTAGTCATTACTGCCGGCGCTACAGAATCTATCAATCTTGCTTTTACTGCAATTAGCAAAAAAGCCAAAGTCTTATATCTCGCTACCGAGCATCCCGCAGTCTGCGAAGCCGCCAGCCCGTTCAACCACGAAGAAATTGCCGTTCAAAAATCTGGGCTGATTGACTTGCAGGATTTTGCAAAAAAATTAACTGATGATGTAGAGTTAATTTCTATTTCGTTGGCTAATAACGAGCTTGGCACCATCCAGCCACTCGCCGAGATTTCCGCGTTAATTCAAAAAGAGCGCCAGCGCCGTCTCGCCGATAATAATACCACACCGATCTATTTCCATAGCGATGCCTCGCAGGCTCTTAGCTTACTTGATATTAATGTTTCTAGACTTGGAGTTGATTTGCTGACGTTAAATGCCGCCAAAGTTTACGGCCCGAAGGGGATCGGTGCATTATATATTTCACGAAGCGTCAAGCTTCAGCCTATTGTTCGTGGCGGTGGCCAAGAGAGGGGTTTGCGCTCCGGCACCGAGAATGTGCCGGCACTCATTGGCTTTGCCGAAGCAGCGACCATCGCCAAAACTCACATCGCTTCTAACCGTAAAAAATATGCTAAACTCGTAGATATTCTGCGTGCAGAGCTAAAAAAATCAAAAATAGAACCGATTTTCTTAGGGTCCAAAAAACACCAACTCGCGAATTTCTGCCCAGTCTGTTTTCCGGGCGTTGATGCCGAGCGCCTGATTTACCAACTTGAGAATAAAGAAATCTACGTCTCGACTGGCGCCGCCTGCGCCGCATCCAAGGGTAAGAAATCTCGCACGCTCCAAGCCATTGGTCTGAGTGACGAAGAAATCTCGGGCTCGCTACGCATTTCGCTTGGCGTGCTAAATGATGAATCACAAATCAAAACTGCAGCCCACGAAATAGTTTCGATTATTAATGACTCTACAGGAACCCGGCCCGCCGTTGCGCAAACCACAAAAACTCAAATCGCAATGCAAACTACAAAGAATCAATCATCTACCAACACTCCAAAAACCGTTTTTGTTGGTATGTCCGGTGGCGTCGATTCTTCTGTCTCGGCGGCACTGCTCAAAGAGCAAGGTTACAATGTGGTTGGCGTCTACATGAAAAATTGGAGCAAAGAACTTCCCGGCATGAAGTGTCCATGGGCCGAAGATCTTGCCGATGCAAAGCGCGTCGCCACCAAACTTGGTATTGAATTTAAGGTCTTCGATTTTGAGAAAGAGTACAAACAAAAAGTCGTAGATTACATACTCGACGAATTCAAAGCAGGGCGCACTCCAAACCCAGACATTATGTGCAACCAAGAAATTAAATTTAAATTATTTTATGATGTTTGTCGCGAACAGGGTGCAGATTATATTGCAACCGGACACTATGCCAAAACTGATGGTCCGAGCCTTCTTCGAGCTGCGGATGACAATAAAGACCAAACCTATTTCCTATATCGAATTTCTGAAGACGCAATTGCACATACAATTTTTCCGCTCGCAGACTACAAAAAACCCGAGGTAAAAAACCTGGCCGAAAAATTCGGCTTGCACAACGCACGCAAAAAGGAATCCATGGGCGTCTGCTTTGTCGGCGATGTGAATATCAAAGATTTTCTCAAAATGTACATCAAAGAAACTCCTGGCAAAATTATTGACGCCGACACAAACGAAGAAGTTGGCTCGCATGAAGGCGCGGTCTTCTACACGATCGGTCAGCGTCATGGACTTAATGTTGGTGGTGGTTTGCCATATTATGTTGTTAAAAAAGACATGGCGAGCAACATTGTTTATGTTAGTAAAAACCTAAACAACACTGAGCTATGGACCAATACTGTTAAGCTAGAAGATGTCATTCTCCGCCAACCAAAAGAAGGCCGAATTAAAAATGGGACTGAAGTTTTTACTCGTCTTCGTCATCGTGCTCCACTTGTTCAGGCGGTTATTGAAAACTACGATCAAGATTCTAAAACCTTAGAACTCAAGTTCTTGGAAGAAATCAAAATGCCAGCTACTGGCCAGTCAGCAGTAATTTATACTGGTAAAAATGGAGAAGTCTGTGCCGGCGGCGGTATCGTTATACGTTGAACTTAAACTCCACTACATCCCCCTCTTGCATTACGTAGGTCTTGCCCTCGGTGCGCATCAGGCCAGCCTCGCGCACGGCTTTTTCGCTACCAAGCCGCACTAAATCATCATAATTACAAATCTGCGCCGCGATAAAACCACGCTCAAAATCAGTATGAATCGTGCCAGCAGCTTGTGGCGCAGTAGAACCCTGAGTAATCGTCCAGGCACGTACTTCTTTTTTGCCGGCCGTGAGGAAACTCTGCAAGCCTAGCGTCTTATAAGCGGCTCTGATTAACTCAGCCAGAGCATCGTCAGAAACACCGTACGATGCCAAAAACTCCTTGCGCTCGTTTCTGTCCATGCCGCTCATTTCTTCTTCGAGTTTGGCATTCACAAAAATCGCCTCCGCCGGGTGGCCAGGATTAACTGAACTGTTACTTCCATCTACAAGAGCAGATAATTTTTGCTGAAGTTCTTTATCGGACAAACCATTTTCATCAACATTAAACATATAAATTACCGGTTTTTCTGCTAAGTATGGAACATTCTCGTCGGAGGGGTCTTTTTTGCGCTTAGCAGCAATTTTGGCCTTGGTTTCTTCGTCCGCCAGCTGGAGTTCCAGATTAATAATATCAATATCCTCCCTGGCCTGGGCTAAAATATCAGTCTCGACTTTTTGATCTGCGCGTACAATATCGTCGTTAATAAAAGCGCGCACTACATGACAAATCGCTTGGCATTCGCGAATGTGTGCTAGGAACTTATTGCCTAGCCCCTCGCCTTTGCTCGCACCAGCAATCAGACCCGCAATATCCACGAATTCAACCGTAGCCGGGACAATCTTATCGCTTTCGTACATTTTGCCAAGCACGTCCAAGCGTTCATCCGGCACCGGCACCACGCCAACATTTGGCTCAATTGTAGCAAAAGGATAGTTTGCCGCGAGTGCCCCAGCATTTGTCAGCGCATTAAAAAGCGTCGATTTTCCAACATTCGCTAAACCTACGATTCCAATTTTGAGATTAATAGCCAACCTTTCGTTAATTCTTATCTGTAATTATATCATATTTTGGTATATAATGTTTATATGATTCTGTTTTCTGATTTCGACAGGACCTTTTATTTCAGAAGTGACGAAGAAAAAACGCGGACTAATTTTGAAGCCGTTAAAAAATGGCGAGCCGCTGGACATCAATTTTGTATTGCAACCGGGCGTAGCTACAAGTCGGTTATAAAAGAGTTTTCGCAGATCAAAGAAATTTGCGATTACTACATTGTCGATAGTGGCTCGATCATTTTATCTCAAACAGGTGAGCTTTTGAGCGCTTTTTATTTTGACCCGGAAGTTGTCGACGGGATTGTAAGATTTTCAGAAAATACTCCAAACCAGCTAATACCATTTTATTACACTCCGTATTCCGAAAGTCTGGATTATCAGAATAATAGCATAACAAAGATGCGCCTCTGGTTTAAAGATCCAAATGTGATGGAGGAGATTGCTGGCCAAATAAAGAGTTCTTTTCCAGTATTTGCTTTTGCGCTAGAGGCTGTCTCAAGCTACGATGCTTTAAAAGAGCAAAGATGATTTATAGAAATTATCCCTAGCAATTATGGAAAAAGTGAGGCGATAAAATATCTGCAAAAAAATAAAAGTATTCCGAGTAAAGATATCGTGACTGTTGGCGATAGCCTAAATGATTACGAAATGATTCGAGATTTTAACGGTTTCGTGATTGAGGGTTCTGATTTATCTAACACTAAGGAGGAAATAAATACTACATCTTCAGTCGCGACACTTATCGACAAGTTACTGAGCTAGTTATTTTTCAAAATCGAAATCCAGATAAATATAATTGTCCATATCATAAGAAAGATTTTTATCAATGGCACTCTTTGCGATTTTACAAATTTTTGACATTCGCTCGCCATTGCAAAGCGGATCGATATATCTTACCTTAGCTTTTTGATGGACAGAATAAACACCCTCCGGCTTATTTTTTGAGGCATTAATTTTCTTGGCTTTTCGCCAGGCATCAAAAATGTCTTTGTATTTAGATTTTTCAATAATCTTGATAATTTCGGATTCTTTCAAATCGTAAAGATCTTCGATTGTAATTTTGTTTTCATCCTTTAGCCTCTTTAAAATATCGGCGATAAATTGCATAGAAAACCGATTTTCGTCGCAACGATAATTAACAGACATTTCGTTAGTAATTTTGACAAATTTTCTAGCAATAGCTTTAGTTTTAAACCCAAGCTCCGCTTCGCCAAATTCGTTTTGCTCAATTTCTATATCATCATAAATTTCTTTGGCTTCATCTAGCGTTAGTAACTTATACTGGAACATAGCATTCGACAACGAATACTCTAACCTATCCGCAGATAGTTTTGGCGTATCATTATCGGCAATTGGATAAATATGATAGTTGTCTATTTCGCTAATTTTAATATTATCGTTTTTAAGTAGCTTCACAACATCATCTGACTTTTTAATAAACTCAGAAGTAAGATCTTCAGTGGATTCTTGTTTTTCATAATCTCCATTCAAAAAATCCACACAATGTTTAAAAGCCGGAGTAGAAATATCGTGGAACAGCCCAGCCAGAGTTTGCTTTTTGTCTTTTGTAAAATGCCAGGCTATTAAGGCCACAGCGATAGAGTGATCAAAACTAGAATAAAAAATATCGCAATCGAATAAATCAGAATAAATCGTGCCACAAGTCATGCTCACGTATTTTTGGGTTTGGAGCTCTTTGGTATTAATATAATCATAGAGCCAATCCGGAAAATCCGAACTCAAAATCTTATAATACCTCGCAGTCTCAGCATGTTTCATATTCTATTTATATCATATTATAATGTATAATAGAATTATATACGTTTAAAAAGGGTACAATATGCACGACACGGAATCTTGGGGACTCTATTCACAAAATGGGGAAGTAGTAAAAAACGAAGCGTATGATAAAAAAGAAAATCCACCTGAGGGCACTAAAGAATATGTCGGAGCAAGCGATTTGTGGCTTTATCGTCGGGTAGGAGATGGCGCGGAGATATTATTCCAAAAGCGATCAATTCATGTCAGTCGTAGCCCAGGACTATGGGATGTGTCTGCGGGCGGGCATATTAATTCTGGCGAAACACCAGCAGAAGCTATGGTTAGAGAAGCTTCCGAGGAAATCGGAGCCACTATAGAAATTGATAAGCTGGAATATATTTTTACCGTTTTGTCAGTTGATAGTAAAAATATTTTCAATCATTACTTTTTATATGACTGGACTGATCGCTCCGATGATTTTACTTTCGACGATCAAGAAGTCTCAGAGGTAAAATGGGTGCCTTTTTCTGAATTTGATGACTTTGTTGACAATAATGCCAAACCATCAATAAAAAACTCTAAACACGCCCGCGAATTAACTAAGATCTTCATTAGGCGCAAAGCTCTTAAACGCGATTTATGACCATGTACCACGATTTCCAGACCAAACTCATCTCCCTTGCCGACGATAAGTATCGCGAATTTTGTATGCGCGGCATTCCTTGCGACCGACCTTTTTTGGGCGTACGTATTCCGCAAATCAGAAAACTAGTTAAAGACATCCCGCCCGAACAATTTGAAGAATTCTTAAAAGCCAAGCCACTCGCAATTGAAGAAGTCATCGCCAGAGGATTCTTAATCGCGCGCCTGCCGTATAATAAAATGCTAAAATTTTTTGACTCGCAAGTAGAGCTTTTAGACAATTGGTGTACAGTTGATACTTTTTGCGCCGCGCTTCGTAAAACTGTTAAGCATCACGAAGAAGATTTCTTAGACGAAAAAGTCGAAAAACTCCTCGTCGCAAAAGACGAATTCGCTGTCCGCACCGGAGTTGTCTGCCTGCTAGATTTTTACGTCAAGCCAGAATATTTACATTTGATTTTCGACCGTATTGAATTTCTTAAAGATCGCGAAGAATACTATGTCAAAATGGCTATTGCCTGGCTCCTCGCTGAGTGTTTTATCAAATATCCCGAAATAACATACGATTATCTTGAGCACTCTAACCTAGAAAAATGGACTTTCAACAAAGCAATCTCCAAAATCTGCGATTCTTACCGCGTGAGCCAAGATACCAAAACGGAAATTAAAAAGCTCAGGAAAAAGTAAAAAGTGGTTAATGCTTGTGGAAAACTCCCGAAAATCCGCAAAAACACTACATATAGCGTATAAGACTATTGACAAACACTATATGTAGCGTATATAATCATAAGCAGAATCGATTTTAAGTAAAAAAATAATAAAATTAACAACTAAATTACCATAGCCAATATGGGAACCCGAAAGGAAAACTATGAAAAATATCATTTACAAAAACCCAGCCGACGCCACCAAATTTGACTTTGCCCGCTATCAAAAATCGCTTTCAAACTACGCCGACATCCCAGCCGACGCCATCAAAAAGGCTCTAAAAACAGTCGACCGGTATGAAAACATGCACGCTAGCGTCTTAGTAGAGCTCGGGACATCACTTATCGCAAAATATGGCAGCGAGCAGGAAGCTAAAGATTATTTCGATGCCCATAGCGACTATTTTAACGGTGCTCAGTTTGAGCGTCTCCGCCGTATTACCGGTTACCTAGTAGGTTCTCTTGAGCGCTGGAACGATGGCAAAAAGGCCGAAGAAGCTGTCCGCGTCAAACACTCTGTCAACTCCTGCGTCGACGATCTTGTCCGCTCCGCCAAACTTCAAGACCAAGCACTAGCCCACAATATCGCTTACGCTCAATAATAAAACATTTATGCATAGTAATTTAAGCGGTCACGCCTAGTAATAAAGCGTCTACGCTTTAAAAAATAACGTTTACGCTTTCAATTCATAAGTAAATTACATAAAATATGTTTATGAAGCTCTCACACCGCACTCGTAGAATTATTTCTGTTCTAGCCGTTCTCGGCATTGTCGGCATTTGGCTGGTAGCAAATCCAAGCAACTATGAATCCAGCCCTATCACGCCAGACGGATCAGTCGAGCCGCTCGGCGTCACGAGCGAACAGACCGCCGGCAACCAAACCGACGACTCCCAGGTAAACAGCTCCCAAGCCAAGCTCGCAAAGACCGTCCTAGAGCAATTGGAAATTAAAGGTCGCGCACCCAAGACCGGCTATGCCCGCACCGAGTTCTATAAGAGTTGGCCAAATGTGGACGGCTGTAGTCTGCGCCAGGTTATTATCAAGAGGGAATTAGGCGACAGTGCTGTTTTGGACGGATGCGACGTTATCAGCGGTACCTTCACTGAGCCATATACAGGCAGCGTGATGACATTCTATCAAAAGTCGGACCTCTCCAAGAAAATTCAAATCGATCACATTGTCGCTTTGTCTGATGCTTGGCAAAAAGGCGCACAGTATAAATCGCCAGAAGACCGATACAAGATCGCCACCGACCCACTTAACCTTATCGCTGTAGACGGTCCAGCAAATCAGCAAAAATCAGACGGCGATGCTGCCACGTGGCTCCCGCCAAACAAATCTTTCCGCTGCCAATACGTTGCCCGCCAAGTCTCGGTCAAATACAAATACGGCCTCTGGGTCAGTCAAGCAGAACACGATACCATCGCAGACATCTTAAAATCTTGTCCAAACGAGCCGGCCGTGGGAATTTAGGAAAATCCTTAGCAAACTTATTTTTTGGTGTTTAAGTCTTGAACACCGTCAACTATATTTTTGCGCGCTCTACGAGCGTAGCAAAAATATAGTTGTGGCAACACCAAAAAATAAGGTTTGCTGGATTTTCCAAGCTGCGCGTGTGATATAATTAGCTTATGATTAACTTTACTTTAGATCCATCGCTCAAATCTCCAGACCTAGCCTCAGCCAAAGAGGCTCTAGAAAAAATAAAAGCTGACAGTATGGCCGGCTGGCTCAATGTCCCAGTAGATGATGACGAGCTAATGCGTATTAAGCGCGCTGCCAACAAAATCAATAGTGATTCCGACTATCTCGTCTGTATTGGTATCGGCGGCTCCTACCTCGGACATAAAGCTATAATAGATGCACTTGGCCAGAGTGCAGCCAGCAATTTTCCAAAGCGCTTTGCCCGCACCAAGATTCTCTTTGCCGGCAATTCGCTAAGTTCTACAGAATTGCAAAACGTCCTTAGTACAATTGAAGGTCATGATTTTTCTATCAACGTGATTTCAAAATCTGGCACCACGCTTGAACCAGCAATTGCTTTCCGCATTCTCAAGAGCGAGCTTATAAAAAAATACGGCGCCGAGCAGGCAGCCACTAGAATTTATGCTACCACTGATGCAAATAAAGGCGCTCTTCACGATGAGGCTATCAGTAATAATTATCAGCGTTTTGTCGTACCGGATGATATCGGCGGACGCTACTCCGTACTCACGGCAGTTGGCCTATTGCCGCTCGCTGCCGCCGGCATAGATATAGACGCTCTGCTTCAAGGTGCCAAAGACACTGCCGAGAATAATTTTGATAACATCGCCCGCTATGCTATCACTCGTCAGGAGTTGTATAAGGAACAAAAAAGGGAAACAGAAGTTCTCGCATGTTTTGAGCCGCGTTTTACTACTTTTGCCGAATGGTGGAAACAGCTTTTTGGCGAATCTGAAGGTAAAAACCAACAAGGAATTTTCCCAGCTTCTGTCACCTACACGACCGATCTTCACTCGCTCGGCCAATATCTCCAACAAGGAAGTCGCGAGCTGTTTGAAACTGTTGTAAAATTTACAACACCTAATTCAGAAAACGTCTCAAACAGTCAACCATCCTCAATTGTCGTCCAAAAAACCGCCGACAATCTCGACGGCCTCAACTATCTCGCTGGCAAATCCATGGATGAGATAAATTCCGTAGCGTGTGAGGCTACTATTAAAGCTCACCGTGATGGCGGCATCCCAGTCCTAGAAATTGAAATCCCAAATCTTAGTGAATATACCATCGGCGAGCTAATTTACTTCTTCGAACTGTCCTGCGCAATCTCAGCTACAATATCGGACGTCAACCCATTTGATCAGCCAGGGGTTGAAGCCTACAAGAGAAATATGTTCGAATCTCTTGGCAAACCAGCAAAATAGATATATAATATATATGTATAAATAAAAGGATGGGCATTTGCTTATGAAATTAAATTATAACGGACCTGTTGTTTTAGCCATTATGGATGGCGTTGGTTTGCGTCGAGATATTGCGGGCAATGCCGTCAAGCAAGCCCACACAGAATTTCTGAATTACGCTGTTGAAAATCACAAGACCACATCACTTGCCGCTTCTGGCGAGGCGGTCGGTATTTTGCCGGGTGATATGGGGAATAGCGAAGTTGGCCACAATGCCCTAGGCTCTGGTCAAATCATCAAACAAGGTGTAGCTAGTATCAATGAAGCTTTCAACTCGGGCACTATTTGGCAGTCATCTGCCTGGACAGACATTATCAATCGTTTGAAAGAGCGCAACTCCACTCTACACTTTGCTGGTATTTTCTCCGACGGTAATGTTCATAGTAGTATTTATCACCTGGAGCGCATGATTGACCAGGCTCACCAAGAGGGTGTCAATCGTATTCGTATCCATTTAGTGCTAGATGGCCGCGACGTTCCACCTCAGTCTGCTTTGCAGTATGTCGCAGAGCTCGAGGCCTTTCTCGCTGCTTTCCCAGACCATCCAGATTACAAAATTGCTTCTGGAGGTGGCCGCATGGTCTATGTTGCAGATCGCTACGAAAATGATTGGAATGTCGTTAAAGCCGGCTGGGATGCTATGGTTAATGGCATCGCCGAGCACCAATTCCCATCTGCTACTTCCGCAATCAACACTTTCCGCGAAAAGGATCCAGCTATCCAAGATCAATATATCCCACCATTTGTAATTTTTGATAATGGTCAGCCAGTAGGCACCGTTCATGATGGTGACTGCTTTATCTATTATGATTTTCGCGCTGATCGCGCCATTGAAATCGCTCAGGCTTTTACCTACAATGATTTTCCATATTTTGATCGCGTGTTCTACGATGTCAATGATATGGAACACCACGGCAAACCAGATGTTTATTTTGCCGGTCTGACCGAATATAATGCCGACACACACGTTCCTGAGCATCGCCTTGTTGAACCAATTCAGATTAACGAAACTCTGAGCCAGCTCCTTGGCAGCCACGGCATTTCACAACTTGCCGTTTCGGAGACTGTCAAATTTGGTCACATTACATATTACTTTAATGGCAATAGCTATGAAAAAGCTCCAGCCGAAGAGCACATCGAGATCCCATCTGATACGATGCCGTTTGATACCCGTCCATGGATGAAGTCTGCCGAGACCGCCGATGCTGTAATTGAAAATCTCGAAAAGTTTAAGTTTGTCCGTCTTAATTTCCCAGGTGGCGACATGGTTGGTCACTTCGCCGAGCTCGAGCCGACGATTTCTGCTATCGAAGCTATTGATATTCAGCTAGCTCGCATCGCCAAAGAAGTTGATCGTCTAGGTGGCGTAATGGTTATTACAGCAGACCACGGCAACGCAGAAGAATTGATGGATGCCGAAGGTCACAGCAAAACCGCCCACAGCACCAACCCCGTTCCATTCGTAATTTACGATAATACCGAGAACCGCACGCTTTATGACTTTGCAGAAATCGAGAATCCAGGCATTTCTAATGTCGCCCCAACCATCGCTAATCTTCTTGGTATCGACGAACTACCTGAGAGCTGGCGTCCATCACTAATCAAGGAAAATTCTTGACTAAGTTATTTTTGGGTCTGTAAGTCTTGAACACCGTCAACTAAAAATTTGTGCACCCTACGGGTGTGACAAAATTTTAGTTGTGGCCAGACCCAAAAATAAGCTTAGTCGAATTTTCCTTGATTGGTAATTGCCACACTAGCAATAAAATGGTATAATTACTTAGAATTAAGGAATCTAATTATGGCAAACAAACCTAAGATCACTAAGGCAATCATCCCAGTAGCTGGATGGGGCACTCGTCGCCTGCCGATCACTAAGATTATCGAAAAATCTATGTTACCAGTCGGTAATCGCCCACTTGTCGATTATTCTGTCCAAGAGCTAATCGCCGCTGGTGTCACAGACATCTATATGGTTATTTCTAACGTTGAGCCTTGCCAGGTTCGCGAATTTTACAGTGACAATCTCGCTCTAAATTTATATCTTGAAGAGCGCGGTAAAAAAGATCGTCTTGCTCTAGCCAAAACTCTACCAGATAATGTAAAAATCCATTATACCGTCCAGGACCCATCCGACAAATACGGCACTGCAGTACCTGTCGCCATGGTAGCCGAGGAATATAATATTGATGAGCCAGTCTTTGTCTTTATGGGTGATGATTTCATTTGGAATCCCGATGGTAAATCATCTGCCCAAGCGCTACTAGAATCTGTAGAAGATAGCGATGAGTCCGCGCTTGTTGGAATCAGCTCCCCGCGTGAAGCTTTGCTCAATGGTGGCGCTCTGACTCTAGAAAACGAAATGGTTAAAAAGATTGTTGAAAAACCAGCCCCAGAGCAAGTCACCGGCCTAGCTAGCGTCAGTAAGTATATTATCTCGCCTCCTCTAATGCGCGAGATTATCGAATATGTTCATAGCCATGATTTTGGTCCACTAGATCAGGAGTACATGATTACCGATCCTTTCGCCTCCTATATTGCAAATGGTGGTATTATGCGTGCGGCCAAAGCAGATGGCGAATATTTAGATGGTGGCACTATAGATGGCTGGGTCCATGCCAACAATGTTGTTTGTGGTACTAAAAAATAGTATTCACAAATTATACATCTCATGATATAATCTCTCTATGAAAAAGAGTAAATCGAAAACCGGCTATCAGCAGGAAATTGGCGGCGTTGTCGCTCACCTTCGCGCTGAAAAGGGAATGACCCAAGCAGAACTAGCCAAATTGTTAGGTACATCCCAGCCAACGGTTTATCGTATCGAGAATGGTAAACAGAATGTATCCTTGGGGATGGTAAAGAAGCTTTCCACCGCCCTTGGGAGTCCAATTTTGTCGGTTAATACATCGGTTTCTCAGAGCCTTTTCATCGAAGGCGGCAAAGAATTACATGGCGAGATTACAGTCAATACTTCCAAAAACGCCGCTGTCGGCCTTCTCTGTGCAAGTCTACTCAATAAGGGCAAAACCACCTTCCGCCGCCTCGCTCGCATTGAGGAGGTCTTCCGCATTATAGAGGTGCTAGAATCAATTGGCGTCAAATGCCGCTGGATTCATCGCAATCGCGATTTAGAAATTATACCACCACGCGTATTAAAAATTCAGAACCTAGATATTGCCGCCGCTCGCAAAACCCGTTCCGTAATTATGTTATTCGGCCCGCTACTACACTACTTCAAGAAGTTCCGATTACCGTATGCTGGCGGCTGTTCTCTAGGCGTTCGTACCGTCGAGCCACACCTCCGCGCTCTTAGCCACTTTGGTCTCGAGGTCGACGCCATCACCGAATCTGGTTTCTACAACGCAATAGTTAATTACGCCAAGCCGGAAGTTGCGCAAAGTCCTTCCGCGGACCATAAGCTTGGCCGAGCGGCCTTGAGCGTGTCCGCGGAAGGAGCTTTGCGAACTTCTGACCGCGACGCAGAGAACCTACGCATTGTCTTAACTGAACGCGGCGACACCGTTACCGAGAACGTCCTAATGGCTGCCGCTCGCTACCCAGGTCGTACTACTATCGTCGGTGCTTCACCAAACTACATGGTCCAAGATGTCTGTTTCTTCCTTCAATCTCTAGGTGTAGAAATCGAGGGCATCGGCACCACCACGTTGGTTGTCACTGGTAAATCTGAAATCGACGAAAATATCTCCTACTCTCCATCCGAAGATCCAATCGAGGCTATGTCTTTCATTGCTGCAGCAATTACTACCCACTCTGAAATTACTATCCGCCGTGCGCCAATTGAATTTCTTGAAATTGAGCTAGAAACGCTTAAGAGCATGGAAGCAGACATCCGTCGCAGCAAAGAATATTTTGCCCACAATGGCAAGACTAGGCTGGTCGATCTGACAATTAAAAAATCTGATCTTGTCGCCCCCACAGATAAGATCCATCCAATGCCATTTCCAGGCCTTAATATTGACAACTTGCCATTTTTCTCCGTTATTGCAGCAACAGCACGTGGTCGCACCCTGATTCACGACTGGGTATTTGAAAACCGCGCCGTCTATACCGCAGATTTGACCAAACTTAATGCTCGCGTCGAGCTGCTCGATGCTCACCGCGTTTATGTAGAAGGCCCCACTAATTGGCGCCCGGCTGAGCTAGTCGCACCACCCGCCCTTCGCCCGGCAGTAGTTTTATTAATTGCGATGCTTGCAGCCCCTGGCCCGTCGATTCTCCGAAATACATACCCAATTGACCGCGGATATCAAGATTTTGCGGCCCGTCTTCGTCATCTCGGCGCCGACATCGCGCCACTCGCCGGCATTTAATGCTATAATAGAATAATATGACTACCGAGGATAAAGTTTTTTCGGGGCTCAATCCTGCTCAAAAAGAGGCAGTAGCTACTCTCTCTGGTCCTCTTTTAATTTTGGCTGGAGCTGGTTCGGGTAAGACTAAGACTCTTACCCATCGCATTGCCAACTTGCTGATTCATGGAGTGTCCGAGCAAAATATCCTTGCAGTTACCTTTACCAACAAAGCCGCCGGTGAAATGCGCGATCGTCTTTGGCACTTGATTAATCAGAACAATAATCAACCCAGTGATACTCCAGCGCCTAGATCATTTATGCCATTCATGGGTACGTTTCATGGTATTTGTGTCCGCATCCTTCGATACGAACATTTGGCAGCTGGCCTAGAGCAGAACTTTACTATTTATGATTCTGAAGATCAGGTCTCCTTGATTCGTCGCATTATCCGCGAACATCATTTTGATAATAAGTCACTCAAGCCTAAATCTATTCAGGCGGCAATTTCTACTGCCAAAAATAATAATATTTCACCAGATGAGTATCTAGAGTCGGCGTCTTATCCCAAGCAAAAACAAATCGCCAAGGTCTATGCTTTATACGAGAGAGAAAAGTCCAAATCGTCCTCACTTGATTTTGATGATCTTCTATTAGAAACCGTCAAACTTTTTCGCGAGAACCCAGACGTTCGTGAGAAGTGGCAAGAACGCTTCCAGCACATTTTAATCGACGAGTATCAGGATACTAATACAGTTCAATATCATTTGGTAAAATACTTAGTTAATAAAGAACAGAACATCTGTGTCGTTGGTGATGATTGGCAGTCAATTTATTCTTGGCGCGGTGCAGACTTTACGAATATTCTCAATTTTGAAAAAGATTTCCCGGGTGCCAAGGTGATTAAGCTCGAGCAAAACTATCGCAGCACTGGTAATATTCTAGAGGCTTCGCAGAAAATCATCGAGCACAACCAAGTTCGCACCGACAAGACCTTGTTTACCGAGTCGGGTAAGGGCGATCCGATCAATATTCAGGCATTAGCTGACGAAACTATGGAAGCTAATTGGGTAGCCAACCAAATTATTCGCGATATGAGTCGCCATAGTCGTGATTTTTCTGATTACGCCATTTTGTATCGTACCAATGCCCAATCATATGCTTTTGAGAAATCCTTCATCGCTAGTAAAGTTCCGTATAAAATTGTCGGCGGGGTACGTTTTTATGATCGCAAAGAAGTAAAAGATGTCTTGGCCATTCTTAAAGTCCTCATTAATCCGTTAGATCGCGTCAGCCTCGAACGGGTAGCCAAGAATGTGCTAAGCGGTGTTGGTGGCGCTAGCATTACCAAGATTTTTGATCGCCTAGATGCGATCATTACCGCCAATCAACCGCAGTCCGAATCATCCAATCCTCTGCTTAATTCTGATTTATCTGATGGTCTACCAACCAGAGCCAAAAATTCCTTTGCTCGCTTTCAGAACTACATTCGTAACATCGCCGAGGGCGATAGATCTCCATCCGAAATTATCCAATTCACCATCGCCTACTTTGATTTTCAGTCTCTGCTAGACGATGGCACGCCTAGTTCTGAAGACCGTCTAGAAAATCTCAACGTCATGGTTGGAAATGCTATCCCGTACAAGAATCTAGAAGAGTTTCTGGCCGATGCGGCACTAATGTCCTCAGCCGACGAATCGGCAGGGAAACATTCCGTCACACTGATGACACTTCATGCCGCCAAAGGTCTAGAGTTTCCCGTAGTATTTGTTACTGGCATGGAAGATGGATTATTTCCAAGTGATCGCTCTACTACTAATGCCGATATCGAGGAAGAGCGAAGGCTAGCTTATGTCGGTATGACGCGTGCGCGTGAGGAATTATTTTTGACATATGCTAAATCTCGCTATACTTTTGGCTCTCGTAACTACACTTCGCCGTCCAGATTTCTCTTAGAGCTTGGCTACAATCCTTACGGATCTGGCTCGTTTACCAGTAGTGCTCTATTAGAAGATCCCGACTCTACAGATATTAGCGATGATGATTTTCCAGCTGACGAATTTGACCAAGATCCTTTCCCAGATGATCTCCCAGTTTACGAATAAATATGATATAATTAATAGTACTAAAGGAGTTTTTAAGTGGCAGACAAATCAAAAAACAGTAAATCCAGTAATAATACTAGTAATAGTATTCGTCGTACACTTTTTATCATTATAATTGCAATACTTTGTATTGCTGGTGTTACCTTATTTAGCCCCAAGCCTCAAATGGAAGAAGTTCCACTTTCTGATGTTATTTCTCGTGCCAATAATGAGAATGGCGATATCGCCAAAATTACTGTGGCCGGTTCCAATATCGAGGTTACTCTCAAGGGCCAGGACCACCCTACCCAGACTTCCCGCAAAGATTCCTCTGGTACGCTTTACGAGCAAGGTTTGATCAATAAGTGCGATGGCAAAACCGGCTCAGATCTAGAGTCTTGTCAGTCACAATATCCCGTAGTAGAGTATGTCGAGCCATTTAATTTCTGGGATTCGTTCTGGGATATTGCACTCGTTGTTCTGCCTATTCTCGCCATCTTTATCTTCTTTACTTTTATGCTTCGCCAGGCTCAATCTATGAATAATCAGTCTATGGGCTTTGGTAAGGCTAAGGCCAAGCTTTATGGTCCAGACAAGAAAAAGGTCAAATTCGAGGATGTGGCCGGCAACGAGGCTGCTAAACAAGACCTCACCGAGATCGTCGATTTCCTCAAAGAGCCTAAAAAATACGAGAAACTCGGTGCCAAGATTCCTCGCGGCGTTCTGTTAGCTGGCGATCCGGGTACCGGCAAGACCCTTATGGCTCGTGCTGTAGCCGGCGAGGCCAATGTTCCTTTCTTCTCTATTTCTGGCTCTGAGTTCGCTGAGATGTTTGTCGGTGTTGGCGCTTCTCGCGTCCGTGATTTGTTTAGTAAAGCCAAGAAAAACGCCCCATCAATCATTTTCATCGACGAGATCGATGCCGTCGCCCACAAGCGTGATGCTCGTGGTGGCGCAGGTAGGGAAGACGAGCAAACCCTCAATCAGATCTTGGTAGAAATGGATGGCTTCGATAATGATTCTGGCGTTATCGTCATCGCCGCCACTAACCGCGTGGATATGCTAGACAAGGCCCTACTTCGCCCAGGTCGCTTCGATCGTCATGTCAATGTCACTTTGCCAGAACGCAAAGATCGTCTAGAAATTCTCAAGGTTCATTTCAAAAACAAGCCTTTAGAAAAAGATGTCGATCTCAATGCACTCGCCAAGAAAACCGCAGGCTCATCAGGCGCAGACTTAGCTAATATTGCTAATGAGGCAGCTATTACTGCTGCTCGTGAAGGCCACAAGACTATTAGCTCTGCTGATCTTACCGAGGCATTCGAGCGAGTCGCCATCGGTCCAGAACGCAAGAGTAAAGTCATGACCGACGCCGAAAAGAAAATCACCGCCTACCACGAGGCCGGCCATGCCGTAGTTGGTCATGTTCTTCCAGATTCCGATCCGGTCCACAAAATTACCATCATCCCACGCGGTGCTACCGGCGGCGTCACCTGGTTCCTCCCACCAGAAGATCGTAGCTACAAGAACATTTACGAGCTCAAGGATGTTCTAGCTCGTGCTATGGGTGGTCGTGTTGCCGAGAAACTTACCTTTGGCACCGATGCTATTACTACCGGTGCAGCATCCGATCTCAAAAACGTTGCCGAGCTATCCAAAGATATGATTATCTCCGAGGGTATGGGTTCCGGCACCCGCAACCAAGTCTTCCCAAATGAGAGCACTGGCTACTACACTATTTCTACCGGCAAGCCATACTCCGAGAAAACCGCCGAGATTATCGATACCGAGATTAAGAAACTCACCGACGAGGCCGCCAAGCGTGCTGAGGCTGTCCTCAAGGCAAATTCTAAAGTCCTAGATCGCGTTGCTGCCGCTCTTCTAGAAAAAGAAACCTTAGAAGAAGCCGACATCGCTCCACTGATGAAGGGCGCTACCCTACCTACTGCCGCAAAACTGCATTAGATGTAGCAAGTATAAAAATAAGAAAAAATCCAGTGATACTGCTTTTCGGTGCTACCACAACTAAAAAATCGCCACGGTAAACCGCGCGATTTTTTAGTTGACGGCGTTCAAGACTTAAGCACCGAAAAGCAATATCACTAAGGATTTTTTCTCGTTTTTAAAATTTGCATTTCTGAAATTAATTATGCTATAATGAAAAAGTCTAACACAACCAAATTGTAATCATACAAGATTTTTAAAGGCGCCATAAGTGCTGATTCGATCTTGTATGAGATTGGTTAGTGTTAGACAACTTGTGGCGCCTTTTGAATGTCATTAATTCAAGGCAATACGCAAAATTGTTGGATATAACAAATCGTTAAATGTAACAAGTTTGCACATCTCAATGCCTATTGATACATACATCAAATAGATCAAGGTGCTACAGGCTAATAGTAACCATGCCAAAGGAGG
>JAZQKE010000016.1:0-32827 GCA_045541995.1 Candidatus Nanosyncoccus sp. | reverse complement strand
AATAACTATAATAGCTATACTGCTATGACTGATACTGCTGGACCGCACTTTGTCCTGGGTGGCTACCGCGGCGGCACCAGTCCCTACGGTCAGGGTACGTACGGCTTTTACTGGTCTATCTCTGCCTATACCAGTGCTACCAGCGCGTACAGCCTGCGCTTAAACGGTACTAATAGCACAGTCTACCCGGCGAACAGCAGCTACAAGCGCAACGGCTTCTCCCTCCGCTGCCTCGCCCAGTAACCCAAGGCAAAGAAATAACTCCTGCCCCTTGGCTCTGGAGAATGTGTGGCGCCGCTGCGATGCGGCGACACACAAGCCAGGACAAAAAGATAAAATTAGAAAAATGAATTATGAAAACAAGAAAAGGCTCAACCACAAATTCTCAAAGCATAGCGCAGGGAGAGCTTTTTGCCCTAGATACTAACACGCAGACTAGGGAACAGAAGGAAAAATCCCTTTTGCCGGCTGTGCCGGCGAAAGGCGCGCCTAGCGCGAAAAACAAAACTTTGGAAGAGTTGGTTTTTGACAAGAAAACCACTCCCAATAAAAAACGTGAGCAAAATCGTCTGCTCAAAAAATCATACGAAGACAACAAACAAAGATTATTGAAGTTAGAGCATTGTAACTATGAGTACATTTTGCTGATCAGAACGCAGGACAATTGGTATAAGATGGTGGCGCACTCGGCGGTACTTTTTCTATACTACGTAACGCCAATTGCTAGGGAAAAATTTGATGAGGAATTTCATCCACCCAAGCTACTGCGTGATACGGATTTTCGTTATAGGGCACCGATTGGAGTGCTGAGCTTTAAGGAGATAGATAAGCTAAAGAAGATAATGTACTGTTGTGGGTTTGAGCCGATAAAAGTAGTAGATACAGAATGGATTACTGCATTTAAGCTAGACCGCAAGATGAGCGAAAAAGAATTCTGGGATTTGGTCAAGCAAGAAGAGGAGTTGTGGGACAAGATTAATCGCACCATTGTGCCAGAGGCATGTTATCCAAATTTAGGCGTGGATATTCAGGAGGCGATTAAGCTAATTTATGATGTGGTGCGTAAATTTTCCAAAGACGCTAGGGAGCTGACAGGTTATAAATTATTAAAAGAAATGAGTGATTTGCTGAGCGAAATGTTAGCAGCAGAGAAGGGATATAGCACCTGGGAGGAGTTTTTTGCGCTAGCACCAATGATTTTAATGTCGGCACAGGCCAATATCACCATTATGTCGGCAGTGCGGCTGGCTGATAAAAACATCCTGATCAGGATGGCCGAAGCGGTGAAACGGATAGAGGACGATTTGGCGCAGGCCCAGAGATCCTACGAAAAAGATAGCAAAAAACGTAAGCGGAATAACTTATGAGCAGGAGCTTGGAATTTCGGCCGCTAGACTATAATTTTAATGAGTGGCTACTTCATAAATTGGAGGAAGCTTTTTTTGAAGCGCGTAAAGGAAAGCGCCGGACCAAAGATGAATACAGATTTGAAGCGTATTGGTTAGATAATTTAATCAACCTAAGAGATGACATTATTTATCGACGATACAAGCCGAGTCGCGGGATAGCTTTTATTACACATCGACCGGTAATTCGTGAGATTTTTGCAGCGCCTTTTAGGGATAGAATTATCCACCATTTTTTGTTTAATATGTGTGCAGATTGGTGGGATAGGAGGTTTATTTATGATTCATATTCTTGTAGAAAGGGCAAGGGGACGCTGTTTGGGATACAGCGATTAGAACACCATATTAGATCTGTCTCGCAGAATTATAAGAAGCCGGCTTATGTGATCAAGCTCGATATACAGGGGTATTTTATGAGTTTACCACGAATAGAGCTGTATAAAAAAATTAAGTGGGGATTAGAACAACAGTATGCCGGTGATGCGCCCCGGCGCGACCTACTATTGTATTTGTGGCGCGAAATTATTTTTGATGATCCGATCAAAGATGTGAAACGTAGAGGCTCGCCCAAGGCCTGGGATAAGTTGCCAAAGAATAAGAGTCTATTCTGGCAGCCGCCAGGGCAGGGAATCGTGATTGGCAATTTATCATCGCAGCTTTTATCTAATATTTATTTGGATCAATTGGATAGATATGTAAAATATGAGTTGGGGTACAAACATTATGGTAGGTACGTAGATGACTTTTATATTGTGGTAGGGCAAGGGGAGTTTGAGCAGGCGAAGCGTGATATTGAAAAAATTCGCAAATTTTTAAAAGGGATAAAGTTGACTTTGCACCCCAAAAAGGTTTATATCCAAGAGGTAAAAAAGGGTGTAGGATTTTTGGGGGTGGTGATTTATCCATATCATACGGTAATGGGCAAGAGGTTCAAAGATCATTTTTATGAGGCATCTGCGAAGGTGGGGATGGGGAAAAACGATATAGAATCTGTAGTCTCTTATTTAGGGCATTCTAAGCATTTTGCAGCGAAAAAACTCGCCAGCCGAGTGTTTGAACGTATGGGCTGGCGGTACGAATTCTGATTTATCGGGCTGTGGTTGCTAGAGTCAAGGGGCAGGGCGGCCTGAACGCTGGGCGAGGCAGCGGAGGGAGAAGCCGTTGCGCTTGTTGTTGTTGTTCGCCGGGTTGACTGTGCTATTAGTACCGTTTAAGTTCAGGTTGTACGCGTTGGTAGCACTGGTATAGGCGGAACTAGACCAGTAGTTGCCGTTCGTACCCTGATTGTAGGGACTGGTACCGTTGCGGTAGCCACCCAGGACAAAGTTTCAATCAGCTGGATCAGAGATGTTTAAATTGACTACTTAGTTCGTAAACTACGTAATCGACCAGCTATGCTTACGCATCGCTAAATAGATTAGCATTTTTGAGTATGCTGGGGCAGTTGGCCTTGATTTGCAAGGAACATCTCGGGCTCTAGTCGGGCATGGTCCTAAGCTTGAGAAATATGCGGAAGCTCACGCATAAGACCACCAGCCCGATAGTATTATTATAATATTATTTGTATCCTGTTTCGGGAATTTTTTGAATTTGAGTAAAACCGAACAAAAGGGAATTGTCTTGTGTCAAAGTTTGTTCGGTTAGTATGACATGGAAGGTGCTGATTGTAAAGCATAAGTTTTCCACAGAGGTGGTGGAAAAGAAAAAACTTAAAAAATGTTAAAAAAAGCCATTGACATTTTAAAAAAAGTTGTGTTAAACTTAGGACAAGTGGAAACATTAACAAAAACCACAAACAAAAAAATAAAGAGCACATTAATAAAGTTTGAGATTGGCCAACTAGGAGTTTTTGTGCGCGTTTGGGATACGCGAGATCAAAACCATTCGTACCTCTAATAAACACCTCCCAATTAACTCTAATGAACAATCTATCACACATTAAGTCTCTCAACGACTACGGACTCTGTCCGTGGTGAAGAAAAACGTGTGTAACTAACAAAAATTATACAAAAACAAACACACGAAAATTTCTAGTTGAGCAATCTCAAACAACGTACCGATAAATATATAGCAAAATGCCTATGCTTTTATTAAGCGTAGTACGATGTTATAATATTTATCATGGAAGAACACCACAAACCAGTGTTATTATCAGAGGTTTTGCGGGTGCTAGATCCCCAGCCTGGGCAGAGTTATTTAGATCTGACAGCAGGATATGCGGGTCATGCAGACGCGATTTTGGATGTAACGCGGGATTATAAAAACTCTTGTCTGGTAGACAGAGACGATTATGCGGTAAAAATTTTGAAAGGGAAGTACTCCGGTGAACCGATCGAGATTCTGCATATGGACTTTTATAGTGCGGCGCTGCAGTGTTTACAGTGTGGAAAAACCTTTGACTTGATACTAGCTGATTTTGGGGTGTCTTCTCCGCAACTAGATCAAGGATCCAGAGGATTTTCGTTTATGCATGACGGACCTCTCGATATGCGGATGGATAGAAGACAAGAATTGTCGGCTGATACCATCGTTAATAAGTGGAGCGAGAGGGAACTGATAGCGATTTTCGAGAAATACGGCGAAATGTCCGAAGGGTTCGCGAGTAAGGTGGCGCGAATTATCGTAGATGGGCGACCGTTTAAAACAACATTGGAGCTCGCAAATGCGATAGCCGAAAAGACCGCAAAGACCCGGATTCATCCGGCAACCAGGGCTTTTCAGGCGATTCGAATAGTAGTAAACGATGAACTAGCGCAGATAGAGAAGACTTTGCCACTCATCCCTAAGCTTTTAAAGCCTGGAGGCAGAGCCGCAATTATCACCTTTCATAGTCTAGAAGATCGGTTGGTGAAGGATTATTTTAAACAGGAATCGAGCCTGGGCGAGGAATCCGAGCTAGAGCTAATCAACAAAAAGCCGATTATGGCGGAGAAAATGGAGTTAGTTAGCAACCCTCGAAGCAGGAGTGCAAAATTGAGGGCTGTTAAAAAATAAAAAAATAAAACAAAAAGGAGTAAATATGCCACGTCAAATCGTAGTAGCAAACAAATCCCGCGCACAGAAAATCAAAGTTCACTTTCGCTAAGCTTAAGTGAATTCCGCTTATGCTAGAATTTAGCACAAGAATATTAGGAAAAAGCATAAGAACTATAGTATAAAGCATAAGCGGAATCCCTTCGGGATAGAAGATCTATCCAAAGGGCACATGGCGGGAAACCGTCACCAAGGTTAGAGCCTTGGTAGGTGTTTATCTAAATATATGACCTTCCTGTGGCGGAGCTAGACTACACTTATAGCTCTGTAGATAGTGGCCGCCACAGTCTATGAATCATATAGCGGGATAGACAAAGATAAAACCAGCGAGGATGGTTGAAACCAATACAAAAAGATATGAGCTAATAGAGCGAGAAGCTCCCAAGCTTGCCATTTTGATACGAAAAAACAAAAACAAAAAGAAAGGAAATGATGCGAAACGAATATGTATCCAGGCGAGGAACGGTAACAAATTCTTGGTCGCGCAATCAAAATACAGTCAGGCATAGTAGTAAGAGTTTAGGTAATTTAAGCTTGACCGCGATCTTTGGGCTGATGGTGCTAATTGTGGGATTGATTTATGCTACCCAGGGTGTAAAAGCGACCTCGTATGATTATGAACTTTCCAATATCGAAGAAGAAATTTCGGAACTGACAGCCAAAAAAGAGGATTTAGCAATTGAAAAGGCGAGACTGACTTCAATTGCTGCATCAGAAAATTCGCAGGTTGCTGCCAATATGGAAGACGGCAATGCAGCAGGGTACGCAAGCGAGTAATTATTATGTTGCTGATAACAATTGTTGCTGGGGTAAAGCTACTGGTTAAATTTACCAGTAAATGATATAATTAAAAAATGAATAAGCGCGCGAAAATACTGAGAATTGCCTTATTTGCGGCAGTGGCAGTGATTTTGGTGCGCCTTTTTGCGATTCAAATTATTGAGCATGATGATTGGGTGGCTAGAGCTGAGGAGGAGCATATTGTCCAGAGTACAATTAAGGCCAAGCGTGGCGAGATCTACATGATGGACGGAGATGAGCCATCGGTAGTAGTAATGAATCAAACAGTTTGGACTGTAATTGTCGATCCGATGCTGGCAGATGCCGAAAAGGTGCGTGAGGTAATCACGCGTGAGGCGGGCGATAAGGTAGTTGCTAATTGGGACGATGTTTTTAAGGACAAAACTAGGCGATATTATGTGGTAGCGCGCGGCGTTAAGCAATCACAGGTAGAGAAAATTCGTGATGCAGAGCTCAAAGGAATAGGTTATAGCCGAGGTAATAGTCGGGTGTATCCAGAGGGGCAGATGGCATCGAGTCTGCTGGGATTTGTAAATAATGAGGGTGAAGGACAGTATGGAGTAGAGGGGGCTTTGAATGATGAGCTGGGCGGTGAGGATGGCGTACTCAAAACTGTGACCGATGTTAATAATGTGGCACTATCGATCGGTGATGATAATGTGCGGGTACCTGCCAAAGATGGCAAGAATATAGTATTGTCAATTGACAAAAATATCCAGCATCGGCTAGAGCAGGTACTACAAGAATCTATCGATTCAACAGCGGGTACCAATGCGGCGGGGATTGTAATGGATCCAAAAAATGGCGAGATCTGGGCGATGGGAAACATCCCAACATATGATGCGACAAAATATGCAGAGGTAAAAGACGCCTCGGTATTTATTAACGTACCGCTAGAGAGTGCGTATGAGCCTGGCTCGATGTGTAAGTCGTTCTCGTTTGCAGCGGCGATTGATCAGGGAAAAATCACACCGGATACAACTTATTACAATGCCGGTTCGATGACGATTGATGGTTGGAAGATTGATAACGCTTATGAAGGGCAGATTGGTACTATTACAATGCAAACCGGCTTGGCTTACTCGCTAAACACCAGCTCGATGACGGCACTGATGAAGCTGGGTGATAGTGATACGCAAATTACCCAAAAGAGCAAGGATGTCTTGTACGATTATTATTATAATAAGTTTGGTTTAGGGCAGTATACTGGGATTGAATTATACGAGACTCCTGGCTCGGTAACAAAACCGGATGCAATTGATGCGTATAATTCGCGTTATGCTAATATGTCGTTCGGACAGGGCTTGATGCTGACAATGATGCAGGTGGCATCTGGATTTTCATCCGTGGTAAATGGCGGCGAGTTTTACCGTCCAACCATCGTAGCGGGCGAGGTTAATAAGAATGGCGATTTTATCTATTACGACTCACCAGAGGCGATTAGGACTACGATTTCGCCGGCTAGTTCGGAGACGATGCGGACGATGTTGCGCGGGACGCGTGATTCACTGAGAGCATCGGGCGTAGATCGCGCTGGGTATTTCATCGGTGGTAAGACCGGTACTAGCCAGGGAATTAAAGATGGCGAATATACTTTTGATGAGACGGTCGGTAGCTATGTCGGGTTTGGTGGAGCCGCAGGGGAGTTGCCAGAATACGTAATAATGGTTAAAATATGGGGAGAGGGGCGTAAGCTGGGCGGCGAAGCCGACGCACGGCCGATTTTCAACAAGATGAGTGATTATCTGATTGATTATTTGCAAATAAAACCAGGAGACACAAATGCTTGAGATGAGTATGAGTAATGAAATGTTTTATGGACTGATTCTATCATTGGGATCATTCTTGCTGGCAATGTTTTTGACGCCAATTTATACACATTTTGCATACAAGTATAAGTTCTGGAAAAAGCAGAAAAAGACTACCATGGATGGCAAAGATTTGCCAGTGATGACCAAGCTGCACCAGCATAAATTTAAGCGCGCATTTCCAACCATGGCTGGTATTATCGGGGTGCTGACCGTTGCGATTGTGACACTAGTTTGCAACTGGGACCGTGGCCAGACCTGGCTGCCGTTATTCGGATTCTTGGGCGGCAGTATGGTGGGGCTGATTGATGATCTGATTAATGTCTTTGGTGATGGGCACGGAGCCGCAGGCTTGCGCGCGCCGGTAAAATTCGCGATGATTACAATTGTTGGCTTGGTGCTGGGATGGTATTTTTCAGCTAAATTGGGCTGGAGCTCGATCCATATTCCATTTATTGGCGAGTGGGTATTACCATGGTGGTTGATGATGGGGATCTTTGCTTTTGCGGTAGTGGCTACATCTAATGCTGTAAATATTTCTGATGGGCTAGATGGCCTGGCTGGCGGTATCTCGATGATTGCTTATGCGGCGTTTGGAGTGATTGCATTATTCCAGGGGCAGTGGATGTTGTTTGGATTCTGCATGACGGTGGTAGGCTGGTTATTATCATATGTATGGTTTAATGTGCCGCCGGCTAGATTTATGATGGGTGATGTTGGCTCTTTTGCACTAGGCGCTGGACTAGGCGTAGTAGCGATGATGACCAACTCATTCTTCTTGTTACCGATTATTGGTGGACTGCTAGTAGTAGAAGCTGGCTCGTCGCTGATTCAGATTATTTGGAAAAAGGTATTTAAGAAAAAGCTGTTCATTTCGGCGCCGATCCATCATCATCTAGAGGCTAAGGGCTGGGGTGAGGCTAAGATTGTAATGCGATTTTGGGTAATTGCTGGAGTGCTAGCGATTATTGGTGTATTTATGGCAGCAACAGGTGGGATTGTATAATATGCGCAAACATAAAAGTGATCGAATTATTGCGGTGCTAACTTTCGTGCTGATGGCGGTGGGGCTAATTGTGATTTTTGCAATTGGGCCACAGCGTGCAAATTTTATGAATTCGGCTTATGGTACAGATTATAACCCCAACTATTTCTTTATCCATCAGTTAATATCAGTAGGGTTAAGTATTGCAGCGTTTGTGCTGGCATTTAAGGTGCCGTACGAAAAAATGCGCAAATATTCTAAAATAGTGATCTTTGCAGGATTGGGGCTTTGTGCGCTGTTAGCTGGACTGGCGGCGATTGGGAGCTCGCTGGCTAGCTGTCAGCTAGGTGGATGTCGTTGGTTTAATCTAGGCCCACTAGGTGGGTTTCAGCCGGCAGAGCTAGTTAAACTAGGACTGGTGATGTATTTGGCGCAGTTAGCAGCTAAGTGGCGTCAAGAAGGCAAACTAGAATCGAGAGATTTCTTGCAGCCGTATGCTATAGTCGGAGTGCTAGCGTTAGCGTTTATCGTAGTTTTGCAAAAAGATTTGGGTACTGGTATTGCGCTAGTGGCAATTTTGCTATCAATCCTGTATATGAGTGGCATCAAGATGAAATATTTTTGGATAGTACTAGGTATTGTGTTAGCTGGTGGAGTATTGTCGGTTGTGACTTCGCCACACCGCATGGAGCGCGTTTTTACTTTTTCTGGCGAAGGCAACTCGGATGATACTTATCATATTGATAATGCTCAAATGGCGATTGGTACTGGCGGCCTGGTAGGGGTCGGAATAGGGAATAGTGTGCAGGCGACTGGCTATTTGCCTGAGTCGATTAACGACTCAGTGTTTGCGGTAATGGGCGAAACGTTTGGATTTGTGGGCCTAGCGGCAATTGTAGCAGTATTTACGGTGCTGTTGACGCGTATTTTGAAAGTAGCGCTACATCTAGATACGGAAAGAAGCCTGATAGCAGTGGGTGTATTCGCGTGGATTGCGGCGCAGATGATTGTGAATATTGCCGCAATGACGGGGCTAGTGCCACTGACGGGTATTACACTGCCACTATTATCTTACGGTGGTACTAGCATGATGTTTGTGGCATTCTCACTGGGTTTAGTTTTGCAACTTTCGTGTTATACTGGAAGGGAGGTAAAAAATGAAAATATTAGTAGTCGGCGGGGGGTCAGGGGGACATATTACACCGGCCGTCGCAGTGGTGCGTGAGATTTTAGAAGAGCGTCCACGGGCACGGGTAGAATTTTGGACAGATAGAAAATATTATAAAAATGTTGTAAAAATTACAACAGAAATTGGTGTGTCTTGGGGTGAGGAATCACGACTTTCAGGTAAACGTCAATATGTACAAGTACGTAAGATTATGGCAGGGAAGTTCCGTCGGTTTGCTGGTTGGACACTACGTGATTATTTTGCTAACCTAGGCACTACTTTGAAAGATTTAATATGGGGGAATTTTGTAGGATTCATTGGATTTACTGGTGGTATTATCCAGAGTTTTTTCCGGATGCTACCACGTAGCAATCGGCCTGATGTGATCTTTTTGAAAGGTGGATTTGTGGGGTTGCCGGTAGGAATAGCGGCAAGATTTCTGAAGATCCCGTATGTGATCCACGAGAGTGATGCGACACCAGGATTAGCTAATCGATTATTAATTAAGCACGCAAAGACTATTGCAACCAGCTTGCCGGTAGAGGAAATTGAAGGTGTAGAGCCGGACCCGAGAGTTATTCTGACAGGTGTGCCGGTGGCGGCGGAGTTTAAAAAAGTATCGCCATCGCGGCAGAAGCAGCTAAAAAAAGCCTTTGGATTTGATGAGGACAGGCCGCTAGTGGTGATGACGGGTGGCAGTCAGGGATCTAAGAACATGAATGAGGCGATGCGCGATATTTTGCCAGAAATGCTGAAGTTTGCCAGTGTGGGCTTGGTAGCCGGCCGCCAGCGCTATGAAGAGATGGTGGATCTGAAAAAATACGAAGATTGGGATAAGGCTAGGCTAAAGTCTAACTTTAGGATGTGGGCATTTAATTCAGCAATGAATGAGCTGATGGGCGCGGCGGATGTAGTGATCTCTAGGGCTGGAGCCACTACTATAGCAGAGCTTGCGGCATTATCAAAAGCGGTTATTCTGGTACCGTTTGAGATGTTGCCGGGCGGTCACCAACTAAAAAATGCCGAGCGTTTGGTAGATTTAGGAGCTGTAGCGATGGTGGGCGACGAGCGAATGTGTCAGCAGCCGGGTATTTTGCTAGAATTGACGCAAAAGTTAGTCCGTAGCCCAAGGGTGCGCGCAGAGCTAGCGAAACGTCTGCACGAGACATACAAACCGCAGGCCGCGAAGGATCTGGCGGGAATTTTGATAGGAATTGCGGGTGGCGAAGATGGCAAGAAATAGAGGTGGCGTAAAAGTTGGGCGGACGATCGCTGTTGAGTGGGAGCGGCAAGAATCAGAATCGGAGCGTCTAGCTGCGCGCAAAAAAGCCAAGACCAAAAAGGTAGTCAAAGTTGTGCTTTTAATTGCCTCGCTGGCGGTAATTGCCGGAATTATAATAATGGAAGTCTCGGTCTGGATCTCTCATCGGGTAGAAGAAGAGAAAGCTGCTAAGATCCCCCAGCCGACGATTGATCTAATAGACGAGGCTGGCACAGGTATTACTCCGCGGATGAAAGAATATGTAGGTCAGCTAGAGCGCGATCTGGGCGATATAGGATTGGTTGCTAACCGTGCGGTGGTGCCGGCTGGTAAGATGCGCGAGGTGCACGTATTTTTGAATGGCCAAGATTATTATATAAAAATGAATATTGACAGAGAAACAGCGGTGAGCGCTGAGGATGCCAAGAGAATGATCAATTATGTGACAGACCATAATATCAAGCCAGAATACATCGATGTACGAGTGAGTGGCAAAGGGTATTATAAATAGTAAGGTCTGGACGCTGGCGATAACAGGGGAGAGCAATGTGTTCGGTTTTTGTTCGGGTAGGGAATCGGAGGGGCGATTTTGAGGGGGGATTTTTTGAGTTTGGGGACAAAAATTGCAAAATAACAGGAGAGGGAACGAAAAAGGGAAATAAAAAGGGGAAATGTCAAATTTAAAAATTTGGGCGGCTGAATGTGGAAAACTTAGGGATTTGACTAATAGTAAGCAAAATTCCTGATAAGATAAATTCTTGCTGTATAAAAGCGGATTTCACCTGATAAATAGAAAAGTGTAATATCTTGCCGAGTACGGTACTGTTAATACCGGCGCAGGCAGGAATTACACTTTTCTATTTATCAGGCTGAAACCAAGTACAGCAAGAATTTATATTACCAGGAATTCTGCTAACATTAAGCCAATACTAAGGACGACACAGGCATGTGATGCCCTGATATGTGCGAGGTAGACGGTTTGGCTTACGGCCTGGGTTTAATAGATACTAAGTCGTAAAAGATATATTGTGCGACGTTTGATATTCAAGCAAAAGACGAGTGTACGGTCGTCTTTTCTGACTGGTTTTTGGCCCATTCCATGTCGCTTGTGTTTTTTTGTTATATTTCCCCACTCACGTGCGTTTCTAGGCGGCTCTATGCTGCTAGACGTATTCGTCCTCGTCTTTTTGTTTATGCTTAGTTTAGACGCGTCCTGTGGCTTTGTGATGCATTTACAGGGGTGAAACAGGGGTAGCGTGTGCTCCTTATTATAATATAACAGGGGTGGTGGAGCATTGTGATAGGGGTAGAGAAGCATCAATACAGGGGTAGCGGAGTTACCTAACAGGGGTAGAGAACTATGAAATTTGGAGTTAACAGGGGCGGAGAATTGGTAATTCCCCAGTTTTCAGGGGAATTACAGAGGTAATGAAAAAGCAGAGAATAAATCCCTGCTTTTGTGGTCGGACCATTTAGATTTTCAGCTTGAGCGGCTGTGGGTATGCAGCAGCAATAGACTGCCAAGCCTCATCATCGCCTTTTTTGAAGCGGTTTTTTCGGTCTGCTTCGGTAATGCGGTCGATGAACTCATCTGGTATCGCTGCCACCCATTCTTCTAGTGCGCTTCCCTTTTTGTCTTGCCAGTGAGAAATTTTTTCTTTGATGAAGCCACGAACAAAGAGCCGATAATCATTACCAAGATGGCGATGCTCTAAGGTGTCTTCGGCCAGCCTAATCTGGCAATTGATTAGGCGTTCCATGAAAGTTTTACAAACTTCCCTGTTGCGACCGCTGTTTGTGTCTCTAAGACTATGAAAACATTGCCATATGGCGCTAATTTCCGCTAGCTCATCTTGCGAGTGTGGGATATCGTGCGTATAAATAGCATTAAAGCTATCAATTACGAGATATCTGATATGCTCGCTCTGATCTGTTGGAAACTCTGGGCTACTAGTGACTCGGACGAGTTCGGAAATCGGAACGTCCCAGCTGTAGAATGGTAGCCATTTGGAATTTTCCATAATGCGACGCATGAGCTGCTCAGTAGTACAACGATAGCGTTGACCACTATGATCCTGAACCATAAATTCAATAGGTGCGTTTTTCATTGTAATCCCCTCCTCTCTAACGAAAAACTTTTACTATTATAACATAAACATTAAAAAAAGAAAAGGGCAGAGAATTATGATTCCCTGCCATTTAATGGTGATACTACGTTTGCTACTAATGACCGTCGTTGCCATCAGAGCGAAATTCGTCCATAACCGGCCTTACCACGGAGTGGGCTAGATTAGAGCATCTCTTTCGAACAGGCCGCTTTCGGCGGCTTTGTGATAGCGTTTGCTATAATCTTTGCGAATTTTGCGATGTAATTTGGCAAAATCTAATTTTTTGCCGGATCGTTCCTGCTCTCTGAGTTCTGCGAGCTTTTTCTCGATGTAATCAGCTTCGAAAAAGTTGTGAGCTTCGCCGGAAAAGAGGAGCAAGACATCAATATCGCTATCGATTTCATCGCTGTAACTAAGCCTGATTTCGCGCTTGATGATGGCCGTCAAATAATTTTGGCGGGATGGATGATCAAGCGGAAGTACGTAGTAGCAATTACTAACGGCTTCTAGCTCTGAAGGATCCCGACGACTGTCGTAATGCGGGTCTTCTAGCTCGGTGAAACAATCAACAATCAGAGCGGCGATTTCGTCGCGAACTCCGTATGGAAAATCGTGGCGACTAATTACGTTCCAGAGCTCAGGGGCACTAGCTATCCAGCCAAAGGGGCCAGCTTGGGCATCCTTTTGGATTTGGTCTCTTAGTTCTTCGGCGGAAAGATGATAATCGCCGTACCAACCTTTGATGTAGTATCTACGCTGATAAAGTGCGAGCTTGGTATTAGCAAATGTAATTCCCATTTGTATTCCCCCTTCCTAAAAATTATAATTAGGTATACATGCTACTAGAATAATTATAGCAGTTATTACACTAAAAAGACAGGGAGTAATTCCCTGCCTTATGAAAGTAATTAATTAAGTACATCAGAAAAGCCATCTAGGATGTTGCCTCTATCAGTGGGATATTCACCAGCATACCTCGCGATGTTTTTCATTAGATTAGCCTGCTCCTCTTTGTCGAGCTTGAATTGATCAGCCTTGAACTCTTTTTGGTAGAGTTTCTGGTATCGTTCGTTGACACTCTGACGCCACTGAACCAAATCGATATATCGACCGCGTGACTCTCTGTTGAGTACTCTTGCAGTCTCTTTTTTGATGAAGGCTTTTTCAAAATCAGCATGCATTGAGCCATGATGCAAGGTGAAACCGCCGTAGCTGGCTTTAATTTCCCGTCTCAAAATAGCATCGAGATATTTTCTGTGTGCAGGGTGCTTAAACGGGAGAGCGCGATAAAAACGCTGGATGCTCTTAGTATCTAAGAATATTTCGTTCCCGTCTGCCCAAGGATCTTCAGAGTCAATAGCGCATTTGAGAATACACTCAGCAATTTTTACGCGGGAGTCGTTTGGAAAGCTCCTTAGGTGGATGGTTTGCCAGATATCCTCGATATCAAGATGCCAGGACAGGAAAAGTAGCTTACAATCATCTTGCACACGCTTTGCTAGCTGCTGGGCAGTGTAGTAATGGTGATCAATGGTGGCAATATTGACGACTCGGACATCCTCTCCGGTGACATCAAATTGCGGTTCTTGTCTGATATAGTACTTATTGCGTTTAAGTGCGAGCTTAGTGTTCATATATACCCCTCCTTTTTAGAAACTACTATGCTACAGAACAATTATACCATGAAATTAGTAAAAAATCTAGGGGCCAATGGTATGCTAAGAATTGTGTCATTTTGCCGGTTTATCGGCCGAGTGAGGGTGTTTCTTTGGAGATTTGTTGTGATGCTGGGTATTGTGGCGCTTATGGTTAGAATGGGGCTTGGCGTGGCTCTCAGAAGCCTCTGCGGGGGATTGTGGAGCAGATTGTTGCCCTGCTGCCTCTTGCTTGCTAGCGACTAGTTTGCCGAGATCTTTGAGGCCGGGGCGACCCTCTTTGTTTTCGGCGGTGTTAGGGGAGATTTTGAGTTTTTTGAAATCATTTTTAGGGGTAGGCTGATAAGCAAAGCCTTTCTTGCTGATAGTTCCCTGTCCTGTAGCACCAGGGGTAGACCCCTGATTATTAGCCGATGAGCGTTCGCCGGCCTCGCGGCCAGAATCGGAAAGATTCTTCTTGTATTTCTCTGATTGCTCAATAGTTTCTCTGATCTCGGCCTCTACATCGGCGCGTGGACGAGAATACTTGAGGCGAGATGAGGTAATAATGGCAGAAAAATTGTCTTTTGGTGTGGTAGGAATAGAGAGAGTGGTAGCGGTGAAAGCGGGAACCTTTTCGCCGTTAATAATCATAGAGATGATGAAGTTGCGATTGTTCATCTGGAGGAGATCTTGGGCTTCGAAGGTAGGCTCAAACTGTTTGACTAGATGCGGAGCATCGTCGGCAGAAACGCGGAAAGAGATTGTGGTACCGACATTACCGAATACAGCGTCGCGGACAGAATCTGTCATCTGGGAAATATATTGGTTGGCGACAGTAAGGTTGAGGCCGTATTTGCGAGCCTCGGATAGGATAACAGCGAAAGAATCAGTAGCGAAGTTCTGGAACTCGTCTACATAGAGGTAGAATGGGCGACGATCAGCGACATCGGGGATGTCGGAGCGACTCATGGCGGCAAGTTGGACCTTGGTAACAAGGAAAGCCCCAAGGATGCCAGCGTTATCTTCGCCGATGAGGCCTTTAGAGAGATTAACAACGAGAATCTTACCCTCATCCATGATACGGCGGACATCAAAGCTAGATTTCGGCTGACCGATGATATTGCGAATAATAGGGTTGGCAGTGAAGGCACCAACTTTATTAAGAACAGGCGCGATTGATTCGTTAATTTGCTTTTCGTTCCACTGACCGAACTCGTGTTTCCAGAATTGCAACACTGTAACATCTTTACAATAATCAAGGGTTTCTTTGCGGAAATCTTTATCTGTTAACAGGCGAGAAATATCAAGTAGGGTAGTTTCTGGACGATCAAGCAAAGCGAGCAGAGTGTATCGCAAAATATGCTCGAGGCGCGGACCCCAAGAATCACCGAACATACGCTTGAGAACCCCGATAACCTCGGAGGTAACATTAGGTTTGCGGGATGGATCGGAGAGTTCTAACGGGTTGAAAGCAACAGGGTGCTCGGTGTCAGCAGGGTTGAAATAAACTACATCTTTAATACGACTTTCTGGGACAAAGCGGAGGTTATTAATAGCAAAATCGCCATGCGGATCGATGATACAATAACCTTGGTTGTGGAAAATATCAGAGAGAGCAAAGAGCTCGAGCATACCAGATTTGCCGGCGCCGGTCTGGCCGACAATGTAGACATGGCGGGAGCGATCGCGGCGGTACATACCGAACTGATGATTAATACCGCGGAAATTGGTAAGGCCAAAGGCGGAAATTTTGTTATCAGACTCGGCATTGCCGGTAATGAGCGGGAGCTGAGCTGGCGGCTCGGCAGTCTTGGAGGTGGCCCAGACGATATTAGGGGTCTCGACAGAGGTGTGTGGCAGATGGTAGACAGAGGCGAGCTCAGAGATATTAAGAATAAAGCCGCGTGAGGTAAACTGCCGATGTTTATAGGCTTCGATAGCGCTCTTGTCAAAAGTGCCACCAATGCTCTTAAAGCCATTAAGATTGGTGGAGTTGTACTGTTTGAACGTGCCAACTAGGGCTTGCATATTGAGCTTAGCATCCATCTGATCGGTACCGAGGTAGGCAAGGCGAATTTTGACTTCGAAGCCTAGCTTGGTAGCTTTTTCTTCGGCTTTTTCTACCTGAGTCTTAGCGCGCTCGGATAATTCTACTTTGACTGGGGCCTCGGTGCCACCTTCTGGCGGACGAAATAGCGCAGTAAAAGCAGTAAGTAGCCAGACAAAATCAATACCCAAGATATTGAAAGATTTGCGACCAGATTTGACCTTCTGCACCCAGCGATCAGTGGTATTTTTGTGCCAATCATCAGGGATAGGGCGGGTAAGGATTTGGATCCAAAGTTCCTCGTTTTTCTCGGGGTTGAGCTTGGCTAGAGTACCGGTAATACCGGCAAGCGGATCGACCTCGAAATTTTCAAAAGTCTTGATCGGGAGGACCTCATTATCAGTAAGGGTAATTTCAGAAGTATAAGCGACAGGGTGATCTTTGACGGCGCGATCAACATAGTCTTCCTTAACTTTATAAATCTGGACGGTAGGATATTGGGCATAAATTTGACCCTCGACAAAACTCTGCAAAACTTTAGGCACCCAGACAAAGAAGCGAATCTGACCACCGGTAGAGACAATCTCGAAAGAAAGGTGCTCTTGGACACCACCGGAGTTTTTGAGCTCGGTTTTGTCGCGTAGAATACCGTGTAGAGAGGCAAAAAGCTGCTCGGCAGCGAGCTCTTTTTTATCATTGGCGCGTGGAATCTCGAGCATTAGAAGCGCAGAATCAACATTTAGCACCTTGAGGCGGTTGATTTTTTTGTAATTACGATAGGTCAAAAAACCGAGTATGGCTACGATTGGTATCCATACGATCGGCATTAAAATAAAGTGAATGATATTTGCTAGCATTTACACCTTTTATTTTACCATAAGAATAGCTAAAAATAGTAAAAATTAGTAATTTTATTTATTAGCTAAGGTATAGGAGTTTTTATCGACTTTTTTAAAGAGTTTCTTGTTTTGGAGATTTAGTAAAATAGTGGTTTCTTTAACCTTGCGGGAGCGGAGAACTTGTTTGACGATCTCGACACGGGTGAGAGGTTTATCGGATTTGCCGAGAATGTCGACAATAATATCAGAGACAGTTCCCTTTTTGTAGCCCCAGCTGTCAAGAGCATAAATACCGCGGCCGATCAGAACAAAACGGGAATCTTTGATTAGCTCGTTGTGGATGGCCTGGATGGTGACATTTTTGCGTTTGAAGTCAGACTCGGCGATGGCTTCGGCGATTGCTGCAAAGTGCATCGGCTCTTTTTTGTTTTCTAGAACGACAAAGATCTTATCGCGGATATTCTTAGGGTTGACAGTAGGCCATTTGGCAAGACCCCAGAGGCCGTTTAAAGTAGCGAGCTGTTTGGAAACAGAGGCGATAGCCTCGATATGTGATGGGTGTTCGTAATCAAGCATCGAATCAAGCTCATCAATGGTGACAGGTTTTTTGCCTTTTTTGACAACAGAGACAATTTCGTCAACTTTTTTCTTGATAACATCAGTATCGCCATATTCTGCAATGCCGATAGCTGAGTAATAATTATCATTTTCGTCAATAGTGGCGAGGCTGGCGGAGATATTGCCAAGGAAAGCGAGGCCAGCGCGCTCGGATGGGGTAGTAGCGCGATCGTAGATTTTGTCAGTGAGTCTAGAGGTGCGAGCGACGCGACCCATTTCGGTAAGATTGCGGATGATAATCTTTTCGGCGGCGGCGAGCTCTGGGATTTTACCCTCTTCGGAGCAGACGCGGAGGCGAATTAAAATTGCCTTTTCGAGCTGGCGGACACGCTCGCGTGTAATAGACAACATATCGCCAATTTGTTCAAGGGTCTCTTTTTGGCCTTTTAGGCCGAAGCGGCGGGAAATAATCTCCTTTTCGCGGTCTTGTTCAATAATTTTCAGGCTTCCTTTGATCGCATTTGCAATCACATCCGCATTTTTGTCCATGAATCGGTTCCTTTACACCACCCCTATTAATATTATTCTTTAATACTATGATAGCACATTTTTTGTATATGTCAACTAACTTTTCGTATTATTCTATGTTCTATTTTACCACATTTTTTACAATTGCAACAATTTATTTTTAGAAAGTTTTATTATAAGCGGAATGGTGGTAGAAAATTAAAAAAGTCCCGCTGAGGCGGGACCCTTTAGCGCACCGAGATTTTCACAGATAGCCGCTACTTGACGCAATGTCAGTAATGTGGTAAAATATTGTTTGAGGCGTATATTAAAAATTTGTCGAGGGAGGTGGTTGTATGAGCGAAATATGGTTGTATTTTCCCCTTATTTATTGCATGATTTTTCTGATTTCGGGTGAGTTATTTTTCTTTGCGTTGCCCAAAAAGACGCCAGCCGATACCGAGAGACGATTAGGCTCTATTGAGGCGAAAATCCGGTCGGCTTCGGCTAGACTTTCCACTTTTATGAGGATTGTAATAGTGATAATTGCGAGCGTGTTACTAATTGCAGATTTTATCATGCTGGCTATATTAAATTACAATCAATTTTATTGGCTGAAAATTGCAGGAACTATTTGCTTGATATTTATCCCGATAATTACTTGTCTAGAGGTGGGAGATGACGGAAAGATGCCTAATATAGTTAGGGCGATAATAGTATTGGTTCCTGGTATAATCATCATCAGCTTTCCTATTGTTTCCTTTGTTTCTTTTTATTCTTCGGAAATAAAAGAAGGTGAGGAATCCAGGATTGAATTATGGAGTCCAGACGAGGGGACAGGTAAGAAGGTTACCCTAGAAAAAACCAACAATGGACTCTACTTCCGTTTCTATCAGGAAGTTGGAAACGTTACAGAGCGAAAATATAGCGCACCATACGCGAGTAGAATGGTTCATCATGTTGATGATGATGAGGTTCCGCGGGTAGTCGAAAAATTCAAAACTACTTATAGAGAAGTAAATCATTATGGTGAACCCATAAACTTTATTGTCGAAAGAGAATATTATTCGACAGAAATATACGTCCCCGAAAAGATAGCAATAGATTATTTTCTTCATTAAGCTATCGCGTAATCCTCCACGGATGTGGGGGATTATTTTTTTGTCGTTTTGGGAGTCTTGGTGACTTTTTTCTTGGTGGCTTTGCGGCGACGAGACCCTAGAGAGGCTAGCTATTTTATTTGCAAGAAAAAGTCCCGCAAAATGCGGGACTCATTATTATGATGTTGTTTGTGAGTTTGGCTTGGCGATGATTGTCTCATTGCTTTTAACAATGCCTAGCGGCTTGATGTAAAATACGTCGCCGTCGGCATCGATGTAGAGCTTTACCTTTACTTCGATCATTTCACCTTCTTTGGCCGCGGCATATTCTTTGACACCGCTAAAGGTATAAAAATAATCATCAATCTGGACTTTTACACTGAACGACTCAAACGAGTCTGTAAAACCAAGCCATCCAGTAGCTTCGTAACCGGCGAAGCGCGCTACTACCGGGACTAACCTGATTTCGCGCTGCTCCTCTACCGTCCGCCTTTTTACATTGAAGTGCCAGTTTATTTTTTCATTTGTGTCAGAAATGTATACCACAGCAAGGACAATAAAATGAATGAGCATTAGCAGTACCGCAATACCCATAGATTCCCAGATCGTAAAAACCGACATCGTTAAGGCGAAGTCAGCGCCTAAAAAAGAATCGTAGTTTTTTATAAAGCCGACAATGAAGCCCAACACCGGAACACAAGCGATTATAAATGATGCCTTGACAAACGAACCAAGACAAACATTTTTCCATCTTCCTTTTATCATCATAATGATCCCTCCTTTTAAAAGAATTCATACTCCAAAATATGCTACTGTCTTTAATTATAGCACAGATTAGTAAAAAAGTCAATACTACTTATGGTTATTTTGTGAGGACGTTCAGGTAACTATATATCCTTTACAAAATATAAAAAATCTGTTATAATCTTGAATTGAAAGGGTGTGTATTTTAAAATGTATATTTCGAAAGTGAGGTGATATGAATGGACGACATATCAGTTATTTTTCCGATTATTTATTGCATAGTAGCTTTAGCGTCGTTAATTCTGTACATAGTTGCGTTTGCTAGTCATAAATATATTGGATTTATCCATTATAGAAAATATCCGGACGCTAAGAAAGAAGCAGCTAAGCAGAAAATGACACCAAAGAAAAAAGTTTTTGCAATAATTGCTAGTGCTTTAATAATTACTGATTTCGTCACTTTGGCGGTACTTAACTACAACTTTTACTATTGGGTAAAGGTCTTTACAACAATAGCGCTGCTAATCATCCTGTTATTTATATTTTGTAACGAGAGTTTATTTGGTGGCATAGATAGGATCGAAGGATTTGGATGGTTAGTATATACTTTTCTCTTTATGAGTGGTATTGCTACGATTTTGCTTTTTGCTATATCCATGCCAGCGATAGAGATAAAAGAGACGGTAGAAATAACATACCTTGGGGCTATTGACCAGGAGAAGAATGTGTTCGTAATAGTAGAGGATGAAGGAGCGGCTTACCGCTATTGCAAGAAAGGTGATGGCCTGCTGGAGCGGGTATCATCTGTAGACACAAAAGTATACCTTCAGTATTTTTATTATGAATATGATCCGCCACGGGTCGTGGAACGTTATCAAACTCCTATACGTAAATATAACGTGTATGGTGAAGAACAAGAACTGGTAGGTAAAAAACAACTTGCCATAGTAGAAATATGCACCCCAAAAAAGTTTGTCCTAGAGCTAGATACTCAGAGGAAAACTTAGGATTTTCTCTCCCGCAAAGGCGGGGGAGTTTTTATTTTTTGGTAGTCTTAGCTTTAGTCTTGGTGGTTTTACTCTTAGCTTTGGTGCGGCGACGAGGAGCGCGGCGGGTAGATTTGGGCTTTTCTTCAAGGATTTTGCGCGCTTCGGCCTCTGTTAGCTTCTTTGGATCAACATCTTTTGGAATCTTGGCGTTGTTGCGGCGGCCAGGTCCTTTGACGTAAGGGCCGTAGGCGCCACTTATAATCATGATCTCGCCCCAGTCGGCGATGATGGAGTCAATCTTGGCCTGGTAGAGCGGCTCGGCCTGCTCTAAGGTGACGGTGTAGGGATCTAAGGTCTCGGTCTTGGTCTTGAGCGGGATATTATAAGTACCAGCCTTGAGATAGGGGCCGAACGGACCGGCAGCGGCGATAAGCTCGGTGCCATCTTTGGCTTTGCCAAGAGAGCGTGGCAAAACAGGTAGTTCTAGCTGTTTTAGGGCTTGTTCTAGAGTGACCGTTTTGGTAGTAGTTCCCTTTGGTAGTGGCGCAAAACGAGGTTTTTCGCCAGATTCTTTTTCGTTTTCGCCGAGTTGGATAAATCCACCATTTTTGCCAACCTTGGCGTAGATATTCTTCCCTGTTTTGGGATCTACACCAAGAGCGTTGGCGTTATTATAGCGAGCAACATCGGCAGAGGCGGCAACAGTCTTGGCGAATGGGCCGTAAAAATCGCGAAGCATCTTAATCTTATCGAGTTTTTTCTCGGCGATTAAATCCAACTCTTTTTCGATATTGGCAGTGAAGTCATAATCAACAATTTGGTCAAAATTATCAGTGAGGAAGTCAGATACCAGCTCGCCAACGGGGGTAGGAATGAGTTTGCCGCGGTTGCTACCGGACTTCTCTTGGACAGTATTGGTATTGACGGCGCTGTTTTCTAGGGTTAGTTCGGTGACGTCGCGCGGTGTGCCCTCGGATTCACCTTTTACAACGTAACCGCGGGCCTGGATAGCTGACATGATAGAAGCGTAAGTAGAGGGGCGGCCAATGCCGAGTTCTTCGAGTTTTTTGACGAGTGAACCTTCGGTGTAGCGGGCAGGTGGTTTGGAAAAGGTCTCACGGGCGGTAATAACGGTTGACTCACAGAGGTCGCCTTGGGATAACTCTGGGAGCTCTAAATCTTTACTTTTGCCATAAACCCGGAGAAAGCCGTCAAAAACGACGATTTCGCCTTTGGCGGTGAAAGTAGTCTTTTTTGAGGTATCTGAAACTAATTTTACGGTAGTTTTATCAACGGTAGCGTTTGCCATCTGAGTAGCAATGGTGCGAGTGCGAATGAGATGGTATAATCTGCGTTCAAAATCATTATTGCCTGCAACCTCTGTATCTATATGGGTAGGACGGATGGCCTCATGGGCTTCTTGAGCGCCGGCTGATTTGGTCTTAAAATGGCGAACTTTGAGATATTTTTCGCCAAAATTACTTTTGATGTAGCCTGCGATGGCGCCAAGAGCTTGATTTGAAAGATTAAGAGAGTCTGTACGGTGATAAGTAATGTGGCCAGCCTGGTACAGCCCCTGAGCAGCACGCATGGTGGTGCTAGAGGAGAAGCCGAGTTTGGCATTAGCCTCGATTTGAAGAGCAGCAGTAGCAAATGGGACTGGATTAGCCTTAGTTCCCTTGGTTTTCTCGACAGATTTGATGGTGTATTTGGCCTGTTTTAGGCTCTCTAGGAGCTTTTTGGCCTGATCTAGGCTAGTTGGGCTATCACCATCTAAAGTAGCGTTAAATGGCGAGCTATTAGCCTTAGCGGTGTCTTTATCGGCTTTCTGGAACTCACCGGTGACTTTGTAGGTAGATTTAGACTTAAATTTCTCAATTTCGCGCTCTTTTTCGACAATTAGACGCAGAGCTGGACTTTGGACACGGCCAGCGCTAATGGCGCCAGGAACTTTGCGGCGTACTACTCCTGATAAATCGAAACCGACTAGCATATCTAGAGTCTGGCGGGCTTGCTGGGAATAGACCATATCCATATCGACAGTACGAGGATGTTTGACGGCCTCTTCTAGGGCGGGTTTGGTGATTTCGTGGAAAGTAATGCGGTTGGTATTTTTTGGTAAATCTAGGACCTCTAAAAGGTGCCAAGAAATTGATTCTCCTTCGCGGTCTTCATCAGTTGCGAGCCAGATAGTATCGGCAGATTTGGCGGCCTTTTTAAGGTCGGAGACAACTTTTTTGTGGCCCTCATCAATTTCGTAAGTGACGGCAAAATCATGGTCAACGTCGACTTTGGTGTCTTTTCTGATATGGCCAACAGAGGACATGACCTTAAAATCAGATCCTAAATATTTTTCAATAGTCTTGGCTTTGGCCGGGGACTCGACGATGACTAGGTTTTTGCTCATATTTACTATAATAACACACTGTGTCTAGATTTCCTGCGGAAATCTAGAAATCACGGCGTCGTCTCAATAAAACGAGCAAGCTCGTTTTATACTCGACTTCTTGTGATTTCAAGTATAAGCTGTTTGAGACTATAGGAAAATCCAGCAAATCTTATTTTTTGGTGTTACCACAACTATATTTTTGCCACGCTCGTAGAGCGCGCAAAAATATAGTTGACGGTGTTCAAGACTTAAACACCAAAAAATAAATTTGCTAAGGATTTTCCTATAACATAAGCACCAAAAAACCCCTGGATGGGATTAGGTAAGGGTGGGCATCACCTAATCCCATCTAGGGGTTCTTTGGGTACCCCATAACGCTTCTTTTTCCAGATACCGGGGAAGCCCCGGAAGCGCGACCCACCTCACACAAATTGGGGCCCGCCGGTTATGGGGGTTGCTATGTTCTCGAAGAGCCTTTCAAAGTGGAGGTAATACTTTATAAACTTATAACCAAATAGACAAATTATAAGCCCGAAAAGATTCAAGAACACGCAACTTCAGTACTATTTTCTCACAAAAATGTGCTAAAATAGTAGTAGAAATTATGATTTTTTAGGTGCAGTTGGGTTTTTGATGACCCTAACTGTGTTCATTATAGCACACAAAAAATAATAAGTCAACACTTTTTTAACATTTTTTATGAAAATCAATCAAATCCGACCCCTGGAGAGTAATTTTACAGAGGTGTTAAAAATGCTTGTGCTTAATGTAAAAATGTTGTATTTTTATGGAAAAATACCTAAAAAATGTCCTACAGTGGCAATTGTGGGATCGAGGAAAAATTCCTCATATGGGTACGAGGTAGCCTATCAGGCGGCCTATGCGGCGGCTAGGGCGGGCGCTGTGGTGGTGTCGGGGCTAGCTTATGGAATAGATAGCATTGCGCATCGGGGGGCGCTAGATGCCGGTGGAGTGACAGTTGCAGTGCTTGGAACACCGATAGATCAAATTTACCCCTGGAGGCATACCGGACTGGCGCGAGAAATCGTTAAAAAAGGTGGGGCGGTGATTTCGGAGTATGGACCTGCAGATTTGCCGGAGGGTAAAAAACAGGTCCAGGCGCGATTTTTGGAGCGAAACCGGCTGATTGCTGGACTATCCGATATAGTGTTGGTGGCGGAAGCGGCGGATCGGAGTGGTTCTCTAAATACGGCAACGCATGCGATCGGACAAAACAAGGACCTGATGGTGGCGCCTGGTGATATTAACAGGGAGAGTTCTAGGGGATGCAATAAATTACTGCTGCAGGGGGCGATGCCGTATACTGGACCGGAAGATCTGCTAGAGGCGCTTTTCCCTAGTGGAGCTGACAAGATTGGTAGCCTTAGTAGTCCTGGAAGCTCTGGTGACCTCAGTGCTGGTGAAAACGAGTCTAATATTGATAAACGCTTAGCAAGGTTGGCTGGTAAGCTGGAAACAGAGGTAGAACGAAAAATTGTAGCTCTGATTCTGACTGGCACGCAGGAGGGCGAGCAGATAATGCAGAGGTTAGCCATCTCTGTGGCGAAGTTTAATCAGTTAATTACAGTGCTGGAGATAAAAGGCGTGGTAAAAGGGGTGGGAATGAATAAGTGGATGGTACGAGGGTAGGATAGAAAAGCAGAAGTTGTCTTACGCTAAATAGTAGTTTCTGAAAGAAAATCGTCAATTTTAGCGCAGGCCTCGCGGAGAATGGCAGGTAGCTGCTCCTTTTCCTCAGGCGTAAACTTGCTAAGGACGAAGTCGATATCGTCGATTTTGCCACCGGATTTGGCACGCAGTTTGGAGTCTGTGCCGAGCCGGAGGCGCCAGAAATCGCTAGTACCAAGCTCGCGGGTGGCGGATTTGAGGCCATTATTACCGGCGGTGGAGCCGTGTTCGCGGACTCTGATTTTGCCAAAATCAAGATCGAAATCATCACAAATTACCATGATGTTTTGAGGTGCAATTTTGTAAAAGTGAGCAAAGGATTGGATAGATTTACCAACCTCATTGTAATAAGTCTGTGGCTTGATCAAAATTACTTGCTCACTAGACTCGGTCTTGGTCTTAAGCCAGATAGCATCAAATTTAGAGTGTGGCTCCCAGGTAAGACCCTTAATTTTGGCATAAAAATCGAGCGTCAAAAAGCCATAATTATGACGGGTAAAATTGTACTTGGACTCGGGATTGCCAAAACCGATAATTAGTTTCATGACTTTTTGCCTTTGTTATTTTTAGAGCGGGCGGCGGGCCTGTTGGCTTTGCTGGATGAGGATGCTTTGGTGTTGCTATTATCAGAGTGGAACGAAAACATGATTGGTGTGCCAAGATAAGGGTAGAACTCGCGAATCTTGCGCTCGATGAAGCGCTTGTAGGACCAGTGGAGCAGGCCTAAATCGTGGCCGTGGACGACAAACCAAGGCGGACAAGTATCAGTCTGGACGATGTATTTAGGTTTGGGATGGGTATTCTTGAGGCCGGCAGGCGGGTGAGAAGCAATAGCCTCGCGCAGGATATGATTGAGATCGGAAGTTTTGAGCTCATAGTGGCGAGCTTTGTCGACATCAAGGGCGAGCTCGAATAATTTAGTGGCATTTTTTCCTGTCTCGGAGCTGGTAAAAATCACCGGTGCATATGGTAAGAAATTGAAATCATTTTCTAGTTGATCTAGGAGAAAGTCGGCGGCGGTACGATTTTTGATATTCTCTTCGCCGAAGTAATTAGTGGGGGTGGAGTCTTCTAGTAGGTCGGATTTGGTGACGACCATGATGATTCCCTTGCCTGCTTCGACGATTTGACCGGCGAGTGATTGGTCAAGTTTGGAATGGGGCTCGGTGGAATCAATCAGCAAGGCGCAGATGTCGGCCTCTTCGACGGCAGCCAATGTACGGATGGCGGAAAACTTTTCAATGCCAACCTCGCGGCGGCCGGGTTTACGTAGGCCAGCAGTGTCTAGAATTTCGATATCACGACCCTTATATTTGATTTCTATGCGGTTAACATCGCGCGTAGTGCCTTGGCGGGAACTGACAAGAGCTTGTTGCTTGCGGCCAAGGGTGTTGAAAAGGCTAGACTTACCGACATTAGGGCGGCCGATAAGAGCGAGCTTGAGAGGCCGTGATTCGCGAACCGGTTCAATTGCCGGCTCGCCTAACGCCTTCAAAATTGCCTGCTTGAGGTCGTTAATGCCCTGCCCAGTAGTGGCAGAGGTGCGGAAGATATGGTCCTCTGGGATGCCGAGGGCGCGAAACTCATTGATCTCGAGAGACTCGCCGCGATCGGATTTATTGAGTAATAAAAAGACTGGCTTTTTGGAACGGAGCGCGGAACGAGCAATATTTTTATCGTGATGATCGAAGTATTTAGTAGCATCAACTGTGAACAAAATAACAGAGGCGGAATCAATTGCATCGGCGATTTGATCTTGGATGCCAGCTTCAAAATCGTCATCTGGATCCTTGAGGCCAGCGGTATCGATTAAAAGAAAACGATCGTCGATTCGGGCCATGACATTATCGCGTGTGGTACCCTCTTCCCTGGCAACAATGGCGATATTTTTGCGTGCAAAACGATTAAGCAGGCTAGATTTGCCGGCGTTAGTCTGGCCGATTAAGGCGACGATCGGTAAAGATTTCATAGTATAATCATAACATTTTTGGCGTGTTTTTTCAAGAAAAATGGGCCGCAACAAGGTTGCGACCCGTAGGAAAACTAAATGAACTCGAACTGAAAATGTCGGAAACAGTTCGGTTCTATGATGAAAGCCCTAAAAAAGTCATTTTATTTTGGTGTGATCTGTTGATGTGATCTGTTGGAGAGGTGCTTATCGGGCTTTCTTGTGTTGATTCAGCGAGGCGATTTCATCGTCTCTTTTTCTGCGACGTACTCTCGCAAGTTTGCGGTTGTGAAGGAAACAATGTTTTCTATTGAGCGGACGCAGATTACTTTGTTGCGCAGGCCGTTGATCACATTATCTCCATATGTGAGCGTGTCGCCGGTGATTTTTCCCGAAATTCCTATGTTGAGACCTGGAATCTCGATAGAGCCGGCATCATCAGCTGAGTCTAAGATGTTTTGTATCTTAGACTTGTCTATTGGTTTACCAGTGCTCATATTTATGAGATACCAATCCTTTGTGTTTGGGCTATTCATATTATAGTCCCCCTTTCTTTTCTATAAAGAGCTATTTTTGCGGTCAAAAAGACCAACTACTTATCTGTATTATTGTACCACACATAAGCATAAAAGTCAATAGTTCGCAGGAGTTTTATTGGGAGAGGATGTTTTTGGGCTATTTATGACTAATGACAAAATATGTAATTATCTTGGAAAATGCTTGAAAAATTGGAGATATCTGATAAAATATAGATATGGTTCCGTCGTCTAGTGGTCTAGGACGTCTGGTTCTCATCCAGAAAATCGCGGGTTCGACTCCCGCCGGAATCACCAAGTTGAATTTAAAACGAGCTAGGCACCAGCCTAGCTCGTTTTAGTAGGATATTGGTGCTTGGACGAGATCTTTCATTCTAGAGAGACTTGGTAAAATCGATGAGTGCTTGTTGGCCCTCAGGGGTGCGAGCTTTGGTTCCTGTAATATTCCAGCCATCGCCAATGACATTGGCGGTTGGAATGGTAGCTTTGATCATGGCAAAAGTATTGGCATTGCCAGAGCCCTCATGGGTATTGAATGGGACGACAGTCTTGCCAGAAAAATCATGATTCTCTAGAAAAGTATAGACTATCATCGGAAGATCTCCCCACCAGATAGGATAGCCTAGATAAATCGTGTCGTAATCGCCCCAGTTCGTCACGTCGCCGATGTAGGCTGGACGGGCGCTGTTGGCGCCCTCAGAAGTGGCTTTTTCGACACAATCTTGGTAGCTCGTGGGGTAAGGCTCTTGAGGGGTGATTTCAAAAACATCGGCACCAGTAGCTTGCGCTAAGGCATCGCCAAGTAATTTAGTATTGCCCTCTGTGACGACTCCGACGTTGTAATTCTCGTGAGGGTGGGAAAAATAGACGACTAGTGATTTTGGCATAATAAACTCCTTTGATTAATATTCAACACTACCACCAGAATTTGGAACGGCGGCGATCCAGAGCTGACCAGGGGTAAATGACATCAGATTGCCAGAGGCATCCTTAAACTCTATTTGGGAGGTCTTACTGGATTTTTTCCAGGTGCCTTTGACAGCGGTGCCGTTTTGGAAGACGTAAGCGATGCCAGTACCGATTGTTTGGATGACGTGGTGATAGCCATCGGAATCAAGACGCTCATCGACCATCATGACGGCGACAGCGGATGGAGCGACTTGTTTAGCAATGCCACAATCGCTCTTTGGAGCAGGGGTGGATTTGTCGGTGTCGGTACAAGAATAGATGAGATGCTCTTCGCCGGAGGCATAAGAACGGAGATAAGAGTTAGTCTTGTCATCGTATTTGTAAACAGTATTAAATGCAGCAGTACCGCCAAAGTTGACTTTAATATCGGAGGCGAAGACTACAGGAGTAGAGTTTGAATCGGACTGATTGGACTGGCTATTAGACTGAGTAGAGTCGTTTGATGAATTGGCGTTAGATTGCGCTGTATTATTAGCGATAATCTCGGTGACTTCATCTGGGGTGAGACGTGGGAAAGCCTTTGGATCAGAGGTGCGATAGTTGTTTTTATTGGCGAATTCATCTAGGAGCTGAGGCGAAGTCATGAGGTTGTTCGGTGCCCAGTAGGATGAATTATCGCGCCACATGTACTCGTTTGATTCGGTAAGATCGCGATAGCCGCCTTTTTCTAGATCGGCGATAGCCTCATCGGAGCCGCCGGCATGAACGACGGTGCAATCGAACGGAGTGTCCCAATCTAAGTAGTAGCTACGCAAGGAGCGGATAGGGCCGATAGCCTTGGAGGTAGGATTCTGGAAGATAGCAGCAAATCGGGTAATGCCGGCCTCGGCAATTGCTTCGAAGACAATAGGGGCCTGATCGAGACCGATCTGTGGGCGGGCGCCATCGGTGCCATTTGGCATCTGGATACAGTAAGTTGGGAGTGTATTATCGGACTCTTTGGCGATCTCTAGGCCAGAGAGTTTGCTGTAAATTTTGGCGGTTTTTTGCTCTGGCTGAGGCTGGTCGGTGTTTTTGTTATTATGGAAAAAGATGAAATAAATTGCGACACCGGCGGCTACCAAAACTAAGATGATAATAATAGCAATGATAATGCGCTTTTTGCGTTTTTTACGCTTGACCTCATCCTCGGTAAGAGGAGGTTTGATTTTGTTGAAAGAATTTGGCTGTTTGTTAGATTTGGTAGGTATTGTCTTGCTGCTCATGCTTTTATTATAGCATGAAATAAGATTTTACAAATCATTAACGATAGCGGAGCGGGTAGAGTTGAGGCGCGAAAGCACACGATCGCGACCTAGTACATCGCAAGTTAAATGTAGCGCTGGTGAGAAAGCGGCATAAGACAAGGCGATGCGGATGAGACTAAAGAGCTCGGCGGGTTTTTTGCCGGTCTCTGCTAGAAGCTCATTGAAAGCGGCCTGGAGGTTGTCGGCATTCCAGGCAGTCTGGGTGCTAGAATTATCGAGTTTTTGGAGCTTTTCAATGGTAGCGCTTAGTAGATCGCGCTGCTCGGTTTCTGATAATTTCTTGATGAATTTATTAGACTGAAGATATTCTAGATCGATACGCGGATCTTCGAAGAAATAGCTGGTAAACTCGCGCAGATCGGAAAGGACCTTGAGGCGATCGTAAATAATTGACAGAACGCGCTTGCGGTAATCTTCATCATAAGCCATGGCAGACTCTGGCCAAAAGTTGATCAGCGAGTCACGCGCTGGATTAGCAGAGTGAGCGGACAAGGCCGAGGTGTCGCGAGAGATAGTGTAATCATAGAGCGCATCACAGCCATTTTCGTCGAAGATTTTGCGGATCCATTGGCCATTTTGCCAGAGCAGCTTCACCTCGTCAAAGCGGGCGCCAGAGCTTTGGATGCGGTCAATTGAGAAGTGTTTAAGTAGATCAGCTTTGCTGTAGATTTCTTGCTCGGTACCATCATTCCAGCCCAGGCAGGCTAGGTAGTTGAGCATGGCTTCTGGTAAGACGCCGGAATCTTTGTACTCGATGACAGATTTGGCGCCATCACGCTTGCTGAGCTTTTTGTTTCCTTGTGGAGCTAAGACGTGTGGCAAAGAGACAAATTTAGGATGTTCAATACCAAGTGCCTCATACAGTGCAAGATAATTTGGCATACTAGATAGATACTCTACTCCGCGGACGATATGGGTAACTTGCATCTCGTAATCATCTACGATATGAGCAAAATTATAGGTTGGTAAACCATCTTTTTTGATCAAAATGATATCATCCATGACTTCGGGGCCGGTCTCGAGATCGCCCATTACCTCATCGTGCCATTTGACTGTTTTTGGCTCAGACTTGAAACGTAGAGGAATGCCAGGCTCCCAGGCTACCTCTGTATCTGGGCGGTGATTACGATATAAAAATGGGATTTTGGCGGCATTATCAGCTTTGCGATATTGATCGATGACGTCTGGCGGAGTGGGATCAGCATAGGCTCGACCCTGTTCGATTAATTTGCGGGCATAGGCATGATAAATATCGCGGCGCTCGCTCTGATAATATGGGCCATGTTCGCCACCGACTTCTACGCCCTCATTCCAATCGAGGCCGAGCCAACGGAGAGTTTCCATAATCAACTCGGTAGCACCTGGAACGTAGCGTGCGCGATCGGTATCTTCTATACGCAAAATAAAACGACCGTCAGTAGATTGCTTAGCGATAAGAAATGGATAAATAGCGCTACGGACGTTACCAATATGGATGTAGCCAGTAGGGCTAGGTGCAAAACGGGTGATATTCATAGATGTTATTATAGCATATTCAATTCAAAAGCAGAATTCGATAATACAGCTTCTTGTTGTACTTGGTTCAGCCTTATCAGATTAATTTGTAAATCACAACTAAAGCCCGACTAAACGGTACCCGTAAGGTATTTACAAATTAATCTTCTAAGGTGAATCCGCTTTTTATACAACAAGAAGCTGTATTATCAAGAATTCTGCTTTTTTACTCCAGAGCCAAGGGACAGGAGCTACTTCTTTGCCTTGGGTTACTGGGCGAGGCAGCGGAGGGAGAGGCCGTCGCGCTTGACTTCGCTGTACGCCGGGTCGACTGTACTATTGGTACCGTAGAAGAGCAGGTCGTACGCGCGGGTAGCACTGGTAAAGGCGGAACTAGACCAGTACCTGCCGTACCTACCCTGATTGACGGTACTGGTGCCGGTGCGGCCGCCACTGAGGATAAACTGTGGCCCAGCAGTGTCAGTCATAGCAGTATAGCTATTATAGTTATTGTAGAGAGTTTGGTATTCTCCAGAAGGGTCACCGGTTGGGAGGCGGAAGGATTTCAGGCTTTTCTTTTTCTTTACTTTATTCTAAAAGCTACTTTTTCCCTGGTTTGGTTACTGGGCGAGGCAGCGGAGGGTGAAGCCGTACCTCTTGTAGTCTCCGCTGTAGTGCGCCGGGTAGACTGTGCTGTTAGTGCCGAGTAAGTGCAGGCTGTACGCGTAGGTAGCACTAGTAGAGGCGGAGCTAGACCAGTAGTCGCCGTACGCACCCTGATTGTAGGGACTGGTGCCGCCGCGGTAGCCAACCAGGACGAAATGTGGCCCAGCAGTGTTAGTCATAGCATCATAGTTATTATAGTTATTGTAGAGTGTTTGGTATTCTCCAGAAGGGCCACCGGTTGGGAGGTAGCATGGATTTGGGACTGTAATCTTCTCCTTTTTTAGTGGAGTGATGCGAGGCAGCGGAGGGGAAAGCCGTTGCGCTTGAGGCCACTGACCGCCGGGTAGACTGCGCTATCGGTACCGCGTAAGCTCAGGTAGTACGCGCCGGTAGCACTGGTATAGGCGGAACTAGACCAGGAGTTGCCGCGCATACCCTGATAGTTCAATGTACCATCACCCCAATAATATCTCCCTCCCAGCACCATCCCCACTGGATACTTACGCATTTGATCATAGGTTGGATATTGATTGTAGAGTGATTGGAATTCTCCGGTGGTGTTGCCGGTGGGGAGGCGGATAGTAAGTCTTCATTATATTACTCTACAATAGGTCCTTAAAAAGCCAAGTTACAGAAGCTATTGCTTTGCCTTGGATTACTGGGCGAGGCAGCGGAGGGTGAATCCGTTGCGCTTGCGGTCGTAGTTCGTCGGGTTGACTGCGCTATTGGTACCGTATAAGAGCAGGTAGTACGCGTCGGTAGCACTGGTATAGGCGGAACTAGACCAGTAGAAGCCGCCCGTACCCTGATAGAACGGACTTGAACCAGGTTCAGTGCGCCCACCTAGGATAAATTGCGGTCCAGCAGTATCAGTCATAGCAGTATAGCTATTATAGTT
>JAZQKE010000015.1:0-32376 GCA_045541995.1 Candidatus Nanosyncoccus sp. | reverse complement strand
AGCCCGCTTGGCCTCCGACTTTTGATAATCAAGGCAACTACAGTCTTGGCCTCAAAGAGCAGACTGTCTTCCCAGAGATTACCTTCGAAGATGCTGCAGTTTTGCATGGCCTAGAAGTTACATTTATTATTAAAAACGGATCTAAAGAAGGGAGCACTAGATTGCTAGAGCTATTTGGAATGCCGTTTGAGAAGGAGGGCAAATAATATGGCTAAGAAGTCAGCAGTCCTACGTGATCAAAAACGGCAGAAAATGTACGACAAATATAAAGACAAGCGCGCCGCATTAAAAGCGGCCGGCGACCTAGAGGGTTTGCAGAGGCTTCCTCGCAACTCTAGTCCTACACGTCTAAAGAATCGTGATCTCTTGGACGGTCGTCCACGCGGCTATATGCGCCGTTTTGGTCTCAGTCGTATTAATTTCCGTGAAAAAGCAAGCAAGGGTGAGATCCCTGGTGTAACAAAGAGTAGCTGGTAGGAAAGGAGAATTATGTCATTACAATCTACTGATCAAATCGCTGACCTGATTACCCGTATCCGCAACGCTATTCAGGTTCATAAAAACGAGATTACTGCCCCAACTTCCAAACTCAAAGTAGCAGTCGTTGAGGGCCTCAAGAAAAACGGCTATATCGCAGATTATAAGATCGAGAAAGCTCACCCACGTGATACTTTGCGCGTAATTATCTGCGGGGAGAATGAAATCGCCAAAATTAGTGAGATTACCAAAGTTTCTAAGCCAGGCCGTAGAATTTACACTGCAGCCGCCGATATCCCAACCGTTAAATCTGGTCGCGGTATCGTCCTCATCTCTACCTCTAAGGGTATCATGAGTGGCAATGAGGCTAAAAAACAACACCTCGGTGGAGAGATCCTAGTCAAAGTTTGGTAATTGTGTTATAATAAAGGTAATAAATAAAGGAATAATATGAGTCGAATCGGAAAACTACCTGTAGACGTTCCTGCAGGCGTGACAATCACGGTCGGCGACAAAGAAATTACAGTCGCAGGACCAAAGGGCACGCTCCAGGTTCCTGTCCAGGAAAACACCACTACTACAGTAGAGGATGGTAAAGCAATCGTCACTCGCAAGAATGACGAGCCAAAATCTCGTGCATGGCACGGTTTGCAGCGCGCTTTGCTAAACAACGCTGTAGAAGGCGTCACCAAAGGCTTCGAGAAGAAACTCGAGATTAATGGTGTCGGTTATCGCCTATCTGGCGGTGGTAAGCAGATTGAGATGGCCCTTGGCTTCTCACACCCTGTCAAATACACCGCTCCAGAGGGTATTGAACTAAAGGTCGACAAGATGCAGATTACTGTTTCTGGCATTGACAAGCAACAAGTTGGTCAATGCGCTGCAGAAATCCGCGCGCTTAAGAAACCAGAGCCATACAAGGGTAAGGGTATTCGCTATGTTGGTGAGTATATCATCCGCAAGGCTGGAAAGGCAGGTAAATAATCATGAAAGCTGAATATCGTGCAAACCGCACCCGTGCCAAGATTCATGGCACCGCTGAGCGTCCACGCTTGACAGTTCACATCAGTAATCTTCACATTACCGCGCAGGTTATTGATGATGATAAAAAAACTACACTAGCCTATGCTACTACTATTGGTAGTAAATTGTCTGGTAGCAAGGTCGAAAAAGCCGCTGCAATTGGCAAAGAAATTGCCGAAAAAGCAAAAAAAGCCAAAGTCAAAGCAGTTGTTTTCGATCGTGGCGCAAATGCTTATGCTGGCCGTATGTCTGCCCTAGCAGATGCTGCCCGCAAGGAAGGATTGGAGTTCTAATATGGCTGAAAATAATAATAATCAACCAAAAGTCATCAACAAGTCTGGTACGCTTAAGATGACCGACGAGACTGCAGCATCACGCAAGTCTCGTGATATTGGTGGCCGTCCGTTTGATCGTCGCAACAACCGCCGCCGCGGTGGCGTCAAAGCAGATGTTGCACCAAAAGAGTACGACGAAGTCACCATCAATATCGACCGCGTCTCCCGTACTGTTGCGGGTGGTCGCCGCATGCGCTTCAAGGCACTCGTAGCTATTGGTAACCATAAGAACAAGATCGGTGTCGGTGTTGCTAAGGGTAATGATGTTACCTCTGCTGTACAGAAGGCAACCGCCAAAGCGAAGAAGAATCTAGTAGAATTCGCAATGGATGGTGAGACCATCTGCCACGAGGTAGAAACCAAAGAGACTGGCGCACATGTTTTGATGAAGCCTGCCGCTCCTGGTACTGGTATTATCGCTGGCGGTGTTGTCCGTTCCATTATTGGATTGACCGGTGTTAAGAATCTTATCTCTAAGAGTCTTGGTTCTACCAATAAGGTCAACATTGCCTATGCCGTAGTCGAAGGCTTGCGTCAACAAGTTCCTCGCAAAGATTGGAACAAAAACCAATCAACAAAGAAGGCAGCAAAGTCCGAAAAGGCCGACACTAAGAAGGAGGACAAGTAATGAAATACAACGATTTAAACGTCAATAGAAATACTCGTCCTACCCGCAAGGGTCGCGGTATCTCCGCAGGTCAGGGTAAAACAGCCGGCCGCGGTACTAAAGGTCAAAAGTCTCGTACCGGCCATCGTAAGATGCCAGCAGGATTCATGGGTGGTCAGCGTGCTATTATGCAAGCTGTGCCAAAACTCAAAGGTTTCAAATCAATCCACAAGAAAGCAGAAGTTGTCTATACGGACCGCTTGAACGAGCTCAAGGGCGCTGTTGATAACTTTGCTATGTACGATGCAAGTTTGATCTCTACTCCATTCACCAAGGTCAAAGTAATCACCCGCGGTGAGGTTACAACTAAGATTGATCTTCAGACTCAGTATGCATCTAAGACCGCTGTCGAGGCTATCAAAAAGGCCGGCGGTAGCTTTAAGGCCGTTGCAGTTCCTGCGCAAAAAGTCCAAGAAGACAGCCGCAAAGGAAGCAAAGAGACTAAGAAAGCTTAGATATATCATACAAAAGATCCCCAAGATATGGGGATTTTTTGTTAAATCTCTAAAAAACATCGCCAAAATGCCAAATCTGTGATATTATAGATGAAGAATTTAGAGTTTAATTATGCATTTTACGACTATTTTTAAATCACTAAAAAACAAGGACATGCTAAAGCGCATTCTCATCGTGCTTGGTATTGTTGTAGTCTACCGCTTTTTGGCGCATGTTCCTGTTCCTCTGGGTGATTCCGCTACTTTTAAAGAAGCGATCGATAATCTACTCAGCAAGTCCGATTTTTCCAGTTTTCTTAATCTAATTTCTGGTGGTGGTCTCACATCACTATCAATTATTTTAGTTGGCCTCTCGCCATTCATTACTTCTTCGATTGTTGTACAACTAATCACGAAGGCTATCCCTAGTCTAGAGGAGCTATCCCAAGATGGCGAATCAGGCCGTCGCAAAATCAATCAGTGGACTCGTCGCCTGACGGTCCCGCTAGCAATTGTCCAATCATTTGCATATATCTTTATCCTTAAACAGACTGCCCTAGCTAATACCGCCTCTGCTATAGAGCTTAATCCAATGCAATGGACTCTAGCTATTACTTCAATGACAGCTGGCTCTATCGTCTTGATGTGGCTAGGTGAGCTTATCTCTGAGCAAGGCATCGGCAATGGTATCTCGATGATCATTTTTGCTTCGATTATCTCACAATTCCCAAATACTTTTGCTACCCTTACCTCCGAGCTATTCAATACCAGCAACGGTAGCCTCTCGGTCTTCGGTTGGTTTGATATCCCAGTCAATCCTACCGTATTCTGGATCTGTCTTGGCTTCCTGGTGGCACTAGTTATTGTTGTCTATCTATTGATCAAGCTTAATGAGGCGCAGCGTATCATCACGATTAATTATGCCAAGCGTGTTCATGGCAATAGTAGCTATGGTGGCATTAAGTCCATTCTCCCTATCAAACTCATCGCAGCCGGCGTTGTACCTGTAATCTTCGCTACTGCCTTTCTCTCACTCCCAGCCCTCATTGGTCAGCTTATTACCACATTTGATGCGGGCAACGAATTTGGCGCCAATCTAGTCAATCTTTTCTCGGCTCCATCGGCACAGAACTTTTCTACTCTCTATCCAAATGGCATCACCGGCCAGTGGTTTATCTATCCAATTATGTACTTTATCCTCGTGGTAGCATTTACATATTTCTACACGTCAATTATCTTCAATACTAATGAGTTTGCAGATAATCTCCAAAAACAAGGTGGCTTTATCGAGGGTGTTCGTCCTGGTGTTACCACTGCCAACTATCTCAAGAGTGTCGTCAATCGCCTCAATCTGCTTGGCTCCTTATCTCTCGGCTTGATCGCTATGCTTCCATTTGTGACAGATTATATCTTTATTATGACACTTGGTTATCCAATTGGTCTTTCGATCTCTGGTACAGGTCTTCTTATCGTGGTGACGGTAGCCCTCGAAAGCTTACGTCAGCTAGACTCACGCGCATTAATGGTAACCTACGACGATTATAAATAATGGCTCTGAAGTTTAACTGGAAGAAGAATCTTCCGAAAATCATTTGGGGAGTTATAATTCTTATCCTTACCATTTGCATCATTCGGGTTGCCGTATGGGAGGCTAGCTATTATGCCGGCATGGAAGGCACCACGCGCGCTACTGCAATTGATAATACCATCGCCCCAGAAGATACAAATGAAAATGTTGACGAAACTGAGCGCACAGAGGCAGATAAGCTAGCTTGGCGTGTTTCTCCAGAAAAACCTCGCTTTCTCTCTATTGATAAGTTAGGTATTGATCGTGCTCGCGTCACAGAGGTTGGGCTTAATAATATTGGTCGCCTTCAGACGCCAAACAATATATTTGATGTTGGCTGGTACCGTTCTTCTGGTAAACCAGGCGAGGGCCGCACGCTACTTATCGACGGCCACAATGGCGGCCCTAATGTCGAGGGTGTATTCAAGCACCTTCCAGATCTAGTTCCAGGCGATATTATTGAAATTGAGCGTGGTGATGGCAAATTCTTCCGCTATAAAGTTGTAGAGAACGAAGAGGTCCCCCTATCAGAGGCCGATAGTAAAATGTCCAAGATGTTGACCACACCAGAAAACGGCAAAGAGTCCCTTTCCATTATCACTTGTACAGGCGCATGGTCACAGGTTCAAAATACTTATCTCTCACGTCAATTCCTCCGCGCTGTACTAGAAGAAGAAAACACCAATTATACACCTACAGAGATTGAAAACGAGCTTCAAAAACAACGCGAAGAAAAAGCTAAAAAAGCCGCCGAAGAATCTAACAACACTGAGTCTAAGTCTGAGTAGGATAATAAGAAAATTTGACTATATTAGTTTTTTGGTGCTGGACTTGCGGAATTATTGTAAAAATTACAACAGATCAAGACAGCATACTTCTGAAATTCGCTAGCAAGCTAGCGTTCAGAAGTATGCTTATCTGTTGTATTTTTTACAACTCCGCAAATCTCGCTCACGCGCCTAAAGCACCAAAAAACTAATATAGTAACAAATTTTCTTCCCAAATCCTTCCGCCTCCCAACCGGTGGCCCTTCTGGAGAATACCAAACTCTCTACAATAACTATAATAGCTATACTGCTATGACTGATACTGCTGGATCGCAATTTATCCTAGGTGGGCGCACTGAACCTGGTTCAAGTCCGTTCTATCAGGGTACGAGCGGCGCCTACTGGTCTAGTTCCGTCTATACCAGTGCTACCTACGCGTACTACCTGAACTTAAACGGTACTAATAGCACAGTCGACCCGGCGCGCAACTACGGCAAGCGCTACGGCTTCTCCCTCCGCTGCCTCGCCCAGTAACCCAAGGCAAAGCAATAGCTTCTGCTCCTTGGCTCTGGCGTAAAGAGCAGAATTCTTGATAATACAACTTCTTGTTGTATAAAAAGCGGATTTCACCTGATCAATAGAAAAGTGTAATATCTTGCCGAGTACGGTACTGTTAATACCGGCGCAGGCAGGAATTACGCTTTTCTATTTATCAGGCTGAACCAAGTACAACAAGAAGTTGTATTATCGAATTCTGCTTATTACATTAACCCAAGAGCTACTATTATCGAATTTTGTTTTTTCTCCTAAAATCTCTAGAAAAACCCTTTACAACGCAAAAAAACTTTGGTATAATAATGGGGTAATTTATGGCTAGTCAAAAGGAAGTGATAGAACTCACCGGCAAAGTCGTTGAGGCTTTACCTAATACCCAATTTCGGGTTGAACTCGAGAATGGTCATATTATTATTGCCCACATGAGCGGACGTATGCGCAAAAATTACATTCGTCTTGTGCCGGGCGATAAGGTGAAAGTTGAGCTTACCCCTTATGATCTCACGAAGGGTAGAATCACCTTTCGCCAAAAGAATTAATAATAAGTGTCCAAGAAATTACAACGTTTCGAAGCAATTCATATGTTGCGAATTTTATAATTAGTCGGTTATAAGGTTTACAACAGAGGTAAAAGCGTTAAGATTTTAGGACACATAATAAGGAAAGGATTTTGACACTTTATGAAGGTACGTGCAAGTGTTAAAAAAATCTCCCCTGATGATATCATTGTACGCAGAAAAGGTGTACTACGTGTCATCAACAAGAAGAAACCTAAGAACAAGCAAAGGCAGGGTTAAGCATGGCAAGAATTGCAAGCGTTGTCATCCCTTCCGATAAACAAGTTTGGATTGGCCTTACTTATATTTACGGAATTGGACGCACAACCTCCAAAGCCATCCTTGCGGAGGCTAAGATAGAGCCTACCACTCGGGTGAAAGATCTCACCGAGGCTGACGAGCAAAAAATCAACGAGATTATTTCCAAGAAATATCATGTTGAAGGTGATCTCAGACGCTTGGTGACCAACAATATTAAGCGCATTAAGGATATCAATTCCTACAAAGGACTTCGCCACAAGGCAAAGCTCCCTGTCAACGGACAGCGTACTCGTACGAACGCACGCACTCGTAAGGGTAAAGCTATCGCAGTTGGCGGCGCACAACCAAAAGCAGCAAGTAAGACTTAAGGAAGGAGAATAAATGGCTGAACAAGAAATCAAGAAAACCGAAGCTATGGACGCTCCTGAACAGACTACTGAAACTGCAGAAGCTCCAAAAGCTACAAAAAGAAAGGGTAAAAAAGGTAAACGTATTGTTACCTCTGGTCAGGCTCATATCCAGGCCACTTTCAACAATACAATTATCACCTTTACAGACAAAAATGGTGGCGCAATTTCTGCGTCCTCTGCTGGAGCCAACGGCTTCCGCGGCAGCAAGAAAGGCACTGCGTATGCTGCTCAGATTGCTACCGAAAAAGCAGGTGAAATTGCCAAGAAAGATCATGGCATGAATAGCGTTGATGTTTACGTCAAAGGTATCGGTCTTGGTCGCGATAGTGCTATTCGCGCTATCTCTGGCATTGGAATGAAAATCGACAGTATCACCGATATGACTCCTATCGCTCACGGTGGTGTCCGTCCTAAAGGAGAAAGGAAACCATAATGGCACGCGATAAATCTCCAATTGTAAAACAAAGTCGTCGCGAAGGTTATGCCCTCGCGCCAAAAGCACATAAAGTAATGGCCAAAAAGACCGGTATCCCTGGTCAGCACGCTGGCATGCGTCAGCGTGGCGGTAGCCTTTATCTCACTCAACTTCGTGAGAAACAGAAAGTTCGCCGCCTCTATGGCCTACTCGAGAAACAATTTGCTAAGCTGATGAAAGAAGCAACCCGCGCCGAGGGTCTAACTGGCGAGAAATTGCTAGAATACCTTGAGCGTCGTACCGATAATGCGGTTTACCGTGCAGGATTTGCTACTACTCGTCGCCAAGCACGTCAGCTGGTTTCTCATGGACATTTCCTCTTGAATGGACGTCGCATTGATATCCCATCCATCCGTCTAAAACCAGGCGACACCTTGGAAGTTCGTCCAAAATCCCAAAAATCCGAGTATTTCAAGAACCTTGATCAGGTAATGGGTGCTGCCGGGCAGCAATCTGTTTCCTGGATGAAGGTCGACGGAAAGAAAATGAAAATTGAAATTACTGGTTTGCCAAAGCGCGAAGAAGCAGAGGCGGGCATTAACGAACAATTAATCGTTGAGTACTACTCACGCTAAGGAGGAATAAAAGTTTATGACAACTAAAGTTATTCACGAGGCAAAACTAGAAGAAGTAAAAGATTTAGGCGAAAACAGCGCAGAGTTCGTTGTCCGTCCACTTTACTATGGGTACGGCAATACTCTTGGCAACTCTTTACGTCGCGTGCTTCTTTCTAGCGTTAAAGGTGCCGCAATTACCTCATTTAGTATTGAGGGTGCCACTCACGAATTTACCGATATCCCAGGTGTTCGTGAGGATGTAGTTGATATTATGCTCAATCTCAAGAATATTCGCGTCAAATCCCATTCTGACGCTCCTGTTGAGTTATACCTAGAAATTAAAGGTTCCGATCAGAAATCTGAAAAAGACGGTGATAAGCGCGTCGTCGCTGGAGATATCAAACTTCCAGCCGATGTAGAAATCGCCAATCCAAATCAGACTATTTGCCATATCGACGATCCAAAGTTTGTACTCAAGATGCACCTTGTCGTTGATACCGGCTGCGGCTACCTTTCAATCGAAGAGTCTGGCAACGATCGCGTCCATAGCGATATGATCGCTCTTGATGCCGTATTCTCCCCAGTTCTTCGCGTTCGCTACAAGGTAGAGAACACTCGTGTTGGCCAGGACACTAATCTGCAACAGCTTAATTTGACTATCGAAACCGATGGTACAATTACTCCAAAAGAGGCTTTCGAAGAAGCTGCAGCAATCCTTGTCAACCAGTATACTGCTCTAGCTGGCAGCACTACAGTCGAAAGTGCTCCTGCCCCAGGCGCAGACCAAGAGGAAGAAGATACCGGCTTGATGCTTCCTATCGAAGAATTAGGCTTGTCTGCTCGTACAGCTAATGCTCTCGTCAACAACGAGATCAAAACCGTACGTGACCTCGTAATGCTTTCAGATTCTGATCTTAAGGATCTCAAAGGCTTTGGCGCTAAGGCACTAGACGAAGTTAAAGAAAAGATAACGGAGTTAAATATTTAATATGCATCGCCACGGATATAAAGGTCGCAAGTTCGGCCGCGAAACCGGTGAGAGAAGAGCACTGACTCGTGGGCTGATGTGCGCTCTTATCGAACACCAATCTATTACTACTACTCTGGCCCGCGCCAAGGAAACTCGTCGCAATACAGAGAAGTTAATTACTATTGCAAAAAAGGGCGGCCTTGCTAATCGTCGCCTGCTAATTGCTCGTCTTGACAATATCGAAATGGCAGATCTCTTGATGGACGTCATCGCTCCACAGATCAAGCGCGACTCCGGCTACCTCCGGATTGAGCGCGCAGAGAATCGTCGCGGTGATAACGCTGAGATGGCTACCATTTCTTTCGTTGATCCAATCGAGATTAAGGAGGACAAGTAATGAAGAAGACTTATTCTCAAAAGACTGCTGAAATCTCCCGCGAGTGGTATCTGATCGACGCTAGCTCTATGCCTCTAGGCAAGCTCGCTGTTATCATTGCCGATAAACTTATGGGTAAGAGCAAAGTTACTTACACCCCACACATCGATAATGGTGATTATGTCGTAGTCATCAATGCCAAAGACATCCAGGTTACTGGCAATAAGATGGTCGACAAAAAATACTATCGCCACAGCGGTTTCCCTGGTGGCTTAAAGGAACTTAAGCTCGAAGAAGTAGTCGAAAAAGACCCATCTTACGCCGTTAGACAAGCTGTGAAGGGTATGCTTCCAAAGAACAAATTAGCTGCAGGTAGATTGGCTCGCCTTCGTATATTCGAAGGAGCTGAGCATACTCATACCGCACAGAACCCAAAGGAGATTAAGTAATGGCTGACAAGAAATATACCTATGGCCTCGGCCGCAGAAAAGCTGCTACTGCTCGCGCCCGCCTTTACAAAGGCAAAGGTGAGATCACAATTAATGGCAAACCAGCTCTAGAATATCTATCTGGTGACAAGTCTAAATTGGCTGAAATTACCGATCCGCTAGCACTAGCTCAGAAGCAAAAAGATTTCGATATCACTGTGCTTGTCAAGGGTGGTGGCCTGGCAGGTCAGGTCGATGCAATCAAGCTTGCTATTTCTAAAGCGATTACACTTGATGCCCCAGATCTTCGCCCAGTTTTGAAGAAAGCTGGCTTTATCAAGCGTGATCCACGCGAAAAAGAGCGTAAAAAATACGGTTTGCGTTCTGCTCGCCGCCGCGAACAGTTTAGTAAGCGCTAGGAACCGAAAGAAAAAGACGTGTTCGCACGTCTTTTTCCGAGGCGACGCAGCGCTCCGCCGGGCGGACAAAAAAAGGACCCGCAGTAACCTGCGGGTCTTTTTGTTTGACTATTTGCCTCTAGTGTAATTCCGGGATAATCTGACGCTGGGCGTCTTTTATCCCATCTCGTAGGGGAATTAACCCCTCATAAATTGCATAATTATTATCATAATCATAATAATAATTATGCTTGCCCCAGCCGAAAAAGCTTTCGAATTCTGGGGGTAGGATTTCAGCCGCTCTACCTTCGTTCCATAGCTCAATTGCTAGTTCTACAGAGCGTAGAGACTGCACAGTATATGGGTACTTTGGCGGAGCGAACTGGTTTCTCTTATGGATGTTGTCTTCTATGTCATCGGGGTAATTCGAGTCAAACGCACACCTATTGAAAACTGAAAGGACCACCGCAATACCTTCCTTATGAGCCTCGATTTCTTCCTCTCGGCTATCAAAGGTCATGCCTGCGGCCTCCTCTTCTACTACTTGGCCAATTTCAGCCTCCACTAATCCTGCTAGCAGCCGAATATTTGGCCGCTCTTCTAGTGGAATGCTTGGATCGACCATCTCGGGCGTAACAGGAAATATCACCTGAACACCCTCGGATTTAGTCTCGTCAATTTCGGTCTCACTGGCAAGGGCCACTGTCTCATCTGCCGCCTCATCTTGTCCTAGATAGCCTGCAGCTACGGCGATCACGCCGTTACTATCAAGAGTTACGCCCTGATATTCGGCCGTAATTGCTGTTACTCCCGCTACCGATAGGGAACCTTTAGGCCCGGCAGCGATAGACTTCTCTTTGTAAGTAATCATCAGAGCAAGTGCCAAGAGAGAAGCTAAAGCAAAACAAGCAACCAAAATAAGGCGGCTCCGAGTAGAGCCCTCTAATACATCTTTCATTAATAAAAAACCTCCTTAATGTGCAAGCAAATTGTCAAACAGCGTCGCAGCAAAAAACTGCTAACATTATTATTCTAGCATAAATATTATAAAAAGTCAAGCAAGCGGCCTCGTTTATTACAGAAAAAAGATGTAGACAAGAAAAACCCTGCCAGCGGCAGGGCTTTTTGAGTTATGATGATGCCAGATCCACTATTTTTTGGATGTGGAGCTCGGTGCCATCAATCAACGGGACACCATCGTATATGTCCTCCTGTTCCAAGATGGAGCTTAGCTCATTGCTGGACAAAACGATCGCATCGGGCCTATCCTCGGAGTCGCACGGAAACTGATTAACGAAGTTAACCAAAAATTCCTTATCCTCGGCAGTAGGAGGATAGATTCTCAGAGCTTTGATTATCCTCTCCACCTCAGCAATCTCATCTTCATACCCATTGAGACGCATGACTTTAATGTCGTAAAGATCTCTAAAAGAGAGTATTAGATCCTCATCCCCCATTATGTAGGGAGGACCGAGAAATAAGACCTTTTTCGCGCCCATTTCCTCCAATGCTTCAGCAACACAATCATTCTCATCGATAAATGTTGGTATCTTGGTGCAATAGTTTGTACCTTCTCGCAGTTCCTTTTGTGCCATAAATTGATTGTATAAGTCAATTTTGTGCAAAAAACAACTGGTCGAGGCAACAAATTCGCAACCATCTTCTGCAAGGCTGGATGCAGCAGATACGAACCATCCAGCAAGTGCCTCAATGATAACATCAAGACGCTTCGGCTCGAAGCGTTCAAGATCGGCATTGAGGAAGTTGAAAGCCTTATCTTCAAGCTCCATCTCCTCAGAATACTTGTTTATTTGGTCAAAGTAATACTTTGAGACCTCTGGATCAACGCCGTTGATAATTCCAATCTTAGCCATACTAATCACCATCCTCTCCTGCTAAGATACTACTGCCCTATTGCAGTCCTGTTTCTTAATTATAGCACAAAACTTCAAAAAAATCAAGGCCAAAGCCTCGCAATTGGTGGACCTGAACGCCTTGCGTGCCTAAGGGACGCTTTTGCGAAGCAAAAAAACGAGGCAGAGCCTAGTTACAATTGCTAAGCAATTGGTGGACCTGATGGGAATCAAACCCACGACCTCTGCAATGCGAATGCAGCGCTCTATCAGCTGAGCTACAGGCCCATACGAGTATTATACCACTCGTCTAATCTGTTGGCAAAGGGAATTTAAGAGCGAGCTTCTTCACCTCAGCGTGTAATTTGTCGAGTTCATCAGCAACGCTAGAGAGCCCATCCTCAGAGCCAGCTTTGACGCATAAGTCAGCTACCTGTTTCATCCAATCAGCAATTTGTTCCATTTCGGCTTTACCCATGCCACGAGTAGTAATCGCAGGAGTTCCAAGACGTACTCCAGATGGGCGGAAAGCTGCCGCTTTATCAGAAGCCAGAGCATTCGCATTCAAAGTTAGGCCGATCATGTCGAGAGCGCGCTCAAAGAATTTGCCGTCTATTCCAAAACTTTCTTGGCAATTTACAAGCACCAAGTGATTCTCCGTACCACCGCCCTGTAGAATAAACCCATTTTCTATCAAGCGGTTAGCCAAAGTCTTAGCATTTTCAACAATCTTAGCAGCATAATCAGCAAATTCTGGCTGCAGAGCCTCGCCAAAGGCTACCGCTTTCGCAGCAATCACGTGCTCTAGAGGCCCGCCCTGTGTACCAGGGAAAGTCGCTCTATCAATCAAAATCGGAATATTTTCAAGAGTTTTCTCTGGACGCTTGAGCGGAGTGGCGACATGCCCGCGCGACAATATTAATCCACCCCTAGGTCCACGCAAGGTTTTGTGTGTCGTAGTGGTCATTACATGGAAACCATGGTCTAGAGGATTCGGATGTGCGCCACCAGCAATCAGGCCAGCCACATGCGCCATGTCGGCCATTAATAAGATATCGTATCCAGCTTTGTCCGAGGCCTTTTTCGCAATTTCCGCCACCCTATCAAAGTCAGGAATTTTCATAAAGGCTGAGTAGCCAACTAGGATAATCTTTGGTAGCTCCTCCATTGCCTTCTTTTCTAGCTGTTCATAATCAATATCGCCATCAGAGGTAGTGCCGTAATCAATGAAATTGTAGATTTTTGCACTGCGAGTAACAGGAGCGCCATGGGTCAAATGCCCACCATGGGATAGGCTCATGGCAAGGATTTTGTCGCCAGGATCGCACCAAGCAAAATATACTGCTTCATTCGCATTAGCACCAGAGTGCGGCTGTACATTGGCATGATCAGCATGGAAAAGCCGCATCGCACGGGAAATCGCCAGGCGCTCTATCCGATCAACATTGGCTTGGCCACCATAGTAGCGGTAGTTGGGCAAAATTTGCTCGGATATAGCCTTCTCAGACGATTCTAGGCCATCCATTAGCGCGCCGCTATCTTTCTCTACTTTGCCCGAATAAAGCTCAGAAAGGCTCGAAATGCCCTCAAAACTAGGGTATCCCTCGGAGTATTTGTTGGTTAATACCGACCCCATGGCCTTGAGTACGGCCGAAGAGACGTAATTTTCACTTGGGATCAGCTCTAATCCCTCCCTCTGACGCACTAATTCCTGATCTATTAGGTTAAATACTGGATCGTTTTTCATTTTTCCTCCTATTAACTTAAATTACTTCTATTATTATTTTTTCTAGTGTAAACTGCGAAAACATACTCGATATCACCTTCCGTACCCCTGCCGACAATTTCTTTTTCAAATTTGCTCTTATCAAAATCGGGGAAGAACGTATCAGCCTGGTCATCTACGGCATCCACCTCTGTTAGATATAACTTATCACAGTGTTTTAGCATCTCCCAGTAAATCATCCCGCCACCGATCACAAAAATCTCCTCAGAGGTATCACTAGAGTGCTCATCCAAAAAAGCAGGTAAATCATTAATAATCTCCACCCCTGGGCCGAGATCTAAATCAGTACGCCGGGTTACGACATAATGCTTGCGACCAGGGAGCAGCCCCGGCAAGCTATCAAAAGTCTTGTGCCCCATCAAGACAGGATGACCCATCGTGGTTTTCTTAAAATACTTCAAATCCTCAGGCAAACGCCAAAGCAGACGGCCTTTCTTGCCCAACTCTCTGTTTTTACCAATTACAGCGATAATAGAAAATGACATGAGCTCTCTCCTATGCAGTAATTGGCATCTTAATCTTTCCTTGGTGCTGGTAATCAATTAGCTTTATATCTTTTAATTCTTTGGAATTATCGAACTTGAAAAATTCATTTATCTCAGGATTAATCCATAATTTTGGTGCGTCGAAAAGTTTACCGTCTTGCTTTATTTTTTCATCATACCTTCTAAGCTGCTCCTTGATTCCCTCAAGTTGATTTTCGTAGATATGGGCATCGCTTATTGTGAAGGTCATCTTGCCAGCTTTAAGGCCAACGGACTGAGCTATAAGACTACAAAGAACTGCATATTGTGTTATATTGAAAGGCAGACCAAGAGGAGCATCATTTGAGCGAGAATGAACCATAATATTTAGCCTTCCATCCGAAACAATCCATTCGTTGCTCCAGACACAGCTAGGTAAAGCGGCTGTTTCTAGCCATTCATTTTGCCAAAGGCTGAGTACCATGCGACGATTTGTGGGGTCGTTTTTTAGGGTATCTATTAAAGTCTGGGTTAATTTGTATTTTCGGGTAATCCAACCATAGGCAGTACCGATAGTTCCAGACGGATCTTCATCAAGTCCTTTCTCTTGATAGAGCTTTTTGAAGTTGCGCCCCATGTACATCCCATCTTTCCCTACTTCCCACTCATTCCAGATCTTTACACCCCTGTCTTGCAACCACTTCACTTTGTTGGACTGAGCCTGCCATATCCACAACATCTCTAAAACAGCAGACTTGAAAGGGACAAATTTAGTAGTCAAAATTGGAAACTCTTCTTCGAGGTCAAACTCCATGATGTAATGCGGAATCCTAATTGTAGCTGAATGAAGTTGCGCTTGCGCGATATGGTTAGGCATATTTGACTCAGCGCATGAGGTTTTATTTGTCTTGAGGCTATAGTTAACAACTCTACGCCCCTCCTTCAGGATTCGTTTGCACAAATCAACATACTGATCATCAAATTTAGTCATAATACCTCCGTTTTCTAAATTATAGCACAAAAACCTCAAGTAGCTAACAATCATCTAAAATAAAAAGCCCAGATTTTTATCTGGGCAAGATTGGAAGTGACTCCATTTCGTAATCTGTCGGTAGGTTGTCTTCAGGTAAATTCAACTCTATGTTTGTTACGTCAATTGTCATGCAGAGTGGAACTTCTTGGAATGCATCTTTAAATCCAGTTTTTAGAAAGCTAGTTATAGGGTGAAGCAACTTATGGTCATAATGCTTAGAGGCCACTCTGAGGGTTAGCGTATAAATATCGACAGCTCTCTGAGTGTTCAAGATTTTTGCAAAGCGTAAGTCGCGTCCGGATGGCGGCTGCTTTAATAAGATGTCACCGAAGCGGCCTTTTGTTGCCAAGAAAAGCTGATAGCCGATAGCATCTGCCTTCTCGACGGCTTTGGCAAAGCAGGCTTCCCTTGCTAAGAGTTCGCCGAATTTGCCAGCATCTCCCTCTTTACCATAACTTTCAAAAAGTGGATAAAAAGCTCGCAACTTGTCTGCTACTGGTGATGGATAATGAGAGAAATGCTCTTCCATGATAACAGACTCTAGTTTCTTCGCTTCTTGATGATTGTTTGAGCCATCGTCAAGTGTGTCACCTAGCTCCCTTTCGCAAATATCATGTATCTGCAGAAACAAGCAAGTAATCGGGGAAATTTGGTCTTCTAGCCAATTATTTCCAAGCCGTTTGATAGTATGTACTCCTTCTATTACATCAGGTAACTCATCATAAGCGCTCCAAAGTCTAAGCAATTGATAGAGGTAAGCGCTACGACCTTCGTGCTCCGCTACGAACTCTGGTTTCTTGTAGATTTCATCGCCCTCGTAAGCAAAACCATCTGTCAGGCCATTTGCGATAGTGCCGATCCTCGGAATGAAAGAAGTTGCACACTTGTCACAGTAAGCTAGCCACGAACTTAGCCAATAGTATCGATCTTCTCGCATAGGATTTCACCTCCTTTGTAAAGAACGTCCCCTCCAATCAAATCAAGTTTACCACAGTAAGATAATAAAGCAAAGCACAAAAACTTTACAAAAACGAGGAGATTTGTTACAATAACATTGACAATCTCGTTAGAGATTATTTTTATAGGAGTAAGAGAGGACATGGCAAAAATCACTAGAATTAAAGCTTCTGATCCAGGAAGGGCTGATGACAAAACGTCAAGGAAGTCCGTCAAAAAGTCCACGAAGGCTACGGCTTCCGCCAATAGCAAAGCTTTTTCGGCTAAAGAAGCGACCAAATCTACCAAATCTACCACCAAAAAGGCCGAAGCCAAAAAGGTAGTCGCCAAAAAACAAGATAAACCGACAACTAAAGATACCAAAAAACCGTTTATCTTGATTCGCCCATTTGTTTATTTTGGGCGTTATGTTCGCGATTCTTGGCAAGAAATTCGTCAGGTCCGCTGGCCATCTCGTAAAGCCACCTGGAAATTATTCCTTGCGATCTTAATCTATACTCTACTCTTTGTCGCAGTAATTATGCTGCTCGACGCTCTCTTTACATGGCTATTTAACACTGTAATTAAATAAGGAAAGGATTAATATGGCAGTTAACAGATATGATGACACCAGAGCATGGTACGCTATCTCCACCTATTCTGGCTACGAGGATAAAGTCGCTGATTCCATCAAGCAGCGTGTTGATGGTATCGAGATGAAAGGCAAAATCTTCGATGCGCTCGTACCTAAAGAAAAACAGATTGAAATCAAGAACGGCAAACGCAAGGTTGTCGATCGCAAAATCTTCCAAGGATATGTCCTAGTTGAGATGAAGCTCTCTGATGAGACTTGGTACATCGTTAGAAACACCCCTGGCGTCACCGGTTTCATCGGTACCGGCACCCAGCCTACCCCTGTTTCCGAGAAAGAAATCGCCAAAATTAAGAAGCGCATGGGCGTCGAAAATCCTAAATTCTCCGTCAACTACGCTTTGGACGAGGTCGTTTCTATCATTGACGGTCCTTTCAAGGGCTTCGATGGCACCATCTCCGAGATCGACTCTGATAAGGGCAAACTCAAAGTTATGGTCTCTATGTTCGGCCGCGAGACACCAGTCGAGCTAGACGCCTTGCAAGTTAAGAAAATATAGTGTATAATAATCGTGTTACGCATTCAAATTCTTTAAAATATTAAATCGTCTGAAAATTATGACATGTGCATAATTTTCAGACAGTAATCAAAAGGAAAGGAAGAAAGGGAAATGTGTTCCCTTTCTTAGATAATATTATGGCAGAAGCCAAAAAATGTATCGGTAATCTAAAACTACGTATCCCTGGTGGTAAGGCTACCGCAGGGCCTCCAGTTGGCTCTACTTTGGGTCAGTGGGGTCTTAATATGATGGATTTCATCAATCCATTCAACGAAGCTACCAAAGATTACATGGGCAAAAACGTTATCGTACATATCAAAGTGTACGATGATCGCAGTTTTGACTGGGTCTGTTTGGGCCAGCCAGTAGATGATCTGATCCGTGAGGCTATCAAGATCAACAAAGGTTCTGGCAAACCAAACCTCGAGAAGGTTGGCAAGATCTCTCGTGCTCAGCTAGAAGAAATCGCCAATAAGAAGATGGATCAGCTCAACGCTATCGATCTGGATGGCGCAGTTAAGATTGTCGCCGGTACCGCACGCTCTATGGGCGTAGAAGTCGAAGATTAATAAAATAATTGTGGGAGGCACTTGCCGTTTGTACCACAGAAAGGAATATTATGGCAGAAAAAGAAGCCAAAAAAGTTGAGGAAGCTGTAGAAGCTACTCCTAAAAAAGAAGACATCGTAGAAGCTACTGCTGAGGCTACAGAAGTAGAAGCTACCCCAGATACAGAAGTAAAAGAAACAGAAACTACCGAAAAATTTGCCAAATCCGGTAAAAAATCCAAGAAGCACATCGAAGAAGTCAAGGCCGAAGAAGAGCGCCAGGCACGCAAAGCAGAGAAAGCTGCAAAAGATGCTGAGGCAGCAGCCAAGCCAAAAGGTGCTGCACCTATCACTCGTCCGATTTTGGAGCGCCGTGGTAAAAAATACCAAGCTGCCTACAAAGAAATCGAAAAGGGCAAGATTTATACCCTAAAAGAGGCTATCGATCTAGCAATTAAGACATCTACCGTCAAGTTTGATGCCACCGTTGAAGCCCATGTCCGCTTAGGCGTAGACCCTCGTCAAGCTGATCAGAACATCCGCACTACCTTGGTCTTACCAAATGGTAATGGTAAAACGGTTCGCGTTGCCGTCTTTGCTCCTCTTGATGAAGCAAAGAAAGCTAAGGCTGCTGGTGCCGACATCGCCGAAGACGATGAGTTCTTGAAACGTCTCGAAAAAGGCGAAATCGATTTTGACGTCCTTATCGCCACCCCACAGTATATGCCAAAACTTGGTAAATTCGCTCGTACCCTTGGTCCAAAGGGCCTGATGCCAAATCCAAAGGCTGGCACTGTTACCGCAGATGTCGAAAAAGCCGTCAAAGAGGCCAAAGCTGGCAAGGTTGAGTATCGTGTTGACAAGCAAGCCATCGTCCATATTGGTCTTGGCAAAGTCTCGTTCGGCGCGGACAAAATTCTTCAGAATGCAGAGGCTTTCTTCGAATCAATCAAGAATCAAAAACCTGCTTCTCTCAAGGGTCAATATATTAAATCTATCTATCTGACCACCTCTATGGGTCCATCTGTCGCCGTAGAAAATATCTACAACTAAGAGGGCACACAAAAGCAGTATAAAAATTCCGACAAGTTATTTGTCGGAATTTTTATTGATGATGGTACTTGCCACCCCTATAGATTTCTTGCGCCCTATAAATTTGCTCAGAGAGCAAGATGCGCATTAGCTCGTGAGGAAACACTAAATTAGATACGCTCCAGACGAAATCTGCTCTTTTTCGCATTTCTTCAGAGACACCGTATGCTCCACCGATGATAATTACGACCTGTTTCCCAGATGTAAAAGCGCTAGAAAGCCTTTCTGATAGCTCAGGAGAGGAGATATTTTTGCCGCGCTCATCTAAGAGGATTACGTATTCAGAGGGCTTAAACGGCCAATTACGGGCCAAATCAGCGATTTTTGCATCATCGAGATAGGAAATCTGTGCATCAAAAGGCTTTTTTAGGCGTTTCAAGTACTCATCCTGGCCTTCTAGGATAAAACCGCGGGATTTCTTGCCGCCAGCTAATATCTTAATCATAGGGTGATTATACCATAAAATGCTTGTCAAACTAAAAGATGTTTGGTATAATAGTCACAGTTACCAAAGACAGCGACGGGAGTCATCCTTAATTATGTCGCCGAGGATTCTTCTACAATAGTAGATCTCTTATATAGATTGGTAACGCGGTTTAAAAATTTGGCCAATCTATTAAATTAATCAAGGAACTTTTTATGGCAATTTCAAAAGACAAGAAGAAAGCACTTGTTGCTGATTTGACTGAGCTATTATCTAGTTCTAAGATGACCGTCTTCGCCAAATATCAGGGTCTGACCGTCGCTGAGCTCCAAGAGCTTAGAAAGGCCGCTCGTGAGAATGGTGTTAAGATAAAGGTCGTCAAAAACCGTCTCGTGCGCGTCGCTATGGGCGAAATCGCTGTCTACAAAGATACCGATACCACTGGTCTTGAAGGCCAGTTGCTCTACGCTATCTCTGATAGTGATGAGGTCGCTCCAGCTAAAGTTTTGGCAGAATTTGCTAAAACACACAAAGCGCTTGAGATCGCTGGCGCGTTTAACGATGCCGGTGCTAATATGCCCGTCGACGATGTCAAAGCTCTTGCAGCCCTGCCATCCAAGAACGAGCTTATTGCCCAGGTCGTTGCTCAGCTTCTCTCCCCAGTTACCGATTCTGTTTCCGCCCTCTCTGGTGGCCTATCAGGTATCGTTTCTGGCCTCGAAGCACACGCCGCTTAAAAATAAGCTTAGTCGAATTTTCTAGATATTAATTATAATTAGAAAGGAGCTATTATGGCTGCTGATATTAAGAAACTAGCTGAAGAGCTAACTAAACTAACTGTTCTTGAAGTCAACGAGCTCAAGAATGTTTTGAAAGATGAATATGGTATTGAGCCTGCCGCTGCCGCTGTTGCAGTTGCTGGCCCTGCTGCTGGCGGTGACGCCGCTGCTGCCGACGAAGGCAAATCTGAGTTTGACGTTGTCTTGAAAGACGCTGGCGCCCAGAAGATCGCTGTTATCAAGGCTGTCAAAGAAGCTACTGGTCTTGGTCTTGGCGAAGCTAAAGCTATTGTTGACGGTGCTCCTGCAACCGTTAAAGAGAAAGTCGCAAAAGACGAAGCTGAAGCTCTTAAGAAATCCCTTGAAGAAGCTGGCGCTACTGTCGAGCTCGCTTAATTTTATAACTTTTTGGCCAAATTTAACCGCTTGTAATTAAAGCAGCAGAAAGCCACCCCTAGGGTGGCTTTTTGTTGACGGCTATTTGAGTGTCGAAGAGATCATCTCTTGAATTTGCTCATCTTCGGCTGACATGATTTTGTCACACATATCGACTAAATCATAGATCAACTCCATTTTCTCCTCAGAATACTCATGCTCAAAGGTGGGCCAAAGTGCATCTGATGCCGAAAGAATCATATCAGCTACAGGCGTAAGTACAGTGGCTCTGATATAGAGGTAGATTTCATCATCAGACGCCTGGTCAAATTCAACTTCCTGGCCGACTAAGCAATCATTTGAGCATGCTGTTTTTACCAGGCGCATCCCTTCTAAAACACGATTACATCTTTCATCATGGTCTAAGTATCCCTTGAGCTGGTCCATAGGAAAATGCTCTTTGATCTTCTCTACATCTAGAAATTCCATGATAAAATCCAAGATACATAATGGTAGATCAAAGACGTTGATTTGATCTTGCGACTCATAAAGAGCCTCGAACAAATCGAGCGCATAATCTGAACGATTCTCGACTATCCCCTCAGAAATTCTTTCTGTAAAAGTAAAACTGGGAATAATGCCGTGAATAATCTCTGCTGCCAAATCTGAAAAATCTACGGAATGGTTACCCGAAGGAAACTCATAGATTGATGTCAGGATTGGAAATAGAAAAACCGTCCAAGGATCCCTGCATTTTGCAGTCTCTCTCAGTAATACCTCGATATATCCCGCATTGTTTAGTGGGACAAAAGTTCCGTCATCCTCGAGGTTGGCACAAGGCATAGCTATCCCTGTCAATTTTGTCCCCAGACTATATCTCTTGAGTCGCGAGTCTTTTTTATCTTGCTCGATTGAACTAAGCAAAAATTCGCCTGGGTATTTTTCTCCAAGACATTTTCCGTTTGGTCCGGAAAGCGCAAAACCGTCCGTATCTACCCAATATCCAGTAAACATCGAGTAGAGGAACGATTTATCATAAGCGATCCCCAGCCTCCTAGAGAAAAATTGATTATAGTCGTCGTAATTAGCTTCGATCATAAAAACACCCCCTCCAATGTATACTCCACAGAGTTGATCGATCCTCCGTAGGGCTAAGAGTACACCAGGGAATACTATTAGCTCTACGGAGGAAGCCGTCATATAAAAGAACAGGCTAACAAGCCATACCCATATTTTATCATAATATTGCGGGCCTCTCAAGTATCAAGCAGGAAAATAAAAATTTGTCATTGTTGATTTTACAACGTTTTTAAGTTCGTATCTGGAAAATCCGTGGAAAACTTTTGTAAAAATTATCTTGACAATAAAATTGTCACGTTATAATATAATATTAATACTATATTTAACAGGCAGGATGCGAGGTATGTCTGAATTACCAGAAAAACAAATAAAAAGATTACGTAGCCTTATCCAAGAGGCTGAGACCAATTTGGCAGCCGCTAAAGAGCTTTTGATTTCCGTACTAGGCGATGGCGAAGCTATCACCGCTCCACGCGATGTAGTCGTCTCCACTCCAGAGGGTAAAGTCATTGAAGGCATCTTTGATGGTCAAATTATGATCGATCAAGAGGGTAAGAATTACCCAGTCCCTGCTAACTACGCTTCTAAGTCCAAGCTGGTAGAGGGAGACATTATGAAGCTCACCATTACCCCAGAGGGCAAATTCCTTTACAAACAAATTGGCCCTGTCGAGCGCAAGACCGTCATTGGTACCCTAGTTCATCGCGATGATAAATATTTCGTCGAGGTATCTGGCAAAGAGTACGAGGTGCTCTACGCATCCGTTACTTATTTCCGTCTACAAGAAGGCTCCCAAGTAGCCGTCATCATCCCAGCCAATAACGAAAACGCCTCGTGGGCCGCTGTTGAAGCAGCTATTTAGTGGTAAGTCCAAAAAATAATATAAGCGAATTTTTCTTTATAGTAAATAAACGGTTTGTATCAAAAGCCTATCAACGTTTTTTCTGATATAATAGAAGAATGAAGGCTCTATATCGTAAGTATCGCCCCACTACCCTAGCGGAGGTTATTGGTCAGGATCAGGTCAAGAAGCCACTAGAGGAGGCAATAAAATCTGGCAAAATTTCACATGCCTATCTGTTTACTGGTCCACGAGGATGCGGCAAGACATCTGTCGCTCGGATTTTTGCTCACGTGATTAATCATTTTCCATACGAAATAGAAGATTCATACGTTGATATTATAGAGATTGATGCGGCTAGCAATACGGGCGTAGATAATATTCGCGAGCTTAGAGAGAAGGCTATGATAGCTCCTACCAAAGGCCAGTACAAGGTCTATATCATTGATGAGATCCATATGCTTTCAAAGTCAGCTTTCAACGCATTACTCAAGACGCTTGAGGAGCCGCCAAAAAATGTGGTATTCATCATGGCCACTACTGATCTCCGCAAGGTTCCAGATACTATTACATCGCGTGCCCAAGTGTACAATTTTAATCTTGCAAGTGCAGAGATTATGCAAAAGCACCTATCCTCCATTGCCAAGAAAGAAAAGATTAAAATTACAGATGATGCGCTTGCTTTGATTGTTTCAAAAGGAGGTGGTAGTTTCCGTGATTCAATTTCCTTATTAGACCAGATTTCTACGCTAAGTCAAGATAAAATAACAAGAGAGACAGTCTTATTTGCTTTGGGCCTGCCAGATGACGATACCATCTCAGATTTGCTCACAAGCTATCAAGATGGCAATCTTACTAAAATCACCGATCTATTGCATACGCAGCTTAATTCCGGCAAAAAACCAGAAATTCTAGCCGAAAATCTGATTAAGGCCATTATTGCACAGCCGAAGCCTAAGTTATTACCTCTGCTAGAGCGCTTAACTGATGTCAGAGCACCTTTTCCAGAAGCCAAACTAATACTAGCATTTCTCGCAGAAGCTACTGAGAAGCCCGTTCTACGAGTTGCTGCGCCTAACTCTACTCCTACTACTCCTACTACACCTATCGCCCAAAAAGCCCCTAGGTCAGCCACAGCGGCCCCAAAATCATCAGAAACCACCCCTAGAGCCCCAGAGAAGAGTCCGCAGCCCACAAATTTCGATAGGGCGACGTATATTGCGCAGGTAAAGTCCAAAAACTCGGCCCTAGCTCATATACTCGAAAAATGCATAATTGAGCAGAACAAAGATGTAATTCTAATCTATGTAGATGGTGGATCATTCCGCCGCATTATTGATTCCGACAAAAACCATCAAGTTCTGCAAGCAATGTTACCGCCAAATCTGTCCCTAGAAATCCACGATGCATCCGAACATGCCGTTAAAAACCAGAATCTTAGTAAAATATCTGATATAATGGGGGGAGTAACGGAGGTTAATACAGATGGAGTCCCATTCGAATAAATCAGGTAAGCTTAGCCCGCAAGATCTAAACGCCGAGAAATCTCTCCTCGGAGCCATTTTACTATCTGATACTTCGTTTCCGGATATTTTAGAGAAACTATCCGCTAGGGATTTCTATGATGAATCTCACCAAAAGATCTTCCAAGCCATGGTTAATCTCTACAATAATCACCGGCCGATAGATTTGATGACAACTACTTCAGAGCTGCGCTCGGAAAAAAATCTAAAAAGTGTGGGTGGCGCTGCTTATCTAACAGAACTGACCAATTTCGTCCCCACTGCGGCACACGCTTCTGCTTATGCAGAAATCGTCGCAGAGTGTGCCACTAGGCGCCGTCTAATTGACGCTGGCACCAGTATCGTCGAACGTGCCTATGAAGAAAACTCTAATATTGTCGATCTTTTGGGTGGTGCCGAGAAAGATCTTTTTCGTGTGACAGACAAGACCATTAAATCAGATTATGTGGCACTAGAGGATCTGCTGGTCGACGCTTTTGAACGCATTGAAGACCTCCATAAAAATAAGGGCTCGCTTCGCGGTCTCAAAACTGGTTTTAAGGATCTAGATGACAAAACTGCTGGCCTGCAGCCAGGCGATCTCATCATCGTAGGTGCGCGCCCTGCAATGGGCAAGACTACCTTCGCTCAAAATATTGCCTATAATGTAGCTACTATCAACAAGCGCGGCGTGCTCTTTTTCTCAATGGAGATGGCAGCCCAGCAAATTGTCGATCGTATGATTGCTGATGTCGCCGGCGTAGATAGCTGGCGCCTGCGTACCGGCAACGTATCTGATGAAGATTTTGATAAAATTGGCGATGCCATGGGCGAGATGGGCGAAACGCCAGTCTATATCGACGATACTTCGACTATGACAGTGCTAGAACTTCGTAATAAAGCTCGTCGAGCCGCGCACGATCACGATATTGGTTTGATCATTGTCGATTATTTACAACTGATTGCTGGTGATGATCGCTACGCCGGCAATCGCGTCCAGGAGGTTACAGAAATTTCTCGTGGTCTCAAACAGCTTGCTCGTGAGCTGAATGTACCGGTAATTGCTCTGGCACAGCTTTCGCGTAATGTTACCTCACGCGACGATCCGCGCCCTGTACTTTCAGATTTGCGCGAATCTGGCTCCATCGAGCAGGACGCCGATATCGTAATGATGCTTCACCGTGTCGACTATTACCACATGAACGAAGATGATTACGAAAACACCAATATCACCGAGCTTCTTATTCAGAAGCATCGCAACGGCTCTATCGGCAAAATTGAGCTCTATTTCCACCCAGAATTACTACGTTTTATGTCTCTAGACAAAAAACACGACAATTAGTATAATGGTTATGTGAAGAAAATCGTTATTTCTAAACTTTTTCTATACAGACATCGCTACGGCATTGGTTATACTTTTCTATTTTTGATTTTTGTCGCTTTGATCTTTATGATGCCACTAATGAGCCCTGCCGGTTTATCAGCCAACGAGATGAGCTCCGCTGTTACATCCCATGAGTTATCTATGGAATCAATTACCTCCGGCAAGATTGTAGATTTGCCATATCATGCGCTACAAAAATCCTCAATCTCGCTTTTTGGGCTCAATTCTTATGCTATAAAACTCCCCAGTATCGTAATCGGACTTATCCTTGGCGTCTTGCTAATCTTCCTACTCAACCGCTGGTTTAAGAATAATGTCGCAATTATCGCCTCTATCCTGACGGTACTTTCTGCGCCGTTTTTGTTCCTAGCAGGGAATGGTACGCCTCTAATTATGCTGGTATTTTGGCCCACTCTGCTCCTCTGGCTTGGCTCCAAGATCAACGGCAAGACTCTCCAAAAAACTATCTACGCCTTTCTTTTTGCACTATTTTTACTCCTTTCACTGTTTACGCCGTACATGATTTACTTTGCAATTTTCTCGGTTATTTATGCATTGGCTCACCCACATCTCCGCTTTATGATTAAGTCCTTGCCTAAGGTGCCATTTGTCCTGGCTACCGTAGTGGTTCTTGGGATAGTTGGCCTGATGGGATACGAGCTAGTAAAATATCCTGCCACACTTACCGAGCTAATGTTCATGGAAAATTTTGATTGGCGGGTGTTCCTCTCTAATGTGCGGGATGGTTTCTTACCTTTCTTCTCTTGGAGCGGAAATATCGCATCGGTATTCCTGGCTCCAATGATCGGCCTGGCTTCTATTGCGTTAGCTCTCACCGGCCTCATTTCCACCGCCAAGGGCTTCTTCGCATCGAGAAACTCCATTGCCTCGATGTTTATTGTATTTACCATTATCATCACAGGTTTTAACCCTGATGCTGCAGTACTTATCATCTTGCCATTTGCTATTCTCACCGCGCACGGTATCCGTTACATCCTCGAAAAATGGTACGGTCTATTTCCAGAAAATCCTTACGCTCGGATTTTTGGACTAATTCCGATTGCAGCTTTTCTGACCATTATCATTGTTGCTAGCTACACGCACTTCGTCTTTGGCTATCGCTACAATCCGGTAGTTGCCAACGAATTCACCGATGATTTAGCTTTGATCTACGATAATGTCGAGCAGGGCACCTACATCCTTATCCCAGGTGGTACTCCCGAGTATGACTTCTATCATATCCTAGAAGACAAAGGTAAATATATTGTCAGTAGCAACACTCCCGCAGGCGGTGATAATACTTCTGTCAAAAAGATCGCTACCCTGGGTAAGTGGCCAGCCAAGCTACCGTACGATCTAAAAAGTATTATTACCTCGTCAAAATCCACAAATTCTGATAGAATATACATATACGAATAATTAGGAGATTTACTATGGGTCAAACAATGGACCAGATGAAAATGTTGAATCAGCTGAGAAAAGCACAAAAAGATCTAAAAAATGAGATTGTAGAAGTAGAAGCCGGTGATGGCGCCGTTGTTGTTCAGATTAACGGTGAGCTCAAGGTCAAGAAAGTCACTATCGATCCAGACAAAATTGATTTAGACGATATCCACGAGCTAGAGCGTTGGATTGAGAACTGTTTTCGTGATGGCTACGCCAAGGCTCAAGAAATTGCCACAGACAAGATGAAGCCTCTAATGGGCGCTCTAGGAAATCTAGGCCTTTAATCTATGTTGCCACAAGCTCTTCGTCAGGCGATTGATGCACTGGGTTCCTTACCGGGCGTTGGTTCGCGCACTGCAGAACGTTATGCCTACTATCTTTTTCGTGCCAATCCGCGCGTAACAGATAGCATTGTCAAGAGTCTTCAGGCTCTTCACTCTGGTGTTAAATCATGCCCAGTTACTTTTGCGTTAATCGATGCAGCTGATGATATTTCTCCGCTGTATAGCGATCCGAATAGAGATAAAAAATCGGTCTTAGTAGTAGAAGAGCCTCTTGATATTTACGCAATTGAGCAAGCCAAGGTCTACAAAGGCACCTATCATGTTCTCGGTGGCGCTATTTCGCCCATTGATGGAATTTCTCCCGAGCAGCTTCATATTAAAGAGCTGATTTCTCGCGTCGAAAAAGATAGTGTTACGGAAGTAATTATTGCTACTAACCCTTCTGTAGAGGGAGAATCTACCGCCTTATTGCTTCAACGCACACTTTCTGAAAAATATCCCCAGCTCAAGATTACTCGCCTAGCCCGCGGTCTACCACTAGGTGTTGACATTTCCTACGCCGATCAGATTACAATCTCCGCTGCTTTTGAAAACCGTACAGATGTTTGATCAGATACCCCTAGAAAAAAAGTAGAACTTATGCTATAATTCTCTTGTCAAGGAGGTATAATGGAAATTGCAATTATCGCTATTGGCGCACTTAATTTGATATTACTAATCATTTTGCTGGTAAAAAAGTCTAAAGATTCAGGTGATGATATTGCTAAGGCAGCTGCTGAAATCGCCGAGTCCACTAAGAGGCTAGATGAGCGGATGATTCGTATCGAGACAGAGGTAGACAAGCTCTCGCCCAAGTTATCAGACGAATTCCGTGAGTCGCGCAAAGAAATCAGCGAGAATCTTCGCGGCAATCGCAAAGAACTATCAGATAATCTTCAGAATATCCAAAAAACCGTCGATGTGCGTGTCAAAAACCTCCAGGAAGAGAACACTAAGAAACTCGAACAAATGCGCGAGACAGTAGACGAGAAACTCAAAGCCTCCGTCGAAAAACGCTTCAACGAGAGCTTCAAGACCATTTCTGGTCAGCTGACCCAGGTATACCAAGGCCTTGGCGAGATGAAAAACCTAGCCACCGGTGTGGGTGATCTCAAAAAAGTTATGGAAGGTGTCAAGACTCGTGGCATCTATGGCGAGGTACAGCTCGGTTCTATCATCAATGATATCCTGAACCCATCTCAATTTGAAGAAAATATCATCACTAAATCTGGCACCAAAGATCGTGTAGAATTTGCCATCAAAATGCCCGGCAAAGACGACGAGTCCACTGTTTACCTACCAATCGATTCCAAATTCCCAGTAGAAAATTACTCTCGCCTAATCGCCGCCTACGAAGAAGGTAGTAAAGAAGATATCGAGAAATTCTCTAAGGCTCTAGCCGCTGATGTTAAAGAGCAAGCTAAAAAAATCTCCACCAAATATCTCGACCCTCCTGCCACTACCGATTTTGGCATTATGTTTGTACCTACCGAGTCGCTTTACGCTGAGATCCTGCGTATTCCTGGCTTGTCTGATGAAGTTCGTCAAAAACACCACGTCTCGATTACTTCGCCGTCTACCTTGCCGGTAGCGCTAAACGGCCTCTTGATGGGTTTTAAGTCCGTTGCTATCGAAAAACGTTCTAGCGAAGTATGGCAGGTGCTTGGTGCCGTCAAGACGCAGTTTGGTAAGTTTGGCGATCTGCTAGATGCCACTCACAAGAAGCTCGTCGAGTCTGCTAACAAGATCGAGTCCGCCGCCACCACCTCTCGTACCATCGAACGCAAACTCCGCGATGTCGAATCCCTGCCAGATAAAGAATCTACTAAACTAATTGGCAAAATAGACGTTGATTAACAAATTAATAAAATTCTTAGCAAACTTATTTTTTGGTGTTTAAGTCTTGAACACCGTCAACTATATTTTTGTGCCCTTGGGCGACAAAAATATAGTTGTGGCAACACCAAAAAATAACGTTTGCTGAATTTTATTAATATACTAATATGATATAATAAGGCTATGTACAATACCTTTTCTGAATTTTTGTCCGGTAAATCTCGCCTCTGTATCATCCAGGCTGAGAATCCTGATGGCGATTCGCTCGGCTCGGCACTGGCACTTGACTATCTAATCAAAGATGCTGAGGTATCCCTATATTGCCCCGTAGAAATTCCTAAATATCTCCGCTACTATCGCGACTGGTCTCGCGTTACCACAGAATTTGATTTCGAGGCTGATGGCTATATTATTGTCGATACTGCTGCCGCAGTATTGTTATCCAAGTTGTTAGAAGTTCCAGCTATCACAGAGCGATTGCAACACAGCCCAGTGTTTGTCTTAGATCATCATGAGACGGATGATGATCTTCCTTTTGCTCACCAGGGCCTCATTCAGACGCTACCTGCCTGCTGCGATTTAATCTACCGTATTGCCAAAGAGCAGAAGCTGTTATCGGCAGATTTCAGTAAACTAGATGATGTCGAGCGAAACCGCGAGTCTAAAGCCTGCGAGTATCTATACTATGGCATCCTATCAGATACACTTGGGCTTTCATCTGCCTCTGTTACGGCCGAAACATTTTCTATTGTCTCTGATCTAGTCTCACGCGGACTCAGCGTATCTGAACTAGACGAGCGCCGCCGCGAATATGCCAAAAAATCTCGCCGCATCTTAAGCTACAAGGGTGATTTGATTAAAAGAGTTGAATACTATCTAGACGATACTTTAGCAACGGTCCATATCCCGTGGGATGACATCTCCGAATATTCTGATGAATACAATCCAAATGTATTAATATTGGAAGAACTACGTATGGTCCAGGGTGTAGAAATCGCTGTCGCCATCAAAACGTACCCAGACGGCAAAGTTACTGGTAAACTTCGAACGACCAATCCAATCGCTGACAAAATTGCCGAGTACTTTGGCGGTGGTGGACATCCATATGCATCCGGCTTTCGTACATACGACCTATCTTACGAGGATACTGTCCACGAGTTAATCACCGCAATTACATCTATCAAAGAAAAGGGGCTAGACCAAAATGCTTAAGCTATACAACCAACTTTCTAAGTCTATTCAAGATTTCAAGCCACAAGACCCCCAGAACGTGAAGATTTACACCTGTGGCCCTACGGTTTATAGCTACGCGCACATCGGCAACCTTACAGCTTATATCTATTGGGATTTTCTGATTCGTACATTAACTCTCAGTGGCTACAAGGTAAACCGCGTCCTCAATTTGACCGACGTCGGCCATCTGGCATCCGATGCAGACGAGGGTGAGGATAAGCTAGTCAGCGGCGCCAAAAAAGAAGGCACTACCGTCTGGCAAATCGCCGATAAGTATATTAAGGCTTTTTTGCAAGACTACCAGGCCCTTAATCTTATCCAGCCGCAGAAGATTGCCCGCGCCACTGATTATATAGAACAACAAAAGGAGCTTGTACAACAACTCATTAAAAAAGGCTATACCTACGAGACTACAGATGGTATTTATTTTGATTCCACCAAATTCCCGGCCTATGCTGATTTTGCCAATCTAGATCTAGATAATCTGAGAGCTGGTGCCAGGGTAGCGATGAGTATTGAGAAAAAGCATCCCTCTGATTTTGCTATCTGGAAATTTGTCCGAAAGGACGAGGATCATGCCATGCAATGGGATTTTCTTGGGCGCCCAGGCTACCCAGGATGGCACCTAGAATGTGCTACTATTATTCACGCAGAGCTAGGCGGGACGATTGACATTCATACCGGAGGCATTGATCATATTCCTGTACATCATACCAATGAGATTGCTGAGTACGAATGTGGCTACGGAGAAAAACTGGCTAATTTTTGGCTACACAATAACTTTATCACCGTAGATAACGAAAAAATCTCGAAGTCTATTGGTAATACTTATACCCTAGATGACTTAGCCAAAAAAGGTTTTAATCCTCTAGACTATAAAATGTGGGTATTGCAGGGTCAGTACCATACAGAACGTAACTTTAGCTTTGATAACTTAGCTGCAGCCAAGACACGCCGCCTCAACTGGCGCAACCGCATCGCAGCTCGTTATCAAGAAGAACAGGCACCGCCTCATCTGGAGAATCCGCAACCCGCCGCTTCTACATTAGATCAAAATACGCTGCTAGCCATTGCTTCAAACAACCTCAACTCTGCCGAGGCCTTGTCGATAATAGATAACTCCACACTCTCTCTGAATGATTGGGAATTTGTCGATCAACTTCTAGGTCTAGATCTCATAAAGACTACTCCTGTAATCTCAGACGCAGCATTGGCAAAAATCCTCGCCCGCGAAAGCGCCAGGGAATCTCACAATTACCAAAAAGCCGACCAGCTCCGAGACGAGCTAGCCGCCGAAAATATCACGGTACTAGATACCCCTGCCGGCCCCATCTGGCAATATCTTAGCTAAAGCCAAATAGATTATTATTTCAATAAATTAGATACAAAACAACATTTACTTCTTTGTAAAAAAGTTGTGCTTTTTTAATATTTTGTGCTACAATATAGTTATTCCAACATCAACAACAATTAATCACTGGCGTTTTTTAAAGGCGTCATAAGTACTAATTTAATCGTCAGTGATGGTTGATTGGTGTTGGAAAACTTGTGGCGCCTTTTGAATGTCATTAATTCAAGGCAATACGCAAAATTGTTGGATATAACAAACCGTTAAATATAACAAGTTTGCACATCTCAATGCCTATTGATACATACATCAAATAGACCAAGGTGCTACAGGCTAATAGTAACCATGCCAAAGGAGGTACAATGCCAAGCACCAACAAGCTATTTTCTCACTCTAGCTTGGGCAACCACGCTAGTAAGAGACACTTGTTCCAATCACACTTGGGACAATCTATAGCAAAATTTCTTTTATCTTTTTGTGGCATTGCCTCCTTTGGTGTGGTTACTATGCTCTCTCTCACCTCATTTTCCTCATCTCCATCTCTCCTACCATTTTCTCCATTAGCATCTATACTACTTAGTACAAATAATGCCTCTGCCACCTCCGCCACAGGATCTACTTCTAATAATGTTAGTGTAGGTATATCTAGTTCTGTCGCCATCCGTCTGCTAGACTCTACCGCAACC
>JAZQKE010000014.1:0-6200 GCA_045541995.1 Candidatus Nanosyncoccus sp. | reverse complement strand
AAAAAGCGGATTCACCTTAGAAGATTAATTTGTAAATACCTTACGAGTACCGTTTAGTCGGGCTTTAGTTGTGATTTACAAATTAATCTGATAAGGCTGAACCAAGTACAACAAGAAGTTGTATTATCGAATTCTGCTTTTTACTAAGAATTTACCTCTTGTTTTTTCATCTGAACTGTAGTATAATAAATACGTATATTCTTTTAAGGTGACACTAAAAGAACAACATATACATAACTAGACGACAGGGTAAGCCTCCCTGGTTTCCAATATTTTATCTCTGTAATGGAGGGGAAATATGAAACTGGTCAGGAACTGCTCACAAGTCTAGCTTTGTGCATGTTGGGGTAAAACCACTTATGTGGAATCCTCATAAAGAATAGGAAAAAAATAAAGGAAAGGACAAGATGAAAGTCATCATCGGCACCAAAATTGGTATGACCCAAATCATCGGCGAAGATGGTACAGTGACTCCTATCACTGTATTGCAAGCCGGCCCAGCTACAGTGACTCAGGTAAAAACCGTCGAATCTGATGGTTATAACGCTGTACAGCTTGGGTTTGGTAAGGGTAAGAACCTGAGCAAGTCGGTCTCTGGCCATGTCAAAAAGGCTGGGGAAAACATCAATCCATCAGTCCTCAAAGAATTCCGCACAGATGATATCCCAGAGTGCAAACCTGGCGATGTCCTCACTGTAGAGTCCTTTGAGCTTGGAGATAAAGTCACCGTTACTGGTACTTCTAAAGGTAAAGGCTTTGCCGGCACTGTTAAGCGCTGGAACTTTATCGAATCTCGCAACACCCACGGTTTTAAGGGGAATATCCGCCGTGTAGGTTCGATTGGCTCGATGTATCCTCAAAAAGTCTGGAAGGGCAAGAAGATGCCAGGCCGCATGGGCCACGATCAGGTTACAGTTAAGAACCTAGTCGTAGCCTATATCGACAAAGATAATAATCTTATCGGTGTAAAGGGCGCCGTCCCTGGCCCTAACAAAGGGATTATAACTGTGGAGGGAAAGGAGTAATATGGCAGATTCTTCAAAATTGAACGCTAAAATCTTTGACCTCAAAGTTGAAAATCACGAATTAATTAAGGTCGCATACGATGCCTACCTCGCTAATTCTCGTAGTTCTCACGCTAAGACATTGAAGCGTGGCGAAGTTCGCGGTGGTGGTAAAAAACCTTGGAAGCAGAAAGGTACCGGTCGTGCTCGTTTTGGTAGCACCCGCAACCCTATCTGGCGCCATGGTGGTGTAGCCTTCGGCCGTACCGGTAACGAAAACTTCACCAAGCACCTATCAAAGACGTCTAAGCGCGTAGCCGTAATGCAGGCCCTCAGCCTCAAAAAGGCCGATAAGGCTGTCATTACTATCGCTAGCCTTGGCATCAAAGATGGTAAGACCAAAGAGGTCGTCAAAACTCTATCTGCTAACAAGGTCACTGGCAACGCTCTAGTAGTCGTCCCAGAAAAAGACGATCTTACTATCCGCGCTACCAGCAATATCGCATCTGTCAAAGTCGTCCGCCCTACCTATCTGAACGTCTTTGATATCATGAATGCAGATAGCATCGTAATCGTAGAAAAAGCCCTTCCAATTATGGAAGAGTGGCTACTCGGAAAGGAGGATAAGTAATGGAAATTTACCCTCGCGCTACAGAAAAAGCATATCACGCGCAGACCGAGAACACCTACATCTTCAATGTACCTTTAGATGCTTCTAAACTCGCCGTTGCTAAGGCAGTTTCTGAGCAATTCAATGTTACAGTAGAAGATGTTCGCATCAATATCAGAAAAGGCAAAAAGACTCGTTATTCTCGTGGCCGTCATGCCTACCCAGGCACAACCTATCGCCGCGATCGCAAATTCGCCTATGTCACCTTAAAAGAAGGCGATAAAATTCGCGTCTTTGAGGAAGAAGAAAAAGAATCCAATTCTAAGAAAGCTTCCTCCGATAAAAAAGCCGATAAAAAAGCTGCAAAGGCCGAGAAAAAGGCAGAAAAAGCAGCAAAGAAAGGGGATAAATAATGGCAATTAAACTATATCGCCCAACCACCCCTGCAAGGCGCGGTCAGACCACTCAGGACTTTGACCAAATTACTACCAGAAAACCACTCAAGTCACTTACTCGTGCTAAGAAACAACAAGCTGGTCGTAATAACCAGGGTCGCATTACAGTGCGTCACCGTGGTGGCGGCGTCAAGCGTCACTATCGCTTGCTCACCCACAATCTTCCAAAAGATCTCAAACTTACTGTTGAGGAGATCGAGTACGATCCAAACCGCTCAGCTCGTATTGCTCGCGTTAAGGATCAAAATGGCGTCTATTATTATGTTCTAGCCGCCAAAGGTATGACCAAGGGTCAGACTTTCTCTACTGGCGAAGAAGTCGCTATCGAAGATTCTAATAGACTTCCATTAGAGAATATCCCGGTTGGCACCTTCGTCTATGCAGTCGAGTTAACTCCAGGCCGCGGCGCGCAAATTATCCGCGCAGCTGGTACATCTGCTCAGCTGATGGCTAAAGAGAACGGCTATGCTACCCTCAAGATGCCATCTGGCGAAGTTCGCAAGGTCTTAATTAGCTGCCAGGCATCTATCGGTACCGTCGGTAACGAGCAGCATCAGAATGTCAAAATTGGCGCAGCTGGCCGTACCCGCAGGAAAGGTATTCGCCCAACTGTCCGTGGTGTTGTCATGAACGCTGCAGATCACCCACACGGTGGTGGTGACGGTGGTCGTCACGGTTCTGGTAAAGCCCCTCGTACTCCATGGGGTCAGCTCACCTTGGGTTACAGAACTCGTCATAATAAGAAGACTAATAAAATGATCGTGCGCAGTCGCCACGAAGGAAAGAGGAGATAATCTATGAGTAGAAGTCTCAAAAAAGGGCCATTTGTAGATTATAAACTACAAAAGAAAATTGAAGCTCTATCAAGCGACGATCGCACCGTAATCAAGACTTGGGCCCGCCAATCTACTATTTCTCCAGAGATGGTAGGTCGCACTATCGCCGTACATAACGGTAAGGTCCATGTCCCTGTGTTCGTCAGCGAAAACATGGTTGGTCACAAACTCGGCGAGTTTGCTCCAACCCGTAAATTCCGCCGCCACGGCGGTAAGAAGGCAGCTGAAGCTGCGAAAGGAGGCAAGTAATGGCTGAAACTCATTTCGCACACGCCTATATCAAAGGTGTTGATAGTATGCCAAGAAAAGCCAGTGTTGTTGCTAGCCTAGCACGTGACCGTTACGTTGCTGATGCTCTTGTCATCCTAGAACATACCCCGCGTCGCGCAGCTCGCGCCGTTAAAAAAGCTATCGAATCGGCTAATGCCAATTTGTTAAATAGCGGAGTTTCTATTGATCCAAAGACTATTCGTATCGCTAGAATTTCCGTTACAGCTGGTACCCGCATTCGTCGTTACGTACCTGCATCTCGCGGTCGCGCTCTTCCATACGAGAAAATTTCTTCCAACATCTTTGTCGAAGTTGCTGGTGAAGAAAAGGAGAAAAAAGCTGCAGCGCCAAAAACTGAAACTAAGCCAGAGAAGGAGAAGAAATAATGGGACAGAAAGTTAATCCATTGTCATACCGTCTCCAACTCAGCAAGGATTGGTCGTCCAAATGGTTTACCAAAAAGGCCGATTTCAAGAAATGGTTGATTGAAGACGCTAAGATTCGCGAGACTATTGAAAATCGTTTCAAAACTCGCCCAACTATTGCAAAAATTAACATTGAGAGAAGCTCTAATCTTACCACTATTACTATTTTGACCGCCAAAGCTGGCGCCGTCATCGGTAAGCAGGGTTCAGGTATCAATGAGCTGAAACGTGAGCTAGAGAAATTTACTTCTCAGCCAGTTCGCCTCAATGTCGAAGAAGTTAAAAAACCAGAACTAAACGCCAAGCTAGTCGCCGAGAATATCGGTTTCCAGCTTGGTAAGCGCATGAACTTCCGTCGTGCAGTTAAAATGGCTTGCCAGTCTACTATGACTGCTGGTGCCAAGGGTGTACGTATCGAGGTCGCAGGACGTCTAAACGGCGCAGAAATGTCTCGTCGCGAGAAATTTATTGAGGGGTCTGTTCCTCTACATACTCTCCGCGCAGATATTGATTTCTACTGCCATCATGCACCTACTACTGCCGGTATCGTTGGCGTAAAGGTCTGGATTTATAAGGGGGAGAAATAATATGGCTATTTTACTACCAAGAAAAACCGCACACCGCAAAGTACGTATCGGCAAGAATAACGGTAGAGCTACTCGTTGTAACAAAGTAGACTTTGGCGAATTCGGCTTGATGTCTCTAGATAACGAACGTGTTACCTCTCGCCAGATTGAGGCGGCTCGTCAAGCTATCAACCGTTATGTCAAACGTGGTGGTAAGATCTGGATTCGTATTTTCCCACACACCCCTGTCACCAAGAAACCTCTTGATGTAAAGATGGGTGGCGGTAAAGGCGAACCACAGTTCTTCGTTGCAAAAGTCAAAGCAGGTACCATGATGTTTGAAATTGCTGGTGTTACTGAGGCTCAGGCCCGTGAAGCACTACGTCTAGCATCTCACAAGCTACCTGTCCGCTGTAAGATTATTAAGAAAGAGGAGTTTTAGTTATGGCTAAGAAAGAAACTACGACTAAAGTCAAAAAAGCCACTAAGGCTGACAAGTCAAACAAAACTGTAGCTGAGCTCCGCGCAGATCTATTAACCGCAAGAAAAAGTTTATACGATGGCACCTTGCAAAATCCACACGCAGTCAAAGCTGCTAGAAAAGAAGTTGCAAGAGCCCTCACTCGCGAAAGAGCAGCAGAAATTGCTACCGCAAAAGAAGCTAAGAAAGGAGAGAAATAATGGCTCAAACATTGATCGGTCTCGTTTCTTCCGATAAGCGTGATAAGACCATTACCGTATCTATCGCTTCTCGCGAAACGCACCCTCTCTATCGCAAGCAGTACACCAAGACTCGTAAATATACTGCTCACGATGAGAAAAACGAAGCCCATGTCGGCGATAAAGTCGAAATCGTCGCTTGCCGTCCTTTCTCTAAAACCGTTTGCTATAATCTAGTAAAGGTACTAGAGAAGTCCCACGGCTCAATCACTCTCAAAGAAGATGTTAACAAGGTTGAAATGCCTGAAAAAGTTGGCGCCGATGCCGAAGCTAAGGCTGCCAAAGCAGAGGCAAAGAAAGCCGAGGAAGAGTCTTCTAAAGGAGAAGAGGAGTAAATTATGATCCAACAGGAAACTAGATTAAAAGTTGCTGATAACAGCGGCGCCAAAGAGCTTGGTGTAATCCGGGTCCTAGGTGGAACTCGCGCTCGTTATGCTCGTGTTGGCGACATTGTCACCGCTAGCGTTAAGGTCGCGTCTCCTACTGGTGGCGTCAAGAAAAAAGCTGTTGTCCGCGCGGTTATTGTCAGAACACGTGGTCAGATCCGTCGCCCAGATGGTTCTACCATTCGCTTCGATGATAACGCAGCAGTATTAGTTAACGATGATAAAACCCCTAAAGGTACACGTGTCTTCGGCCCAGTCCCCCGCGAGCTACGTGAGCGTGGTTTTACCAAAATTATTAGCTTAGCACCGGAGGTACTCTAATATGGCACAGAATTTAAAAACTGGTGATACTGTCAAAATTATCTCTGGCGACAACAAGGGTAAAACTGGTAAAATCGTCAAGGTTGATCCAAAGAATCACAAAGCTATGATCGAAGGAATTGGTATTCGTGAGCGCCATCTCAAGAAAACTCAGTTTAATCCAGCTGGCGGCAAGAAAACCATCCACGTCGGAATTGACCTTTCTAATCTTAAGAAGGAGGGCAAATAATGGCTGAAACTAAATACACCCCAAGATTAAAAACTGAGTACGAGGAGAAATTCGTCAAGACTTTGATGAAGGATCTGAACATTACAAACGCCAATTTGGTACCAAAACTAGAGAAAGTTGTAGTATCATGTGGTGTTGGCAAAAAACGCGACGATAAGCGTTATACTGAGACAGTAGAACTCACCCTCGCTAAAATTACCGGTCAGGCCACCACTTCTCGCCTTGCCAAGAAGTCTGTCGCAGGTTTCAAAATCAGAAAAGGAATGGGCGCGCCAATCGGTTATCTTACTACTTTGCGTGGTGCTAAGATGTACGAGTTCGTTGATCGTTTAATCAATGTCGCCCTGCCACACGTACGTGATTTTCATGGCGTTTCTA
>JAZQKE010000013.1:0-2972 GCA_045541995.1 Candidatus Nanosyncoccus sp. | reverse complement strand
CGAACGAGCGAATAATTTTGGTGTTCGGATATGAGGAGCGTGGTGGTGCGGAAATGGAAGAAAATGCCAAAAAGCTGAAAGAAATGTTCAAGGACACATTTTATGATTTTATCCCTGTGAAACACCCGGATGGCCTACCCGGAGAAATCAAAGGCAAGGGGCCAAATTTAACATATGCGGGTAATTATCTAGCGAAATATGTCGAGAAAAAGCACATTGCTACCGAGCGCGTAATTGTAACTTCATTAGATAGTGATAATCGGATGAGCAAAGAGTATCTTGATTGTGTGGCTTATGAATTTATCGTACATGAGGATAGAAAACGGATGTCGTTCCAGCCGGTGTCCTTATTTATGAACAATATTTGGGATGCTAGCGCTCCAATGCGAGTGATTGCGGTGTCTAACTCTTTCTTTAATGTAATTAATGTCAAGAGACCGCATCTTCTGCGTAATTTTGCCTCACACTCGCAGCCGCTAGATGCATTAGAAGAGATGGATTTTTGGAGTAAGAGGACAATTGTCGAGGATGGCCATCAGTATTGGCGCAGTCTATTCCATTTTCGTGGAAAATACGAGGTGCTCTCAATTAAGGTGCCGATTTACCAAGATGCCGTAATTGAAGAGACATTTTTGAAGACGGTACGTGCCCAGTTTATTCAATTGAGACGCTGGGATTATGGCGCGAGCGACGTAGCTTATGTGGGTGTTAGATTATTCGATAAAAAACGTCGGAGGATGGGTTTCTGGTTCCTATTTGCGAAGTTCTGGAGGTTGCTTGATGGCCACGTTACGCTGGCAGCGATGAGCCCGATTGTGGCTTTTGGTGGTTGGGTGCCTAGGCTATTAAATTTTCAGACTAGAGATCTTTTGACTTATAATTTGCCAAGTACCGTATCCTGGATTCAGTTGTTTGCGACAGTGGGCCTGATGATTACAATTTTGACATCTCTTAGAATGTTGCCAAAGAGGCCAAAGAAATATAATAAAATCAAATCGTTTGGCATGGTTTTGCAGTGGGTATTATCACCTCTTGTAGCAATCGTCTACCAGAGTGTGGCAGCATTTTATGCCCAGACACGCCTAATGACTGGTCGCTATATGGAGAAGTTTGATGTAACAAAGAAGGTAGTTAAAAAGTAGAGAAGGACGATGATGGATAAATTCAAAAATCTATTTAAGAAAAAAGATCAGGAAGTTAACAGCGATAAGCCGGCGCCTAAGAAAAAACATGAGCTAGATAACGTACAGAAGACTTTTAAGCGTTTGTTTATCTATGTGTTAGTCTTTGTGGGGCTGATGGGCCTAACTTTTTGGATGATTTTTAAGGATCAAGATCTTGGTGAGGTTCTACATCTGATGACTAATGTGAATGGATTTTTTGTGTTCCTAGGGTTGGCGCTGATGATAGGATATTTCTCGGTAGAGGCTTGGAATATTAAGAGCCTGCTAGATGGATTTGGTGAGAAAATTACCTTTAAACAGGCGCTAAAATTTACTTTTATTGGGTTCTTTTTCTGCTCGGTGACTCCTGGGGCTAGTGGTGGTCAGCCTCTAGAAATTTATTATATGACAAAGGATAAGGTCTCCGGCCCTAAGGCTACTATGGCGATTCTAATCCAAACGTGCGGTGTACAGATTGCAACAATTACGCTCGGGCTAATTGGTGCAGTGATTGGATGGAAATTTATGGATGGTACCGTAGGATTTCTGTTTGGTATTGGATTTATCATTAACCTTGTAGCTTTGGTCATTTTGATGTTGGCGATTTTCTCGGCGCCAATCGTTAAAAAAGCCTCACATTCGTTGATGAGATTTCTAAAGAAGAGAGGATTAAAAAAGGCCGATAAGTGGCGCGAAAATATTGATAAAGCGTTAGATAAATACCACGAAAGTTCAGTTTATATTAAAAAGCACAAAGATGTGTTTAAAAAATCTTGCTGGCGGGTAATGTTGCAGATGTCGCTGTTTTTCTTGATTCCGTTCTGCGTTTACTTGGCATTCGGGCTGCGTGATTTTGACATAGTGACAATGTTTGCGATGCAAGCCATCTTGTTTGTTTCTACCTGTGGTTTACCTCTGCCGGGTGCAATTGGTGCGAGCGAGTCGGTATTTTTGAGCCTGTTCGGTGTGGCTTTTGGAGAAGAGCTACTGGGTAGCGCGATGTTGCTAAACCGCGGGATTAACTTTTATTGGTTTGTGATTGTGGGGATGATGGTGGTGTTTATCAATATCGTGATACTAAATCGCAGGAAGATTCAAAAGAGTAATAGCTAGGAAGAAAAAATTCGGCAAACCTGTTGCATTTGAATTTAATAAAAAAATCCAGTGATATTACTTTTCGGTGCTGCCACAACTACAATTTTGTCGCCCAAAGGGCACAAAATTGTAGTTGACGGTGTTCAAGACTTAAGCACCGAAAAGCAATATCACTAAGGATTTTTTTATTAAATCCTTCCGCCTCCCAACCGGTGGCCCTTCTGGAGAATACCAAACTCTCTACAATAACTATAATAGCTGGAATGCTATGCAAGATTCTGCTGGGCCGCACTTTGTCCTCAGTGGCGACCGCAACGGTACCAGTCCCTACCTTCAGGGTACGCACGGCTTCTACTTCTCTAGCTCCGCCTATACCAGTGCTACCGAAGCGTACAACCTGGGCTTCTACGGTACCAATAGCGCAGTCTACCCGGCGAACGACAGCTTCAAGCGCTTCGGCTTCACCCTCCGCTGCCTCGCCCAGAACCAGACTAAAAATACGGAATCTCTTTCCGCCTCCCCACCGGCAACACCACCGGAGAATTCCAATCACTCTACAATCAATATCCAACCTATGATCAAATGCGTAAGTATCCAGTGGGGATGGTGTTGGGTGGGTATTACTATTGGAGCGACGGTACCAGTCCCAGCCTTCAGGGTACGTACGGCTACTACTGGTCTAGTTCCGCCTATACTACTGCTACCCGCGCGTAC
>JAZQKE010000012.1:0-9208 GCA_045541995.1 Candidatus Nanosyncoccus sp. | reverse complement strand
CATTGTTGATGGCAACCGCCGCTGGGCCCGCGAAAAGGGCCTGCCTACCCTAGAAGGACATCGTCGCGGCTTTGATCGCGTTGAAAAAATTGCCGAGAATATCTTTGACAAGGGCGTAAAGTACGCCAGCTTTTATCTGTTTTCTACCGAAAACTGGGACCGCTCCTCTGATGAAGTATCATATCTGATGGACTTACTGCGCATTAATATTAGTCGCCTTGCCAAGAAACTTCAGAAAAAGGGAATTAAGCTGCTTTGGGCTGGCCGCACCGATCCTGCGCCAGATGATATTGTAGAGAAAATTAGATCCGCCGAAGAGCAGACCAAGGACGGCCAGAATGGTACGGTTGTAATCTGTTTTAATTATGGCGGACATTGGGAAATTGCCGATGCCGCAGCCAGGCTCTGCACCGATGTGAAATCTGGTAAAGCTTCTGCAAATGATATCACTCCAGCTTTCTTTGCAAAATACTTGTACTGTCCGGAGGTACCACCCTGCGATTTAATTGTCCGCACCTCTGGTGAACAGCGTATCTCCGGCTTCCAACTCTGGCGTGCTGCCTACTCCGAATTCTTATTCTTGGACAAAAAATTTCCAGATATGTCTATCGACGATTTAGATGATATTATCGCAGAATACAATCATCGCTCTCGTCGCTTTGGTAAATAGATTGCTGTATGCTATAATAGGCTTATGAATATTTTAATTGGGATTATTGTCGGTTTCTTAATCTTGATGATTTTGATCGTTGCCCACGAGGCCGGCCATTTCTTCGTCGCTCGCAAAAACGGTGTCGAAGTAGAGGAATTTGGTATTGGCTTTCCACCTCGCGCTATCGCCTGGGTCAAAAACCCAGATTATATCAAATGGAAAGCTACTAAGAAGTCTGCCAAGTCTACAACTGCCAGCAAGTCCTCTCAGGCTATCATTACTAAACCTAAAAAATGGCTCCGCTTACCGCGCTCACAGTGGAGTAAGAAACAAAAAACTCTAGTTTTTTCTATTAACTGGCTCCCAATCGGCGGCTTCTGTTCCATGAAGGGCGAGTCCGATAGCGACAAACGTCCACACAGTTTTGGCGCGGCTTCTTTTTGGAGCAAGACCAAGATTCTCTTTGCTGGTGTTGCTATGAACTGGTTAGTTGCATTTATTATTTTGACTATTCTCAACTGGACTGGTATGCCAGCGTTTATGGAAAATCAGTTTACCATGCCCGGCGATACGTCTATTACTCCTGCCCCTGTAGTTATCAAAGACGTGATCGCTGATTCTCCTGCTGCCCAAGCTGGTTTTGAGCCAGACGACAAAATCATTTCTGCATCTTTTGATAATAGCTCCAGCATATTTGACACCGCAAGCGATATTATTACCTTTAATAACGCTCATGCAGGAGATTCAGTCACCTACAATGTCTACCGTCCATCATCAGACACCAATATCGATATCTCCGCCACACTCAATCCTGCCGATGCCGAGTACCGCCTTGGTATCACCATGAGCCAAGAGGGCCAAGCGCTCTATCGCTCTACCTGGTCTGCACCAATCGTCGCCGGAGTCAACACCGTACAACTAACCGGCGAGACTTTCCGTGGTCTCTGGAATATCCTCGCCTCACTCTGCTCCGGTGTAGGCAAACAATTCAGCGGCGATGAGTCTGTCCGCTCTGATGGTCAATCCCAGATCCAGGCCGTTGGCGACTCAGTTTCTGGTCCAGTCGGTATCATTGGCGTACTATTTCCTAATTCCGTCTCTGCCGGCCCTACCGCCCTTGCATTCCTCTCTGCTATTATCTCTATCTCTCTTGCCTGCATGAATGTTTTACCTATTCCAGCTCTAGATGGCGGTCGATTCTGCCTAATGGCCCTATTCCGCCTTCGTGGCAAGACTCTTACCAAAGAGACAGAAGAAAAAATTGTCTCGCGCGCATTTATTTTCTTACTAATTCTAATCGCCGTTATCACCGTACTCGATATTACGAGGTTCTTCTAAATGCAGCGCCGTACTTGGCTTCAAAAATTCCTCTTTACCATCGCCCTCATTATCTGGACTATTGGTTGTATCCTTTTAATACAATTCCTCCTCGCTCTATTACTTAGATTTATAATTAGCAACTTTCCTATATCTACGTCCTTGGCCCAGACAATCTATACCATTCTCACCTATGTTATCGCCATTCCGCTGATAATTATCTTACCATCGGTAATTTCCAGAAAAATAAAATTGTCTAAACACCCGGGTCTCAAGGATAGCATCAAATCCACCCGCTCAGATCTCGGACTAACCGGTTGGCCTACTTGGACCGATCTTGGACTAGCTCCTGTTGGGTTTGTTATTTACACCATAATTGCGGCTATTATAAACGGTATCTTCACTGCTTTTCCTTGGTACAATGCTACCGAAGCCCAAGATCTCGGCTACAACCAATTTATCTTTGGATTTGATCGAGTATTAGCATTTTTCGCGCTCGTCATCGTTGTACCAATCGCCGAAGAGTTGATCTTCCGTGGTTTCCTATACATCAAACTCAAAAAAACATTCTTGTCACGTCGCCAGTCTACCCAGCGCACCAAAAACCGTTTCGAAATTATTGCCATTATTGCTGCGTCCCTCATCACCTCACTCATTTTTGCACTAATGCACGGTCAGTGGAATGTCGGCATCAATGTATTCATTATGAGTCTTACTCTCTGTGCCATGCGCGAGATTACCGGCACAATTTACTCCGGCATTATCCTTCACATGATCAAGAACTCCATTGCATTTGTGATTATCTTTATTTTGGGTGGCGGTTTCTGATTAATTGTATATTTCCACTCTCTGTGGTAAAATTCAGATATGAAATTAAGTAAATCTTTTATTAAAACTCTTCGCGACGCGCCCAAAGATGAGACAGCGCGCTCCGCTCAGTATCTTATTCGTGCAGGCTATATCTACAAAGAACTTGCTGGTATTTACGATTTTTTACCACTGGGCCTTCGCACCCTCAAAAAAATTGAGCAGATCATCCGCGAAGAGCTAAATCGTATCGGCGCTTCCGAGCTCCAGATGAGCTCCCTACAGAATCCGGAACTATGGAAAAAAACCGATCGTTGGAGCGATCAATCCGTTGATATTTGGTTCAAAACCGAACTATCTGCCGGTGGCGAGCTAGGTCTAGCTCCTACTCACGAGGAGCCTATCACCCATCTAATGCGCACCTATATTAAAAGTTACAAAGATCTCCCCGTCTATGTTTACCAATTCCAAAATAAATTCAGAAACGAGCTCCGCGCCAAATCTGGCATCCTGCGTACCCGCGAGTTTTTGATGAAAGATCTCTACTCTTTTACTGCTAACGAGGACGATCATAATGCCTTTTACCACCAGGTAGAGCAGGCCTATAAGACTATCTACGATCGTGTCGGCCTAGGCGACTGTACTTACCAGACTTTTGCTTCGGGCGGTATCTTCTCCAAATTCTCTCACGAATTTCAGACCATTATCCCAGTCGGCGAAGACACAATCTACTATAATTCTGACAAATCAATCGTTCTTAACGAAGAAGTCGTTTTACCAGAAGTCTTAGATGAGCTCGGTGTCCAAAAAGAAGAACTAGAATCTACAAAAGCAGCCGAGGTCGGCAATATCTTCACGCTTAAGCACAAATATTCCGAGCCGCTCGGCCTCGATTATACTGATCGAGATGGCAAAAAGAATACTGTTTTCATGGGGTGCTATGGCATTGGCGTCTCACGCGTAATGGGTGTCATCGCCGAGAAATTTGCCGATGATAAAGGTTTAGTCTGGCCAGAAAGCGTCGCCCCATACCGCTATTATCTTGCACCAATTGGCGAAGCCGGCACTACTATCGCCACCGAGTTAGAAGCCGCCTCCCCAGAAGAAATCATATTAGATGATCGTGCTATCCGCCCCGGCGAAAAGTTTGCCGATGCTGAACTAATGGGCATCCCGTACCGCGTAGTCATCTCCGACAAAACTTTGGCAGATGATAAAGTCGAGCTTACAAATCGCCAGACCGGCGAGACAAAACTATTGACAATTTCCGAGCTAAAAGGTATACTAAGTTCGCTATAGATTCTTATTCGAAGTATCATAAAAGAGAATTATAAAAACCATTTGATTAATTAAAGGGAACTATGAAAAAGACTATCAGTTTGACCAAACAAGGAAAGCAAGATCTCGAAGAAGAGCTCAAAACTTTAATTGCTAAGCGCCCAGCCATTGCCGAGCGCCTTCAAACCGCACGCTCTTTTGGCGATCTGTCCGAGAATCAAGAGTACACCGATGCTCGTTCCGAACAAAAAACCGTCGAAAACCGCATCGCCGAAATTGAAGATATCTTAAAAAATGCTAAACTTATCCGCAACGCTTCTCACGACAAAGTTGCTATGGGCGCCACAGTTACCGTTACATTATCTGGCAAACGCCACACCTACTCCATTGTCGGCCCAGTAGAGGCTAATCCATTAGCAGGTAAAATTTCTGATAAATCTCCTATCGGCCAAGCCCTCATGGGCAAAAAAGTCGGCGACACCTACGAGCTCCCAAACGGCACCAAAGGTAAAATCGTAGAGGTATCATGACAACATTAGCTGATTACAGAGATGAACGCCTTCGTAAACTCGGAGAGCTCCGCGAAAAAAACATTAATCCTTACCCGTCAAAATCTCATCGTAACACTTTTATATCCGATGTAATCAACAAGTTTGATGATTTGCATAACCAAACCGTCACTGTTGCTGGCCGAATCACCGCCATTCGCAAATTCGGCAAAATTGCCTTCGTCAAAATTCGTGATTATACTGGCGAGCTCCAGATCTTTATGCAAAAAACCGACTCTAATAGCTCTTCTTCCGCGCTTACCATCTCTGATCTTCGCTTGCTTGATACCGGTGATTTCATTGAAGCGACTGGTAAAGTCGACAAAACAAGTACCGGTGAAATTTCCGTTTTCGCCAACGAGCTAACTTTGCTCACCAAAGCGCTCCGTCCTTTGCCGGGCCGCGACGGCTTCACAAATAAAGAAGAGCGCTACCGTCGCCGCTACGTTGATATGAACGTTAACCTTGATGTCCGCGAGCGAATGGTTCGCCGCAGCAAATTCTGGGCTGCCACGCGCAAATTTATGCTAGATCACGGCTTTATCGAGATTAATGTCCCCGTCCTCGAGCACACCACTGGTGGCGCTGATGCTAATCCATTTATCACCCACATGGATGCCTTAGATGAGGATCTTTACCTCCGCATCTCCCACGAGCTACCCTTAAAACGTCTAATTGGCGCAGGTTTTGAAAAAGTTTTTGATATTGGCCCACGTTTTAGAAACGAGGGTGTAGATGATGAGCATCTTCCAGAGCATATTGCCTTTGAGGCCTATTCTGCATACGAAAATTACGAAGATGGCATGACTTTTTACGAAGAAATGATGAAATACGTCGCAATGGAAACTTGGGGCACGCTCAAGTTTAATGTTGGTGGTTTCAATATTGATTTAGACAACGGCGGCAAACCATGGCCACGAATCAAATATGCTGATTTGCTCCGTGAAAAATATAATGTTGACGTCTTTAATCCAGACAGAGAGCAGCTAAGGCAGATTTTGCTTGATGATTTCAATAATTCTGCCGACAAGAATGACAAAGCTGCCCGCAAGAATCTCGAACATACCCTCAAGGTCGCAAGTGATGCTCGCCTCATAGATGCCGTCTGGAAATTGATTCGCAAATCTTCTGGTGGTCCATACTGGCTAGTAGAAGAACCTACAGCGCTCTCACCGCTTGCCAAGATGAATCCAGACAACCCTCTTGTTACCGAACGCTTTCACCCGATTATCGCTGGCACCGAAATGGGCAATGGTTTCTCCGAACTGAATGATCCACTAGACCAACTAGAGCGCTTTAAAGAGCAACAAGCCGCCCGCGATGCTGGCGACTCCGAAGCCCAAATGCTCGACATTGATTTCGTAGAAATGCTCGAATATGGCATGCCCCCTACTTGCGGTTGGGGCAATAGCGAACGCAATTTCTGGCTACTCGAAGGCGTATCCGGCCGCGAAGCCGTACCATTCCCGCTGATGAAATCAAACAATTAAGGCAGAAAGTTCTTGACTAAGTTATTTTTGGCTCCGTAAGTCTTGAACACCGTCAAATAAAAATTTGTGCACCCTACGGGTGTGACAAATTTTTAGTTGTGGCCAGACCCAAAAATAATCTTAGTCGAATTTTTCTGCCGGACTATGTTATAATTTAACCATGAGCAGTAAAGTTATGATAGTCGGAACCGGTAACGTTGGAGCAAGCATTGGCTATTGCTTGGTCAACCAGCGCACCGCCGTGTCCGAGTTAGTTTTAGTAGATATCAACAAGCAGGATGCCGAGGGCGAAGCGATGGATCTTCGCGATACTCTCGCTGTTTCGCCATCATACATGAAAATCTACGCCGGTTCGTATCAAGATGCTAGCGACTGCGATATTATCGTTATCACGGCTGGTGTTCCCCAGAAACCAGGCGAGACTAGGATGGATCTGCTCAACAAGAACGCAGCCATCTTTAACGATATGATCTCACAAATTATGGACTCCGGCTTTTCTGGTATTTTCATTGTAGTTACAAATCCGATGGATGTCATGACCTATCTTACTCAAAAATACTCTGGTCTCCCACCTGAACAAGTTATCGGTTCCGGCACAATTCTTGATTCAGCCAGATTACGTTTTCGTATTTCAGAGCGCCTCAATGTGTCACCTAAATCTATTCATGCCTTCCAGATTGGCGAGCATGGTGATACCGAGTTCGCCCTTTGGTCTACCGCTAATATCGGTGGCCAGCCATTAGAAAAATTTCTCCACGCCGACGAACGTAAAGAGATTGAAGAATTTACCAAAAACGAGGCTTACGAAATCATCAAGAAAAAGGGTGCTACCTACTATGGTATCGGCATGTGTGTCACTAAACTAATTAACTGCATCCTTGGAGATGAGCACCGCGTTATGCCAGTTTCAGTCTACGATAGTTTAAATGATATCTACTATGGCTTCCCAGCCATAGTTGGCAAAAATGGCGTAGTCCGCAGAATCGAACTCAAGCTCAGCGAGAAAGAGGGAATCAAGCTCCAAAAATCAATCAACGCCATCAAAACCGCCATTTCAGAATTGAAATAACTGCCCCATTTAATGCTATAATGAATTCATGAAGCGACTTACTCTCATTATTTTAGCAATCTTTACTTTCTTATCTTTGTCAATCATCCCACAACCAGCCTCTGCTTCTACTAATGATTTCTATTTCAAAGATGCCACTTTTGATTATTATCTAAAGAACACCGATAGTGGCACTACGATGCATGTCAAAGAGACTCTGGTCGCGGTTTTTCCAGAGTCCGACCAGAACCACGGTATTACCCGCGCCATCCCGTTTAGTAATATGGACGGCAAAAACATTACCGTCAAAAGCCCCGATGACTTAAATCTCCAAGTCACCAGAAACAGCACCATCGAAGAAATCAGCAGAATCTCAAAAGACGAAGATGAGTTTATTGTCTACATAGGTTCTGCCCATGAATATGTCCACGGCGAGCAAATCTACGTTCTAGAATACGACTTCCAGAATGTGATTACAGAGTTTTCCAGCCAAAATATCAATGTTTCTGGAGAGCATTCAGCCGATGTAGCCTACCAAGAACTTTATTGGGACACCAATGGCACGGGCTGGTCACAAAAATTCGATCATCTTACTGCCAATCTCCATCTCACCGCCGAACAGTCAAAAGCCCTGCTTGGCAATAGAACATCTTGCTACGTCGGAAGATATGGGAGCAATAACAGCTCTCGCTGTAGCATCTCCTCCGACGATGAGACTACCTATAATTCAAGCTCTATCACTTCCACGAATGCCATTAACACTTCTGCTAATACTTCCGAAACAATTTTGACTTTCGAAACTTCCAACCTCTCGCCACGCGAAAACCTTACCTTTGCAGTTGATTTTTCTCCTGGCACTTTTAACGTGCCAGAACTGCCCAAAAACTATATTCTAGTTATTATTACTACCGTCACCGGGATAATTTGCGCCATCGCTGTTGGCCTTGCTATCCTTGCCTACTTTAAGAAAGCACACCGGAAGAAGAAATACTACAAAGGACTCTTTGTGACGCCACAATACTCCCCACCAAAAGACCTTGATGTCGCCGAGGCTTCAATTCTGTATTCAAAGAAAGCAAAAAATCCTTATGTTGCGACTTTGCTCGAGCTTGCCGTATCTGGCAAAATTACCATCTTAAAAGGTGAGCCGACCAAAATCCTCAAAAAAGATACCTGGATAATCCAGCTAAATGACATAGCAGGGCTGACAAACAGTCAGATTGATTTACTAAAAATCTTATCTGGTGGGACCGACCCTAGCAAGGTTGAAAACGGCATCATCTTTATTGAAAAACACACACCCACCGCTGAGCTCGAAACTATTTCAAGAAATTACCGCAAAGACGCAAAAAAGAGCCTAACAAACCACGGCTACCTAGAATCACCATCCACAAAGCCAAGCTCCTCAAAAAGCGGCGCTATCATCGCAGTTATTCTTGTCGTGCTGTTTCTTTTTGCTTCGGTCCGAATCTTTTTCACAATGCTTAGAAACATAGCTTCCGACCTGTCCTACGGCATCGTCATTGGCGCAGAAATCCTGCCAATTGCCATTGCACTAATTATCGCTGTTACTGTGATTGCTGTCGTCGCTTTAGCCGTCAACACTTCGAAATCCAAAAAATACAGCACCAAGGGTCTTGATATGGCAAACTACTTGGATGGCCTCTATCTTTACATCAAAATGGCCGAAGCAGATCGCATCAAGTTTTTGCAATCCGTCAAAGGCGCAGACACTTCCCCAAAGGGCGTCATCAAACTATACGAGAAGCTATTACCTTACGCTTGCCTCTTTGGCCTGGAAGAAAGCTGGCTAGATACTCTCGGCAAGTATTGTAAAGAAATAAACTATTCTTCATCGTGGTATGGCGGCAACGATTTTATCACTTACTACGCCCTAAGCAGTATGACAAGAAACCTTAATTCGGTAGTTACGTCTAGTACCTCCTATTCCTCCTCCAATTCCGGCAGCTCATCCTTCAGCTCCGGTGGCGGCGGGGAAGGATTGTCCGGCGGCGGGGGGGGGGGCGGGGGGGGGGGGGGGTTGGTAAAGGAAAATTGTGGAAAATTT
>JAZQKE010000011.1:0-24263 GCA_045541995.1 Candidatus Nanosyncoccus sp. | reverse complement strand
CAGTTTCGCTACCAGGCTCACCCCCACTCTCACTACCCCCAGTTTCGCTACCAGGCTCACCACCAGACTCACTTCCTCCTGTTTCGCCTCCAGTTTCACCACCAGGCCCATCGCCACCCCCATCGCCGGAGCCTTCTTCGCTGCTCCCTCCCCCAGACTCGCCACCATCCGCTGGCTCCTCTGGCTCTACGTACCATTCCGGGCCCCAAGCGCCTGGCTCTGCTCGCCAGGACTCCGTCGCCGCTGTTAATCTCGCGTCTTCCTCTGGGGTCAGCTCCATTCTGACTCCTTCGGAGTTATAAGGCTGATACTGCACCAGTCCATTCGCCTTGTACTCCATTCTACACTCTGTCGCTAATCCAGATTTAAAAGCATCTGACTCCACACAGCGGCTATAATCTACTCTTGACCTCTGTTTTTCTAGGGCATATATCACGACGAAATGCAATCTATGCGAAGTGTTTTTCGTCAAATCCGTGCCATACGTCATCTGACTAGCAGTCAGCGCCCTCGTTTCTCCATCTTCGAAGCTAGGCCATCCAAAAATAGCATTATAATGCCCTTTGGCGATCAGGGTAGTATTTGGATATTTACCAGTACCTAACATGTGCAATTGATAATCTGATACCTCCCCGTATTGGATATTAGAATATCCCGGTTTCTCTGTTTCGTCTCTAGTACCAAGCCTACGGTAGGTGAACTCCATATAAGGATCGCTCGTAGGAATAATCCTCGTCAGCATTACCTCCTCTAACTCATTACTTCGGTAGACAGGAGGTGCAGCAAAGACCGACGCCGCCGGCATCACACTTGATAAAATTGTAGAAAGCGCCAACCCTTTTAGTAAAAATTTTTTACGCATAAACGCTCCTTTTTATTGATTCTGCCCCAGAATATCACAGATCCCAAACAAAAAAAGCATGACCATTAAATTTTGTAAAAATTACAAAATTTAATGCTCGTGCTTGACAGAAAGCTAAAGTTTGCTATCCCAGAAGCAGAATTCTAGATGATACAACTTCCTGTTGTATAAAAAGCGGATTCACCTTAGAAGATTAATTTGTAAATACCTTACGAGTACCGTTTAGTCGGACGGAGTAAGGATTTACAAATTAATCTGATAAGGCTGAACCAAGTACAACAAGAAGTTGTATTATCGAATTCTGCTTATGATTTCTTTGCAGGGGAAATGTGGTATAATAGAACCAATGAGTTTAAGAGAGAAAGCTAATGAAATTTTCGATTGGGGCGTGAAACAGTGTCATGATGATGTTGTTGATGCTTGGGTGGCTCACTCGCGCGGGACAGCAGAGATCTGCGAGAAGGTTGCGGCAAAGTGCGGTCTTGATGCCGAAAAGGCCTATGCTTGCGGTTTATTGCACGATATTGGCCATTACAAGGGCATGGAAACAGGGCTTAATCATATTATCGATGGTTATGAATTTTTGATGCAAAAAGATTTGCCAGAAATAGCCAGAGTCTGTCTGACGCATACTTTTAATCCAAAGGATAAGGTGGATCATGTTAAACTTGACGATCCGGATAAGGTGATCTTTTTGAAGAATTATATTAAAAATACAGAGTATGATGATTACGATTTGTTGACACAGCTGGCAGATTATATGGCGGGTGCGCATGGTATTACTACTATAGAGCGTAGGTTTTGTAGTGTTTTGTGGCGGCATGGGTTGAAAAATCCGCAAAAGGACCTTATCGCGCTATATAAGTTAAAAGACTATTTCAGCGAGAAGGTAGGTAAAGATATCTACGAGCTTTTCCGCGACGAGGTGATGCGGTCTACGCTTAATGGCACGCCTGGATTATACATCAAAGACAGCGACGTGCAGGAAGAGTAGAGGTGCTAATGGTAACCAGTAAAAGCGAATATTAAAATAACAGATTAAAACGGAAAGGAGACGAGATGAAATATCAACCTAGAAAACGCGCGATCGAGTATGAAAAAACGCTGATAGAATGGTGGAAGAAAAATCAGATTTTTGAAAAATCGGTGGCGGCGCGTCCGGTTGATGATTCATTCGTTTTTTATGATGGCCCTCCATTTATTACTGGTTTACCACATCACGGCACGCTGTTGTCATCGATCGTAAAAGATGTGGTGCCACGTTTTTGGACGATGCGTGGCAAGCGTGTAGAGCGGCGTTGGGGCTGGGACTGTCATGGCTTGCCAGCAGAGAATTTTGTGGAGAAGCAGCTTGGTATTACTGATAGAAGACAGATTGGTGCGATTCCGATGGGGGCGAGTGCGGCTGAGGCGGCAGAGATTGAAAAGCGGGTCCCTGGGGCAATTTCCCTAGAGACGTATATTACCAAAGCGCGTGAGAGTATGGTGGCAAATTCTGCAGAATGGAAGAGCACAATCGAGCGTATTGGACGGTGGGTAGAGTTTGATAATGCTTATCGCACTATGGATAAAGATTTTATGGAGAGTGTGTGGTGGGCATTTAAGAAATTGTATGATGCCGGCAAGATTTATGAGGGGCGTAAGGTATTGATGTATGATACAAAGTTTGCCACCCCTGTATCTAAGGCTGAAGTGACAATGGATAATGACGCCTATCAAACGGTAACTGATCCGAGCGTATTTGTAAAATTTAAATCGACGTATAAGCAGCAAGAAGTGTTTCTTCTAGCTTGGACTACCACACCGTGGACTCTGCCAGCAAACTTGGCACTCGCGGTAAATTCAGAAATGGAATACGGTGTTTACGAGGTAGATGGTGAGAAATTAATCGTAGCGACTGATTTGGCGGAGAGGGTATTTGCAGATAAAAATGCCGATACTGTTACACCAAAGCCACAACAAAAGATCTCGGGCAAGGAGTTAGTGGGTGTAGAATATGAACCGCTAATAAATACCATTCCTGCCAACGAGCGAAAGAGTGGGACATACAAAGTGCACGCGGCAGATTATGTTTCTGCTGAGGATGGTACAGGAATTGTCCATATAGCGCCGGCTTATGGCGAAGAAGACTATGCCTTGGGGCAGGCTGAGGATGTCGATTTTGTCGACTGTCTGGATGAGAATGGTTATTATCTGCCAGAGATGGCGGAGCAACTGAAAGCGTTGGGCTTGCGTGATACAGATGAAAATGGTATCCAAATTTGGGCGGGTAACAAGTTTATTGCTAAGGTATTAGAAGAAAAGGGGATCGTCTACAAGATTGATTATATTAGACACGAGTACCCATTTAATCCACGCTCTAAGCAACGCATTATGTATCGCGCGTTTCCTAGCTGGTTCTTTGATGTCGCTGGGCAAAAAGCAATGATGTTAGAGCAAAACGAGAATATCGAATGGTTTCCAGAGCATCTCAAACATGGTCGTTTTGCAAAAAACATTGAACAGGCACCGGATTGGAATCTTTCGCGTGATCGTTTCTGGGCCACTGCGATGCCGGTTTGGAAGGGTGATAAGGGTAGTGTGCGCGTGGTTGGTGGCTACGATGAGTTATATGAGCTATCAGGGGTGAGATTAGACGATTATCATCGTCCATGGGTAGACGAGATTGAATTTGATATCGATGGTGAGCATTTTAAGCGAGTAGATAAGGTGCTAGACTGTTGGTTTGAAAGTGGCTCGATGCCTTTTGCGCAGCTACATTATCCTTTTGAAAACAAGGAGAAATTTGAGCATAATTATCCAGCAGACTTTATCGTAGAATATGTGGGGCAGGTGAGAGCGTGGTTTTATTATGTGCACGTGGTTAATACTGCCTTATCAGAGTGTGGAGCGTTTGGCGAAAGGGCCAAGGATGGTGCAAAGAATGCGTTTAAGAACGTAATCACTACTGGGACTTTAGCTGGAAACGACGGGCGTAAAATGAGTAAGTCACTAGGAAATTATACCGATCCAAACGAGATGATGGATAAATTCTCGGCAGACTCTTTGCGATTTTTGCTACTATCCAGCCCGGTGTTGGCGGGCGAAGATTTCTCGCTGATTGATAAGGATGTTAGCGATACGGCTAGAAAATTATCAATGATCTGGAATGTGTATGACTTCTTTATTACTTATGCTAATATTGATGGTTGGGAGCCAGCTGCGGGTCGTGGCAGCGAGGCTACTATCGACATCGATCAGTTAGATAATGTGCTGGATAGGTGGATTGTATCCAGGGTGCATATGCTAAGAGACGAAATTGTAGAGGGAATGGAAGCTTATAACCTGCCAAAAGCTACGGCTGGCGTACTGCCATTTATTGATGATTTATCAAACTGGTTCGTACGCAGATCGCGTAGACGTTTCTGGAAGTCGGATGATACGGCTGATAAGAACGAGGCATATGAAACTTTGTATTATACAATGCTAACGTTGAGCAAATTAATTGCACCGTTTGTTCCATTTTTGGCAGAGGAGCTGTATCATAATTTGACAGGTCTTGATGGCGAAAGTGATTCGGTGCACTTGCTAGATTATCCGGAGGCGGGCGAGGTGGACTTGCCTGTAATTGAGCAGATGGCACGTACACGCGAAGTGATATCTGAGGGTCTGGCACAGAGAATGAACAAGTCTGAAACAGAGGAGCAGATTAAAGTGCGTCAGCCTCTTGGCAAGTTGACCTATGGTGGCGATGAGCTCGCGGCGGAATATGAGCAGATGATTGCTGATGAAGTAAATGTTAAAAAAGTTGAACACGGCAGTGTAACAAAATTAGACAAGACCTTAACTGATGTGCTCAAAAAAGAAGGCTTTGCGCGGGAGTTGATTCGTGTGGTACAATCGGCGCGTAAGAAAGCCGGGCTGAATGTTGATGATCGAATTTGCCTGTTTGTAGGTTGCGATATTGATGATGAGTTTGGAGAGCTAGTAGCGGCAGAAACACTGGCTACTGAGTTTGCGGCATCTGCTAAGGCCACTGACGTGAAGAATTATGCTTATGATGAGATTGTGAAGGTTGGTGGGGAGCAGGTGATGATTAGCTTAGAAAAAGCATAAATAATAAGCAGAATTCGGATAATATTAACTCTTGGATTAATGTAACAAGCAGAATTCAATAATATAAATTCTTGCTGTACTTGGTTTCAGCCTGATAAATAGAAAAGCGTAATTCCTGCCTCCGCCGGTATTAACAGTACCGTCCTCGGCAAGATATTACACTTTTCTATTTATCAGGTGAATCCGCTTTTTATACAACAAGAAGTTGTATTATCAAGAATTCTGCTTTTTAATCAACAGGAAATAAGTTTAGTCGATTTTTTGATTTTTACCTCTGTCGATTTGACAAAGTGGAGAAAAATAAGCATAAAAGGTGTTGACTTTTTGGCAAAAGTGTGCTAGTATAAAAATCAGTTAGACAACAAAATAAAAATCTAACAAATAAAAAATCAAATATAAGATCCGCGAAAAAGTCATTTAGTAGAAGGAGACTAAAAGGCAAAAGCGAAATAAAAGAAAGGAGAAGCGGAAAGGATAAAGAAATGATTAAACCATAAGATTAATGTCCGCAGCCACAAGCATTATCAGAATATAGCATAAACACTATCTGATACAGCCACAACATTAATCAGCACAAGTTTGCTAGCCAAAATCACATAAGGACGACACAATTAGAAGACGCCTTTAAAAATTCTAAGACAGTACGCGCCACAAGTATCGGGGGACTAGTAAATTAAATATAAACTAGTCTAAATAACAAAAATAAACAAGGAAAATTGAATGGGAAGAAACATTAACAATCTAAAGAGAGGAGCCGGCGAATATAAGTTCGCAATGCCACTAGAAGAAATTGACGGCGGAGGCGAATTACATAACGATCTCGAGGCAAATAACGCAGTTTTAGCTAGAGGTCGTGCAGCACTGAAGCTTTTCTCAATGGGGGAAGCGTAGTATAAGATAGAGAGTGTAGAGACTGATAACTCTGCGAGAAAAACCGAACAATATGTTCGGTTTTTTGATTGGGGATGTGGCAAGAATGGGAAGAATGAAAATCAGACATCAGGGATATGATTAGCTTTTGAAAGTATGGTCTGAGTAAGTAACGGATGCGAATTTTTAAAAAATGTTCGGTAAAACTCTTGACAAATTTAGCATTAGCGTTAAAATAGGGGGTAAATAAGGTCATATACAAAAACTAAAAAGAAAGAAAGCCATGCAAAACAATCAAATAAAAGACGCACTCGACCTTTACGCTGAGTCCCTGATCAAAAAGAAGGGGCTAGATAGCCTATCCGACGAGAAGCGTGAAATCCTAAAAGACAAAGTGAAAGAGACTCTAGTTGATCATATCAACATGGAGATCTTGCGTCAGCTCCCAGACGACAAATTAAAAGAATTTGAGAAGGCAGTTGATGACGATGAAAAAACTGTTGAAGACTTGGGGAAGATTGTTGAGTCTGCAGGACTTGACATGGAGCAGATTGTGAAAAAAGTGGCAGATGGCTTTAGTGAGATTTTCTTAAAGGAGGAGATGTAGTATGGCTGGTAATATAAATAATATTAATGGCAAGGCGAATGGTGCTGAGAAAAACGAAGGAATTAACGAAAAGACCGCGCGCAAGTTGGGCGTTGATACTTTGAGTCTAGATCAGTACATGCGTGAAGACGAAGAGAAAATTCAGGGTCAAAAATCGCAGGCAGAAGAAGAGCTAAGCCAGAAACGTAGCGAGATGGAAGAGCTACAAGCGCGAATGAAAGAGCTGGAGGCTGAAGATGCAAAGTTGCAGGAAGAAATTAGCCAACATGATGAAAAGCTTGAGCAAATCGCTACAATGCAGCACGAGAAAGAGGTTGCCGCGAGCCGTGGCTTGATCGGCATGGTAGGATGGTATAATAACCATCCTGATGAGATTGATGAAGTGATACGCCCACAAATGGAGCATGATGCTAATTATTATCGCGAGCAGCATGAGAAAGACGGAAAGTCATTCTATAATGTAGTGAGGGAGGCATATAGGATTGACGAGCTGGCTAATCGTAAGGATGAAATTGAAGACTACATAAAACACGAAAAAGATATTGATAAAACAATTGCCGAGACACAGGATATTATTAGCAAGGCTGACGGCACTTCTGATAATGAGAGGGGTACAGTGAGGGCATATGGTATTCCGGAAGCGGAACTTAGAGAGGCTAGGGAAGAATACGAGAATGCGGTAGCCAAAAAAGCTTTAATAGAAGAATATCGATCATACTTCGGTAACGCGGGTGATGCAGAAGCAGCGAAAAACGATGCGGTAGCTGAGGCCCAAGTAGAAAACGAGATCTTGGCGAAAGAAGGTTCCAAGTTACAGACACTAGAGGGCGAAGAATTAGAAAAACAAGTGAACAATATTATTAATTCTGTGAGCGAGCAGCTGAGTCAGCAACTTGCAGAAATTGATGAGATTGGAAACGAGGGTGAAGAAAAAGCAGAGAAACCAGAGAAAGAACGCTTGTTGAGCAAAATTTTTAATAAGCTGAAATCTAAATTTAGTAAGTCAGAAAAAGCCGAAGCGGACGAGCAGGGAGACGGGCAAGGCGCAAAGATTATTAAGTACAAGGAGGCTGCAAAGCGTTTGGCTATCTCATCTGCAGCGATGCTGGCTGTAGCTATGACGTTGACTGGCTGTGCTAATAATTTATTACCGGATTTTGGTAATAATGATGATAAAACTAAGACGGAAAGCTCGACCGGTAATACTGGTAATATTAATGATGACTTGCAAAGGCTTGCCAATCTAAACGGTGAAAATGCTGAAATGCAAAAATATACCGCCAAGCTAAATTATATGTCTGATAATGGCGAAGTAAAAGATTATGAGTTTAATACTTACCGCGAGGTACAGCAGAATGCACCAGATGCGTTTGATGCAGAAGTGATGGCAAAGGACGGGGTACAGACCGCTGACAATAAAGAGACACCGGGGGCATTTGGCCCGATTTTGGATAGCTCGGAACTAGAAGGCAAGAGTAATATTGCTGGATATCTTGCGGCGAAGGCAGATGGAATGGCGAAAGATTCGCTGTATATGATGTACGCAAATTCTTGGAACGGTGCGTTTAATCCGGAAGATGGATTTGGTATTAGTGCCGAGAATGCGACCGTTGAGGGAATTAATGGTGCAGCACAAAAGTTCGAATCAATGACTAAGGAAGAGCAACAAGGCATCTTGGACAAAATTATGCAGGACGAGGCTGAGGCGCTCGAAGGCAAAACTTTGCAATATGCCGAGGTTGCGCCAGGTACACTATATCATACTGCGATGATGGCGAAAGAAGATGATGGTAGTAAGCAGATTGTAACTACAGAGAGTTCTAAGGATACTGCTTTCCGCGTATTAATGCGTCTAAATGAAAATGGCGAGAATGAGTATAACCAAGGCAGGACTAAGTTCTTGATCTTGCAGGGCCACAGTTTGATTTCTGCAGATATCAGTTATGATGAGGCTGTGGAGAGTGGCGTGATGGATAAATATACCGTTCTTGGCGAGCGCAATAAATGTGGTGGCCAGATGGTAATTATTGAAAATAGCAAGGTAAAAAACCAAGCTGAAGCGATTAAGCTGGTAGATGTACCATCGACTTCGATTGAGGTAACTCCAGATACGCCAAGTACACCGGATACTCCGGATACTCCAGATGAGCCGGATGAGCCAACTCCGACACCGATACCAGAACCAGAGCCTGCTCCAGATCCAGGGCCAGGGCCTGGGCCACAACCAGAGCCGACACCGGAGCCGCCGCTGAAGGGTAAGACTAACACAAACCCTTGGGAGAGGAATAATCCATCGATCATGCCTGTTACTAAAAGCTTTGAACAGGAATCGGCGGAAAATGGGGGCGCTCGTATAGTTCAGCGTGGTCAAGAAGTAATGCCTGAGGTTGATACATCTGGTGTGAATACGAGCCCTGCTGCTCAACAAGATTGGGCAGAACAGCCAACGGCACCTGAGCGTGATACAGGTACTGGTGGTACAGTAGATCAGTCAGCTGACTCTGACGCTGCGGCCGCAGAGATGTTGAGACAAACTGAGGCAGCACTAAGGGGGAATAGCTAATGCGACATAGTCAATATTGCAATTTAAACCAAAATAAAAGTTAAGGGAAGAAAGGAGAAATAAAATGAAAATAAAAAGACTCGCAATAATCCCAGTCACTGGTTTAGCCGTTACTGCAGCTTTCTTCCAGTTTGGAAGTGCATCTGCCGTAGTTGAAACCTCATGGGGCCCCCAAGATAGGCCTACATATACGTGGGATAGTCCGGCAGATCATGTAACCTTTAATTCTATCACTAATAACCCTTTTCTTGGTGATGAGCGAAATTTCGTCCGCGTAAGAGAGGCTGGTGTAGAAAATACTGAGGTTGATGAAATAACTCTTCAACCTGGTAAAGAGTACACTATTTCGATTTATTATCACAATGATGCCTCTGCATCACTAAATGCAAGTGGTGCCGGTATCTCACGTAATACATATCTCAGATCGGAATTTCCTAGTTATCTAAATGCTGGTGAAATAGCTGCGACTACAGCGTTTATTTCTGCATCGAATGCTGAACCGCAAACTGTTTGGGATACTACTTACCTCAAGGCAGACACTCCGGTTTATCTAACTTTTGTAGCCAATTCTGCCGTGATTCATAACAATGGTACGACCGACGGTACAGTACTCTCAGGCGACGCATTGTTAGGAGATCAGGGTGTAACGCTTGGACATTATGATAATATGTGGGGGATGGTTCCTGGCTGTAATGAATATGGTGGTTATGTAACTTACAATATTAAAGCGGAAGCACCTGCTTTTGAAGTCGATAAAAAAGTTTCATTGGCAGAGGATGGTGTAGCAGATAGTTATAAGGATGAGATTATCGCTTTGCCTGGGGATACTTTAAACTTTAGAATTAACTATAAAAACACAGGAACGAGAGAACAAACTGGTGTGACAGCACATGATTTCTTGCCAGATGGTTTAGTATATAATACTGGAACGACCTGGGCAGGCTCTACCCGCCACCCTGAGGGTTCGAAGTCTCCAGAAGTATTGTTTACTGACGGTTTGGGACTTGGCGCGATGCAGGTAGGCGAGGAAGCATGGGTGACATATTCCGCTAAAATTTTAGATGATAAGAATTTATTCCCATGTGGTGATACAGAAATTTATAATGGCGCATATATTGCTACAAATGATGGCCAAAGTTCGGACAAAACCAAGATCACCGTACGTAGGGTTTGTGAGAATCCCGGAAATAATACCCCATCTGAGCTACCAAACACTGGCCCAGGTGAGATTGTAATGGCGGTCTTGATTGTGCTTACAATTGGCGGTGGTGGATTCTATCTATATCGCTCGCAGAAGATGCTAAGAAAGGTCTCCGCAGGTGTTGGCGGTGTGCAGCAGAAGTCTGGTAAGGATATTGTCTTAGAAGGAATCAAGAACAATACCAAGACCGATAAAGAATAGTTGGTATAGCCAATGGAAATACTCGATATTATCGGTTGGGTTGGGTCAATTACTATCATTGCAGCTTATCTATTACTTTCGATTGGTAAAATAAAGCCGGGTTTTGTGTATCAAACTATGAACCTATTGGGTGCTATTATGATAGCGATTGGGGTATTTCCGCGGGGGGCTTGGCATTCTTTCACGTTGCAGGTAGTCTATGTGGTAATAGCTGTGATAGCGCTTATCAGATTGGCTAGGGGTGGGAATCGTAGCGTTAAGAAAAGAAAAAGATAACAGTGGCTTCTTGCTGGCCTTTACAATTTTGCCGGTTCGTGATAAAATAGGATGAACTAATAAAGGAATAATATGAAGAAAGCAGTAATTTTGGTCGGCGGGAAGCAATACCTCGTCGCCGAAAAAGAGACCCTACGGGTGGACCTCCTCCCGGCAGGCACTAAAGAGCTCGAGACTGGTGCTTTACTTCTTATCGATGGTGACAAGACTACAGTCGGTACACCAGAGGTGAAGGGCGTAAAAGTTTCGGCAAAAGTTGTAGAAGAGAAAGTTGCCGGAGATAAAATCCGCGTCATTCGCTACAAGGCTAAAAAGCGTGTCCACAAAGAGACCGGTCACCGCCAAAAGTACTCTGTAATTGAGATCACCTCAATTAAATAAAAAATAAGCCCCACGGGGCTTATTTTTGTGGTATAATACCATTATGGCTACGGTTATCTGTATAACTAACCAAAAAGGAGGTGTCGGAAAAACCACTACTACGGTTAACCTGGGGTATTTTCTGGCAAAAGATAAATTCCGCGTATTAATTATTGATTTTGATCCGCAGGGGAATGCTACTTCTGGCCTAGGCTTTGTCAAGACTGATTTAAAAGGCAGCATGACAGATGTCGTGCTGGGTAAGGCGCCGCTCTCTGAGGTAATTCTGCCGACTAAATTTAAAAATCTATCTTTGGCGCCAACTACTCCGGAGCTAGCTAATGCAGAGGTAGATATGGCCGCTATTAAGGGCAAGTTTGTCCGCCTTAGAAATGCCATCACGTCCGTAGAAGATCAATACGATTATATTATCATCGATTCGCCACCATCACTGAGTCTGCTCACAGTTAACGGTATGATTGCTGCAAATTATTTACTCCTGCCAGTGCAGACAGAGTTCTACGCGCTAGAGGGCGTAGCACAGCTACTGGATTCAATGAAATTAGTAAAAAAGGCGATGAATCCTAATTTGAAATTACTTGGTGTGTTAGCTACGATGTACGATAAACGCACATCGCTATCCGTAGAGGTACTAGCTGAGGTAAAGAAATATTTCAAAGATAAAGTATTTGAGACTACGATTCCTCGTAATGTGCGCGTAGCAGAAGCGCCAAGCCATGGTACGCCAGTGGGGAATTATGATAAGTTTTCTAAGGGCGCTAAAGCCTACAAAGATCTAACTCGTGAGGTAGAGGAAAGGACGGGCAAATAATGGCAAAAAAATCAGCACTTGGCAGGGGATTTGAGAGTTTAATTCCTACAGAGTTAGTAGATGAGGAGTTCGATCCGACAGCTGACAAAGATGAGCAGCGCTTGGTAGAGATTAAGCTAACCGAGATTGTTCGCGATGAAGATCAACCGCGTAAGGATTTTGATCCAGAGGCCCTAGAGGATTTGGCGGCTTCGATCAAAGAGCATGGGGTGCTCTCGCCGATCGTAGTAGCTAAGATGGATGGTAATTACATGATTGTGGCAGGTGAGCGGCGCTATCGTGCGGCTAAGATTGCGGGGTTAGCAAAGATTCCAGCAATTGTACGTACTCCCGATGCACAGAGTAAGCTAGAGCTATCAATCATCGAGAACGCCCAACGAGAAGATTTGAATGCGATTGAGCTTGCTACAGCTTATGCTAAGTTAAAGAACCAGTTCAACCTAACAAACGAAGACATCGCTAAGCGTGTTGGCAAGAAAAAAATTTCTGTTGATAATACCTTGCGTTTGCTGAATTTACCCGATGAAGCTAAAAAAGCAATGCGTGAACATCGGTTGAGCGAGGGTGTGATGCGCCCGTTGATTAACGCCGAGGAGAAATTAATCAAGCAGGCTCTACCTAAGATTATAGAAGAAGGCTGGTCGGTACGCAAAGTCGAGCAATTTGTGGCTGGTAAAAGGAAAAATAGCTCGGCGCGGGCGATGAAGTCTGATAATATCAAAAAACAAGAGGTAGCACTGAGCGAGAAATACTCCTCTAATGTGCGGATTAGTTCGACTAAAATTACCTTTTCTTGCAAGAATGAAAAAGAGCTTGGCGCGCTAATTAAGAAGCTAAGTTAAGATTAGGAAATTCGGCAATCTTGTTTTTTGGACTTACCACAACTAAAAATTTGTCACACCCGTAGGGTACACAAATTTTTAGTTGACGGTGTTCAAGACTTAAAGTCCAAAAAACAAGTTTGCCAAGAATTTCCTTGTATCCATCAAGACTTAAACACCAATAATATACTCAAGAATTTTTCTCTGTTTGTTCAAGATTTAAGCACCAAAAAATAACATTGCCAAGAATTTCCTAATTCTTACTTAGTTTTGAGAGTTGCGCGCGGAGCTTTTGACGGGCGTGGGCTGTTTTGATTTTCTCGAGCCAGCCAGCGCGAGGAGATGCATTTTTGGAAGTCAATATCTCTACGACATCACCATGCTTTAGCCTGGTATTGAGATTGCTCATCTTGCCGTTGATCTTGACACCGATGACGTGCTCGCCGATTTCGGAATGGAGACGATAGGCAAAATCGAGTGGTAGGGAACCTTGCGGCAAATCAATAATATCACCCTTAGGCGTATAGACAAAAATCTTATCAGCAAAGAGATTTAACCGAAGTTTCTTAATATCAATCTTTTTGCCAGCACGAAGTTTGGCAGCGGTTTCCTGAAGCTCAGTGATCCAAAGGAGATTAGTGGGGAGGTGTTGGATTTTGCCGGTTTTATAATTTTCAGTTAATTTTTGCTCATTATAATAAAATGAAGCGGCCAGACCATGTTCGGCGAAATCATGCATCTCGTGAGTACGAATCTGGAACTCGACGATGCGCTTGTCTTTAGTGATAACTGTAGTATGGATAGATTGATAACCGTTTTGTTTGGGCATGGCGATATAATCTTTGATGCGGCCGCTGAGTGGAGTATAAAGAGAGTGGACAATGCCCAGAGCGAGGTAACAATCGGTAATATCATTGACAATAATGCGAAGGGCTGTAAGATCGTAAATTTCGCCCATGTTGCCATCATATTTAATTAATTTACGGTGGAGAGAGTAGGCAGATTTGACGCGACCGCTGATCGTAAATTTGATTTTCTCGCGGCCTAAAGCCTCGGAAACTTCGCGGCGAATTTTTTGAATGGTTTTTTCGGCGGATTTGTTGTATTTCTCGATGATATCGGTCAGCTCTTGGAAGCGCTTGGGGTCGACATAAGAAAAAGCGATGTCGGCCATTTCTACGCGGAGGCGCCCCATATTGAGGCGATCGGCCAGGGGAGCAAAAATCTCTAGTGACTCCTTGGCGATTTTCTTTTGCTTCTCGGGAGGGAGGGCAGAAAGAGTGCGGAGATTATGAAGACGGTCGGCAAGTTTAATAATCAGCACGCGAATATCGGAACCGGTGGCGACAAGGAGGCGCAGGAGATTATCCTTAGTACTAGGGAGATAAGTATCAAGATCGCGCATGCCAGAACGGGCATTGCCAAGTTTGGTAACACCATCGACTAGAAAAGCGACTTGCTCGCCAAATTGATCTTTGATATCCTGCAAAGAAACAGAAGTATCTTCGACGGTGTCGTGGAGGATAGCAGCGATAATGGTGTCCTCGTCCATGCCCCAGGCCTCGACAATTTTCATGACGGCGAGGGGGTGGGTAATGTAAGGATCGCCAGACTTGCGGAATTGGCCCTCGTGGGCGGTGGTAGCAAGTTTGATTGCATCGTTAATGCGCTTCTGGTTCTTTTTTGCTGTCATAGTCATATTATAGCAAATAATAAGAGGAAATTCGATAATGTATGGTATAATATAGACAGATATGAGAATACTTTGGACAGATGGAAGTGCTTCTCCAAATCCTGGGCCAGGCGGCTATGCCGTGATTGAGAATGGCCAACCGGTGGCGCTTGGTCGCGACGCGGCAACTACTAATATTCGGATGGAAGGCTTGGCGCTGATTGCAGCGATGGAGCTACTTGGCGATGAGCCTGGTGAGATTCATACCGACTCAGAATTTTGGATTAATGTTTTAACTAAATGGGCACCGGGCTGGAAAGCGCGTGGCTGGACTAAAAAGAGCGGAGAAATCCAAAATCTGGATCTGGTGCAAAAAGCATACACATTATATGTGGAGCATCAGCCAGAACTAATCTGGGTACGCGGGCACGTCGGTACTGAAATGAACGAATTAGCAGATGAATGGGCAAACAAAGCTAGGAAAGGAGCTACACTATGAAAAGAGTCGTAATTAAAGTTCCGGTGACGGATCTCAAAGAGCTAGAACGACGTATGCAAGATATTAGCCTAGAGTTTGAATCTACGCTGTATCAGCATGATAGAGTATACGTGCCACGCGGATACAAGCGAGGGATGAACTTGCCACGCTTAATCATGCGGACGGAAATGTCATCGGTAGATAAGCCAGCAATATATAAGCTAATTTTGAAGAGACATATCGAGGATAGTGGTATTGAAATTACCAATCGCTCGGTAGTGCGCGATTATTCCGAGATCGTTAATATTGCCCATCAGCTAGGATTTGTACTCTCGAATGAGGTCAGCCGCCGAAGGCGCCGCATTAAACTATCTGAAACATCTAGAATATATCTAGATCAAGTAGACAACTTAGAGCATCCATATCTTAAAATCGAAACAGCTCTAGAAGAAAAAGATAAAGTCCAAGAAGTGAAAGCCGACTTAAAACGAACACTAAAGTTATTCCATCTGCACAAACAAGAGGTGTCTCAAGAATCATATTTCGAGATGCTCAAAAAGAATGATATAATTAATAATAAGTAGTCGCCTTTGGCTACGTGGGGTGGTAGCTAGCGGTGCAAAAATAGAAAAAGTAATTTAGAATCAATAAGAGAGGTATCATGGAAGAAAAATTTGACATTTTCCAGTGGGCGAACGAAATTGACGAAATTAAAAATAACGTATCGGTAGAGCTCTTTTTATTCAATAAGAACTATACTCCCTACAAGGTGCGTTATTCTGATTCTTTGACAGGTAATGTTAAAGAGATGTTTATGAATGCGGCAGCCAAGTATATCATTGAGGAAGCAGATAAAGGGCTAGAATGTCGTGATTATGAGCTGTCTGATGGTGAGGATAAGGTAGTCTATCGTACGGAGCTATCTAAGGTTGGTAGAGCAGAGACCCTAATTCAGCTAATTGAGCACGAGTACAAGGATATCGATTTCTTCTCTGATGATGAGTATGAGTTTAAGAAGATTAAGGGAATTATTGCCAAGTTTTCTTATCCTGGCGGCGAAAACGGCACCAAGGTATTCTATATTGCAAAGGGCGTCGTATCATCTGCAGCACTGAAGGGAGCGCAGGCATGGGAGCTAAATGGCGAGAGCTTTGAGCCATTTTCGGCAGAAGTAGCGATAAAGATGCCAGCTGATAACCAAGTGGCGATTATTGATGGTAATGTAATCATCTTTAATCAAAAGAAATTTGAGACACTGTTCCAGTACGATTACAAGGCACAGGTGATCGCTGAGGAAAAGGCCAAGGAGCTGCAAGAAAAATACAAGTTGAGTTTCTCTGAGGGTCTGACACTGGATGCGCTACTGGCGGATCGCAAGCCAATTCTTAAGAAGGTCCAGGCTTTTGATCTAGACGAGGAGATGAGTCAGGAACAGTTGATTGATTATGCTGACAAGATGGAGCTAGAGCTGATGACTGATGATGATGGTAGCATTATCATTATGGATGATAAGGATCTGACAATGTTCGTCAATCTGGTGAACGAGGATTATTATGTCTCGCCAGTTAATGGTAAGCGCTACGAGATTAAGTCAAAGAAGTTACTAGAGGATGCAGAGGGGGAGCCTCCACGCGGGTAGGGCATAGATAATGAAGAAAAAGCTCGGATTTCGCCAGATTCTAAGTATTGTAACATTTATTTTGGTGGCAATTGTGGTGTGGAATGCGAGAAAAGAGCTGGTTAGCGCGTTAGATTATCTGGCACATACTAATATTGTAGTGATATTATTATTAATTCCTGAGCAACTGCTAATGTACTACTCGGCGGGACAGATGTTTTTCTCGTTTATGGCGGCGAAAAAAGATGCCAAAGAGATTTCTAGCCTGCAGTTGATGCGGATTGCATTTGAGATGAATTTTGTGGTGCAGGCCATACCGAGCGGTGGTGTATCGGGAATAGGCTACACAGCATGGCGGTTGAAACCGTACGGGGTACAACCTGGACAGACGAGTTTTATGTATGTGCTAAGATACGCCATCACGACATTCGCTAATCAGGCGCAAACATTGGTGGCAATCGTGATTTTGCTTATTACTGGTACCGTGGCGGTAGAGAATAGATATGTACTGCGAATTGCGGCGATAGTAGCGATAGTGGTAATCGGGATGGTGATTGGTGGTATATGGATTGCTGGTAAGAAAAAGATTCTAAACTGGGTAGCAGACAGAGTTATGAGATTGGTAAACTGGCTGGTGAGTATTGTAACATTCGGCCACAAGAGGGATGTGCTCAAAGCCGAAAAAGTAAAGAAATTCTGTGATGATATAGCTGTAGATTACGAGGAGGCGCGCCAGCATAAGGCGATTTTGAAAAAACCGATTTTATGGGGATTTTTGTATAGCTTCTTAGAGGTAGCGACGTATTGGATTATCGCGATGTCAATGGGGCATCCAGAGTTGTTGCCGCAGATTATGGTAGGCGAAGCAGTGGCCTCGGTGCTGGGCGCGGTATTGCCGACACCTGGTGGTGCGGGCGGATACGAGGTCTCGATGGCGGCTGTGATGTGGGCGCTAGGAGTAGACCTGGGCCTGGCGACAGCTGTAGTGGTAACCACGCGCGTAATTATCCTACTTGGTACGATTGTGTCTGGATACGGATTTTATCAGCATGCAATCTCCAAGCTTGGCAAGGATGAAGTAGTAGAGATCAAAGAAGCAGAAAAAGAGGCTCTAAAGGGGACAGAAACTAAGCAGGGCGAGGATGGTAGGTAGATGGAACAGAAATTAACGGTATCACAATTTGTAGCCACGCTCAACCAGACGTTAGGGTATGCGTTTTCTGGAGTGATGATAGAGGGGGAAGTATCGGGATTCAAAGTTAACCAGGGCAAATGGGTATTTTTCGATCTAAAAGATGATGAATGCTCGGTAGGATGTTTTTTGCCGCTGTTCCAGATGCGCATGGCGCTAGAAGACGGCATGAAAATCGTAGTAAAGGGCGAGGCTAAGCTGACTAAATGGGGGAAATTCTCGATTACGGTACGGCAGATGACGCCAGTAGGAGAGGGAAATATTAAAAAGAATTTTGAACTCTTAAAAAAGAAATTGGCAGGAGAAGGCCTGTTTGATCCGGCGAGGAAGCGTCCAATTCCAGAGGATTTGCAAAGAATTGGTGTAATATCATCTACGCAAGCGGCGGGGTATGCAGATTTTTGTAAGATTCTCAATGCGAGATGGGGCGGACTAAATGTAATAACGGCGCATTGCCAAGTACAGGGAATTGATGCACCAGATCAGATGATTAGGGCGCTGAAGTATTTTAACGAGAAAGCCGATGTGGATATTATTGCAATTATGAGGGGCGGCGGTAGTGCGGATGATTTAGCTGCTTTTAATGATGAGGCGCTAGTCAGAGAAATTGCTGCAAGTAGAATTCCGGTAATTACAGGGATTGGACACGAGATTGATGAGAGTCTGGCGGATCTTGCGGCGGATATAAGGGCTTCGACACCATCAAATGTAGCAGAGATGCTGACATTAGACAAGCAGGCTGAAATTACCAAAGTAAAAGCGCTAATAAGAGGAGTGAAGACTAAAATCTTGCAGGAAGTAGAGGCAGCCCAGAGCGCGATACAGATAAAGGGATTGAACAATAGAATTGTTCAGGAAATTACGATGCGAAGCGGTGTAGTGGAAGAGCGAATTACAGGGGCGAGTAACGCCGTAAAATTAAAAATCGAGGCGCTGGTGCGCGAGGTAGATACCAAGGCTAAAATGATTGAAGCGGCCAATCCAGAGAAAGTTTTGAAACGAGGATATGCAATTATTTCGGGAAAAATTGCTAGTGGTGAGAAAGTAGCAATAAAATTATACGATAAAGAGGCCGAAGCGCAGATTATTAATGTGAAAAAATTATAAAAGAAAGGAAAGAAATGGCAGAGCAAAAAACTATTACTAGCAAAATCAAGGAATTAGAGCAGGTTACAGACTGGTTTTATTCGGATGAGTTTGAGCTAGACAGGGCTGTAAAAAAGTACGAGCAGGCGACAGCGCTGGCTCGGGAAATCGAAAAAGATTTAGCAGAGCTAAAAAATAAAATCGAAGTGATTGATAAAGACTTTACAAAAGATTAGCAAAAGCGTTATAATGTAATTATGGATAATCAGACTTACCAGCCGTTTACGCCGCAGTCTGCAGGTGGGCAACCTCAGCCAGGTGCACAAAATATGAATCAAGGAATGGGGCCTGGCGCCAATCCCGGAATGATGCAACAGCAGATGGGGCCGCAACCGCTCGCCGGGATGGGGCCGATGCCGACATCTACTTTACCTGCTACTAAAAAGCAGCAAAAAGATCAAAAAACAATCTGGATGATTGTCGGTATAGCAGGGGGATTTTTAGCGCTGGTATTTATCGGTTTGTTTATTTGGGCTTTATCTAGCTGGAATACCGTTAAAACTGATGTAGACGGTCAGATTTCTGTTGCTGTGGCTACAGCCGTTAATGAAAAAGCCATGGAAATGGAAGAGCAGTTTGCTGTCCGCGAGAAATTACCATATAATCTTTTCGCTGGGCCAGCAGATTATGGCGAGTTGTCTTTTAATTATCCGAAAACCTGGAGTGTCTACGAGGCTAAGGATGCAGCTAGTGGTGGAGATTACGAGGCTTACCTTAATCCAGACAAAGTCTATCCTGTGAGTGCCAGCAGTATTAACGCGCTACGGGTAATCATTAAGGATCAGGCATACGATAGTTACATTAAGCAGTATGATGATTATGTAAAAAACGGCAGAATGTCGGTGGCGGTACGCCCCGTAAATGGCGAAAATGCGAATATTTATACCGGTCAGCTGCCTGGTACGGATAAGTTGCAGGGAATTGCTGCAGTGCTAAAGGTACGCGACAAGACCGCAGTTCTCCAGACCGATACTATGGTGTTTGAAGGTGATTTCTATACTTTGCTAGATTCTGTCCAGTTTAACCGCTAAATATGATAAAATAGGGGTATGGAGAGTGAGGTAAATGGTATTTTGGTGGCAGCACACGAGCTAAAGGCTCCGCTGAACTTATTACGCCAACTCGCTTTTTCTTTGGACTATGCTGAGGATGCGGCCGATGTTAAAAGGGTCCAGACCAAGATGCTAAATGTATCTGATCGGGCGATTAAACAGGTCCAAGATCTGACAAAGATTGCCAGATTAGAAGATGGATTATTTGAGATGGAGCCAGTGTCAGTGCGGGCGGTCTGCGACGAAGTGACGGAGGAATTGGGTACACTATTTAGATTTAATAATCGCAACCTAGTAATTGATTATCGTAACAAGATGCGATTAGTATCGGCAAACCGCGAGCTGCTACATAGTATTATTTATAATTTCTGCCTTAACGCAATGCATTATTCAGACGAGGAGACGCGCAGCGAGCTGGTCTTATCAGACAAAAATGGTAAGGTGCGGTTAGATGTGCGTGATTTTGGGCCGGCACTACCGATAGATGTTTGGCGGAGCCTGAAAAAGGGATGGATCGAGAAACCAACTAGTATTGCGATGCGGCCAGGTAGCTCCGGACTAGGGTTGTATATTGCTTCAAAATTTTCGCAGTACATGAACGCAAACGTGGGTGCAGTGCGCCACAGGGATGGGACGAGCTTTTTCGTAGAACTTTCACCATCTAAGCAGGCGACATTATTTTGATGAAGATTTTTATAATAGATGATGATCGCGAATTCTCTAATGTAGTAGAGGAGATGATTTTGCGCGGAGTCGGCAGTGTTGAGATTAAAATTCAGCATTTTACGAATGCAATCGCGGCGATTAATGCAACAGCGGAAGATGTACCAGATTTGATATTTTTGGATGTATTGCTAGATGGGCCAGATGGTTTTACTTTCTTAAACGAAATGCAATCATATGAGGATTTGGCGCAAGTGCCGGTGGTGTTGTTGACATCGCTGGATTTTACCGGTAGAGATTTAAAGCAATACGGAGTGGTATCGATTTTGAATAAATCTGAGATGACACCAGAGCAAATCAATAAGCTAGTGGAGCAATATGGCCGCATCGAGGCTGGCCAGGGTGAGGAGGATGATAAGTGACGGAGGCGAAGTCTAAAGATCTGAGGACCGAGGCGCTAGTGCTGAGGCGGACTAATTATGGTGAGACAGATAGGATTCTAACGATTCTGACGCCAGAGGGTAAAAAATCTGTGCTTGCAAAAGCCGCACGCAAAGAGAGGTCAAAATTAGCTGGTGGGATAGAAATGTTTTGCAGAACTGAGGTAGTGATTCATCAGGGTAGAAGTAAGCTTGCGATTTTGACATCGGCTAAGATGAAAAAATTTTACAAGAATATTTTAGCGAATTTTGATACTTTGGAAGCAGCATCGGCAATACTAAAAAAAATTATTAAAGTAGCAGAAACGACGGACAATCCAGATTATTACAAAATTACGCTAGAGAGCCTAGAAACACTAGATGATGGCGCGTCAAGCGAATTAGTACTAACATGGTTTTATTTTAACGTGGCGAAGACAAGCGGTGAGCAGGTCAACTTATTCTATGATGTTAACGGCGATAAGTTGACTGAAGACCAGAGGTATAATTGGGATACATTTGAAAAAGCTCTGCGCCCGGTGAAACAGGGGAAAATTGGTGCAGAAGAAATTAAAATGATGCGACTGATGGTAGCTGCAGAATTATCGCTGGTGCGGCGGGTAAAAGATACGGAGCAGATGATGCCCGAGCTGCTCTATATCGCAAAATCATTGAATCAATTATGATATAATGGAAACATGAAAAGTTTAGAGAACATTGTGAGCCTCTGCAAGAGGCGCGGATTTATCTTTAATGGCAGTGATGTCTATGGCGGTATGGCTGGGACTTGGGATTTTGGCCCGCTAGGTGTAGCACTAAAAAAGAAAATTATGGACAAATGGTGGGATTTCTTTGTCGAAAACAGAGAAGATATCTTTGGAGTAGATGCGGCAATTTTGATGAATCCACGTACTTGGATTGCATCGGGTCATACTGCCACGTTCTCTGATCCGCTAGTAGAGTGCAAGGCCTGCCATGGGAGATTTCGGGCCGACAAGATTGCAGATGGGGTATCCGAAAATGTAACTACTGAGGAATTTCAGGCGCTTGGTATTAAATGCCCAACTTGTGGTAAGAGCGACTGGGGCGAGATTCGTCAGTTTAACATGATGTTTGCTACTCACGTAGGTGCGGTGCTACCAGATGACGAGAACGGCGATGCTGGTGCGCAAGAACGTGCTAAGAGCTCTACAGCATATCTCCGCCCAGAAACTGCACAAGGCATCTTTACTAATTACAAAAATGTAGTAGACACAATCTATCCAAACATTCCATTTGGCATAGCGCAACAGGGAAAAGCATTTAGGAACGAGATTTCCCCGCGCGATTTCATCCTGCGAGATCGTGAGTGCTCACAGATGGAGATTGAATATTTTGTCCACCCGGATACATGGAAAGATAATTTTGAGAAAATGCTAGAGTTGCAGCGCAAATTCCTAATTGACGAGATTGGGTTAGATGCCGATAAGCTACACGAGGTAGAGGTCGCAGCGGCAGATAGAGCGCATTACTCGGATAGGACAGTAGATATTGAATTTGATTATCCAAACGGTAGAGAAGAGCTAATGGGTATTGCCTACCGGAGCGATTTTGATCTCAATAATATCGCCAGGGAGTCTGGCAAAAATATGGAATATCGCGATAAAAACAGCGGCGAAGTATACGTACCGCACGTGATTGAGCCATCGATTGGTGTAGAAAGATTGATTCTAGCAGTGTTGACATGTGCATACGCAGAGGATGAGGTCGGCGATTCGCCAAGAGTAGTCTTGCGTCTAGCGGATGATTTGGCACCATACAGATTTTGTGTTTCGCCACTACTTAAAAATAAGCCGGAGCTAGTAGAAAAAGCTCGCGAGGTCTATACTGCTTTGCGCCAAAAGTATGGTAATGTCACCTGGGATGATTCTGGTAACATCGGTAAACGCTATCGTAAGCAAGATGAGATTGGCACACCAAAGTGCGTGGTGATCGATTTTCAGACGCTAGAGGATGATACGGTGACAGTCAGAGATAGGGATACGGCGGAGCAGGTAAGGGTAGCAGTTCAAGAGCTCATCATCCAGTAGTAAAAGCGTAAGAAAATTCAGCGAACCTATTTTTTGGTGTTACCACAATTAAAAATTTGTACACCCGTAGGGTGCACAAATTTTTAATTGACGGTGTTCAAGACTTAAACACCAAAAAATAGGTTTGCTAAGGATTTTCTTACGCTTCTTCTTGGAGTGAGGAGAGAGCTTTTTTGACTTTGCCTTCTAGAGTGTATTCCTGGTTCCAGCGATCGATAGCGTCTTTGATGACTTGCTTAGCTTCTTTAACATCGCCAAACTTTTCGACCTTGGTGCGGCCTGGTTTTTTCAGATCTTTATAATGATTAAAGTGGAACTCGATTTGCTCCAAGGTGCGCTTTGGAAGATCTGCTAGAGTCTTATAAGCATCGCCATTATTGCGATCGTCTGTTGGGACGCAGATAATTTTATCATCTACCTCGCCATCATCGACGAATTTCATGACGCCTAAGATGCGGCCAGTCATATAAATGCCAGTAGTAAGTGGCTGATCGGTAATCATTAATACATCAAGCTCGTCGCCATCCTCATCTAGAGTCTGAGGGATGAAACCGTAGTTGCATGGCTTAGCAAAAGCGATTGGCTCGACACGGTCTAGAGTAAAGCATGCTTTTTCGCGGTCCCACTCGATTTTGTGATTGGAGCCGGTAGGGATTTCGATAACGGTGTTAATCTCGCCTTTTTCGTAATCGCCAGGTGTTAGAATTCTATTAAAATCTGCCATAGATCTCCTTTTTATATTTTTTCTATTATAACATTATTTAATTAATTTTGCATTTGGGTGTTGACGCGCAAGTTTTTTATCAAAAGTCATGAGCGGACCAGCTTGCTCCTTCTCAGCCTCAAAAGCAGCATAGCAATCAACAAAAGATAGCGCGGGGTGGCTAGCGAAATATGGGAGAACTGTATTTTTCATAAATGGGTTTGACTTAATATTTTTCTTGTTCAAGATGGACAGTATTATATTGACGATAGTTTTCCTGTGCAAATGACTTGCTTTGAGATTGAAAATAATTTCTGAGATGATCATGTCTGAAATATGAAATGTCTGGGTTTCATCATCTAAGAGTGCAATGGTTTTTTCTCTCTGGCCAGGGACGTCCTTCCAGATGTAGCGTAAGAGAATGTTTGTATCCAGTGATAGAATCATGATGTCCTCTTGGCCTCCTCTTTGAAATGTTGGGAGGCATCACTAGTTTTAAGCCACTTAGAGGATGCTTCCTCGGCAGTGAGACCGGCGAAGTGTTGCATATGGTATTCGCGAGC
>JAZQKE010000010.1:0-11640 GCA_045541995.1 Candidatus Nanosyncoccus sp. | reverse complement strand
TGATTCTACGAGCGCGCGAAGTGGGCGAAGGCGCGGTTGGCCTCAGCCATGCGATGACAGTCTTCCTTCTTCTTGAAGGCAGCGCCGGTCTCGTTATAAGCGTCGACAATCTCTGCCTCTAGGCGCTTGGCATAAGGCATGCCAGAGCGTGCGCGAGCGGCTTGGACGAGCCAAGAGAAAGCAAAGTGTTGCTGGCGGTGACCAGAAATTGGAAAAGGAATCTGGTAGTTGGCGCCACCGACGCGACGAGATTTGACCTCAAAATCTGGAGAAATATTGGCGAGGGCCTTTTCAAAGACCTCTACAGGATCCTCAGATTTTAGCTTCTTAGCAGCGCCCTCTAGAGCGGCATAAACTGCGCGCTCGGCGACCTGTTTTTTACCATCTAGCATGGATTTGTTAATTAAGCGCTGAACCAAAACAGATTGGTATTTGCGATCTGGAGAAAGTTTTCTCTGTAAGCTGGTTGTAACTTTACGTGGCATTACTTGTCTCCTTTCTTGGCACCGTACTTAGAACGGCCCTGTTTGCGACCATCGACACCCTGAAGATCCAAAGTACCGCGGACGATGTGATAACGAACACCTGGAAGATCAGGTACACGACCACCACGAACTAGCACTACGGCGTGCTCTTGGAGGTTGTGACCTTCGCCACCGATGTAAGCCCAGACCTCTTGACCATTGGTAAGACGCACACGAGCGACCTTACGAAGAGCGGAGTTAGGCTTTTTAGGTGTCTTGGTAGTAACTTTGATACAGACACCACGCTTTAGAGGAGCGGCCTGATTGTAATACTTAGTCTTGAGCGTATTAACAATGGAGCCAAGGGCTGGTGCCTTTGATTTCTTTTGAGCCTTCTTGCGAGGCTTTCTAATCAACTGATTGATAGTTGGCATTAAAATATTCCCTTTTAGATTAATTGCTGTTGCCTATCTGTTTACAGCAATGCAGATAAGCGTGAAACTCTTACTATTATTTTAGCAAATTTCCAACAAAAAAGCAACCCCTATAGCGGGGTTGCTTAATTGTCCCTTAATTATTTATCAGAAAGAACTTTTTTGTCGTATTTGGCGGAGCCAAAGCCGAGGATTAAAGTGAAGATGTTTGGTAAGAAGATAAGACCCAAAGTGGTACCGAGACCGCGTTTGAAGGCCTTGGAGAGCTTAGCGCAGAGGACGATACCAATGACTAGCTCGACAATTGCTGCAATAACTGGGATAACCGAAAATACTGGGTTGGTAATTACGGTGATATTACCATTAGCATCGGTAACGATAGCGTTGGTACCAACGCCGATGAAGGTAACGATGAAGGTAAGAATGTATACAACGAAGAGTGCCCAGAAGCCGCTCTTGTAGCCAGAGATCTTAAAGAGGATATAAATATCGTAAACTGGAATAAGAGCCTTCCAGCCTTTTTCACCTGCTTTGGTGAAAATCTTCCACATTGCGACGATTAATAGAACGCCTAATGCGATTGCTAGAACAGCTGTAACGCCAAGTGCGCCACCCATAAGCGCGCCAGCAGCTGCAGCTTCATTCGTAGTTAGAGTTGTTGTTGTTTGCATTTAGTTACTCCTTTATGCAATTATTAATGTTGATACTATTATAGCTACATTTATAAAAAAGCGCAAGTGGTTTGGAAAACGAGGTAATAATAATCACACACAAAAAAGCCCCCTGCATAGGGGGCTTTTTTGATTTAGTTGCTATTTTTTAGCTTTGTCGGATTTGCTTTTCTCTTTGCGAGAAGAAATCATATGTTCGACGATTAGTTTCACCAAAGACCAGGCAACGATGTTCATCACACCGGCAACTAGCGCAACTAGAGGAACGATCAGGATGCTTACACCAAAGGACTGGTTAAACAAAGCGATCACACCTGCGATTGCAAAAGAAATAATAGTAATTGTAAAATATGCAATCTCGAGCAATGTTAGCTCTTTGCCCTCTTTGTATAATTTGATAATATCGTTAATCATTTTGACTCCAATTAACCTTATATATTTTCATTATACCACACATGCTAATTTTTGTCAACAATAATAACTATATTAGCTATTTGCTGCAACTAGAAACTCGAGGGTCTTCTCGATGGTCATGCGATTCTTGAGATCTTGGCGGACACGAGGATCCTTGAGATTTTTCAAAGCCTCATCTGATTTCTTGTAGACATCGCGGAGCTCGGCCAGCTTGGCAGAGACGTCCTCATCAGGGACAGTGATCTTCTGATCGCGGGCGAGAATCTGCAGACAAAGAGATGCTTTGACGCGGGCCTCGGCAATCTTCTTGGCTTCCTTTTCCCAATCTTTCTCGGTCTGGCCGGTCTGCTTGAGATAGTCATCGAAAGTCAGGCCCTGAGCGGCGGCATTTCTAGAGATATCATCTTTGATAAAGCGAAGCTGATCGGAAACTAGGATTTCTGGGGCAGAAACAGTAGATTTCTTGACGAGAGCGCCAACCAAATCGTCTTTGTACTTTTCTTCGGCCTTGTGAGCATTTTGAGCCTCTAGATTCTTCTTGATATCGGCCTTGAGCTCATCGATATTCTTAAATGGGCCGCATTTTTTAGCTAAATCATCATCGATTTTGGGAGCAGTCTTCTCAGAAACTTGTTTGAGTAGCACCTCGAAAACGACTTTCTGGCCGGCTAACTCCTTAGCATGATAATCTTTAGGGAAAGTAAGATCTAAATCAAACTTATCGCCGACTTCGTGGCCAACGATTCCCTCTTCAAAACCAGGAATAAAGGAGTGCGAGCCAAGGGCCAGGGTATAATCGTGAGCCTTGCCGCCCTCAAATTCTTTGCCATCTTTTTTGCCGGTGAAATCGATCACAACCTCATCGCCATCTTTGGCGGCGCGTTTGACAACCTTTTTCTCGGCATAGGCATTAGCGATATTCTCTAATACATCTTTGACATCTTTGTCTGATACTTTGATTTCTGTCTTTTTTACACCTAATTTCTTGTAGTCGCCGATTTTGACATCTGGCAAAATATCTGCTGTAGCGGTAAACTCTGCCTCTTCATCTGGGACGTATTTAGTGATATTGACCTCTGGAACGACGAGAGGATTCTGCTTGTTAGACATAAATGCCTCTGGAACGGCTGTACGCACAGCGATATCGAGAGCGACCTGGGCAATATCATTAGGATTTAGATGTTTTTCGGCCATGTCGGCAGGGACCTTGCCCTTGCGGAAGCCGGGGATTTTGACCTCTGCAGAAAGACGGGTAACAGCTTTCTTGCGGGCCTCGGCTAGTTCTTTTTTATCGAGAACTACCTTAATTTCCACCTTGGTATCTGATAATTTCTTTACTGTAGTCTTCATAACGTCTATTATACCACAGATGTCATCATTTAGGTTCCCTATAGCCTAGCTGATGACTTTGTCGGCATAGGAGGTACGGAGATGGCGGACGGTGGCAGAATTGACCGCGCCGAGCTTGATGTCGGGGTTGAAAATTTCTGTTGGGTCGAAGATATTCTTGATTTTCTTGTAGAGTTCGATTTCTTCTTCGGTAAAATCATCGTTGGTAACCATGGCTTTGGTGCGGCCCTCTGGGGCGCCACCGGTGAGTGAACCACCATGATCTTTAAGCAAAGCATTAATATCCTTGGTAAATTGAATTACCATCTGACGACCTTCAACGGTATTGAGCTGAATATCTGGGCGAACGGAGTAATTAGAGGTAGAAAATGAGCCAAATACCGGTAGAGGCTGGTTGTACGTCTTTTCTAGCTCGCGCATATCTGTCAAGAAATTGGCAAGATGATCTGATGGCACATAAAAATCATCAGCGATTGCGGTACGCTCGCCACGAACATCATCATTGAGATAGCTCACAATAGCAGAGTAAAAGCGTTGGAAATCGGTGGTATTATCATCGGTCTCGACTACTGCAGCGGCATTCTGCGGCAGCGCAGCAAGACATTTTTTGAGTTTTTTGGTAACTTTTCTTGGCTTATCATCAAATCCTACTAGTACAAAATAGCCCTTGTTAAACTTTGGAGCAAAAAGCGCTGGGTCTTTGCCATGATCGGCCGAGGCTTTGAACATACGCGCATCATAGAGATTAAGCTCTTGTGGGATCAGTGGCATCACCTCTTGGATGTAGCTCTCGGCAGCACCGATAGACTCGAACGCAGCAATAAAATGGCGTGTACGTGGCTCTAGCACCTCACAATGCAGAATTACTTCTGTAATAATGCCTAAGGTACCCTGTGCGGCATAGAATAACGGCAATAAATCGAAACTTTTGATCGGATCGCGGACAACCTGAGTGATCATCTGGTAGCCAGCAGCGTCGATAGTATTGCGGCCGCCTAAATCGGCGATAAGCTCGGTATTACTCTCGATCAGATCATCAATTTCGCGATAAATCTCACCCTCAAAAGAGGTCAGATCGGTCTTGCGGGAGAGATGGCGCCTAGTGTAGCGACCGGTCTGAATAGCATCACCGGTAGAGATAACTGCCTCTATGCAATCGACGTGATAATAGATACCATTATACTTACCCGCAGCTGGGTCAGTGGTAAAGTTGGAGATCAGAGCACCAATAGTCTCGCGCGGATCAGCCAAAAGCGGAACCGTCAGGCCATAGAGAGCGAGCGCAGAATTGAGCTGGCCCAGGGTAACACCGGCCTGGACGCGGACGAGGCGGGAATGATCATCGATTTCGAGTATCTTATTAAGATGCTCTGTAGACAAAACAAGGCCATTACAGAGATCGGCACCAGTCTTATCGAGACCGCTGCCGCGGACGGCGATTGGTAAGTGCACAGATTTCTTAGCTAGCTGATTGACAAAGCGAACAATGCGACGCACATCAGAGGAGTTCTCAGGGATCGCAACCATGCGCGGAAGAATTTTGAGGGCAGAGCGATCGGTAGAATAGGCCTCTAGAATAGATTTGGAATCAAAAACATTCCCAATGATATGCTGATTCAAATATTTAGCAATTTTATTCACAGACCACCCTGTTTAACTATTTATACTTAATATTTTAGCACGAGCGTTTTGATCCGCCAAGAGTTTTTGCTATTTTTTCTTTGGTTTTTGGGATTTTGCTTGGGGTTTATTTTGTGTAGTTGACTGGGATTTAAGATCAGAATAAATCTCTTTGAAACGTTTTTCTTTGATTTTTGTAAAGATTTCCATTGCTTTTAGGCCAGCAATGAAGCTGGTAAGGCCAGTATAGAGGAAAATTATCCCCCATAGGGTAATAGAAGCATCCGGATAAATGAGCAAGACAAGACCAAAGACAACAGAGATAGCGTTGGCAATAATGAAGAGTAAGGCGGATTTACTTGATTTTTTAACCATATTTTGAAACGGATTAAGCAGCTTTGTGGCTTGCTCTTCTAGCCCCTTATTGAGATCTCGGTCGACCCCTTTAAACTGCTTTTTATCACTTTCGGTAAGTAGAGTCTTGGACTTCTTGGTGTTCCTTTTTTCTTTAATTCTTGCGATTTTCTCTTTGAGTGGACGGGTAAATTTGGAAATTTTCTCTGTAAATTTCAGAAGGTTTGCGATATTAAACAGGCCGTTACCGATGATGAGAAGCGACAGTGCTAACCATAGATAGGCGGCGATAAGATCTGGGAAAATCCACAAAATGATGGATATGATTAGAACGAGTAGAGAGATAATGATAGTTTTGTGGTTTCTAGGCTTTGCGAGAATACTAGAGAGAAAGATAGAGGCGACAGCAAGGACTACAATCAAAATGATGTTCTGAGCCATACCTCTAAGGGTATTCTCTGGATTAAGGATAAAAGTAATACCGTCTATAATCAAAAAGAAGGCGATAATCAATCCGCTCTGCATGATAGCAGTGACGTTATTGATAATGCCCTCGGCTTTTTCTGCGGTTTTTTCTAGGTCTAGTTTCTTTGCCATAATAATGCCCTGTCTTACATTCAATGTAGCACACTTTGGTGAAAATTCAAAAAATGCCGCATTGGCGGCTTTTTGTGGTGCCCGGGACAGGACTTGAACCTGCACGCTTAAGGCATATGCTCCTAAGGCATACGTGTCTACCAATTCCACCACCCGGGCGTAGGCTTATTATAGCACAAAAATACGACTATAGCTAGCCGTATTTTTGATTAATGATTCGTGTACTAATGCTTAGGCGCGCTTGGCGAACTTGCGGGAAGCGAAGTAAGTAGCTGCGAGGCCGGCAACTAGTGCTAATGGCAGTAGCTCTTCTGGACCGGTAGCTGGAACGGTATCTTGAGCAGCAATCGTCTTGTTAGTATTCGCTGAGCTGGAGCTGGCTGCTTGCTCTTGCTGCTTGGCGATCTCTTCTTGCTTTTTAGCGGCTTCTTCGCGCTGCTTAGCGGCTTGCTCTTGTTGCTGCTTTGCAGCTTCTTCTTGCTGTTTAGCAGCTTGCTCTTGTTTCTCGGCCTCGGTTTGCTCAGAAGCAGTGCCTGCTACCTCGGTAGAAACACCCTCTGTCTTGGGTGCCTCTTTGTTGGCGCCGTCGTCTACAGCAACTTCCTGCTTAGTCGCGGCATTTTTTAACCCCTGATCATTATTAGCAATAGCTACGATCGCCCAAGCGGCAATGCTCAGCACTACTAAACCGATCAAGGTAGCAACAACAATAACTCGGCGGCGCTGAGTTTTGTCATCGGTCTCATACATACTTGTGTCCATAAAAACTCCAATAAATTTGTGAAATAATTAAATAGATTATACCATGCGTTTGTTTATTGGTCAACTATATTTTATAATAGTTATGCTTAGCTTGAGGTACTAGGAGGGGATATCTAGCATAGCCACCTCCTCTCCGAAGGGTCGGAAAAAGATGTTGAGAGGATATCTTTTTCTTAGCGAAAATGAACAACTTTGGAGTTATCCTATGAAAGCAAACAAGCTGATACGTGTTTGAGAAAAGCAACCAAACGATAGAGGTTTAACTCGTCTTGGGAGATCCATTTTAAGTAATCAAAAAACCTAATTGTAATAGACGCGACCCTAGCTAGAATGATAATCTGCGCCCGACCCTGCCTCAAGAATAGTAGAAAATATAAAAATTAAAAGCATATCCATTAAATTTTGTGAAAAAAATAAAATTTAATGCTCGTGCTTGACAAGGAAAGAGATGTTTGCTGCGGCATGCTTTTTGGTACGGATAAGGTCGAATCCTGGTAATGTTTGAGCCAAATTAATAGAGGTGGGATGCGATAATGCTAAAATGCCGTCATTTTTAAGTAATTTCCCTAAAAATGAGAGATCTGCCGGAAAATTATCGTAAGGTGGATCAGCTAGAATTAGGTCGAAGATAGGGCAATCCGGGGAATCTGCATAATTTTGGGCGCTAGATTTAATGATTTTAGCTTGGTTTTGCACAGAAAGCGCTGCAACATTGTGCTTGGTAGCGGCAATAGCAGAAGCGTTTTGATCAACAAAAACTACTGTTCCTGCACCTCTGGAGATAGCCTCCAGACCTAGTGCGCCAGAGCCGCAGAAGCAATCAAGGACGCGAGAATCAACCGATAGAGGCCCTTGTAGACTCTCTAGAGCATTAAAAAGGGCGAGTTTTTCCCTAGAGCCCATAGGATGAGTAAGGGTAGTACTAGGAGTCTCGAGCTTACGACCCCTATAAATACCAGATGTGATGGCAATTTTAGGCATTTTTGACCTCTGGAAGAGCTGTAAGCCAGCTAATTGTGATCAGTTTAACGATTTCTGGTAGCAGGACCTTTGTGGTCTCGGCAGTGAGCTCGCTTGTCCAGCCCTCGTCTCGGTAGCGATCGTACATTTTGAGGCTAGAAATGCGTTTGAGGGCAGCGTAAAATTCTGTTTTTAGATCTAAATCTTGATAATTCTTAATGCGGGCGCGCTCGCTACGGGAAAGAGATGGGCGGAGTTTTTTGATTGACTTGCGGGCGGCGTTGATAGCGACGTGATACTCAAAGGCAACGTGCTTGGTCATAAGACCCTCTACACCCCAATAAGACCAGTTGTTTTTAACTGACTCGCGCAAATTATTACCACGCATGATGCCCTTTACGGGCTGGCCAAAAATCGTGATATACTCTTTTTCGGTCATTAGTTCTTTGACGGCCTCTTCATATGGGAAATGGTGGGCAGGGGTCAAACCATCGGTAATCGCGTGCGCCAGCCATGCAGCCTCAAACGCTGCCCTGGTATAATCATGAGTCTGCTCGGCCTCTCTGAGAGCTTTCTTGAGATTGTAGTGATGATTGAGAATGGTCCCCAGCAGCTTGCCGTCATCGCTACCGGGAATGATAAAATGCATTGGCTCATCTTGACCAGGAGATTTCCGCTTGAGCCCATCAGGACCACGCATGCCTTCGAAATGAACTATTTCTTTGTAGGAAGGAAATTTAACAGGAGCAGACGATTTTGTTTTGGGAGTGGATCTGACCCGTTTTGACTCTTTAATGATGTCAGAAAAATAGGCCCGAGCAGCACGATCTAGCTTCTGATGCGTACCAATTAATTTGCCGGAGTGTTTGGAGTGTTTGAGGAGTCCTACTGTCGAATACATTAGTTTAGAGTGGTTAATTGTTGATAATGGGAAATACCTTTGGATAACTCTTTATATTTTAACATAAGTCGATCGTTTTTACTAAAGGCGCTAGCGACAGCTTTGGCCTGGCGAGAGGCCTGCGAAATGAGTGCCGTATCTGTAAGAGAGGCAATCCGAAGATCTAGTGCGCCGTGTTGAAGAGAACCGTAAATCTCGCCGGGGCCGCGAATTTTAAGATCCATTTCTGCTAGATAAAAACCATCGGTGCTTTTTTCCATGGCCTGGAGACGTTTAGATGGGTTATCAGAATTGGAAATTAGATAGCAATACGATTTGGCATTGCCACGACCAACGCGCCCTCTGAGCTGATGGAGCTGAGCTAGGCCATAGCTCTCGGCATCAGAGATAGCAATAACGGTGGCGTTGGGGACATTAACACCTACCTCCACTACAGTTGTGGAGACTAAGAGGTCGATTTTACCAGCAGCAAACCGCTCCATAATCTCATCTTTCTCGGCAGGTTTCATGCGACCATGCAAGAACTCAATTGTAAGATTCGGAAAAATATCCTGAAGTTTTTTAGTCTGTTTTTTAACAGAGGCGGTCTCCGAGTTAGCCTTACCTTCAATTGCGCGACAGATCCAATATGCCTGATGGCCATTTTTAACTTCTTCTCTGATCAAAGGGTAAAGCTGCTCTTTTTGAGCGATTTCTTTGATGACTTTAGTCTCGATAGGCTGGCGCCCCTTGGGAAGCTCGCCAATCACAGAAACATCAAGATCGCCAAACACGGTAAGCTGCAAAGAGCGTGGGATAGGGGTAGCCGTCATTGATAAGAGGTGGGGTGCGCGGGCTTTGCCATCCTCTGGTTTAATAATGTTTCTATCTGTTTTGGTCAGCAGTTTTTGGCGCTGGTTAACCCCAAAACGGTGCTGCTCATCGATAATACAAAAACCTAGGTGATGAAAGATTGTATCATCAGTAATGAGGGCATGGGTGCCGATGACAAAATCAACATTCCCCTGCTTAATCTGACGTTTGACTAGGTCTTTGCGCCGGGTAGAGCCGATCAAAAGAGCGATATTAACCCCCAGAGGGCGTAGAAGAGCGTCTAAGCTCTCGGCATGCTGAAGAGCTAAGATAGCCGTAGGCGCAAGCAGAGCCACCTGAAAGCCGCTAGAAATAGCCTGGTATGCAGCAATTGCCGCCACGATAGTCTTGCCAGAACCAACATCGCCCTGAAGTAGACGATTCATAGGGGTAGTCTTCTCTAAATCTTGCAAAATGTCCCAGGTGGCCTGGCGCTGGGCTTGGGTAAGTTTGAACGGGAGAGATTTGGTGATTTGCTGTGTTTTAGTGGCATCAAAAGGCATTTTCTCGGCTTTTAATTTTTGGTTTTCCTGCTTAGAAAGATTAGCCGCCAAAAGTAGTTCGAATAGCTCCTCATAAGCTAAATATTGACGAGCCTCTTTGACCTCTATAGCGCTATCTGGAAAATGAGATTTATAGAGAGCATCTGCACGAGCGCCCGGAGCAATGAAGCTCGGTGCTTTGATGGCGGTTTTTGAATTAAGAATATCTTGTAGTTCGGGATCATCAATAGCGCCTGGTAGCAAATCCGGAATAAAAGCAAACTCTCCACGCAGATCGTCAAAAAATTGGCGGAATTTAATTGGTTGGATGCCAGCTTTGGCCGGATAGATCGGCTGTAAATCGGACTTGCTATTATCAGCATCTTTGGCTAGTGTGGCAGAAGGTGAAGTGAGCTGATAACGGCCGTTTCTGAGATCATAGGTGCCGGTGAAGTAGTAATCACGCGCGCCATCAAACTGTTTGGCACGGTAGGGCTGATTAAACCAAACTACGCGGATGGAGCCGGTATCGTCAGAGATTTTGCCAGAGGTAATTGAGAGGCCGCGGCGACGCGTCTCTTGGGTTTTTAAATCAGAAATGCGACCACGTACGAGGACTTTGCCAGGTTGTAAATCACAAATTTTGACCGTACTCTGGAAATTTTCGTAATCACGTGGAAGGTAGTACAGAAGATCGCGCAGGGTAAAAATACCTGCTTTTTTGAGTTTTTCAGCAGTTTTTTCGCCAATCCCCTTGGCGGCGGTGACCTCCTGCGATAAATCCATAGGTTAATTATAGCACTTATAGGCTAGTTGGCGCGTTTTTCGTGAGCCTTGCGCCAGGCGGCGACTCTGCCATGATCACCAGAAAGAAGGATATCTGGAACAGTTTTACCCCTGAAATCATATGGCTTGGTATACTGTGGAGCTTCGATATTATCGCCATCAGAAAAGCTCTCAATCTCAGCAGAGGCATTGCCGCCAAGTACGCCTGGAAGCAAGCGAACAATGCTATCAATAATAATTAGTGCAGGAAGTTCTCCACCTGTTAAAACGTAGTTTCCTAATGAAATTTGATAATCAATAATATCTAAAATACGAGCATCATACCCTTCGTAATGTGGGCAAAGAATAACGTAATGCCGGCGCCCAGAAGGCAAATCTTTCTGCTCGGTCTTAGCCATAATGTTGCTTTCTTGGGCTTCAAGACTAGTGTCTGGAGCCTCAACACCAGCAAATTGACGGGCTAGAGTCTGATCCCAAGTCATGCCGCCAGGAGTTGGCAAAATTACCTTAGCTGATGGGTCTTTGGTCTTGATACTCTCGACTGCGGCATAAATTGGCTCTGGACGCAAAACCATACCATCGCCGCCACCGTAAGGAGTATCGTCAACAGATTTGTGCGGACCGAGACCGAAATCACGCAAATTTACAAAATCAAACTCGGCAATTCCCTTATTCTGAGCCTTCCACATCATTGAAGTATCAAGATAGGGGCGAAGGGCGGGCTCGAATAATGTAATAATAGTAAACTTGATTTTTGCCATAATAATGATATTATAACATATTTCTTGCCATATTTGGTTTTGACCTGGGTAATATTAGAATTTTGATAATATAAATTCTTGCTGTACTTGATTTCAGCCTGATAAATAGAAAAGCGTAATTCCTGCCTGCGCCGGTATTAACAGTACCGTACTCGGCAAGATATTACACTTTTCTATTTATCAGGTGAAATCCGCTTTTATACAGCAAGAATTTATATTATCAAGAATTCTG
>JAZQKE010000009.1:0-25242 GCA_045541995.1 Candidatus Nanosyncoccus sp. | reverse complement strand
GTTCGGAAAACTAGTATCACGCACCGCCTCCACCGTCGGTACCAACGTTTCCATTCCCTCATTATAAGCTACCATTACTACTGCATGGATAATCTTATCTGGATCTGGAAAATCCTTCGGCGATACGCTCATCTCGCGCAGATTCTCTACATGGACATCAAAATCATGTTCCTTGCTATTTTTGTCGCGCAAAAGCTCGAAGTTTTTGTGCGGATCTTTCAGCTGTTCTAGACGTTTATGCCAATCTACCTTCATCGCACGCTGGATCTCATTGTAGCCTTGCACTGTACGAACAGCTACACCCACTGCTTTCACCAGAGTAATTGCAATAATTGCCAAGAGATAAATTGCCGCAATCGTTGGCGAAATCAGCGATAAAATAAAAAGTGCTGCAATCATCGAGTAGGAGCATACACCTGGCAAGATCTCTAGAAAACGGTACAGCTTAGTACGTTTCCCCATTGGGATCTCTAAATCATCATCCACCACTCTTTTCTCTTCGTTCATTTAGCCCTCTCCTAAGAGCCTTAGCAACACAATAAACGCCCCCACCAAAATTACCATGCTAATCAAGATAAATGCTTTCGCTGCACCCTCTCCACGGCGTTTGCATAATCGCATCGCGATAAGATTATGCACCACAGCGACAATCAGTGCGAGGATTGGAAAAGTGATCATAGTACCCCAAGATCCGTCTCTGTACCCGCCAGCAGAACGCATACCTACCAGATCGCCACCTTCAAAACTCCCAATATCGCTGTAGCCTACTTTTACTACCGCCGAAGATGGTGATAATGTTGCAAGTGAGAAAATGAAAAATCCCAAGGCCAAAACAACTAGCAAAATCATCATCACAAAAAGCCCGCGATGTTCGCGATAAATCTCCTCTATACGCTCACGAAAATTTTTCATAACTACTCTTAATTATACCATAAAAACTAATTAAGCTACCCTAAAAGATAGCTTAATTTTACCGGCCAATTGCCGCCCTACCTTAAGCTATTACTAGAGCCGGATTTTCGTGCATTAGTTGTCTAATTTTTTGCTGATTTTTAATAATTTTACCTAATTTTTTCAAGGCCAAATCCATCTTATATTCATCTGTCCCCTTATGAATATCAGATGCCAGACAAAATATCTTGTCGTCTTGCAATAATTTCTTTAACGTTTTCTCAGCACGCTTGCCGTATTTCCCCGTCAGCGCCAAATAATCACCTTGTAGCAAACAACCCATCTGCAAGTACTGATCTACCTGGCTCGGGTCCTCCTGGATATAATGATACCTCTCTGGATGCGCAATTATCGGCACAAAACCTCTTTGCACCAGGGTAAACAGCGTCGCAGCAGCACTCTTATCTTTAGCTTGCACCGGAAATTCCACCAAGACATATTTACGGCTATTCAGTGTCGCCACGTCATAAACCCCCACATTTTTAGCCGAACTAGCCACATCAGTGATTTCATTATCGTTACTTTTCTTTTCTCCAAAGTGATAGCTACTTAGCATCTGTGGTAAATTTTCATCAATATAAATTTCGTTTCCGAGGTACAAATTTATCTGAATACCGGCTTTTTTACTACGTTCTTTTAACTCTTGATAAATTTGCCATTTCTTTACATTATCTGCGTTATAAACCGTCCCCCGCATGTAGTGCGGTGTCAATACTATATCGGTCACACCAGCACGTTCAGCTTTCTGCAAAATCAGTAGCGCCTCTTCCATCGTCTTAGCGCCATCATCAATCCCTGGCAAGATGTGACAATGAATATCGATCATATTTCCTTCTACCTTATGCTTTTCTATCAGCTTACTTTCCCACCTAGTATTTAATCTTTACTCAGTTTTGAATAATATTCATCGGCATAGTATGAAGAATACGAGCCACCCTTAATCTTAGCCTTATTAATCACTACACCAGAAATCTTGGAGTTCACTTTTTCAAAATTCTTTTTCACACTCTCTAGTTGGTCAATCTTAGTCTTGGCATTAGATACTGCTACGATATTGACATCACTATATTTAGACATCACTAGTGCGTCAGAGAGGCCAAGGGCTGGTGGACAGTCGATTAGCACTACATCATACTGCTGGCGGAAGCTATTCAAAAGACGCTTGTTATTGTCAGAAGAGATCAGCTCCAGAGGATTTGGTGGGGTCGGGCCAGATGGCAATAGATAAACGTTCGGAATCTGAGTCTCTTTTACGTACATCTCTGGACGAATATAAGACATCATCCCCATATTATCCGATTCCCTAAATTTCAAAATATAGTTCGAGTAGCCCATCATAGTATCGTTTTGCAAGCCAAAAATCTCATGTTGGCGACCCTTACGCATATCACCATCAATAATTAGCACGCGCTTGCCATCCTGAGCAAAGGCCGTAGCAAGATTTGCTACCAAGAAACTTTTACCATCGCCAGATTCAGGAGAAGTCACCAGAATGACCTTCATGTCTTTACCAACTGACGAGAAAAGCACGTTAGTTTTAACAGATTTAACGGCCTCGGCAAACGAAGATTTTGGATTAGTCGCAACTACTAAATCTTCTACGCCACCTCTGCGAGTCTCTGTAGTTTTATCTTTTTTCTTGATCATTGCTGCCCTCCCTATTTCTTATTCACAGTTGGGACCACGCCAAGCACGACCAAACCAACCTTATCTTCTACAATTTTACTATTTTTCACTGTATTATCAAGATAGAACATTACGAGTACCGCACCGATACCAAGCGCAAGACCTGCTGCCATATACTGCAAAGTCTGCTTCAAGAAGTTGATGTTGTATGGTGCATTAGCTTTTTGTGCCTTATCGACAATCTGAACGTTATCCATCTTATAAAGGGTAGAAATTTCCGATTTAAACACCTTCGCTACTTCATCAGCAATTCTCTGGGCTTCATCAGCATTAGCATCAGATACAGCCACAGTAATAATCTGGGTATTAGCAACAGAGGAAACAGAAATTTTACCAGCTAACTCCTCAGGAGAAGCATTCATTTTTAGATTAGAAATCACTTTTGTCATCACATTTCTAGAAGTGACAATCTCAGAATAAGTTTTTACTAGGTTGTTAGAAAGAGTAACATCAGAGTTTTTTAGCGTTGTATTTTGCTCTTGCTCAGAGGAAGTCAAAACCAACTTAGTAGTCGATTTATACATCGGAGTTTTTAAGTAAATAGAATAAATTTCACCTACAGATACTACCGCAATCAAAATTACAAGTACAATGTAAAACTTCGATAAAATATATCTAAACAACTCTTTTAGGTTGATTTCGTCCATAATGATTCCTTCCAGATTCGCAAAAATCTTGGGGTTCCCACCCCTATAAAATTTCCTCTTTATTAATTCTAACACCTATTTTTTTAGGATTACAATCATTATAGCACAGATAGGCACAAAAGTCAATAGTTATTATGCTAATTCAAAGTATGGGCAGTCTAGCGCTACTCCCCTAGCCACTCCCTATGCTCTAGATACCAATCAACTGTTTTTACAATACCGTCAGCAAATTTTGTCTCTGGCACCCACCCCAGTTCTTGCGAGATTTTAGTCGGATCAATCGCATACCGCAGATCATGCCCTTTACGGTCCTCAACGAAAGAAATTAGGCTTTCCGGCTTGCCCAATCTCTGCAAAATCAACTTCACGATGTCTATATTATGCATCTCGTTATGTCCGCCAATACAATATCTCTCCCCCGCCGGGGCATTATGATAAACTATATCAATCGCCTTACAATGATCCTCTACATATAGCCAATCACGCACGTTCTCCCCTGTTCCATAAACTGGCACCTGCTGATCAGCGAGCGCTGTCCTAATCACCGTAGGAATCAATTTTTCCCTATGCTGATATGGGCCATAATTATTTGAGCAATTTGTGATATTGATATTCATTTTAAACGTCTCAAAGTAGGCCCTAGCCACCATATCAGAGCCCGCTTTGGAGGCGGAATACGGAGAGTTTGGCTGAATCTGACGATTCTCATAGAAGAAATACTTATGTCGAACGTCCTCTGGCAATTGACTGAATTTCTGAATCTTCTCTTGGTATTTTCTTTCTTCGTCGCCCCCGATCTGCTCATCATCTTGATCAGAAACGCTTTCCACCTCAGCCGTTGCCGCTGGCAATGTCCCAAATACCTCATCTGTAGATATATGCACAAATTTATTCGAGCTGCCCTCGCCCCATTTTTCTCTGGCGGCATCTAATAGCACCTGGGTACCCAGCACATTCGTCTCTGTAAAAATTCGTGGATTTTTGATCGAATTATCGACATGGCTCTCTGCTGCAAAGTGAATTACCCCGTCAATGTCATACTCATTGAACACATTTTTTACTAACTCAGCATCGCAAATATCACCCCTGATAAATACCACCTTGGGCTGCGCCGCAGCACTATCAGTGGCGTCATTGCCAGCCATATCGACACCGCTAACCCCAGCCACAGATTTACCATCGGCGTCAACAAACGGCGCCAAATTCGCCAGATTTCCAGCATAAGTTAATTTATCCAAAACTACCAGTTTGTCCTCTGGGTGCCGCGCTGTATAATAATGCACAAAATTGCTACCAATAAATCCTGCCGCCCCTGTTACTAGGATATTCGCCATTAATTCTCTCCTTTCACATTTTTGACATTATTTCCTTCACTTTCCAGTAAATACTCATCCAGGCTCTGCCACTTTTGATCTTTTTCGCTCAAAATTAGAGCCGATTCCCCACCAATCTCCTCTATTGGCCAATCTATCCCGGCCGAGCTCCACAAGATACCACCCTCATCATTTGGATGATAAAAATCATCTACCTTGTAAACAAACTCTGCCTCATCGCTCATTACCAGAAATCCATGTGCAAACCCCCGCGGAATAAAGAATTGCTTCTTATTATCGCTAGAGAGAAGCACCGCATAGTGTTGACCATAAGTGGCAGAATCAGGGCGCAAATCTACCGCAACATCAAGCACTTCACCTCTTACAACGCGTACTAATTTAGACTGCGGAAACTGCTTTTGAAAATGCAAACCGCGCAGGACTCCTTGCGAAGACTTACTCTGATTATCCTGCACAAACTCACAATCTATACCCAGCGCGGCAAAATCCCGCTGGGAATAAGTCTCCATGAAATATCCCCGCTCATCCTCAAATACTCGTGGGGAGATAACTTTTAGCCCCTCTATCCCTGTTTCTTCACACCGAAAATTACCACTTTCCATTATCTGTTCCCCTCTGCTAGATCTTTTAAATATTGACCATACTCGGTCTTCAAAAATGGCTCGGCTAATTTTACCAGCTCCTCGCGGCGAATCCAGCCATTTTCAAAGGCAATTTCATCTGGAGAACAAATCTGGAGCCCCTGACGCTTTTCAATAGTTTGAACAAACTGCGAAGTCTCAAGTAGCGCATCGTGAGTACCGGTATCAAACCAAGCCGTCCCACGACCTAGTTCCTCTACCCGTAATCTCCCCTGGCGCAGATATTCTTCCTGCACAGAGGTAATTTCTAGCTCACCTCTAGCGCTCGGCTGAACCTTTTTAGCAATCTCTACCACATCATTAGTAAAGAAATACATGCCCGGAATAGCCAAATCCGACTTCGGATGCTCCGGCTTCTCTTCGATCGAGATCGCCTTTCCCTCTGCATCACACTCTACTACACCGTACCTGCGTGGGTCTTTTACTCTGTAGCCAAAGATTGTCGCCTCACTCTGGTTACTAGAGGCCATAGTCAGTACTCTGCGCAAATTTTCACCATAAAATAGGTTGTCACCCAGAATCAGCGCTACATCATCATCGCCAATAAACTCCTCGCCTAGGATAAATGCCTCGGCTAGACCCCTTGGCTGATCTTGAACCTTGTACTCAATACGCATCCCCCACTGCGCACCATCACCTAGCAGATTCTTAAATAGCTCTTGATCTCTAGGGGTAGTGATGATTAATACTTCGCGAATTCCCGCCGTCATCAGAGTAGATAGAGGATAATAGATCATCGGTTTATCATAAACCGGCATCAGTTGTTTAGAGACCGCCAGTGTCAAAGGATAAAGCCTAGTTCCGCTACCACCAGCTAGAATAATACCTTTACGATTGATCATTATGCACTCCTTTCTGCTAAATAACGCACCAGACCATCAGTCCACTCTGGGACGCTGACTCCGGCATTCCTTAATTTCGCTTTGCTCATCTGGGAATTTTTTGGCCGCGGCGCTACCTTGCGCTGCTCGCCCGCAGCCTTGGCTCTCTCCTCAGCCTGTTTCTCGTATTCTTCTGTAGAAATACCCCTTACTACGCATTTTGTATCTGTCAGCTCATAAATCTTGCGTGTAAAATCCGCCCAGGTAGTATAGCCCTCGTTGGTGGCATTATAGATTCCAAATGGAATTTGCTGATATACAGCCTGGTAGATGATGTCTGTCAGATCTCTAGTATATGTCGGGCTACCGTGCTGATCATCTACTACTGTTACTTCGGCAAAATCTTTCTCGCCAGCGCGTACTGCATCAATCTGTTTATCAGCTACAGCCAGCATCGTCTCAACGAAATTTTTTCCACCCAGACCATACAGCCAAGCAGTGCGGAAGATGTAGTACTGATCGGTATTTGCGGTGATTGCCTCTTCCCCCTTGAGCTTAGTTTTACCATAGACGCTTTGCGGATTTTTGGCATCGTCCTCAGAGTAAACGTAATTTTGAGTGTCTTGTATCAGCTCTTCCTCGTTCTGCTGGATCGGCTTCGCACCACCAAAAACGTAATCAGTAGAGATGTGTACTAAAGTTGCACCATTTTTGCCATTGTTTATCTGAGCGGCAGCCTTAGCCAAATTTTCTGGGCCCAGTGCATTGACCCGCTCAGCTAGCTCCGCTGCCTGTTCCGCACCATCTACGTTAGTGTATGCTGCGCAGTTGATGATCAGATCTGGCTGGGCTTCTTTAATCACGCGCATCACAGCCTCAAGATCGGTAATATCCAGGGCTAGACTGCCGGTTGCATCATCTGCTACCACATCTGTTAGAATTAGCTTGTTTGGATTTCCATCTGGGTCCGTCGCAAATCGCGCGCGCACCGCCTGCGCCAACATGCCCTTGGCGCCAGTAATTAGTATTCTCATGCCTCTATTATACCACTGTTAGCAGTGTTTAATTCAAAATCGCCACACCAGCGTTCAGATAGGTAGCAAAAGTTACCCATAGCAGATATGGTAGCAGGCACCAGAAAGCACCCTTGTTTAGGCGATGAGACATAATAGTAATTGCCAGAATCATCGCCCACATTACTACGATCCAACCCAGCGCAAACCAGCGAAGCTCCAGCTTAAAGAAGAAAATTGACCAGAGGAAATTAAATATTAGCTGCACGCCGTAGATAACGAGAGTAGCTTTGGCCATTTTTGCCTTTTTGGCGCTCTCTGCGCTTCTCTTGCCCTTATTAGCCCGGTAAGCTGTATAGATAAGATAGCTAGCCACACCCATTAGGATGTAGAGCAGAGTCCAAGCTACCGGAAACAGCCAAGCCGGAGGCGATAGTGGCGGCTGATTAAATGCACCAAATTTCTGCATCGCATTCATTGTCAAGGCGGCAGAAACTCCGCCGACTACTAGAGGGATAGCTACAGCTACCGCTACGCGCCAAATTTTGCCCCAAGTTGTTAATTTTTTCTTGCCCACCATAAGTTGTTCTCCTTAGTTTTATTCATTATACCACAAGAGGCTTACATAGAAAAGAAGAGGCGAAGTAAGAGAACCTAATCCCTACCCCAAAGATCCCTGGTATAGATTTTTTCTTTAACATCTGCAAGCGATTCTTCTAGGCGATTCGCCAAAATCACTGATGCTAACCCCTTAAACTCATCAAGATTGTGTAGTACCTCAATTCCTTCAAAATCATCACCAGCTATAGTGGGCTCATAGATCACGACCCTCTTTCCTGCGGCGCGAAGCTTCAGAATGATATCCTGAATTGCCGAAGAACGGAAATTGTCTGATCCGCTTTTCATAGTTAAGCGATAGATGCCAATCACAAAATTACCAGAATCGTCACTGGCGCCCTCAGGGCCGCCCTGCTCTATCTCCAAAATTTCATCTACGATAAACTGTTTTCTAGTCTCATTAGCCTTAACAATAGCCTCAATTAGGTTCTGTGGCACATTCTCATAGTTAGCAAGCAACTGCTTGGTGTCTTTTGGCAAACAATAGCCGCCATAGCCAAATGATGGATTATTATAGAAATCTCCGACCCTAGGATCCAAACAAACTCCCTTTATAATTTCCCGCGCATCCAGGCCTTTTACATCGGCATAAGTATCTAATTCGTTAAAATATGACACTCTAAGCGCCAAATATGTATTAGCAAATAACTTAACCGCCTCTGCCTCTGTACTGCCCATAAATAATACTGGTGTATCCGCATCAAGCGATGCTTGTTTTAGAAGTTCCGCAAAGCGTTTTCCAGACTCATCATGTGAGCCTACAATAATTCTAGATGGGTGTAAATTATCATATAACGCCCTTCCCTCGCGCAGGAACTCCGGCGAGAAGAAAATATCAAGCTCTGGATATTTAGCCTTCATTCTAGAAACGAATCCCACGGGGATGGTAGATTTAATCACCACGGATGGCGTTGTAGAAAATTCACCATTAGTCCGCATGTTCTCGACTTTTTCCAGGATATCCTCTACTGAAGATGTATCAAAATAATTCTGCTCTGGATCATAGTTAGTCGGAGTAGACACTATCACAAACTCCGCACCAGAAAAAGCCTCTTTATGATCTAGCGTTGCCTTTAGATTTAATTCTTTTTCTGCAAAAAATTTCTCAATATACTCGTCTTGAATTGGAGATTTACGCTGATTAATCATCTCCACCTTCTCCGGAATGATATCAAGCGCCACAACTTCATGATTTTGCGCCAGAAGCGTCGCTAGCGACAATCCAACATATCCTGTACCTGCAATTGCGATTTTCATATTTTAATCCTCCAAACTTTCTTTTTTAAGAAATTCTTTAAAATTAATATGTTTTACTATACTTGTAGAATAGTCAACCTCATCATTGGTAATTAATATCTTTTTTGCATCGTTATTGATTTTTTCCAGGGCTCTCATCTCTCTGTCATAAGCCTTCTCTTCGGCGACACTATAGGCCACCTGTATGTAATATTTTTTACCACCTTTCATCGCTACGAAATCTACTTCGCCTTTTTCGTCATTATATACTTCTAACTCATAATCGCGATATGTCAGCTCATTAAAAATAATATTTTCAAAATTATGCGTCAAATCATATCGTCCATCGCTGACCCTAATTGAATTAAATGACACATCTGCATCGTAAAGTTTAAAGGAGTAAGCCAACTCTGTTTTTGTTTTCGCTGAGAATGGCTTAATTCTCTCAATAATGTAGGCTTCTTCAAGATAACCCAAATACTTAATTATTGTGTTTACAGAGCCATCGATATGCTCGCTTTTTAGATATGACTCTATTGACCTTGCTGAAAAAATCCGCGAGTTGGATTTTAATACATAATTTGTCACTCTCCTAAATAGTTCGGTATTTTGGATATTGTACCTGATAATTAGATCGTTTTCGACAATTGACTTGTTCAACTCGTCTAAATATTTGACTCTGGCATTTTGCTCAGGAAACTCCAAAATCTTTGGGAAGCCTCCCCAGATCAAATAGTCTATCTCTGATATCTCTTCGCCTAACTCTTCGCTATATTCAAAAAGCTCTTGGTAGACAAATGGCCTTACTCTTAGCGAAACAAACCTTCCACTGAATGCTTTGGTCTGTTCTTTAGAGAGCAATTTAGAATTAGACCCAGATATAAAAACAGAGTTATTACTATCCAAACGTAACGTCTTGCATGCATCAGCCCAGCCATCCACCTCCTGAATTTCATCAAAGAAAAGGTATAGTTTCTCTACCTTGTTCTCAATGCGATATTTGTCAACGTATTCCAATAGGCCACCCGCTTCCGCTACCTCGGCCAAGGCCCTATCGTTCTCAAAATCCAGAAAAAGGCACACTCCACCCCTCTCTTTTATTTCATTTGCAACTTGGTCTAAAATTACAGACTTACCAGACCTACGAATTCCAACAATAATTTTAATCAGATCAGAATCATAAAAAGGTCTTATTTTTGCAATATAGTGCTCACGCTTTATCATTAAACCAATCTCCTTCGTGCCAGGCTAGTGCCCCTATTATAGTTAAAGCACGCTTTTATTTGATTTTACTATTACCATTATACTGAACAATTTTACATCTGTCAATCAAATTGTTCAGTCGACTGAACAATTTTGCAATTTTTTGCGATTTCGTTCAGTGTTGGCAAGATAACAATTGACCTGAACTCTACAAGTCTATATTATTTCTTGTTAGATGTCCACCTTATAGCTTCTTCAATATACCGTTCTACATTTTCAGAAATTACAATATCTGGACTGTACTGGTTAATCATGCCAGGCCGGTAGTCTTCTTTATGCATAAAAATGCAACTTTCGTATGTTTTAGCGCAATACTCTAGCAGAGCCGTCCTAAATGAATCGCCTACCAACAATATCTTCTTTTCATAAAGGGGGTTGTTATTCGCAGTAATAACAATGTCTGTTCGAGTTTTCAATATATCAGTCTCGTACTCGGTATATCTACTGAACCTCACATCGGAAAGGTCTTCATTAGTTACACCGTCAAATCCTAGCATTTTTGCCAAGTCCTCGGTCTTCTTCCCCTTTATCATCTCAACACGTACATCACCATCCAGGCCATCTGGCTCTGCCACCTTCAAAAACTCTCTAAATCCAATATACCCTCCCCACGCATTCCAGTGTGTGTCCTGCTTATAATATGTAGGCGCCGTCTCTCGTCCATCGATTAATTCCTTTTTTGGATAAATCAGATTTCTTACGCCATTTTCGTGCAAATATTTAACTAATTTATCGACCTTGCCCTCATCATCTGCAATTGATACAGTGTCAGGAAGGTAATCCTTGTAAATGTTCTCCTTATTCGGCGCTATCAGAATATAGTATTCTATTCCCATCTTGTTTAATTCGTTCGACGTATTGTTGATTTTGTCTTTAATACTGTCCATTTCCTCATTAGAATACTCGCTATAACCCTGCGCCGCCCTTACCGGATTACCGTCATTCGCCGCTTTATAGAACATCCAAATATCCTCCACGCCCCCATCACCTTTACCGAAAAGCACTTTCTCACTCGTGCTACTACGCAGCGCATACACATTAAGATAATTCCAAGCCGTCTTTATTGCTGATCGAAATGGTAAATGATCATTATAATACTTATCAAAATTTTTAGGATAGCTGTCAATTGTCTCAATTTTCAGATCTGGTTTCGAAGCTAAAGCCCGATTCTCACTCGTGTCTTCTCCAATCTTATCTTTTACTACGGGGAAAATAATAGTCGGTAGATATAACATCACCAAAAACAGCAGAATTATAGTTAAGTGTGTTTTGTTAATTCTTGATTTCCTATCTTTATTTCTCATAATTTAGAACCTAAAATATATAAATGATGTGTACGTGTTGCTTACAATGGCCATAATACATAATCCGAACACGGCCACCAGGCATACTGGTTCAAGATATCTTTTGTAAAGTTTCTCAATCCTTTCACTATTCTTCATCTTCTTGAAAACAACTTGCAAAATACCAGATAATAATATTGCGACAACCATTGCTATAATAATTCTATTATTCATAAATTGCCATGTTTCTAACGGCGCCCCAGATATAGCTTGACCAAATATCATTACCTTCATATATTTTAAAGCGTGTTTAATGCCAGAGGCCCGGAATAATACCCAACCAAATAAGACTACAAACAAAGTATATATGTGCCCAACAACTTTATGTTTATCTAGCACTCTCTTCAACCCAACTCTTTCTATAAAGATAAAGAATCCATGGAAAACTCCCCACGCTACGAAATTCCATGCCGCTCCATGCCAAATACCGGTCGCCAAAAATACCATCCATAGGTTAAAATACGTTCTATATTTTCCTTTTCGGTTACCACCCAAAGGAATGTATAGATACTCTTTGAACCATGTCGAAAGTGAAATGTGCCACCTCCTCCAGAATTCTGTTATACTGCCCGATAGGTACGGTAAGTTAAAGTTCTCCATAAATTTAAATCCAAACATCGAGCCTAAACCAATTGCCATATCGGAATATCCCGAGAAATCAAAGAAAATTTGCAGCATATAACAAATTGCACCTAGCCATGCAACTGGAGCAGCCAGGCTAGTAACATTGGCGCCAAAAACGCTATCTGCTACCGATGCCATCGCATCAGCTATTAATATCTTCTTAGCAAGGCCATAGATAAATCTCTTTACCCCATAGGCAAATTTATCCACGCTCTCTTCTCTTGAATCAATGGCGTCATCAATGTCCTTATACTTTACGATCGGCCCAGCAATTAGCTGCGGGAAAAACGAAATATACAGTGCTAATTTAAGAGGATTCTTCTGAACTTTAATTTCGCCTCTATAGAGGTCAATTATGTACGACATAATTTGGAAGGTATAAAACGATATACCAATTGGTAGTGCAATCTTACCAATATCAAAACTACTGCCAAAGACATTATTTATGCTATCTATGAAGAAATTTGCATATTTGAAATGTCCAAGCAGAGCAAGGTTCGCCACGATGCTCAGAATAAGGATAATTATTTGCTTCTTCGAATGCTTCTTGCTCCTGCCCTTTGGTGCATTTTTAGAAATCAATAATCCAAAGATGTAATTCATGGCAATTGAAGTTAACATTAAGAATATATATTTTGGCTCACCCCAAGCATAGAATAGTAGGCTAAACACCAATAGGATATAGTTCCTGGCTTTAGGAAAGAATTTCTTCGCTAGGAAATAAACAGCTATCAGTGCCGGTAAGAAAATCCATAGAAAAGTAATTGAACTAAACAGCATCTTTACCTTTCTTCTCCAATATCCAGAGAGTTCCAAACAAATATCCCAATAGCGACACCGCGAACAGCCTGTTTGTCATCCAGTAATGAATACTCGAATGGTTAGACATGACAAGGTACCAGGCAATCGGCATAAACACCAAAATAACAAACGAAAGAAGCCCGATCAAATTTTTTCTTTTTATCATTTTGAAACCTTTTATCTTTATCATTTACGCTGTTCTATTCCGAAAGAGCACAAAACACTGTTAATTATTTTGGTTCCTCCACTCCACAAACTTCTTTATCCCTTCCTCAAAACTCATCTGCGGCTCATAACCAAGTAGTTCCCTAGCCTTAGTTATATCGGCATATGTTCTATCCACATCACCTGGCTGCATTGGCATCTGTCTAATCTTTGGCTCTATTCCTAATACCCTGCCAATAGTGTTAATCATCTCTCTTAGAGAAATAGGATTATTGCTGCCCAGATTTATTATCTCGTACACATCGTGGCTACTTTCTAGATAGTCAAATGTCTTGCAGATCCCATCAACAATATCATCAACATATGTATAATCACGAGACGTAGTGCCATCTCCAAACATTGGGATCTCTTCCCCATCCAGCATCATTCTCGTAAACTTATTGATTGCAAGATCCGGCCTTTGCTTTGGCCCATATACCGTAAAGAAACGAAGCATCACAATATCCATATCGAATAGCTTATGATAAACATGCGCCATCACTTCATTCGCTTTCTTTGTCGCAGCGTATGGAGAAATGGCAAAATCGACAATCATATCCTCCCTAAATGGCACCTCCTTGCAGTTACCGTAAACAGAGGAGGATGAAGCCATTGCTAGCTTTTTTACTCCATTCTTTCTAGCAGCCTCAAGAACGTTTTGCGTACCTATCCCGTTAACATCCTGGTACAGTACAGGATCTTCAATGGACGGCCGAACCCCCGCCATGGCTGCTAGATGCATCACGAAATCAATCGTATTCTCTGAAAAAATCTTATCCAATGCTTCTTTATCTCTAATGTCACACTCATAAAACTTGGCCTCAGGATATTGGCTCAAATCCGCGGCGTTTTTTCTCTTTAGCTCTGGGTTATAATAGCTATTATAGTTATCTAAAATAATTACTTTATTCCCTCTCTTGAGTAGTTTCTCGGCAAACGTTGAGCCGATAAATCCTGCTCCACCCGTAATAAGGTATGTTTTCATTTTTTCTCCTCTCTACTAAATCTTTTTAACCAGTTCTCATAATCATAGTAATCTACTACTTGCCTTTCTATCTTTTTATATGGAGAGTCCATAAAAACAGCTAACTTAGATTCATCATCTTTCCCCAAAATAAATATATTGTCTGGCTTATAAAAATCACAGCGTTGAACATCGGTATTATTGGTTATTAATTTTTTTTCAAAGAATAGAGCTTCCATCACCCTCAATGTAAGCCCTGTGGCCCCAGAAGCATTGAAGTCCAATATACACTTATTACTCCGCACCTTATCTAGATATTTCTCATAACTAACATATTGACTCTCATCTTCTATAATCGTAAAATCAGTTTCTATATTCAATCTATCTAATACCCGTTGTAACTTATTAATATCCGCTTTTCTTCCCTTATCTCGCCCTAAGAAAACAACTTTATTGGCAACAGCAGTTCTTTCAAGATTTATATTTTTAGTATAAAACTGCGTATTTAACCTCATATGATATTTTTTTGCGTCTTTTCTATCATATGTCCAAAAATAATCAATATTCTTATTAGATAAAAATCTTCTACTATAATCATTTACAGGGTTCCAGAACCAAAGCGTTATTTTTATATTTGGATTCATCCTTCTAATATAATTTGCTATGCAATTCTGAAAACCATCATCAAAGATGATAATATGGTCTTCTCCACGAATTTGATTCTTCCAAGGTCCGAACAGAAATGATGGAATAGGTGTACTAATTTTTCTACATAACCGGACAAATATGTTGCGTCCTGATACACCACTCTTGTATAAGGAAGAGACTGGGGTACTATCTAAATATTTTAGGAAAAGATTATTTACATGTTCTTTTAGCACAATCATTCTTTATTGTCTTTCTTGATTTTTTAAATTTTGGCCATCGATTCATATCTAAAAATCCTTTTTTACTAATCTGACTAATAGTAATAATTACTTTCCTCCATTTCTAAAACCTATTTTTCTTATTGTCTTACCCGTCTCTTCTATTATATACCTCGTGGTATCAGGTAACAATATCATTGTCGCGACAATAGAACCGACAGCGAAGACTACAAATCCTATCACGGAGCTATCGATGAACATCGTACCAAGAAAAATGCTCATGATTATTCCTGTGTAAATATAGTCTTTTACACCCAAAGCGTATTTCTTCAGGTCAACTTCTCCAACTATCAGCCAAACAATATTTGTAATAAGTGTAGCCACTGCAATTATTTCCATCGTTCTCACAATATTGTATGAAATCATATTTAGAACAAACGCTAAAGCAACTATACCCACCATTATTACAAAATATCTGTTCTGTTTTTTGTTGGACTTATACAAATTTATATGAATGCACCTAACGAGTATCGAAGCAAACTGCGCTCCAAACAATAGGAACAATACCGGAATTGCCTCAACATAATTCGGTAACCACCGCACGATAATAAACTTAGCTGGGTATATCGCTAATAGAATTACAGCACCAAATATCAAGATGACTCGCTTTAGCATAACTACCCTATCTTTTTCCCTGTTCTTGCACAAATAGTTGTACATTACAATACTGACTGGATTAACAACCGTATTTATTAAATTTTCTACGCTTACAGCAAAGGAGTAAAAGGCAAATTTAATTTTGCCCATGAGAAATTGAACGAAAAGCCTGTCTATACTTGTGAAAATTACATTGCAAAAGTTTCCTGTCATCAAGAAAAACCCTGTCTTAATATCTGACTTCAAGTATGTAGTTTTTGCTTTCACCTTTTCTTTCCCAAAAATTTTTTTGTTCTCTACTTCAAGAACCAGCCAATAACCAAAATATGCAACAATATACAACGCAATATACAAAGATGGATCATCAGAACGTACGATAAATAACAAAACTAAATTAATTATGAAGATCATTAACGTATTAACATTAGTAAACCGCGAATACTTCTTGAATTCACCAGTTGCTTGGTATAAGCTCCTCAGATAATTACCTACATTTACAGGCAAAATTACCAAAGAACAGAAGAAGATAATCTTATTTCGAATAACGATAGAAACAATGATGGCTAAAATAGTTATTACGAGCTGAAAAACCTTAAAAGTCTTGAACTCCTCTAACACTTCTCTTTTATCAATCTCTTTGACAGATTTGCCACCGTGTCTTAAATACATACCGTCCGAAAAACCGAAATGCAAAATGCCAAGATAAGTAATATATAGCTGAAAAAGTCTTATGTCAGAGTAAGTCTCAATTGATAGCATCTTTGGCAACACGAAACCGGCAAACAAACCAACTAGTAAATTTATAATATTGGCAATTAGTACATACAAAATACCTTTTTTAACGCTCATTATACAACCTCGTGCGTTTTTTCAGCGATTAAGAATTTTGGATTTCTATAAACATTTTTTCCCAAAGAACCAACATCAGTGAACCTGTACCCCCTTCTCCATAGTACATATGGTAAGGCCAACTGATCTCTATATGATCCAGACGAAAGAAACTCCTGCCACCAATCATTCAGTATTTCTTCGCTCCTTAGGTTGTGTAAGTCAGTAACAATTACATTGCACTCAAATAAACCATAGTCAGCCGGAAAGCCCTCTTCTTTATATTTCTTCATCTGGTTTTTAATCTTTTTGGGGTCACCTTTTTTTAAAATTTCACAAACCTTTGCCTCGTCATAAACTGAGTCTCTCTGCCTGTGCCGGTGTAATGCAATACCAGTTTTTGCTTGTTTTGCTTCGTATACTAGTTCAGTTAAGTCTCCCACTGGGCATACATTCCCATCCACATATATAGCATAGTCATAGTCATTGGCAATCTTATGTGGGTGAAATTTAATATACCTGTTCAATAACACGTTATCGTCTACATTAAATTCTTTCTTTGAAACATTTTTGACCTTCCAATCCCTATTACTTTGATTTCTGATTTTTCCATTTTCGTCATCTGTGTAGAATGTATAATCTACATTCTCAGGAAAGAAAAAGGGCGACCCCAGCTTATCATACCCGCCGGTAATACACGTATAAACTAATATCTTCGGCATATTGTAGTCATTAGACTTTATAGAGACGAACCCATTATCAACCTCAGGGTGTGATATTTTTTCTATTCTTTTTCGTCCTATAATTTTACTCAAAACTCTAAAGAAATGACATCTTTTCAACATGTTCAAAATCGTTAAGCTTTTTTTTCCAAAAGTATAACTTCGTGATTTCTTCATCTCAATCAGAATACTATTTAATTCCTCCAAATTCTTTGACTCATCTTGGTTCGCCATATATTATTCCTTTGCAGTTATTCTAAGCATTCCTTTTTTTCTACTAAATAATAAAGCTTGAATTACCGACAAATAAATAATGTATACTATCATTGAAACTGAAATGCAACTAAATAATCTTTCATTACTTACCTGGGTAAATACATTTACTAATAACATTCCCCATAATAAATAAATAAATATTGATCTTCTGTTTTTAGCTAAGTAATATAAGAAACCAAAGAACAAGCCGAATAGGAATTGGCAAATCACAACACCTACCACTCCCCAATCTGAATAGTATGGTTTCATTCCAGAAAAGGTATTGGACATCATCACCCCATCGCCCTCTTTCAAACTAAACGGCACCCACGTGTCTTGATAAGCGCTAAAATCGGCTTGGAATCCAATTTTATCTAAAATTCCGCGGGCATTCTTCAATGTTTCCTGCCCGAAGTATTCTGAGTGTTCCAGGCCACCAGTATCTACAAGCTTCTGAAAAGAAGGAATAGGGTTACCAACATAGAATGATATATAATTAATTGGCCCACCAATCTGAACTCTGCCAATCAAAGGCATAATTAGATAAAATGCTGTTGCCGCTGCAATAATACCACCAAATAAAATACCTGCGCGTCTTTTATTTTTTTTATTTTCTTTATTTTCTTTCTTTTCAAAAGTATTTAGTCTAAGAAGTATAAACATTCCAAGTCCAAACAGCACATACTGGACTAAAGACGATCTTCCAGCAACAAATAGCATAATGATAGTAGATAGGATAGTTATGCCAATATAAGCTGCATTATCTCTAACCTTCCCCCCCTTAACGGTGTTGTTTATGAAGACAAACAGAAATATCATACCTAAGATGTCGGATATTCTCATTAACTGCGTTGCAAACGTACCAATTGAAACCGTTGAATCGTTTGCGTTGAACAAAGGAGTTAGGTTCCTGTAAGAATTGATCATTTCAGGTATATTATTACTTATGCCAGTAATGTTTATCATTTCGACAACAATAACAACAAAAGTTACGATTATAAACAAATATATAGCTGCAACAAGTATACCAGGACATTTAAAAACAGGTAGAACATTAGCATTTGTTTCTATTTTCTTTATTTCCCCCTTTCCTTTTTTATTTTTTAAAATCCCCATCAGCCACCTTATTACCATTTCACCACAAGCGGTTGCGATAACAGCTATAATTGGGAAAAACATCACGGGTATACCGATCTCAACATCATTCCAAAAACCCCGTGCAATAATAGCAGCAAGAATCGAAACGGTACACATAGCTGCAAAGATGAAAGAAGGTGATAAAACATCTTTTTTGAAAAGAAAGAATATACCAACTGTCAAACCAAATAGTATAACAAGAAGCAACCAGTACATCTTATCTCCCCAGCCCCATTATGCAAAATCTAATCCGTTCCATCACCATCTCCGTTATCCCACCCCTCTGCATCTCAGTCTGATTCCCACCATGTCTCCTATATTTTAGCAGAATATCGGGAATAAATACACTCTTTCCGTGTTTTTCACATAAAATTCCAATCCATTGATCATGCATCTTGATATTATTTGGAATCGGTAGGATATACTTTTTCATTTCTTTCCTAAATGCCATGCAACACCCAATATACGTATTTTTCCAGATATTCTTGAAGATTCCCTTTCCAGATTTGCGCCAAGCGAAGAAAGATGGTTCAATGATTTTATTGCTCGCCGAATCAAAAACTTCCGCATCATGCACGACGCAGGTGCAGTTATTCTTTCTAAAAGCCTCCCGTACTATCGCCACCTTATTAGGCATCCAGACGTCATCCTGATCTGCTAAAAATATAAAATCACCAGTGCTATTCATAATCGCATTTGCAAAATTTTGTTTTATGCCGTTCTTAGGCCCATCTATAATTTTTATCCGCTTATCTCCAAGCCCTTTAACAATCTCAAGTGTCCTATCTGTAGACCCATCATCGGATACAATAATCTCATCATTCTTATCCAACTGAACTAGAATCGTTTCAAGCTGCTCTCTAATGTAACGTTCTCCGTTATATGTCGCCATCGCTACTGAGACTTTTTCAATCTTCTGTTTCATCTCTCCCCCACTTTCATTCCCACAAATCTCGCAGCCATATCTGGGATATACCGACAAATCACTTCCCAGTTTCCTTCCCTTAGGGCTCGCTTCAAAATATACTTCGCCATTCCACCGCCAGCGCTATTCACGCCATACTGCGCTATTTCTGGATTCATTTTCATAAACTCACCGGTTAGTTTATACCTATTATATAGCTCCTTAAACGTAAACTTATGAGAATGATAAACCACCGCATCAGCTACATACTTTATCTTGCCACCACTCATAATCAATTTATACGCAAAATACATATCCTCGGATATCGGCAAATCTTTACCATCATATCCGCCCAGCTTCTTAAATGTCTTTGCATCTACCGCCCCAGCCGCATCCGAGAAGAAGAATGTCTTTAGTCCCAATTTATCCAAATCTTTTTTTGATACCAACGAAGATTTTGCCGGATAATTATGCTCCCTGGTATATTTCTCGATATTCTCATATTTTGTCTTCTGCCGACCATACGTTGCCTCTGCCTCGCCTGACACAATCGGGGCCACCAGCTTCGCCAAAAACTTATCGCTCTTTATTATTACATCCTGCGTCAAAAATACCAGAATATCACCCTTGGCACTCAGCGCGGCTTTTTCGCGCGTTAGTGAGTGAGAAAAATCTTTCTTCTTTATCTTCTCATACGGGACATCATTCATTTTAAGTAAATCTTCTGTCCTATCGCTGCTCTCTGTCAAAATATATTTAATCTCTACAATCGATACATTCTCTTGTTTTTTTAATGATTTATTTAATCCCAAAAAATCATTCTCCGCATTGTAGAGAGGACAAATTATAGATAGTTTTGGAAACTTTTTCATCACTTCGCTCCACTCCCCACCAGTACGATCTTTACCGTCCTCGCCAAGATCTTCATGTCGAGCATCAGCCCTCTATTCTCTGCGTAATAATATTCCATTTTCAGGCGATCTTCGTAATCATTATCACTCCGCCCCCTTGTCGCCCAATATCCAGTCATTCCTGGTTTTACTGAACAATATTTTTTCTGGTCGCCACGATGCTCTTCAATCTCCCCCGGCACTAGCGGCCTTGGCCCCACCATCGACATCTGCCCAATTAGCACATTCAAAAATTGAGGCATTTCATCGATAGAGCCTCTACGGATAATTTTTCCTACTTTTGTAATGCGTGGATCATCATCTAACTTCTGGAACTCTGCCCACTGCTTCTTGTATTTCTCTTGTTTTAATAAATCTTCTAGCTGCTTTTCAGCATCCCATACCATCGAGCGAAACTTGTATATTTTGAACTTCTTTCCGTTCTTCCCTACTCTTGTCTGAGAATAAATAATCGGATAGAAATCTCCCCCAACCAGATAGCAAATTTTAATGACAATACATACCGGCACCAAAACAACTAGCCCTACCAGGCTAGCCACAATATCAAACAATCTTTTGATTAGTGCGTACAGCATTTGCCCTATCCAGCTATAATATGCACCCCCCCCCGTTTGCAATTTCACCTTTCCTTTCACTCATTTGTATCTATTATACCATACTTCGCCAGAAACTTAAGTGCTTATGCCTATATTTTATCCACATCCCACCTCATATCCACAACCACACAAAAGCCACCCAATCTTAGCCACCATAATCTTACCTCCATTTTTGCCATAACCATTTTCACAATTTCAAATTCGTGCTATAATCAAACATAAGTTAGTTAAACTGGAGATTTTTATGGCACCAAGGAGCCCCAAAAAGAAAGTAATCGACGGCGTCGTCAAACCTAAAAAGTCCGCCGCCAAATCTACTAGCGCAAAGGCCAAGTCCGCTAGCAAGGCATCTACCGCAGGCAGAGCAGCCAGCACAAAAGCCACAGGCAAAGCAGCTACCAAACCAGCGGCCCCATTCGCAGACGAGCCTATCGCCGTCTCTGTAGAAGATACCGCAGTAGCTATCACTATTGATGATCCTAATGATCAGGGTGTTTCTCCTAGCCGCGCCGATGATGTCGCTGCCGCTATCGAAAACTTCGCAGATGCCAAAATCTCCGAGCCATCCATCGACGACGGGCTATCCGATGATGATGCCGAAAATAAAGACGCTGCCGCTGCCGCTATCGCCGCAGGCGCCGCCGTCGCCGAAGGCGCTATCGATAGCACTATGGACGCTATCGACGATCTCACAGAAGAAGATTCTGCAGATCCAGCAGACGTAGATTCTGCAGCAGACTCCGCTTCCGATGATGGCTTAGTCTCCAGTGCCATCTTAGAAGAAGAAGTTATCGACAGAAACCTCGATGATTTAATCAACGATATGGAAGAAGACGAGGCTTCTGCCACCGAGCAAGCCATTGCCGAGGATAAGGCCGAGGCTGCCGCATTGAAAGATATTGCCAACCAAGAAAGAAAGAGCTCCATGGACAAGAAAACCCCCAAAGCCAAAAAAGCCAAAAAAGCCAAGTCCCAAGTTAAGGCCAAGCCTTTCCGCATCATCAGCCGTCTCCTAGCTCTAGTTGCTACCGGCTCTCTGATTGCCCTCGCCGTCCGCATCGCCACCACCGGCATCGTACCTAATAAATACCTCATTCCTGGTTGTGTTGCCGCAGCTCTAGTCTTATTCTTCATCATCTTCAAAACTTTCCGCAACAAGACCCGCATCCCCGTCCTTATCATCGTCGATCTTCTCAGTATCATTCTTTCCGCGGTTAGCATCTTTGGTTTCATCAAAATCGACGAGACCATGGCTTTCCTGAACAAAAATTTTACCGACAACACAGAGTATAGTATCTACGATGTCATCGTCAGCAAAAAGTCCAATTACAATAATCTAGATGATGTCAAAGGCAAAACTTTCCACAGCATCTCTGATTTCGTCGATACTAAGCATCTAGAAGAGGCGGCCAAAGAGCAAGCTAGTGCCAACATAGCCTATGAGTCTGGTATTACATCTATGCTCGATAAAACTCTCGATGATACCACTTATATCTCTGTCATCAACTCCGGTACCTACGAGGCTACTCTCGATAATGAGGATAACAGTAAATACAAAGACGGTCTCAAAATCATCGGCGAGCTCAAAGTAAAAATCGAAAAGAAAAATGACAATAGTAAGTCCGATCTCACCAAAGAAAGCTCTGTCATTTATCTCTCTGGTATCGATACCCGCTCTGGCCAGATGCTCGATCGTAGCCTTAGCGATGTCAACATCGTCATCACCGTCAATCCTAAGACCAAAGAAATCCTCATGTCCACTATCCCTCGTGATTACTATGTCCAGCTCCATGGCACCTCCGGCTTGCCAGACAAGCTGACCCATGCTGGTGCTCTCGGTGGTGTTCAACTCTCGATGGACACTATCGGCGATTTGCTCGATATCGATTTCAACCGCTACATCCGTGTCAACTTTAACTTCGTCATCAATCTAGTCGATGCGGTCGGTGGTATCACTGTCTACTCTGATGTTGATTACGATATTACCGCCCATACCGACAGGTCCTGCACCTTCCACCCAGGCAACAATAATGTCGATGGCAAATGTGCTCTAGCCTTTGCCCGCGAACGTTACGCTTACTCCGATGGCGATCGCCATCGTGGCCGCAACCAAGAGCAAGTCATCGAAAAAATCTTCAATAAAGTCACTAGCAGCACCACCCTCATCAGCCGCTACTCCGAGATCCTCAATTCCCTTTCTGGCTCCTTTGATACCAATATCTCCACCTCAGATATCACCAGCCTCGCCAATATGCAGCTATCCGATATGGCCAAGTGGACTATCAATACTTACAACCTAGATGGTAGTACCGGCGGTGCTTACACCTACAGCTACCCAAGCCAGCAGCTATCTGTCATGTTCCCAAATCAAGAGACTGTCGATACAGCCAAGCAAAAGATTCATCAGGTTCTAGCCGGCAACTAATCCCATGTTTATTCTACACTGCTTAATCGTTCTCTTTGTTTCTATGGTGCCAATCATCGAGCTCCGTGGTGCTATCCCAATCGGTGTCGGCCTTGGCCTGCCAGAGATCCTCGCCCTCGTCATTGCAGTTGTCGGCAATATGATCCCAGTACCTTTTATCTATAAGTTCTCTCGCAAACTCCTAGAACTAGGCGATAAATCATCGTGGAAACCGATTAAAAAATTCTGCGATTTCTGCCTTAAAAAGGGCGAAAAGGCAGGCAAAAAACTCCAAAAACGCACTGGAGATAGCATCTATCTCGGTCTATTTCTCTTTGTCGGCATCCCAATTCCTGGCACCGGCGTCTGGACTGGCACTCTCGCCGCCTCCCTCCTCGATCTAGATTTTAAAAAGACCGTCAAAGCCATTATCTGCGGTGTACTACTAGCCGGCTCCATCATGCTCGCCGTCTCGCTCGGCGTATTCAAACTTATTTTCGGTAACTAAAGAAAATTATATTGGTTAAGTAAGATCATAAAAGCAATCCAGAAGTATTTTTAGAACTGGGGACTTGTTCGTTGTTGTTTTTACAACAGGTTATTCTAGAGTATAGATAATAATTGCTGTTGTAAAAACACAACGAACAAATCTGGTCTAAATCTCATTACAGTTCTAAAAATACTTCTGGATTGCTTTTCATATGCTATAATAAACCCAGTGCCGCTGTAGCTCAGTTGGTAGAGCAGCTCATTCGTAACGAGCAGGTCACAGGTTCGATCCCTGCCAGCGGCTCCATTTTATTTTTTTGATAATAGACGCAAACTTGTTGTTTCCCTCTAACTCAGAAACACTAACCCATTTTTCCAGCAATAGCAACTTCTCTGCTTTTTTACAATACACAAATCCACTTGCCGTTATATGTCCACGAAAGTTCTTCCTATCAAAAATCTTCTCAGCGCTATCCCAACAGTCATTCACTAACTGGACTAAGCCAGACAACCTCTTTTTCTCATCAGAAAAATGTTGTAAATATCGATCTAAAATCTCTTTTAAATTTTTTCATCATAGTCATCGTTTTCTCTGTAGCCTATAATTATTATGCTATTTTTTTAGTTAAACCACCACCTACTAATGCGCTTTCTTCGTTTTCTAGGAGTATTATTTTCCCTTAGGAAAGCATCAACGAATCCCCTAAAGAGCTGCACGTCGCCCATTGCTTCGGGATGCCATTGCACGGCAATAATATTTCCACGCTCAATGGCCTCAATCGTGCCATCATCGGCAGTTGCAGCTATTTCGAATCCCCTAGCGACATTTTTTACAGACTGCGTATGAAAGGAATTTACATCTTTATTGTATTCATTATATGTGTCCCGCAAAAAAGATCCTCCCTTCAAATTAATATTATGTGTTTTGCCTATTAGCTTATGGTTATCAATCGCCTGATTCAGGCTTCCGCCAAAACAAACATTGATTGATTGCATACCACCACAAATCCCCAAAATTGGCTTTTTTGCATCGTAAAACAGCTTTATTGCTTCCCTGTCGGTCCTAAACTCATCAATACTGTAATCACTACCGGGTATAGGCTCCTCACCGTAATACCGCGGGGGGATATTTGCGCGGCTCCCTGTAACTACCAGACCATCACAAAGCTCGCACACCTCTTTCAAATTTTTATCAGAAACAACTGGAAAAAGCAGAATACCCAGTTTATCGAATATCTCTCTGTAATATTCAACAAGATAATATCTCCGATTGAACGGCTTATAACTCTCGTTATCTTCAGTTCGCAATAATATAGCTAATTTCATT
>JAZQKE010000008.1:0-39546 GCA_045541995.1 Candidatus Nanosyncoccus sp. | reverse complement strand
CTTGAACCAGGATCAGTACGCCCACCAAGGACAAAGTGCGGCCCACTTGGATCAGTCATAGCAGTATAGCTATTATAGTTATTGTAGAGTGTTTGGTATTCTCCAGAAGGGCCACCGGTTGGGAGGCGGAAGGATTTAGGGCACCGACGGCATATTCTTATTCTTTATAAAAATAGTATTTTAAAAAAGCGGAGCCAGACTCACTTTCTTGCTAACCGAAAATATGGTATAATTTAATTACCCATTATTTATTATAGAAAGGGGGGGTATAATGAGTGTACCTGAAAATTGTGAAATCATAAAGAAATATGTGTTCAACAAAGATACTTCTGAAGAGAAAACCTACGATTATGTAAATTTTGATGAGAGAATTCCAGCTATCGGATGTTCCCTGTCTCTATTTGAAGCTCGATTAGGGAAAGAACGTTTCGTGGTTGATGGGCGCGGCAAAATATTTTTAAAAAATATCTTAGGTCGGAAGATCATTAAAACCTATCCTGATGGGAGATTTTATATTTACGAGCTTCCCTCAAATCAGTTTGTAGGAGTTGCAGAATTTGGAGGCAGAGAAATAGTTCCGCCTGCGTATAACGAAATTAATGTAGTTAAGAAAGATGAATATGAGAGTGTTTATTTCTTTGCGCGGACGCGTACGGAATTATCAAATTGGGAAGTTTTTGATATGAACGGCAGATATTTAAGTGATTTTGGATGTGTACTCGAACCGCCAGACGATCTAAGTAGATATGCTGCACTTAGGACAACTGAAGGATATAAAATTGTCAAGGCTGAAGACGATAAAATAATAGTAGTTTCTAATCTAGGCGAATTAGAGGGCCCCCTTGAACGGGTTTATTTTGCAGTACCATCGGAAAACGCTTTTTACGCTTCTTGCGATGGCTACGCTTACATCGTTGATTGCGCAACGGAGAACATAGCTGGACTTTATCTCGGTAAAGGTCTAGATCTTAGAGAGGTAGCAGTGAGATTATCGGAAAACACTGACAATAAAATAAGCTGGCGCCATCAAAAAATTGCTTATAAGGAACGGCATAGAAAAGGTAGATTTTGAACAAGTTGATTTCACAAAAAAGCTGGAGATTATCTCCAGCTTTTTAATTATGCGTGATTAGATAACTTCTACACGTACACGTGGCACAGTCTTGCCAGAGAAATGAGTCTTCTTAACTTTGGTGAATGCAACAACACCATCGCGTGCTGCGTGGATAGTAAAGTTGCGAGACATGTAAGTGCCAGGACCAGCAATTTTAGTTGCGCCAGTCTGACGGACGAGGACTTCACCGTTTCTGACTTTCTGGCCACCAAAACGCTTAACGCCAAGGCGCTGACCCGCGTTGTTGTGGATGTTCTTGGCGGTACCGCCAGCTTTCACATGTGACATATTATTTCTTCCTTAATACTATTATTTCTCGAGCCACAACTTGACCTTCTCTGTAGTAGAGTAAATCATTTTGGCTCAAGTTTTTATACTTTAATACATTATACCCCAGGTCATCGATTTCGTCAAGTAAATTTAACCCCTGATAATGACCATCTGGGCGGAGCCAGGCGGGAACTGCCATTACTACAGGTGTTCCAGATACAAGTTGTTTTGACAAATTACGCAAAACATTGTGATACAGAGAGATTAAATCATTTTTAATTACTTTTAGTTTAATCTCTGCCGGCGCAACACTCATCGGTGGACCAAGATACCCCTCAAACACTACTGCATCGATAGGTTGCTCCCAGTTGTAATCACGAGCATCGCCATGGTCGAGCGTAAAATCGCCCATTCCTAGCCAGTCTAGATTTTTCTTAGCAAAGCTGACAATGCGTTCGCTGGCATCAGTACCATACGCGCGATAGCCCATCAAAATTGCCTCTTGCAAAACAACGCCAGTTCCACAAAACGGATCAAGTATGCGTGCATTAGCAGGTAACGACCCGCACAGATTTATCAGAATTTGCGCAAGTTTTGGCGGTAGCATGCCGTTTTTTGCATCGCGTGCTGGGCGATTCTGATCGCGATCGCGATAAGCGTTAATGTTTTGCACGCCGATGCCGACATACCACTTTTTATCAACTAAAATTAACTCCCAGTGCCCAGGTTTTTCTCCTAGCTGGTTATGAAAAACGGTAGCGGTAGATAGAGTCGCCGCTTTATTTTCTAGTACTCGTACAGATTCGCCTGACTTTTTTAGTATACGCTTAATCTTTAGAGCTTGCGCCTGCGTTTTTCTAGTGCTGGCATCTTTAGAATAATCAGATACACCAATGACGAATTTTCCGTCGAACCCAGACTCCAATAAAAACTTTTCTGGGCTTCCGTTAATCGGACGCGCTAGTTTTACGCTACCCCCAAGCTTGCTAATACTTGGTTGCTTAGTCGATTCAAAAGTCGCTAGGCTTCCGCCGAGATATTCTACGCTCGAGAACAAACTCTCAAGCTCCGCCAAAGAAATCTTTGGCTGCCGACCAAGTATTGCTAGATACTGCATAATAATATTATAACATATTTACGACTCATCCAGAAATGCACCAGACTGTCGCGACCATAACTTAGCGTAGGCGCCGCCTTCTTTTAATAAGTCATGATGCGTACCCTGTTCCACGATTTTACCACCGGCAAGCACGACGATACGATCAAGGCTTGCTACGGTAGAGAGTCGGTGGGCAATTACGATACTTGTACGTTCTTGCATTAATTTTCCGAGCGCATCTTGGATTAAAGCTTCAGATTCGGAGTCGAGTGCAGAAGTTGCCTCGTCTAGCACTAGAATAGGTGCGTTTTTTAAAATCGCTCTCGCGATTGCTACGCGTTGGCGCTGGCCGCCCGATAGCTTGATGCCGCGCTCGCCAACGAGTGTTTTGTATCCGTCTGGTAAATCTTTAATAAATTCATGTGCATTCGCTAGTTTGGCAGCGCGCTCAATTTCCGCTGGAGTTGCTTCTGGCTTTCCGTAAGCAATATTATCCGCAATGCTGCGATGGAACAAGGCGGTTTCTTGCGGTACATAGGCAATATTCTCGCGCAGAGAGTTTTGTGTCACCATGCGTATATTCTGACCGTCAATCAAAATTTCTCCACTAGTAACATCAGCAAAACGCAGCAGTAACTTGGTCAAGGTAGTTTTTCCAGAGCCAGACACCCCGACCAGTCCAATGCGCTCTCCCGGTTTTACTTCCAGGTTAAAATGCTCAAAGAGTGCACTGCGGGCATCAGAGTGTTTAAACGAAATATCGTTAAATTTAATATTCGCAGTAGAGACATTTAATTTTTTAGCGCCAGGCTCGTCCACTACTTCATCCGGTAAGTCTAGAATCTCCGTCATCTCATAAGCGTCGCCGAAGATACTGTTCATGTTCTTAAATACAGAGTGGATATTCCACAAATCACCCATAATATTACCAGAATAATTAATAACCAGAACCAAGGTGGCTATAGATAGCCCGAAAGCGTTTTGGCCGAACATCATAAATAGTATAACTACGATAGTTGTTAAAATTTGTATCGTATCAATAGCATAATTACGTTTAGTATCTGCAATAAGAATATTATACGAAGCCTCGAGAACCTGCTTTTGATATTTGCTAAATCGACTATGTTCGAATTTTTCTTTAGCATAAGACTTAACTGATGCGATGTTGGTAATCGAATCAGCTAGCTGGCCGGTTCTCTTATTGCTAACTGAGGCTTCGTGTTCATTGAGCGGCGCAATTTTCTTTGTCCATATTATAGCGACCATCATGTAAATCGCCATAAATCCAATTATTGCCGCCGCATATAGTGGTACACGAGGAATCATAATTGCCATAATTAAGACGACATCCAAAATAACTGGAAAAATATTCCAGAAAAACTCATCTGCAAGCCTCTCGTACGCACTAACAAATTTATTCACTTGTGAAACTAAAGAACCAGAAAAGCGGTTAGTATGGAACTGCATAGATTGCTCGCAAATTGCGTTAAAGCAATCATTGCCGAGATCATACATCGCATATATCTCTAGTTTCCAAGTACAGTAAAGGCGGAGTGGGCCAAAAATATAGAATTTAATGACTTCAATCAAAATCAGTAAAATAGCCTGCGGGATAAGTGCTTGAACCAATTCACTTTGCGGGAGTCCTCGCGTAATGATTTCGATCATATTGGCAAAAATCAACGGGTTCAATACGCGCAGAATATGAACAATCGGTGTGGTAATAAAAGCACCAGCTGTGAGTAGCTTGTGTTTTTTCGTCGCAAACCAATAATAATGTAGCGTCCGCTTGGTTATCTTTTTCGCCATAATATAATTATAACACCTTGTCGTGATATAATATACCTATGGAAAACAGAGTTCCGTTAGCGGAGCGCATGCGCCCGCAGAACTTAGATGAGGTTGTCGGCCAAGAGGATATTATTGGCGATGGCAAAATCTTGACGGAGATTGTCAAAAAAGGCGAGCCGGTCAACTTGATTTTTTGGGGTCCTCCCGGCACCGGCAAGACCACCCTCGCTCGCATCCTCGCACGCGAGTTCAAGGCGGATTTTATCGAGCTTTCTGCTGTCACCGCACACAAAAGTGATGTCGAAAAAGTTGTCGAGCGCGCCCGCACTAACTGGAATCTCAAAACCCGCACAGTGCTTTTTGTAGACGAAATTCACCGTTTTAATAAGGCCCAACAAGACGCGTTTTTACCGCATGTTGAGTCAGGTCTGATTACGCTAATTGGCGCCACCACGGAGAACCCAAGTTTTGAAGTTATCTCTCCACTCTTATCGCGTAGTCGCGTAGTGGTGATTAGCCCATTGTCCAAGGATAATATCAAAGAAGTCCTAACCCGAGCCGTCAAGGCCGAAAAAGCCACCAAGCGCATTACTAAAAAAGCGATTGACTACCTAGCAGAATTATCTGGTGGTGACGCTAGAAGCGCACTCGGAGATTTGGAGCTGGCACTGAGCTTAGCAAGCGGCAAGAACCAGAAAGTCGACGAGAACATCGTCAAAGAAGCGGCTGGACGCAAAGTCCCAGGTTATGATAAAAAAGGCGACAATCATTATGATAACATCTCTGCGTTCATCAAGTCTATGCGCGGTAGTGATGTTGATGCCACGCTTTATTACCTAGCCCGCATGGTTGAGGCCGGCGAAGACCCAAAGTTTATCGCTCGCCGCATGGTGATTTTTGCTAGCGAAGACATCGGCCTAGCGGGGAACGGCGCACTAAATCTGGCAGTTTCTGCTTTTGAAGCGATAGAACGCATTGGCATGCCGGAGGGTGAAATTATCCTCAGCCATGTTGCCGTAGTGCTTGCTAAATGCAAAAAGAACCGCGACACTATTTCTGCTTGGTATCAGGCTAAGGCCCTAGCACATAACTCTATGAATCTACCAGTCCCGATTCATTTACGCAATGCACCGACTAAACTAATGAAAGACCTCGGCTTTGGTAAAGGGCAAAAATGGGAGGCAGGGTTCCACCTAGATAAAAGTTATCTGCCAGACGAAATCAAAGATCAAACAATCTTCCACGACTCTAGCCAGAATTAACCAAGCTTATCTGCTTATAAAAAAGCTCCGGACTTCCGGAGCTTTATGGATGGAATTTTAGCGAACATTCTCTTTTCTATATAATTGAACGACTGAAACCTGATAGCCGTTTCGATAGAACTCAGCCTCTAGCTGCTCGTTTAGACCACCTCGCGGTAATGTTACAATCTGAAAAGCCCGCACCCTAAAGCGTTCAATCATCTCGTCGGTTACCTGTGCAAGGATATCAGCAATTGTTGGCTCGAAACGATTATGCTCGGCAAACTTGTGTATGCAAGCAAAATGACCCATGCCTAAGATCTCACTCTGCTTTACTAGATTGCCTTTCTTAAGGCCAATTCCTTCTGTTAGGCTAAGTAGTGTGCTTGATTGGTAGAACGATTTGGCGTCAATATCACAACTGACAAACGGAGTATTTCGCAATACATCAATACTCAAATTTGCTGTGCCCTCTATCCAGCTGAACGTGTCATCATCATTTTTTATAATTGGCTTCATCAGCTCACAGCGGCTCATCAATTCTCCATCCGTTATTTCTGGAATATGTACTTCAAACATCTTATCACCCCTTCCTGAAGTATGCTCAACCCTTTTATTGTCGCACAGAAAAACCTTCCAGACAAGCATAAATATTACCAAGGCAATTATCAGGTTAATGTGTCTGATGATAATAGAGGCATATACCCTAGCGCAAACGGACGGATATTATAGAGCACTAGAAAAAACTAATAAAATATGTTAAAATATACCAAGATTGTATTGATTACGTAGTACATTTAAAGGAGGCACAATATGAATAGAGGAAAGACACGTGAATTTACAGAGGACATCATTGTCCCATATCGGGAAGTCGAGTTAGCCTATAATACAGACGTTATCACACGGAAATTTACAGCGCTGATTCACAAGATTGATCAGTTGCGCAATAAGGACACGCCGACTTCCGTTTTCCGCGACATTGTGGAGGAAATTACTTTGTTTGAGGCCATTGAGTCGTCACGCAAAATTACTCTAGAAGAGTATGAGCTAGAGACTCCTATCTGCAAGGCAATTGGTCACAAAATTGTCGAAAAAAGGATTATCATAGCACCAATCATGCGTGGCGGACTTGGGATGGAGCCTTCCGTCAGACGAGTATTTCCCCAGGCCAAGACAGGCCATATTGGCATCTATCGTGATAAGATTACTCTTGAACCAGTAGAGTATTTCTGGAAGATGCCGCAAGAGATTGGTAAGCAAGATATATTTGTGCTCGACCCAATGCTTGCAACTGGTAAAACTGCAGACGAGGTAATAACCAAGCTGGAAGAAATCGGCTGCAAGAAAATTCATTTTCTTTGCATTATCGCGGCTCCGCAAGGTGTGGAGTTAATCCAGGCCAAGCATCCAGATGTAGATTTATGCATTGGCGCCTTGGACTTCGGCCTAGATTACAAAGGGCGAATTGTCCCAGGCCTAGGGGATGCCGGCGACAGAATGTTTGGCACAGATTAATTATTTGTTGTCTCATGAGCTACCTGTGGGTAGCTCTTTTCTTTAGCAAAAAACTGTGCTATAATAATTTTGTAAGTATTTTGTGGCTCTGTAGCTCAGTTGGTAGAGCAGAGGCCTGAAGAGCCTTGTGTCACTGGTTCAAGTCCAGTCGGAGCCACCAATTTCCAAAGAAAATTGAAAACGAAACAAAGTTTCGTTTTTTTGTAGTTTCGTTACGAATGTTTCCTTGAGCCCGTCCCAGGAGGGGGAGCGAACAAGTAATAAATTGCTAACTATTGGAATAGAATTATCAAAGGAGATTTACACCATAATCTATTAGCTTATCAAAGTCGTGATATTTTCTCCAATGGGCGTGGAGGGCCTCGCGCAATTCTTTAAATTGTGGATAACTACAATCTGGAAGCGTAATAATTGGCCTAAGTTCCTCATCAAGAATAACGGTTAGGGACTCTTTTAGCTTAAAATACTTTTCTCCACTCAAGCTCGCTACAGGCGAGATGGGGTTTTGGCGCCAGTATCTATCTACTTGAAAATGTTGTAGCTCGTGTAAAATACTATCCATCGGCATCCCCCAAAGCTCGTTGTCGATTTTACTATATAGGAAAATTATTCCCTCATCATAAAAAACTACCATGCGCGGAAAAGTTGTAATATAAAGACTCAGGTCCGTAACGGCAAGTGGTCGCCCGGTCATATCTTCAATAGCGGCACATCCTGCGTGAAACTTTTCTTTGAGCTCACTCTCTGCGGTTTGGATAAACCGATTCAGCCGGCTGTTTGGGTCATCAATTTTTGCCTGGAGAAATGGTTGCAAAATCGGAGTAGCTTTTTCTAGGTCTGGTAAGCCTTTAATTTTTGCTGCTACTCTTTTATCAGCGGCAAAATCGAGCCGTTTCGCTTGGTCAGAATAATTGACTCCGTAATACCAATTCCAAATATCGCGTCCTAATTCATAAGCAAGCGTAAATCTTACTTTTTGATGTAAATTAGAGGTCTTATCCATCACGAAGTTCCTGTCTGTTTATTATCACTGCGTATAATTTGTATTTATTATATCATGAAAAAAACGACTCCGCCTAAGCGGAGCCAATAAGTGTGTGGAGTTAGCTTCCGTTGAAATGCCTACTGACGGATTCGTAAACAAAATCATCATACTCTTTACCCGCAGACTGAAAACACGCCCTCTGCGTAAGATTAATTGTCTCAAAATCCGCGTAATAGTATCCGTCGCTGTTTTGATCCGAAAACTTTATCAGCAACGTGCCATCCTCAAGCGGGAATTTTTGGCGTCTTGTGATAATATCTCCAAAATAGTCAAACTTAAACAGACAGGAAATTTCGCCGCGTTTTCTCTTGGTGTGCGGTCTTATTTCTATCGTCCATCCATTTCCAGAAAATCGCCTCTTATCTCTCGAAAGATTCACTTGTGGCGTCCAAGTAGTATTCTGCGAATTATCCAAGTAGATCCGAATCCGCCCGCCCTGAATCCTAAAAGCGGCCATCGTATCCTTCATCATGCGTTCGTATTCTTCTTCGGTCATACAACATCACCTCCCCTGCCATTGTAATATACTAGCCACCACCAACTTATCTATATTATAAAACATTATTATGAATTTGTGAAGAGCCGGCATGCGTGCTATAATAAACATATGAGCAAAAAGCTAAACACCTCACCAATTTCTGGCATGCAGGAGTTTCTCCCGGCATCGCAAGCTATTTTTGACCAAATCAAGTCTAAGATTGCTGGGGTGTATCGTTCTCACGGATTCCAACATATTGAGACTCCCACTATCGACCGCAACGAGATTCTTTTTGCCAAGGCCGGCGGCGACACCGAGAAACAGATCTATCGCGTAATTAAGACCACCGAGTCTGCCGATGCATCCGATCAATCCCTACGCTTTGACCATACTGTGCCGCTCGCACGCTATATTGTCGAGCACGAGAGTCAGCTAGATTTTCCGTTTCGTGTTACTCAGATAGGTCGCAACTTCCGTGGCGAGCGTGCCCAAAAAGGCCGTTTTCGCGAGTTCTATCAGTGTGATGTCGACATCATTGGCCGCGGAGAACTACCACTGGTTTACGATGCACAAGTCATCTGGACTTTTTACTCGGCGCTAGCTTCTTTCGTTGAAACACCAGTTAAGATTCGCCTTTGCAATCGCAAATTTATTAGCGGTGTTTTAGAATCTCTAGGCGTTTCTAAGCATGCCGCAGATATTTATAGTATTATTGATCATGCCGAAAAAGTCCCTGCCGAAAAGACCGAGGGCGCCTTGCGCGAGCTTGGTCTATCTGATGATAATGTTGTAAAAATTACAACATTAATCAATACGCATGGGAATTACGATGCTACTGCGAGGCTCGGTTACGAAAATGTTGGCCTGGCCGAACTCAAACAAGTCTATCAGGAGCTTATTGATCTCGGTTTGGAAAATTCCGTCGAAATTGACCTCAAGATTGTCCGCGGCCTAGATTATTACACCGGCACGGTATTCGAGGCAGTCTTGCCAGAGCATCCAGAGCTTGGTTCTATTGGCGGTGGCGGTCGCTATGATAATCTCGCTAGTAATTATACTGATCAAAAGTTCCCAGGCGTCGGCGCCTCCATCGGCCTCTCTCGTCTATTTTATATATTAAAAGAAAATAATCTCTTACCAGGAGAAACAGAAAAAGATGCTGCTCCTGTGGTCGACTATGCAATTATTCCTTTGGATCAGGATGCTAGAAAGACTGCCTACGAGCTAGCCGAACATTTCCGCGCCGAGGATAAATCCGCCGATGTAATTTTGGCTAATAAAAAACTTGGCGATTTGATGAAACATGCCTCCAGGATTGCCCGCTTTGGCGTAGTAGTTGGCGAAGACGAGGTCAAAAGTCGCGTGTTCAAGGTTAAAGATTTCGCCACTGGCGAGCAGGCCGAGCTAAAACTCAGATAAAGAAAAATTCTTGCTTATTTTAGCCCAGCATCCAGATACTGTTTGACGTAGCTCCAGTCCCAATTATTATCAAACCCACCCGTAGTAAATTTATTGAATTTGAAATACGGCAGCCCACCATCAACCAGCTTTGCGGCTTTCTGAGTGTTCTCCACAATTTCGCTAACTGTTTTATGTCCGTTCATACAACTATCAAACTCATCAGATAGGCCAATCTTGTGCCCGATATTGATCCAGTAATCAAACGTCATCCCCTCGATCATCGGCGCACCCTTGTAAGCCGCGATGCCTTTAGACTGATAATCATTATAAAGTGACATTATAGCTTCGCGATAATAATCCCAGAACTTACCCTCATTGCGTGCACAGTATGTGCCCTCCGCGCCCCAGCGAGACATTTCCATTTCCTGGCTACCATACTCGTAGAGAAAATCAGTCATCCGTACTTCGTATAAAATGTCCTTACCTTCAATATAATCTCGAATAAACTCTTCTTCGTTCTCGAAAATCAAACGTGACCAAACATCGCAGTATGGACAGGCCAAATCTGTATAATCAATGTAATAATTTTTGGCATTTTTGCTACCGAGCGTCGTACCCTCGTTCCAGATAGTATCGCTATGGTCGACTGGTTTGCTTAGGCGTGCCGCAATCAGAGCGACAAATGCGCCGGCTATTACAATAATTAAGATCCACCGGATGATTTTACCAACACTTTTACCACCTGTAGCTTTGCTAGCCTGCTTTTCTTCTACCATTTACTCCATCCTCCTATGATTTTGCGTTGCTTGGCTTATGCCTTTTGCTCCACATTTCTGATTTTATTATAACATATGCCTCCAGACCAACCTTTTTCAGCGACCAGAGAATTAATATCAGGGCCACTCCTGTTAAAATACCAGAAACCGCGCCAGCTATAGCGTAGCTCCCAGTAGAGAATATCGACGTGAGTAGCGGAGTGATTAGTGTAGTGCCACAGGTTGGGCAGCCGCTACCAAGTAGTGCTAGTCCCGCAGCGATTCCGGCATTTTGAGCGCCAGAGTTGTCGCGCGCTTGATTCTTTTTGCGCTTGCGATATACGAAAACCAGTAGTGCAATTAGGGCTGCTTGCAGAAATGCAATAGAGAAATTTAACAAAAAATCTGTAAAATTGCGTCCTCTCCCCATCAGAGACAAGAAACCATCCCCCAAAATCTGCATTTTTCCACCAAAATCTACAGCAAAGAATAAATCAAATACCGAAGTTCCGGCCGACAAAAGGGAAATAAGTGTGCCAAAAATCACGAATACAGGTATAAAAACCGCCCAAAAAGAGCCGTTTTTAGAAGCTAACACCAAGCCTAAGGCAGCCAATTTACATTCATCGAAAAACTTCTCACACCTCTCTCGCATAAGCACTATTATACACTAGATTCACAAAAAAGTCCCAAATCGGGAACAAATTAAAATATCCTATAACTTAATTATATCACAAAAAACTAAAAAAGTCAATGGAAATTCTGCAACTACCCCTGTTAGAAAATAAAAAATTATAACATCAAAAATCTTAAAAATCAATATTGACACAGAATTTGCTCATGCTAAAATAGAACTAAGGATATCGTGCGAAGTTGAGAGCCGCAGGATATCCGTGGAGTTTCTAGCTACGATAAGTTTACTTATTCACCTAGAAACAAAAGGCACACTCTCTCTCGGGAGTGTGCTTTTTCCATACCAAAGCGATTAACAAGTTATTCTTTATGAAAAAAATAATGGCGAAGCCATTATAGTGGTGCGAGCGAAGAGACTCTAACTCTCGACCTCTTCCTTGGCAAGGAAGCGCTCTAAACAACTGAGCTACGCTCGCACGTTTTCTATATTATAAATGATATATCTTGGGAAATCAAGGGTTTTGTGGTAAAATGACTTTATGGCGCTGTGGCGGAGTGGTTACGCAGAGGTCTGCAAAACCTTGTACACCGGTTCAATTCCGGTCGGCGCCTCCAAATAAACTAAAAGCAAGCTTTCGTTTATTTGTTCGGCACCTTGACTACCTTCGGCAGGACGGCGCCTCCAAATATATTTATGCCCGAGTGGCGGAATTGGTATACGCGTTCGACTTAAAATCGAATGGAGAAATCCATATGGGTTCAAGTCCCATCTCGGGCACCACAAGGGGGAACCAAAAGATGACCAAAGTCATCTTTTTTTGTGCTAAAAATATTCACCCAAATTTCTTTCTGCTACGCCACTATCCATAGTCTCGTCCATCCCCACCGGTTCCACTTCTACCACTGTTACCTCAGCAGCCTTGATAAAATTCATATTTTGTAAAATCTTTGGCTTGCAAAAATGAGTGGCAATCATCCCTGGATTAACTATTAACATTGTCGATTCAGAGATTGGCATAACGCCACGCACTCTCCGCGGCAGAGGTATTTTATTTGGTGAAATTAGTCCGAAATGCATGTTTGTCTTGTCAAATATCTCGTCTATACCTAGTGGCACAACGCCGCCATGTGTATGCCCAAATGAGGCCACATCAAACGGCTTCAATCGCTCAATTACTTCCTTATTTAGCAGCGGTGCGTGAGCTGCAAACCATGTTATTCCATCAAACCCAGCGTTTTGCGCAACGCTATCATTGCCTTCAGATTTAGAAGTATTACTTATTCTAGCATTAATTAACTCTTCAACATCACGCAGATTCTCAGCAAAACCTTCTGGCTTATCCCAGTGTACCAGCTCACCTTTACGATTTTTTCTAATACAACAACGCCTATCCTGGAACGCACCGAAGATTCTCAAGCCCGGCACCTCAAACCACTCATTCAAGAGAAGTTTTACTCCGCAACGCTGGCAAATTTTTTTCCAAAGCACTATAGCATGCTTTGTCATGATTTTTGGTGGCTTACTTGGCACAATATAATCATGAGACCCTAGCACCAAAACCGTCGGTGCAATTGAGGCGCACAACTTCAGCTCGCGTATTAATTTCTTAAGCGAAGTCTCGCGTCTTAGCTCCACCGGGCTATCAACCAGATCTCCCTGTAAGATAATCACATCAGGATCAGCCTTTACCAAGGCTTCTTTTAGATAATTAAATTGTTGTTCGGAGACAATTGGGCTAATATGCCAATCTCCGGTGCACATTACTCTAAGCGGTTTGATTTCTCGATCCAAAATAATCTTATGTAGACGTACTTTCAAGACATTTGGCTCGTTTAACTTCATTAATATTATTATAACACTTTTTATGTCATTATCCACCCCAGTAGCCACACTTTAAGTACTTGTTGACTTCCTCAGGTTGGAGTATAATAAAAGTATAAATTAAGGAGAAATTATGATTCCAGCAATTATTATCGGTGCAGTTGTACTACTAATTATCGTCTTTATCTGGGGTACATACAATGGCCTAGTCAAGACAAACGAGCGCGTTAACGAGGCGTGGTCTGATATTACCGTTCAGCTCAAGCGTCGTGCTGATCTAATTCCTAATCTTGTAGAGACCGTCAAAGGCTATGCCAAGCACGAAACTGCCGCCATCAAAGAGGTCTCCGAGGCTCGCGCCAAGATGATGGGCGCCAAGTCCGTCCAGTCTACTGCCGATGCGGACAAGTCGTTTACAGGTGCGCTTTCTCGCCTACTTGCTGTCTCTGAGGCTTACCCAGAGCTCAAGGCTGATCAAAATTTCCAGCAGCTATCTAGCGAACTTTCCGATACTGAGGATAAGATTCAGGCTGCTCGCCGCTTTTACAATGCTGGTGCCAAGGAAATCAACACCAAAATCAAAATGTTCCCAGTTAATTTATTTAATGGCTTTGGGTTCAAAGAGCGCGAGTATTACGAGGTCTCTACTGATGAACAAGCTAAGATTAAAGAAGCTCCAGAGGTCAAGTTTTAGGTAAGTAAAATGTACAAACAGATTGCCGCTAATAAAAGAAATACCGTCTTCATTATGTTGTTTTTCGTGGCGGTAGTTTGTGGTATTGGCGCAGTTTTTGCTTATGTATTCCAAGATTGGGCAATAGAGGTAGGTATTCTGGTGTTCGCCATAGCCTATGCCATATTTCAGTATTTTGCAGCTAGCAAGCTTGCTATCGCCATGACCGGCGCCAAAGAAATCCAAAAAAAGGATTACCCAGCCTTTTATAATGCGGTCGAGAATATCACCCAGACCGCCGGTCTTCCGATGCCCAAAGTCTATGTAATTGATGATCCGGCACCCAATGCTTTTGCTACTGGTCGCGATCCTCAGCATGCCAGCGTTGCTGCTACTACTGGTCTGCTCGATATTATGGACAAGAACGAGCTAGAAGCAGTGGTTGGCCACGAGATCTCCCACATTAAAAATTACGATATCAGGGTGTCGATGATTACATTCGGCCTGGTTTGTGTGGTTGGATTTATTGCCGATCTTGGTCTCAGGATGTCTTACTATGGCAGAGACGAAGATCGCAGCCCTGTAGGTATGATCATTCTGCTCGTCACGGCCATTTTTGCACCCCTGGCGGCGTCGCTAGCACAGCTAGCGGTCTCGCGCGAGCGCGAGTATCTGGCCGACGCATCGTCCGTTAACCTCACTCGTTACCCAGAAGGCATGATTTCCGCCCTCAAAAAGCTCGACGAACACAGCCGTCCGATGCGTCGCCAGAACGCCGCCACAGAGGCTCTCTACATCAATAATCCCATGAAAAAGGGAACTATCTCTAGTTTGTTTAGTACTCATCCACCTATCGAAAAACGCATAGAGAGATTAGAAAATGGCAAGAAATCTTTCTAAGGCTACCGGTTTTAGGGCTGCTTTCACGCGATCCAAGGCTCTAGCCAAATCTCGTATTCATAGCAAAAAATCCTCCAAGCGTCCACATCGCTCTTTCCGCCGCTCTTATCGTGAGGATTATGCACATGATTTTGAGGCTCCTGGCCTGCTTTCCCATGCTATCTTTACTCTCAAGACTCTCTGCAAAAACTGGCGTTTGTTCATTCCACTTATTATTTTAACGGTAATCTTTAATATTCTATTAGTCGGTCTTATGAGCGAGAGTACTTTTGTTACTTTCCAGAAAACCCTGGATGAAACCACTGATGGTCTTAGAAATGGCGAACTCGGTACTTTTGCTAAGTCTGGGCTTCTACTAATGTCCACAGTCGCTACCGGCGGTCTCTCTACCGGCATGTCTGAGTCCCAGCAGATTTTTTCTATCCTACTATTTCTCATTGTTTGGCTAGTTACAATCTACCTTTTGCGCCATATCCTAGCTGGCAACAGAGTCAAATTACGTGATGGCCTGTATAACGCACTTTCGCCACTACTATCTACAATCGCTATCGCTGCAGTGATTTTTATCGAGGCTATCCCGATCATGATCGTGATTATTACCTATTCTGCCGCCATTAATACCAACTTCCTTTCCACTCCTTTTTACGCTTTTATTTATGTAATCTTTGCAGCTTTGCTCATCCTCTTGTCACTCTATCTAATTTCTAGCTCATTAATTGCGCTAGTTGCAGTTTCTGCCCCCGGGCTTTATCCTATGATTGCTTTACAATCAGCTTCTAGATTATTGGCCGGCCGCCGTACTAAATTTATTATTCGCATCATCTTCTTAATCATTATCGTTGCCATAACCTGGGTTTTGATTATGACTCCGCTCATTGCTCTCGATCTTTGGCTCAAAAGCAGCCTCAATTGGCTAGGCGGCATCCCATTTGTTTCGGTCGAACTGCTAACCATGACTTGTATTACCGCTGTCTATACTACTGCGTATTTCTATTTATACTATCGGAGGATGTTAGATTATGAAGATCGCTAAATCCGAGGCCAAGGAGCGCATTGCTAAACTTCGCGACCTAATTAATGATTATCGTTACCACTACCATGTCTTAGATGAATCTACCATGTCCGAGGCTGCTGCCGATTCGCTTAAACACGAGCTAACTCAGCTAGAAGAGCAATTTCCAGAGCTGATTACGCCCGATTCACCAACCCAGCGTGTCGCTGGCCGTCCACTCGACAAATTTACCAAGATTACTCATGCCGAGCGGATGATTTCGCTTGCCGATGTTTTCTCCGAGGAGGAAATCAAAGATTGGGATAGTCGCAATAAAAAACTCCTTTCCGCTACCGATCAATCAAAAGTTACCTATTTTACTGATATTAAAATGGACGGCCTCGCTTGCGCTCTACACTATGATGATGGTATTTTAACTCGCGCTGTTACGCGCGGTGATGGCCTAGTCGGCGAAGATGTCACCATGAACGTCCGCACTATCGAGAACGTCCCACTGCGACTAAGGAGAGAGGCTAACGGCCATGTCGAAGTTCGCGGCGAAATCGTAATCTTCAAGGATGATTTCGATCGCCTCAATGCCCTCCAAGCCAAGAAAGGCGAAAAGCCTTTTGCCAACCCACGTAATCTCGCCGCCGGCTCCATCCGCCAGCTCGATCCTAAGATTGCCGCCTCCCGCCCACTCAGGTTTATGGCTTACGATTTAGTAGAACCCAATCTTGCTACCAATAGCGAGTCCTACCAGATGCTACGGAGCTTTGGCTTCCAAACCTCTTTACAAGATAATGTATTTGACAGTCTGTCAAAAGTATTTCAAGAGATTAAACACCTTGGCGAGACCCGCCAAAGTCTACCATTTAACACTGACGGTATGGTAATCAAGATTAATGATCGTTCTATTTTTCAACGTCTCGGCATTGTTGGCAAGACTCCGCGTGCAGCAGTTGCCTTTAAATATCCGGCCGAAGAGTCTACTACTAAGGTCAGAAATATTGTTATTTCTATTGGTCGCACTGGCGCGGCTACACCTGTAGCTATTTTAGATCCAGTAGTCGTCGCTGGCAGTACTGTCCGCCATGCTTCCTTGCATAATGCTGATGAGATTGCTCGCCTCGATGTCAGAATTGGCGACACAGTGATAATTTATAAGGCTGGCGATATTATTCCGCAAATCAAAGAGGTTCTTTTCCCGCTGCGTCCTGCTGATACCAAGCCCTTCAATTATCAGGCCGCTCTAAAAGAACAATATCCAGAGCTAGAGTTTGAACGTCCGGCGGGCGAGGTGGTCTATCGCGTCAAAGGCGAAAATTCCGATTTAATCCTCAAACGTTCCTTAGAATATTATGCTAGTAAACCAGCACTCAATATCGAGGGCTTAGGTGAGAAAAATGTCGTCGCCCTAGTAGACAGTAGGCTTGTTCAGAATATTCCAGATCTCTACCGTCTCACCGCACCTAAAGTTGCTAGCCTCGAACGTTTTGCCGATCTTTCTGCTCAGAATTTAATTACCGCAATTGCTCAATCCAAGACTGCTCCGCTAGCCAAGTTCATTACCGCCCTTGGTATTCGCCACGTCGGTGCTCAAACAGCGATTGCACTCGCTAATAGGTTCCGCTCTATCGATAATCTTGCGAGTGCCACCTCCGAGGAACTGTTAGAAATTCCCGATATCGGCCAGATTGTTGCTGAGTCCATCTTAGCTTACTTCGCAGACGAGGATAATCTCAAAATGCTAGACGAGCTAAAGGAACTAGGTGTCGCTCCAACTTTCGAGGATACCAGTACTCTGCCACTCGCTGGCCGCAGTTATATTATTTCCGGCACCCTAGATGGTTACGGCAGGGAAGAGGCTGAAGATTTGCTGCGTGCTAGAGGTGCCACAGTCACCAGCTCTGTTACCAAGAACACCACTGCCCTGATTATCGGCGACAAGCCAGGCAAAAGTAAACTCGAAAAAGCCAATAAGCTAGGCATACCTACCCTTACCCAGGCAGATTATCTAGATCTCATCAAATAATCAAATAATCGAATAATCAAATTAGTTTAGTTGAGCCTTAGCTTGGGGTTTTGCTCAGCAATACGCATCAGCTCATTGTATTTTGCCACTCGGTCCGTCCGCGACATTGATCCGGTTTTGATTTGGCCAGCACCTAGGCCAACAGCTAGATGAGCAATTGTCGTGTCCTCGGTCTCACCAGAACGATGTGAAATAATTGTGCCATACCCCGCCTTTTTAGCTGTCAGTACTGCATCAATTGTCTCCGATAAAGTGCCAATTTGGTTAGGCTTGATCAAAATTGCATTAGCAATTTTTTCGTCAATGCCCTTATTTAGCAATTTGGTATTAGTAACAAACAAATCATCTCCTACTAGCTGGCAGCGCTTTCCGAGGCGCTCGGTCATGTCTTTCCAGCCAGTCCAATCGTTTTCTGCCAATCCGTCCTCAATTGATGTTACTGGATAATTATCCAGGATCCAGGTATACCAGTTGATTAGATCGTCAGAACTTTTCCAATCACCGTTAGTTTTTAGCTCGTAATGATCTTGATTATAAAACTCCGATGCTGCAATATCCATTGCTATTGAAACATCTACACCCAGCTGAAAGCCTGCTCGCTCGATTGCCTGCTTGATACATTCTAGCGGCTCATTATCGCCTTCGCGTACTCTGGGCGCGTAGCCTCCCTCATCGCCGACAGTAGTTGGGTAGTCGCGATCTTTTAGAACTTGTTTGAGGGTGTGAAATACGGTAGCCCCATATTGTACAGCATCATTGATGGTGTTTGCGCCATTTGGTATGATCATATATTCCTGAAAATCTGTGCTCCAATCCGCATGCGCACCACCATTCATTACGTTCATCATTGGCATCGGGATAGACATTTTGTCGGTGGTACCAGCCAGCTCAGCAACATACTCGTACAGAGGTTTACCTTCTGCCTTCGCCACGGCCTTTGCTGTAGCTAATGATACTGCCAAAATAGCGTTTGCGCCTAGCTGAGATTTATTCTCAGTGCCATCAAGGTCTAGCATCAACTGATCTACCGTTTGCTGATCTGCACTATTGCCAACCAAAACATCACGAATTTTATTGTTTACGTTCCATACAGCTTTTAATACACCCTTCCCTAGGAAATAAAGCTTATCGCCATCGCGAAGCTCCAGGGCCTCGCCCGAACCAGTAGAGGCCCCAGATGGCACGGCTGCCCTACCCATATCGCCAGTACTCAAGAGTACATCCGCTTCTACAGTAGGATTACCGCGACTATCTAAAATTTCCCTTGCTTTGATATCAGAAATCGTATATTTAACCATAAGCATATTATATCACAAAGATGATATAATTAAATAAATGACAAATGATCTCAAAGCCAAACTCAAGACTTTACCCGCCGCTCCTGGTGTTTATTTTCATAAAAACAAGTCCGGCGAGGTTATCTACGTCGGCAAGGCCGCTGTGCTCAAGAATCGCGTTCGTCAGTATTTCCAAAATACCGAAAAAGACCCCAAGACAGCTGCTCTTGTAGCTGAGATCTACGATACTGATTGGATTGTGGTCGATACAGAGATGGATGCGCTATTTCTTGAATCCGAGATGATCAAGCGTTATAAACCTAAGTGGAATATTCTACTGCGCGATGACAAGACCGTTTCTTATGTTCGTATCGATATGAAATCCGAGGTGCCCTATGTCTCGATGACACGCCAGCCACTAGATGATAAAGCCACCTATATTGGCCCTTTTTACGCAAAGACCACGATTAGTACCGCTCTGCGTATTTTGCGTAAGGTTTTTCCATATTATGATCGTCCGTATGATGGTAAAAAGACCCTTAATACTGATCTTGGCCTTACTCCCGGCATAGAGATTGGCAAAGCCACTCCGGCAGAGTATAAGAAAAATCTCCGCAAATTAATTCGCTATCTAGAAGGCGACCGTCAGAAATTAATTAAAGACATCGAGAAAGACATGAAAACCGCCGCCAGTCTTGGCAAGTATGAGCGCGCGGCCGAGCTGCGCAATCAGTATTTTGGACTGCGTGGTCTCAAAAAGAAAATCGTTTTCTCTGATAAAGAATTTTTGAATATCTCCTCTGACCAGGCGCTCAAAGAACTACAGAAGCTTCTCGGCCTCGAGCAGCCTCCGCGCCGTATAGAGGGATACGATATCTCGCACGAGCAGGGGACTAATGTAGTCGCATCAATGGTGGTGTTTGTAAACGGAGTCTCAGATCGCTCCGAGTACCGTAAGTTTAAAATGCGTCATCAACGCAACGATGATACCGCCAACATGCGCGAGGTTATTACACGCAGACTTAAGCATCCAGAGTGGACTTTTCCAAATCTGATTATCTTAGACGGCGCCGAAGGCCAGATCAACGCTGTCAAAGATTTGCTAGACGAGGCCAAGATTCCTGTAATCGGGCGCGATAAATCTGGTGATCATTCCAAAAACGCTCCAGTTTCGATTGTTGTCCCTGATGGTTCTTCAAAAACTGGCCTTCGCACCATCCCGCTAGCCCAAGATTCCCATATTGCCAAGCTAATCGCTAGAATCGACGAAGAATCACATCGTTTTGCAATCACTTATCACCGCCTATTAAAACGCAAGAACTTTCTTAAATAGTATCCAAAGTCTTGCCAAATCCTGCTCGGGGCTTTATAATTAGATACAATATGAATATTGGAAGTTTTTTACAGGCAGTCATCCTTATTTCTGCGATTTTGTCGATTTTACTGATTCTAGTCCAGCAGCGCGGAGCCTCTCTCGGTGCAGGTTTTGGCGCCTCCGGCGAGCTCTATACTGCCCGTCGTGGTCTTGATAAGTCTCTTTTCAACGCTACCGTCGTTTGCGTTCTAGTTTTCGTTCTGTCTATTATCGGGTTATTAATTATTCCAGCATAATATGGAACAAGGTATCAAAAAAAGTGGGCAAAAAATCGTTAGGCGATTTTCGCGCATCTCCAAAAAAGCTAGCGAGGGTAGCAAAGAGCATATTCGCGAGAATGTCGTCGATCGCTGGTCCCACATTAAAAAAATCCGCCTCCTAGTATTAGAGTGGGCGCTTTTGATTTTGGTAATCATTACACTCTCGATCACCCAGGCTTTTTTATACCGCGAGTCTTACGCAGTTAATTCGTTTACCTCTGGTGGCACTTTCTCAGAAGCTACACTTGGCCGCATTAATTCTCTCAATCCACTTTTTGCCACTACTAGCAGCGAGAAGACCCTAAGCAAGCTGATGTTTGGTACGTTATCAGCTAATGACTACTCTGGACATATTGGCCTCGGGCTTGCCGACTCAATCAAAACAGATGATACCGGCCTGGTCTGGACGGTCAGTCTGCGCGATGGTCTCACCTGGTCTGATGGTCAGCCAATTACTAATGAGGATGTCATCTTTACTGTCAATCTCATTCAGTCGCCACAGGTTGCCACAGCTTACTCCTCTAATTTATCTGGCGTCAAAGTATCCGAGTCAGAAGGCAATCTAATCTTCACCCTCTCCTCGGCATACGCCAATTTCTCATCAGCTCTCGAGTTTCCAGTTTTACCAGCACATATTCTAAAAGATGTACCACCGGCCCAGTTGCTAGAAAATAGCTTTTCTACCTCCCCGGTAACATCCGGCGCGTTCTCCCTCAATGCCTCCCAGGCAATTGGCTCTTCTGGCGAGAAGATCGTCTATCTCACCGCTAATCGAAATTACTACAAAGGCACTCCTCTGCTAGATAGCTTTACTGTGCACGCCTATCCTACTAAGGACGAAATCATCACCGCGCTAAATAGCGGCGCCGTTACCGGTACAGCCGAGCTACTGCCGACAGACGCTAGTGCTATCACTTCTCAATCGATTTATGAGAAGCAAACCGCGCTCAACTCTGGTGTGTTCGCTTTTCTTAATACCACCAGCCCGATTCTTTCCAATCTCAATCTTAGGAAGGCTATTCAGCAGGGAATCGACCTCCGTTCACTCCGCGCGCCGCTTGGCGATGAAGCAGAGCTTAATTACCCACTACTTTCTACCCAGGTTACAGACGTTAATTTTCCAGCTCTGCCAGAGTACGATCCAACGGCCGCCAAAGAAACCATCAGACAAGCTGGCTTAAACGATGCTCAGGCACTTAGAATTGCCACCATCGATTCTGGCTACTTCCCAAGCCTAGCCGAGAATCTTAAATTCCAGCTCGAGAATCTCGGATTCAAGGTAGAGCTAAATATCATGCCGGCTGGCCAGGATTTTCTGATTAGTGTCATTCGCCCACGCAACTATGATATTTTACTTTACGAGATCGAGCTTGGTTCCGATCCGGATCTGTTTGCTTATTATCACTCCTCGCAGGCATCAGAAAATGGCCTCAATCTCTCCAACTATAGCAATGCAATTATTTCTGATGCGATTCTCGCTACCCGCACCACTCTCGACCCAGCCGTCCGCGCTGCTAAATTTGAGTCGTTCCTCAAGACCTGGGTTAATAATGTACCGGCCATTGGCATTTACCAGCCAAACCTATCATACTTTGTCAATAAGAACGTCCGCGTTTTCTCCGAAGATTCTCGCTTTGTTGTCCCTACTGATCGGTTTATTAATATCTCTTTCTGGGCCACAGAGCAGACTGCCAAAAATCGTACCCCATAGCTTTTGCAAAAGATTGTCAACTGTGTTAAAATAATAAATGTACATTAATTATGCGCGCGTGGTGGAATTGGTAGACACGCTACCTTGAGGTGGTAGTGGCGATTTTAAGCTGTGCTGGTTCAAGTCCAGTCGCGCGCACCAAACACCTAGGGGTGTTTTTTCTTGCGCCAAGCTCTTGACATAACCGTTTTGGTGCGTTAAGATAAGATTAAATTAGGTCATATATGAACAGAAAGTGATATTACGATGTCCAAAATAAAAACATTAGCACTGGCTCTAGGTACTACCGCCGCTCTTGGCGTAGCAATTTTGCCGCTAGCTGCATATGCAGAGACGATGCAAGATACAGCCACCCTTGATGTCAATGTTAATATTAATTCTATCATCAGTATGACTCTAGAATCTCACTCAGCCGCCGGCACCAAAACTACCGATTGTGACTCCGTATCCGAGTCCTGCACCGGCGATGAGCAAGTCGTCCGTACCACCATTCTTCCTAACTCAGCTGATACTACATCCATGTATACCAATATCTACGTTAGCACCAATAGTCCAGATGGATATGTCCTGACAGTCGCTGATTCCGATAATAATGCCAATTTAGAGACGGCAGGGGGCGATACTATCGCGCCGATCTCATCCTTGCCAGCAGGCGGCACTAATCCTGGCTGGGCCGTCCAGATTGATGGCCAATCATCTTGGCTCGCCATGCCTACCAGCAGCGGCACCGCCATCACTATCAAAAGCTACGCACCTAGCCCCAAGGCTGTAACTACTAACGATCTCAGCCGTATTAATTACGGCGTGGCTACATCCAACGATCAGGCCACCGGCACCTATACAGACACCATCACCTACACCGCTACCGCCAATTAATATAAAGTATATAGATCATCACAAATAGCCACCCCCGGTGGTTATTTTATTATAGTTGACACTTGTGGAAAACTCTGTCAAAAAAGTTTAAAAAATCTTAAAAAACTATTGACTTAGCATTAACGGTATAGTAATATAGAAGTTGCAAAAGGTCATATAAACAAAAATTCAAAATAGAAAGGAAAATATTATGTCCAAATCTACTAAAATTATTGCTGCTCTTGGCGTTGCTGCCGGTCTCGGCGTCGCAGCCCTCCCAGCATTCACATTCGCAACCGAAAGTGTCACTGGTGACGTTGAAGTACAGGCAGAGGTTGTCCCAGCTATCGCTATGACAATCACTGGTAACAACGATAGCGGTACACACTCTTCTGTGTCTTACTCTTTGACGAGCGACACGGAAGTTCAGCCTGGAACGACTTATTATACACGTTCTGGTAGCGCTGGCTCCTATGTTTACACTGCAGTCCAGGACCCAACAGGTAATCCATCTGAGCTTGGCTACTATGTTCAGAACGCTGCTACCAGCTACGCTGCTGTAGATAACTTCAACCCATCTACCGCTGCTTCTAGCACCATCGATGGTCACAACACTCCAGCAACTGCTGTACTAGGTACTTCTTCCTCTTACATCAGCTTGCTTCCTAACTCCACCGCGATTGGTGCAGCTGGCCAAGGTCAGAACGGTTTCGTATCTACCATCACCGTTTATACCAACGCAGCTTCTGGTTATGATCTAACCATGAAAGATAAAGATGCTGACACCGCTCTAACCAACGTTAACGGTGCTACCATTCCAGCAACTGGTGAAACCACCCTTACTGCTGGTACCGCTGCTTGGGGCTACCGTGTCTCTGGTGACACTAACTGGCTAGCTGTTCCTGCCTCTACTGGTAGTGCTGCTGCTATCGCCAGCCTTGACACCAAGACTTCTGGTGGTGACGAAACCATCGTTGAGTACGGTGTAGCAACCGCTGCTGACCAGGCTACTGGTATCTATGCAGACACCATCGTCTACACTGCTACTACCCGCAACTAATTATTGCGAGAAGCACAAAAATCCCCCCCACGGGGGATTTTTTGATGATGCTTAAATTATTGCCAGGAATTATCTTTCTCTATCTCGCCGGGCACGGCTTCTTTATTAAACATACTAAGAGCCTTATTAACCTTATCCATACGGACAGTTGGCTTACCCTGCTCTAGATCGCGGATAAATTTGAGGCTCAGCCCAGAGCGCAGAGCAAACTCTTCTTGAGTTAGGTCTACCGCGCGGCGTTCTTTTTTGATGTATTCTGCGATTTTGTTCATGCTTTAATTATACCCGATCGCATATAAAACGTTATATTTTGCACTAAAAACTCTCCAGCCAACTTATTTACAAAATGTCAACCCTTGCCAAGCCCGCAAATGTTTTGTAAAATAGACACATAACAAGGAGGTTAATGGCAAAAAAACTAAAATATATTCTTGCTGCTTTTGTGGCTGCTTTTTCGCTAGGTGCCCTTACCTATGCTTTTAATATGAGCGATGCCGCCGCTGAGCAGGCGCCAGTTCACCTACAGGTTTCCCCTGTCAAACAAAAAATTTCTCTTACCCCAGGCTCGTCCTATAAGGGGTCATTTAAAGTTCAAAACGCTGGTGCTGGCACTTTTGACTACACCGTCTATGCTACCCCATATAGCGTCGTGAACGAGCAGTACGATCCAGATTACAACACCGTCGGCACATATTCTCAGATTGCCGATTGGATTACTTTTGATAAAAAGACTGAGAAGGGAACACTCCAGCCTGGCGAGACTGTCGACGTAGAGTATACCGTCAACGTGCCAGAGGATGTCCCAGCCGGTGGCCAGTATGCTGCCCTGATGGCGCAGACTGATACGGGCAACGCCGAAAATGCTACCATTAATGCAATCCATCGTGTTGGTATGATCCTCTATGCCGCCGTCCCTGGCGAGACCCGCTATTCTGGCGAGATCGTCAAAAACAATGTTAATACATTCTATTTCGAGCCGCCACTAACCGTCTCCTCTCTTGTCAAAAACACTGGTAACATTGAGGCTACCGCCAAATACAAAGTCAAAATCTATCCGCTTTTCTCTAATGAGGCCGTATTTAATACCGAGGATGCCCAGGAAGGCGCTTACGATCGGGATGTCATCCCAGAAACCTCCCGCTTCAACTCCATCACCTGGGAAGGCGCCCCATCTCTTGGTATCTTCTCCGTAGAGCAGACTATCGAGTTTGCCGATCAGGTATCTACCGTTAAGAAGCTCGTCCTCATCTGCCCACTCTGGCTCCTCTTTATCATCTTTGCACTGCTATTCTTTATCATCTTCTGGCTAGTCTCTCGTGCCCGCGATCGCAAAGGTGGCGGCAAAAAATCCCGCAAATCTGCTAAGACTGAAAAATCCGAAAAGCCTAGCGCAGCATCCACTAGCTCCGCTTCTAGCGACAAAGATTCTTCTAAAAACGATAAGGAGGAAAAATAATGAAAAAATTCACTAAGGTTTTAGTTGCTGCAGCGCTTGCACTTAGCGCCGTAGCTGCGCCATTCTCCCAGCCTACCTATGCCGAGGGCGAGGATAACTCAGGCCAATCCAATAGCTCTGCTACTTGGATCCAGGTCACTCCTGTATCTGCCCGTGTCGTGCTCAAGCCTGGCACCGAGGTCGATTACACTATGGTTGTCTCCAATGTTGGTACTAATGCTTTCGATTTTAGCGTCTATGCTGCGCCATACACCATTGTCGACGAGCAATATAATGTCAGCTTCAGCGATGAGACCAATCGTTCCCAGATCGTTCGCTGGATCAAGTTTATTAATGAGGATGGCTCGCTCACCGATACCTACAAAGGTAGCGTAGAGGCCGGCGGCAAAAAAGCCGTTAATTATCGCGTCACCGTCCCAGAAGACGTCCCAGCTGGTGGCCAGTATGCTACGCTCTTTGCTCAGACCGATGTAAATGATGCTAATGTTGAATCTAGTGGACTTAAGACTGTTTCTCGTATCGGCATGGTGGTCTATGGCCGCACCGATGGCGAGACCGATGATAAGGCCGAGATCGCCGAGTATAACGTACCTGGTTTCTTGCTTTCTGGTCCCGTCTCTGTCAATTCTCTAGTTAAAAACACCGGCAATACGGACTTTGAGGCTCGCTACAAGATGACCGTTAAGTCTATCGTTGGCGAAGAGCTCTATAGCACTGAGGAAGCCTACAATATCCTGCCAGACACTTCCCGCCGCGAACAGCTTACCTGGGAAAACACCCAGATGATGGGTATCTTCCAGGTTAATTACCGCGTCGAGGCCTTAGGTGAGATCCGTGACGAAACCAAGGTTGTCATCATCTTGCCTCTGTTTATGATAATTATAATCATAACCCTATTGACAATTATCATCGTTTGGATTATAATGATGATTAGGAAGCGCAAAGAGCGCAAATCTCGCCTAGTAGTATAGGCACCGCTAGTAGAGATTTGCACTGCGAGGACTCTCTGCGAAGCCAAAACAAAAATATCAAAATAAGAGAGTGTAGAGTATGCATATAGCAAAAAAACAACTGCTTGGTTTTGGTGGTTTGGCTTTTGTGGTAGCCTTGACCGCCTTTGCCACCACGCTCCCAACCGGAGCCACCTCTGTAGGAGGTAATGTCGACATTTACGTTCAGGTATACAACGTGAATTTCGAAACAGTAATTAATAGTCCGCTAGACGGCGAGGTTTATAATACCCCAGAGATCTCTTTCTCTGAGACTCATAGCCACGCTTATCGGGTAGACTATGTTTTGCAGCGCCTGAATAGTGATGGCACTGTAGCCGAGACATTTACCCTAGATGATTATACCGTCATCGGGGAAGATATCAGCGGCAATACCGATTTTAAACTCAACATGAACGATTATGGCGGTACCGGTGTTTACGTTTTCCGTTCTACCATCACATCGTCTGCTGGGACCAAGAAAGAAGATGCGGTCCAGTTCATCTATGCCGGCATTTCTGCCGACCAAAAAGATGTCACTGCCACCGCCACCAAGGTTGACTTCCGTGTCAATTATACCTCTGGTGTCAAATCGCTGACTTATGTCTTGCGTGACAGCCAGGGAAATGACGTCTCTAGCGTCTTTACTACTAATACCCTTACTCCTGATACTGGCGGCAGCGTAGATCTATCAATCGATCTCTCAGAACTTCGTCTCAATGCCGGTGAGTATACCATCTTTATTACTGGTTATGAAGGAGTAGAGGGAAAAGGGAATATCATCGATACAGCATCTGTATTCTTCCAGTATTCCCCAGTTGCGCCAAACGTTCCTGATACTGGCTCGTTGCTCAGCGCCTTAAATATTTCCAGAGCAGACTACCTTATCACAGGATTAATCTGTTTTGTGGCAATTAGTGCAATAGCTTTAGTAGTCATCAGGAAAGCTCACAAGAAAAATCAATAATCGATTAAGATAGAGTTTGTTTTTGGCTATTCTTATAGCGGGCATATGCGAGGATGCCCGCTTCTAAAAAGCACATACTTGAAATTGTCAATGATGCGTGATATAATCTTATCGTTGGGCGGATAGCTCAGTTGGCTAGAGCGTCTCTTTGACGTAGAGAAGGTCGGGGATTCGAATTCCTCTTCGCCCACCAACCGCGATTGCGGGCCGGTAGCTCAGTTGGTTAGAGCACGGGCCTTTTAAGCCCGGTGTCGAGGGTTCGAGCCCCTCCCGGCTCACCAACAGGGGAACCTGTGGAAAGCTCAGGTTCGAAGATGAAATTAAATGGTGATTTAATCTCAAAAATCACCCTTTTTTGTGCATCAATTTCAAGGTTCGAAACCATAATTACATGAGCATTTTGACTTTATATTGATGGTTTGTTATATTTGTAATAACGTAATATTAATATAAAGGAGTAATAAATGTCAAAAAGAACATCTTACGAAACAATGAAATCATTTAGTTGGATTTACATTATTATTGCTTTATTCTATGCTATCGGTACAATTATCTGTTTTGCTATGCCAGAACTTCGCAACGGCTTGGAAGAAGGCTTAGGTGGTGGCGAAGGAATGATAAAGTTTGGTATTACAGCCGGAATTACTGTCCTGCTTAATTTGTGGTATTTCTGGCTTGCAAGAAGAGTTGCAGCCAAGAAAAGCGACGGTGTACTTTATGGAGTTTTGTTGATTTTGGGCATTGTTGGCTCTATTGTAACTTTCTTTACTACAAAAACTAGCGTTGTAAGCCTCTTGTCGCTCGACTTCATTATCGATACAATGGGTCTTTATTTCCTAGCTCAAGTGAGAAAAAAGCAATAACAGTTAGCCTTTTTTGTGATATAATGAAAGCATGAGCAGTACTAAAAAATCTTCTAAAAAATCAGGTAAGGCCTCTTCCGCAAGGTCAGCCAGATCTTCAAAATCAATCAGTAAGGGTAGGAAGTCCACTAAGGGCAAGGCCTGTGCCCCACCCAATCGTTTTATTTGCGGTTTGACAGTAGCAATTATTGCGGTTGCCGCCACGGTGTTTATTACTATACTGATAATGTTTGTTCTAGCGGGTAGCTTTAAGATACAAAACGCTCAGTCCGATGCTGAGCGCTTTGCTACTGAGTATACTTCCGTTTCTAAGGACAATCCTTTTGTCTATAAATCCGGTCAAGAGGTTATCGATGTTATCGAGCATGGCACTGGCGTAGTATTCTTAGGGTTCCCATCTTGCCCATGGTGCCAGGCATACGCTGGCTATCTGGCTGATGTTGCCAAAGAAAACGGTCTAGACAAGATCTACTATTACAATATTTACGATGCCAGACAGAATAACACCGAGGAATATCAAAAACTCGTTCAGCTCCTTGGTGGTAATCTCCAGTATGACGAAGATGGTCACCGCCGCATTTACGTACCAGATGTTGTGTTTGTTATCGATGGTCGTATTGTGGGTAATGATCTAGAATCATCCAAAGATACCGCTGGCGAATCCGATCCCGCCGCCTACTGGAACGATGCGCGTGTTAGCGCCCTTAAATCTCGTCTCAATGCATATGTCAAGCAGGTGGTGGATGCAAATGGCAATTGCAACGAGACATGTAATAAATAACTAAAGGAGAAATAATATGCAAAAAACTATTAAAAGTATCCTTAGAGCATCCATCGTTAGTTCGATCATTGCTGTTGTTCTAGGTATTCTTTTCCTCGTCTTTCCAGTAGAGGCCCTAGATGTCTTCCGCTGGATTATCGCCATTTTGGCATTCGCCGCTGGCGTATTTATGATCATTGCCGAGCTATCCAAGCGCAGAGGACTCCCAGTATTTGGTGTCACTGCTATCGCGGCGCTTTTCATCGTGGTCGGTATCATCTTTGCTACTCGTCCAACGGCAATTAATATTTTCACCATCATCTTAGGTGCATGGTTTATCATCTCTGCGCTAGGCTCGCTTCGCTTCACCTCGGCATTGCCAGGTTCGGCAGCGTTCTTCTCTGTACTGATGGCTCTTATCTCCCTAATCGCTGGTATTCTTTTGATTACCAACCCATGGGGCGGTTCGATTTCCATCATGCTCATACTTGGTGCTAGCTTGATCGTATTCGGTGTCACATCCGCCATCAATACACTAGTGTTTAAATCCAATATGGAAGAGCTTGTAAAGAAGCTAGAAAAATCTGCCAAAAAGGCTACAAAATAACCATAGATAGTACGCATAACGCGCCTTGCAAAAGGCGCGTTTTTGATGTATAATTATACTCTATGAATCCAGAAAAAATCAGAAACATTGCTATTATCGCGCATGTTGACCATGGTAAGACCACTCTCGTTGATGGCCTTCTCAAGCAGTCGCATACTTTTCGCGATAATCAAGCTGAGATGTCTCAGACCTTGATCATGGACAGTGGCGATCAAGAACATGAGCGCGGCATTACTATTACCGCCAAACAGACCGCTGTTTTCTATAATGGTTACAAGATAAATATCATCGATACCCCGGGCCACGCTGATTTTTCTGGTGAGGTAGAGCGCACTCTAAACATGGCCGATGGCGTACTATTGATCGTCGACGCTCAAGAGGGCCCAATGCCGCAGACCAAGTTTGTCTTACAAAAAGCCCTTGGTCTCAAACTCAAGCCAGTCGTAATTATTAATAAGATTGATAAGCCAGCTTCCCGTATCCCAGAGGTAGAGAGTGAGATTGCTGATTTGTTTTTGGAACTTGCCACCGATGAATCACAGCTAAATTACCCTATTTATTATGCAGTTGCTCGCGATGGTAAAGCCGGCAAAACTACAGATCTAGACGATGATTTGCACGTAATTTTTGAATCAATCATTAATGATATCCCATCGCCAAAAATCGATGAGAATGAGGGCTCCGGCGCGCAGCTTCTCGTTGCTGCCCTCGCCGCTGATAACTACCTCGGCAAATACGCCATCGGCAAAATCTTCCGTGGCAAGCTCAAAAAAGGCGAGAATGTGCTAGTCCTTAGAAAGGCGGACGCCCTTCGTTGCAAAGTAGAAAAAATTTTCACCTATCGTGGTCTTGGCAAAGAAGAGACCGACGAGGCTCGCGCCGGTGATATTGTCGCGCTTACTGGCATTACCGATGCCAATATTGGTGATACAATCGCTACTGTTCCAGCTGGCGCTCCTGCCGATTTTGTACCAGAGGCTCTCCCGACTATCGAACTAGAGCCACCTACGCTTTCGATTTATATTGGTCCAAACACCTCCCCGCTCAAGGGTAAAGAAGGTGAGTTTACTACTTCTCGTCAGATTGCCGAGCGTCTAGAGCGCGAGCTAGAGACAAATATCGCCCTCAAGATTCAACCAGATGGTCTCGGCTACAAAGTTTCTGGTCGTGGCGAGCTTCATCTCTCTGTCCTAATTGAGACTATGCGTCGTGAGGGCTATGAACTAGAGGCTGGCCGTCCAGAAGTGGTCTACAAAGAAGTTGAAGGCAAGTTACAAGAGCCAGTAGAAGAGCTAACTATAGAAGTAGATTCCGAGTTTGTAGGTCCAGTTTCTCAAGAAATGGGGATTCGTCACGCCGAGCTCAAAACCCAGGAGCTTACCAGTACCGGAGGCACTCGTTTTACTTATATTATTACCACCGCAGCCCTGATTGGCTTGCGTAATAATCTGTTGACCGCTACCAAAGGTACAGTTATTATGTCTAGTATTCCTAGCGGCTACCAGCCTGTCGAATCCAAATACAAGCCAGAGCGAAACGGCGCCTTGATTTCTTTCGAAGATGGCGTTTCTACGGCCTATGCGCTTGATTCTGCTCAGGCTCGTGGTACACTCTATATTCCACCTCAGGTACCGGTTTATCAGGGAATGATCGTCGGTCTTTCTAATAAAAAGGACGATCTCGACATCAACGTCTGTCGCGAGAAGCAATTAACTAATATGCGCACCCATGCTTCTGACGGCGCAATTCAACTCACTCCACACACTCAACTTTCTCTAGAACAATGTCTAGATTTCTTGCTAGATGATGAACTTCTAGAGGTTACTCCGCAGTCTCTCCGCCTGCGTAAACGCCAGCTCGATCCAATCAAACGAAAACGCGAAAACCGAGGATAGCGAGAAAAACTGATCAGGATCAGTTTTTCGGAAGTTTTTTATGCTACAATGAGATTATGTTAATTGATACCCATTGCCATCTACATGATCGTAGCTGCTATAATTACGCCCTAGGCCACCAGCAAATTAGCAAAAAGTTACTCAAAAAATATCCTGATTACCCGCATTTTCCTGTCGATTTTACTCCAGAAAAAATGCTCACCCGTGCCCACGCTGCTGGCGTAGAGAAGATGATTTGCATTGGCACTTCGCATGAGGATTCACTCGTCGCGCGCAATTTTGCCGAGAAATACCACGACCAAGGCGTTTTCTGGGCCTATGGTATCCACCCCGATGAAGCTGATAGCTTGAAAGCGCCAGAGATGGTAACGTCCTCTGGCGGGATCTTTTTTGCGACGGGCAAAAAGGATAGCGAGACACCCGTAACGACGGGCTGTCGAGCGGTGCCCGCCAGAGGACGGTTGCCATCTCTAGCGCCATTATGTCCTATTGCTATCGGCGAGGTCGGCCTAGACTATCATGGTGGCGAGTCCAGCCGCAAAAAGCAAATCGCCCTCTTTGAACAAATGATCCAACTAGCACAAGACCATGATTTACCTCTAATTTTTCATGTCCGTGATGCTTTTGATGATTTTTTCACGATAGTTGATAATTTTCCAAATACTCGTGCTGTTGTTCATTCTTTTTCTGATAATTCTACTAATCTCAAAAAATCACTAGATCAGGGCTTCTACATCGGTGTTAATGGCCTGGCGACTTTCGCGCCAGAGCTTCCTACGCGCGAAATTCCGCTAGACAGGATGCTTTTAGAAACCGACGCGCCGTTCTTGACACCAGTCCCATTTCGTGGTACAGTTAATGAATCAGCGCACATCAAAGATATTTGCGCTTATATTTCTAATATTCTAGGAGAATCAGAGGCGCATGTCGCCGAGGTTACCACAAAAAATGCAGAACATTTATTCAAAATCTAACAAACAAGATCTAGAAAACTATGAGAAATTAAGTAAGATTTCTGAGGAGATTATTACATGGCGACGCAAAAAAATGGCTTAAAATCTCTGAGCACCAAAATCAAGAAGACACGCCTCAGTAAGGTTACTGTTTCCGATGTGAAGAAGGGTGTCAAAAAAGCCGCTCTGACGCTCTCCCATATCAAGTTGCCGACAGTCCACTCCAAGAAGCCTACTAAGCACACCAAACCAAAACCCACCAAAGAAGAATTGATCAATGCTGAGTCCGCACTTGGTGGCAAAATCTTTGGTCCCATTCCACAGGGCCATCGCCGTGAATTTTTCTTGTATCGTCAAAATTATTGGATCTTTCATGAAAGCTGGGTCGAAGGCGGTAGCAGAAAAGAATCCACTATCACGTATGAGGTCAGAAAAACTGGTGTCTACAAGAATCCTCTCGGCAGCGGTTATCGTAAAATCTCCGGTGCTGAACTCAAAAACTTTTGCCTTGCCGTACGTGAGTACCAAAAACTAGTTGGAGTTAAGCTCTACAATAAATAAACGCATAAAAAAAGTAGAAGCCTTGGCTTCTACTATGGTGATGATATGTCGTTTATTTTTTTAACTGTGCTAGTCAGTAAGTCTATCTGCGTTTCAACATCGATTTGTTGACTATTGTTGACTATCTTTACAATCTCTAATGACAGAGAATTAAGCTTCTCAATTATTTTTTCATTCCTATTCAAACCTTGCTCGATAGCCTCAATTGATACTTCTGGCTCCAAATAGTCAGGGTCTCCATTTGCGACGAGTAGATTTTTAGCAGTATTCAAGTTTTTAAGTATGACCTCGTAACCTTTTTCCGCCACAAATGATACGCCAGTAGCGTAGACCTGTCCATGTCTTTCTAATAATTCTCCCAGAACTACAATATTACTACTTGCCTGCTTGCTCTGAATGATTATGCGCTTAGCCAAATTTGAGTCTTCAAAATCGGACTTCAGCAAATCCTCCCGCAAGTCTATCAGTTGAGACTGATATCCCCAGAAAGGGAGCTGATCTGCGATATCTTCCTTATGTTTTCTGTGTCTAGGGATGATACTAATAATTAAAAATAATATCCCAAACAACATGCAAAAGGAAAGAACCAGAATAATAACATTAATAATATTGTTGCCCATATTATCACCTCCTAAAGGACACCACCAATACTGTTATTATACCACACTTTGTTCAAAAAAGCAATCTATGATATAATTACCCCTATGAAAGCAAGCGAAGTTAGACAAAAATTCTTGGATTTTCAAAAAAAGCGCGGCCACGTGCAAATCGCGCCAGCGCCACTAGTACTAGAGAATGACCCTACTACCCTATTTACCGGCTCTGGCATGCAGCCGCTACTACCGTATTTGTTAGGAGAAAAACATCCCGACGGTACACGTTTAACTGATTCGCAACCATCACTCCGCTTGCAGGACATTGAGGATGTCGGTGATCCGCGCCACACCACCGTTTTCGAGATGCTTGGCAATTGGTCTCTCGGCGATTATTTTAAAGAGGAGCAAATCCCAGCCTTCTTCAAGTTCTTAACAGAAGAAATCGGTCTTGATCCTCACAAGATTTATGTCACCTGCTTTATTGGTAACGATAAATACGGTATTCCTAAAGATACCGAGTCTGCCGAGATCTGGCAAAAAGTATTCAAAGATGCTGGTGTCGATGCTAAGATTGCGGAAATTGGCTCCGCTACCGATGGTGACAAACGTGGTATCAAGCCAGGCGAGCACATCTTCTTTTATGATGATAAAGAAAATTGGTGGTCGCGTGGCGGTGGCATTGATTCTACTCCTGTTGGCGATCCTTGTGGTCCCGACTCCGAGGTTTTTTATGATTTTGGAGAGGATAAGCAAGATGTAGAAAAATACGGCTTGCCGCACCCAGCTTCTGACGGTGCCCGTTTCATGGAAATTGGCAACCAAGTTTTTATGCAGTACAAACGCAATGCTGATGGTAGCTTCTCCGAGCTAGAGCACAAAAACGTCGATTTCGGCGGCGGGCTAGAACGTATTACTGCGGCCAGTATTGATAGTTTTGATGTGTTTAAGATTTCTTTGCTCAAGCCAATTATTGACAAGCTTGAGGAGATCTCTGGCAAAAGTTATGATAATAATACTGACGAGATGCGCATCATCGCCGATCATTTGCGCGGTGCTTATCTTTTGACCGCCCAGGGCCTTGCTCCCTCTAATAAGCAACAGGGCTACGCACTCCGCCGCTTAATTCGCCGCGCTGTTCTAAAAGCGCTAGATCTCGGCATCGCCCAAGATTTCTTAGCGCAGATTATTCCAATTATCGAAGAAAACTATGCTGATTTGCCAGATAGTATCCTAACCCATCGCGAGTCCGCCCTATCTGTTTTGGAAAAAGAAGAGCGCTCATTCCGCCAGACCCTAAACAAGGGCTTGAAAGAGATGCAAAAGATGATCAGGAACGATGCAGATGGTATTTTAACAGGCTACGACCTTTTCAAACTTCAAGACACCTACGGTTTCCCATTCGAAGTTTCCGTCGAAGAAACTTATCACCAGGGAATTAAACTATCCGATAATTACAAGGTAGAATTTGATAAGGCCCTCGCCGAGCAACGTGAACGCAGCAAGACTGCCAGCAAAGGCATGTTTAAGGGTGGTTTAGAGGACCACGGCGAGATGAGCACCAAATATCATACTGCTACCCATCTCCTACTTGCTGCGCTCAAAAAGCACTTGTCGGACGATATACATCAAAAGGGCTCTAATATTACCCCAGAGCGTATGCGTCTAGATTTTAATTTTGACCGCAAGCTTACTCCAGAAGAAAAGCAAACCATCGAAGATCAGGTTAACGAGTGGATCCAGGCTGACTATAAGGTTATCTTTGGCGAGTATGATAAAGAGTACGCTAGAGACGCTCTTCATGCTGAAGGTCAATTCTGGGATAAATATGACGATAAAGTAAAAGTCTACACTATCAACCCGGATGATCCGATCTCAGTAGAAATTTGTGGTGGACCTCATGTAGAAAACACTGGTAAACTAGGTCATTTCAAGATCAAAAAAGAAGAATCTAGCTCTGCCGGCGTTCGTCGTATCAAAGCTATTTTAGAGTAAAAAGAAAAAGCTCGCTAAATGAAGCGAGCTTTTTCGTTATATCACGTGGTACAATAGGAGTATATGGAACATCTACTAGACTATTTTAAACCCACAAACTATAATTTATCTCTTAACATCAACAAAAGCTCTGGACGCGTATATGCCACGACCATAATTACCGGTGAACCGCTGGGCGAAATAGTTAAATTTCATGCCAAAAACCTCAAAATTACATCTGTCACAGACGAAGATGGTGCAAAGCTCGATTTTACAACAGAGGGTGATGAGATTTCTCTAAAACCAGCCAAAAAATACACGATTAAATATACTTTCTCCCTCAATACTAATATGCAGGGCGCTTATCTTTCCAGCTATGATCTAAATGATCCAGAGACCGGCAAAATCAAAAAAGAATACTTAGTTTCTACCCAGTTCGAGAGTCACTACGCTCGCGAATGCTTCCCCTGTATAGATGAGCCAGCCGCCAAAGCGACATTTGATCTAAAGATCATCATCCCCGATATAGAGGATATGGTTATCTCTAATATGCCGGTAAAAAATGAACGTATTCTCGAGTACGAATCTGTTGACCCAAATCTCGATCCTCATACAACAGAAATTTCCCTGGGCACCAAAGTTAAGAAGAAAATTGTCGAGTTTGAGACTACTCCTAAGATGTCCACTTATCTTTTAGCTTTCTGTATTGGCCGCTTTCACAAAAAATCTAAGACTAATAAGCACGGGGTCAAAGTTACTACTTACTGCGCGCTCAATCAGGATCCATCCACTGTCGATTTCGCTAATGAAATTGCCGCTGACTCGCTAGATTATTATGATGAAACCTTTAAAATTAAGTACCCATTACCAAAGCTAGATCAGATCGCTATCCCTGATTTTGAGGCTGGTGCCATGGAGAACTGGGGTTTAGTTACTTACCGCGAATCCTGCCTCTTAGCCGCCCCTGGCGAATCCAAGACCACTAAAGAGTACATCTCGACGGTTATCGCTCACGAGCTCTCGCATCAGTGGTTTGGCAATCTCGTTACTATGAACTGGTGGGACAACCTTTGGCTTAATGAAAGCTTTGCTAATATGATGGAGTATGTCTGTATTGATGCGATCCGCCCTCGCTACCACATTTGGGAATATTTCTTTACTGGCGATTGTCGTGCCGCTCTAAATCGCGACGCCCTTCCTGGAGTGCAGGCTGTTCAACAGCCGGTTAAGGATCCAGCCGAAATTGCTACACTATTTGATGGTGCTATCGTTTACGCCAAAGGTGCACATTTAATGTTCATGCTAAAGCGCTTAATGGGCGAACAAAACTTCTTTAAAGGTTTATGCGATTATTTTAAAAAACACAAATATGCAAATACGACAGGTGACGACCTCTGGGCTGCTCTTCAGCCATATGCTGATTTTGCAGTCAAAGATTTTATGGATGCTTGGATTACTCAGCCAGGTTTTCCAGTTATCACTGACGAAACCCAGCAACGATTCTTGCTCACTGGCGGCACTGATGATACTAAATGGCCGTTGCCACAGGTTACCGATGATATGTCAGGACACTATATCATTAATCTATCAAGCGAAGAATTTAAAGGACAGATTGCGAAATTTAATAAATTGTCAAAGGAACAAAAAATTCGCTTGTTGCTAGATCGCTCACTTCTAGCCAAAACTCCCCTTGTATCTTCTGCTACTCACCTAGATTTACTACCAAAGTTTAAGTCTGAGAAAAACTACGCCATTTGGAGTCCAATTCTCAGCTTGATTAATGACCTCAAACTCTTTTTCTCCCCGAAAGACGCTGACTATCAAAATTTCCAAGAATACGTATTAAATCTTGCGTCTACTCAACTTGAGCGCGTTGGTTTAGATCCAAAAGACAGGGAAGATGATAATGACTCCAAACTTCGCCAGCTGGTTTTAGGTCTCGCACTCTATGCCAAAGACGAAAAAACTACCTCTGCCTTGGCTAAAAAACTTGGTAAAACCAATCCAGTAGATTATACAGCTATCCATCCAGATATTCGTGCTCACGTCCTGATTGCTGCGCAGCGCCAAAAGCCTGAATTATTTAATCAATTCTTAGAAGATTATCAAAAAACTGCCGATCCAAATCTCAGAGATGATATTCTCTCTGCAATTACTGATATTAGCGGAGATTCAAAGAAGCAACTAGCTCTTTTAGACAAGCATGATATAGTCCGTCCGCAGGATCACCTCTATCTGTTCGCCAGCCTACTTCGTAATTATAAAACTAGGGAAAAAGCCATCTCTTGGCTCTATACCCACTGGGATGATGTAGTAGTGATGACTGGCGAAAAATCCCTAGAGGATTATCCACGCATTCTTGCCACCACTATCCGCACAATCGAAGAAAGCAAGGCCTTTGATGAGTTCTTTGGTTCAAAGAAGGATAACCCAGTATTGACCCGTACTCTAGAGATTGCTGACGGCGAAATCAACGCCCGTCTCCGCCTAATTAGTCTCGATAATGATGACGTCCACCGCCATTTGGCCGAACTTTAGTATTAAAGAAAAATTCTTGAGTATGTTATTTTTTGGTGTTTAAGTCTTGAACACCGTCAACTATATTTTTGTGCCCTTTGGGTGACAAAAATATAGTTGTGGTAACACCAAAAAATAATATACTCGAATTTTTCTTATAAATATTAATAAAAAAGTTCAAAAAAGTATTGCATTTTGTAAAAAAGTGCGCTATAATGGTAGAAGTTTAAGCAAGTAACGTGTTGTTACCTCTGTCTAAAAAGTCAGGAAACCAAATGCGAGGTAGATTTCCATTCTTGAAGTCGCTCTCGCGGACTTAAAAGATGTTTTCTAGTTAACAATCAGGAAACAATTTGAAAGAAATTGTAGACGGATACTAACAATCGACACTCGATTGTTAGTTAAGTCAATGCATAAAAAGGTTACTAAGGGCACTAATAGTGGATGCCTTGACAATCAATACCGATGAAGGACGTAGAACTCTGCGATAAGCCTCGGGGATCTGAGAGCAAGAATTGATCCGGGGATTTCCGAATGGGGAAACCTACCACAAGTCATGTTGTGGGGCCGTTAGCTGAACACATAGGCTAATGTGACGGGAACCAGCCGAACTGAATCATCTTAGTAGGTTGAGGAAAAGAGAATAACCAATGATTCCGAAAGTAGTGGCGAGCGAAATTGGAACAGCCCAAACCTTTCAAGTTCTACTTTGTGAGCCTAGCGTCGTGAGACAACAGGAGCGAGGTAGTATGGTTTAACGGCCAATGCTTGAAGGGGGTTGCGAAATTAGATAATTTTTATGTAAAGCGGTCAATGGCCGCTTGCGGTCAGTTTTGAACGTTTTACATAAAAAGGAACAGCGTTAACTGAGTCCATAATGTAAAAAAACTTAGATCTTAGCAGAAGTTTTTGGAATGAAACGCCAAAGATGGTGAAAGCCCAGTACGCGAAAAGGTCTTTGTCATTATATATCTTTTTTCAAGTAGGACGGGGCACGAGAAACCCTGTTTGAATCCGGCAGGACCACCTGCCAAGGCTAAATATGTTGATTGATCGATAGCGAACTAGTACAGTGATGGAAAGGTGAAAAGAACCCCGGGAGGGGAGTGA
>JAZQKE010000007.1:0-26037 GCA_045541995.1 Candidatus Nanosyncoccus sp. | reverse complement strand
CCGGTTGGGAGGCGGAAGGATTTAGGAAGGTTCTTAGCCTTTTATTTTATAGGGGAAATGTGGTAAAATATTGGTAATGAATGAGATTAGTTTGAAGATAAAAAGTGTTGTTGCTGAGATTTTTGATGCTGATGTTGCTGTTGATGTTACAGTGGCGCCGGAAGGGCAGAAAGTTGCCGGGCAGCCGGCAGAATTTGCGACCAATGTCTGCATGAAACTGGCTGGAGTTTTAAAAATGAACCCGCGTGAGGTGGCAGAGCAGATCATGGTGAGGCTGAGGGCGGATGATAAGTTTGGATTTGACGTAGAAATAGCTGGGCCAGGATTTTTAAATTTTATAGCGCGAGATGAATATTGGAAGCATAATTTGGCTGAAATGGTGGCAGATTTTGATAAAAATATATCATGTGATGAATATTCCGGTAAGACGGTAATTTGCGAATTCTCTGATCCGAATCCGTTTAAGGTGCTGCATGTGGGGCATTTATATACCTCGATGGTTGGTGATTCAATTTCTAGACTAGTGGAATTTGCTGGTGGTAAGGTAGTGCGTGCAAATTTTGGAGGTGATGTAGGGCTACATGTGGCTAAAAATATGTATGCAATCCTGAGAGCAAAAGGAGAAAAGTCAGCTGATGAATTTGTAAAGGAGAAGAAGGCCGAGAGCTATGCGAAACAAGCAGAGTTTTTGGGAAATTGCTATGTGGAGGGGACTCGTGCTTACGAGGATGATGATTCGGCTAGGAAAGAGATCACAGAGCTAAATGCAATTTTGTTTGAAATTGCGGCTGCTGCGGAGGACAAAAAGTGGGAAGATAAGAAAACCCAGGAAATTGCAACACTGTACTGGTGGGGGCGGAGTGCGAGCTACGAGTATTTTAAAGAATTTTATGCGAAAATTGGCTTAAAATTCGATAAATATTATCCAGAAAGCACAGTAGCAGAGCGTGGTCTTGAGGAAGTAAGGGCACACACTGGCGATGTTTATAAGAAAAGTGATGGGGCTATCGTTTTTGAAGGCGAGCCATATGGGCTACACACACGGGTGTTCATTAATAAAGAGGGGTTACCTACTTATGAGACGAAGGATGTTGGTCTGATTTTTACCAAATGGGATGATTACAAGTTTGACCGTTCGATTGTGATTACGGGTAATGAGCAGCTTGATTATATGAAGGTGGTACTTAAATCTGTAGAACAGTATGCCCCGCAACTAGTAGAGAGGACGACGCATCTGACACATGGAATGGTTAGATTGCCAGGAAACGAGAAGATGAGTTCGAGGAAGGGGAACTTTATTAAGGCCGTTGATGTACTAGACGAAGGGGAAGCCCTGGTAGAGCGCTCTACCAGAGCTTCCATGGTGCCGCTAGCGGCGATAAAATATGCATTTTTGAAATATAAAATTGGTGGAAATATTGAGTTTGATGCTAAAGAAAGTGTGTCGACTACTGGTAATTCTGGCGTGTATTTACAGTATTCTGCGGTACGGGCAAAGAAAATTCTGGCGGGGATCGAAAATGCTGCTCATGAGTTGTCTGCGGGTGAAAAAGTCGCTAAGGGTAATGGTGGGAATTGGAAATTGAATGAGCATGAAAAGAAACTAATTCGCAAGCTAGAGCAGTATAAGCATGTGCTCGCTGAGGCGGTGAGTGATCTGACCCCGCATAAGTTGGCTGGGTATCTGTTTGAGACAGCACAGGAGTTTTCTAGATTTTATGAGAATGTGAAAGTAGTCGGGAGTGAGTTTGAGACTGAGCGCGTGGAGATTGTTCAGGTGTATCTTAATGTGATGGAGCATGGCTTGGGTTTGCTTGGCATTGAAGTGCCGGAGGAAATGTAGCATGGCAAGAAAAGAAAAAAGTTGCGGCGGAGTAATTGTTGAAGGGGGTCAAGTGCTGATGGTTTTGCAGGAAAACGATGGGTTTTGTGGTTTTCCGAAAGGACACATGGAGCCTGGGGAGACGGAGATAGAAACCGCAAAACGAGAGATTTTGGAAGAAACTGGCGTAGAAACTGAGCTTGATGTGTCAAAACGAGTAGAAGTTTTTTATCATATTGATGCTGACAATATTGATAAGACCGTGATATTGTTTGCTGGTAAACCGATTAACGGCACCGATATAACCCCGCAGGCTGGCGAGATAAAAGAAGTAAAGTGGATAGAGGCCTCTGGTGTTGATGATGTACTGACGCGTGATTCTTGGAAGAAGGCGTGGCATAAAATGAAGGAAATGATAGAGGAGTAACATGGGTAAAGCGACACTACTTTGGGTGGATTTAGAAATGACAGGGCTGGTGCCTGGAAAAGATAAAATTGTGGAAGTTGCGGCGATTGCGACGGATTGGGAGCTAAATAAAGTTGCAGAATATACAGGAATTGTGCGAGTGCCAGAAGAGCTGATGCATGAGAGAATGGTGGGTGAGTTCTGGGAGCAAAATGATGAGTCTCGTCAGGCCCTGATTGCTCAGAATAAAGATGGCAAGCCTGCAAACGAAATTGAAAATGAATTGATTCAGTTTGTTGACGATAATTTTGTTAAACAAAGTATTGAAGGCGATATTAAGGGTAAAGGTAAGATTATTTTGGCAGGAAATTCTATTCACCAAGATAGGAAGTTTATTGATATTGAAATGCCAAAGCTGACAAAGCGATTACATTATCGGATGCTAGATGTAAGCGCTTGGAAGGTGTATTTTGAGGGGGCGCTCGGGAAGAAATATGTAAAGCGTGAGTTGCACCGGGCACTGGACGATATAGAGGGGAGTATTGACGAGTTAAAATGGTATCTGAGTTTTATGAAGTAATAGGAAAGACGACGAGGAAGAGGAGAGATCATGGCAGATACGACAATAGAATTTGATATCACAGAGGTAGGAGGAATTGGGGAGTTTACTCTAGAGAAAATTCCAGTAGGGAAAGAACCGGATGTAGAAGAAGTGGCGGTGTATCGCGTGCCAAATCAGGATGATGGGGCTGCGAAGGCATTCCTAGTGGTGAGAAAAAATACGTTTGAGGTGAGAACAGATAAAAAGCTGCGTGATCTTTTGAGGGAAAGATATGAAAGCGTGATGGAGAGTCGGTATTTTGGTAAAGGGGGAATAGAAATCGTGAATTCTGGGCAGATTAGTGGTGAAGAGATTAATGATTTAGTACGGTTAAGTTATCAGTTAACAAAGCAGTAGATAGCAATTTAGCTTCTTTTGGGAGCGAACCCCATATCAAAAATACAACAGTCAGTCGGACCTGTGCCGGTATTACAGTACCGTACTCGGTCCGTGACTGTTGTATTTTTGATATCGGCGTGAGTGACAAGAAGCTAAATTGCTATCTACTGCTTTGTTTCTTGATGGCGTTAGCGGTGACTTTCAAGTCCTCGAATGGATGTGGTCCATCGGCACGAAGAATGGTTTTTTCGTGGCCTTTGCCTAGGATAAGGACTAGATCGCCAGGTTTAGCGATACTGATAGCGTGTTCGATAGCCTTTTTGCGATCAACTATTTTGATGATTTGACTATCTTTCATACCAGAGTCTCGACAGCCTTTTTCAAACTCTGCGATGATGGAGTTAGGATCTTCATCGCGAGAATCGTCTTCTGTAATGACACAAATATCGCTATACTTGCCGGCAATTTGGCCGCGGGTAAAACGAGTAGATTCATCTCGGCGGCCGGCTCCGCCAAAGAGAGAGATAATGCGGCCTTTGTGGTCTTTAACAGATGAGAAGACTTTTTCAAATGCATCTGGAGTATGGGCAAAATCAACAATGCAATCGAAATTTTGACCTAGACTTAGGCGATTCATACGGCCTTCTACTTCGGTAAGAGCGTATATCCCATCGCTAATTTGCTTATTGCTGAGACCTAATTTTTTACCAACGCAAGCAGCAGCTAGGGAATTATATACGTTGAACTCGCCAGGGATTTGGGTTTTGATGCTAAAGGAATCTTTGGAATTTTTTATATCACTATACGTATAATTAACTCCGGTGGCGGAGAGTTTGAGGCTGTTTGCTCGGACGTTGCCAGATTTTATACCATAAGTGGTATAATATGGTTTTTTGAGGGAGTCGATAAACTGTTTGGCGGAGGGATCATCGGCATTAATGATGCCAAATCTTGCTTGTTTGAATAGCTTGCATTTGGCTGCGAGATAGTTATCAAAAGTTTTGTGGTAATCAAGATGCTCGTGAGTAACATTAGTCATGACGGCGATTTCGAAATCTAGGCCAAGGGTGCGATACTGAGCAAGAGCATGGGATGTGACCTCTAGGACAAGGAATTCGGCGCCAGCATTGGCGATAGTGTTGATACGATAATTAAGAGTAGAAGGCTTGACAGTAGTCATGTGCTCTATTTGCTTGATGAGACCATCACTATCAGGGGTAGAATCTCCTTGTTTTTTGAGACCAGGGACGCCCCAGGCGACTGTAGTCATGAGGCCGGTTTTGAAACCAGCGTGATTTAGCATTTTCCAGATCATGAAAGATGTAGTTGTTTTGCCATTAGTACCAGTGACGCCAATAATGCGGAGCCTTTTACCAGGGAAATTAGCCTGGGAGGCAGCGACTAGAGACTGGGCATAATGATAGGGGAGAACAAGGGTATTGTAACCAGGAATTTTATCTTTAAAACTCATATAATATATTATAGCACAGCTAGAAAATTAGCACTCGAGGGTTGACAGTGCTAATTTTTGGCGTAAAATAGATTATAAGAGTAAAAATGGTATTTCGAAGAAAAGGAGTGTGTTATGTCGATTAAACCATTGAAAAATAAAATTGTGGCTATCAAAGAAGAGCCGCTGACAAAGACCAAATCTGGAATTTTGCTGGGTGAGGCAAAAGAAGTACCAGCATATGCGGTAGTCGAAGCTGTCGGTCCGGAGGTAGAGAACATTAAAAAAGGCGATAAAATTATCTATAAAGAGTTTTCTACAACAAATATTAAGGTAGATGATAAAGATTATATTATCGTAGCCGATGAAGATGTCTTGGCAACTATGTAATTATTAGGAGGATTATGGCAAAGAAAATTTTTTATGAAGCAGAAGCAAGAGACAAAGTCCTTTCGGGGGCAAAGCAATTATACGATGCTGTAAAAGTAACTTATGGACCAAAAGGCCAAAATGTCGTGATTGAAAAAAGTTATGGTGGGCCAACGATTACTCATGATGGTGTAACTGTAGCTGAGGCAGTAGATCTGGGTGCGACTGATGAGAACCTGGGTGAGCAAATTGGCGCTAAGCTAATTAAAACTGCTGCACAGAAGCTAAACAAAGTAGCTGGTGATGGTACTACTACAGTTACGGTATTAACTTATAATATTATTTCTGAAGCAAATAAACTAATTGCGGCAGGTATCAATCCGATGGAGCTTCGCAAAGGTATCGAAAAAGCGGGCGCTGAGATTGTCAAAGGTATCGATAAATTGGCAGAAAAGATTGACGGCGATGATAAGAAGGTGGCAGAAGTTGCAACAATTTCTGCTGGCGATGCCGAGATTGGTGGATTAATTGCTGAAGTTATTTCTAAGATTGGTAAAGATGGGGTCGTAACGGTAGAAGCCGGGCAGGGCCTAGAGATGGAGCAGGAAATTGTCGAAGGATTTTCTTATGACAAAGGTTATTCTAGCCCGTTCTTTGTTAATGATGTAAACCGTCAGGAAGCGGTGTTTGAGAAGCCTGCAATTCTAGTTACAGATAAGAAGATTTCAGCAGCAAGTGATATCTTGCCAATGCTGGAAAAGTGTGCGCAGGCTGGCAAAAAAGATTTGGTAATTATTGCTGAGCAGGTTGAGGGCGAGGCCCTATCACTACTCGTTCTAAATAAGTTGAAGGGTGTGTTTAATACGCTCGTTTTGAAAGCTCCTGCATTTGGTGATCGCAGAAAAGAAATATTAGAAGATATTGCGATTTTAACTGGGGCAAATGTTGCCAGCGAGGAACGGGGAATTAAACTCGAAGAAGCTGGCTTGGAGATTCTAGGCTCTGCGGCTAAGGTAATTGCTACAAAAGATGAATCGACGATTATTAAAGGTGCAGGATCAGCCGCTGAAGTAAAGGCAAGAATTAGTTTGATCAATTCCCAGGCCGAGATGGCGACTAGCGACTATGAGCGTGAGGAGTTTGAAAAACGTGCAGCAGCGCTATCTGGCAAAGTTGCGGTGATTAAGGTAGGTGGGGCCACAGAGACAGAAATTGACGAGAAGAAGTTCCGTGTCGATGATGCGGTTGCTGCGACAAAGGCAGCATTGTCGGAAGGTATTGTCCCTGGTGGTGGTGTTACACTATTAAATCTAGCCAGTCTAATAAAGGGCAATGATGCTGGTGCAAAAATTGTACGCGAAGCTTTGAAAGCTCCATTTGTTACAATCATGGAAAATGCCGGACTAAACTCACAGGCGCTGTTAGCACAGGTGGAAAATGCAAAAGATGGCCAGGGGATTAACGTGATGAAACCTGAAGATGGATTAATTGACCTTAAGAAATCTGGGATTATAGATCCAGCTCGTGTAACGCGCGAGGCAGTGCAGAATGCCATTTCTATCGCAGCAACAACTATTACCATGGGCGCATTGATTGTTGACGTGCCTGAGGAAAAAGCCCCGGCGGCTGGTGCAGCAGATATGGGTGGAATGTACTAAATTATCGCTCTATTTGTTTGACTTTTTGAGTGTTTTGAGAATTTCTTTTAGTAGTTTGGTTTGTTCATCGGAAGCGGATTGTTCTGTTGTTTTCTCTTCTTCTATTTCTTGTTCGATGCGTTCGATGCCGAGCTTCTTCTCGGCGCGAAGTGCAGCTTCTTTGGCGCGGTGTTTCATTCTGTTAACAAAGCGGATTGTCATAAATAGTGCGAAGGCGATAATCAGGAAGTTGACGAGTGTTTGAATAAAATTACCGTATTTAATTTCTGCGGAAGTGTCTGCTCCGAAGAAATTTGGGATAGTAATACTAAGCTTAGTAAAATCAGTACCGCCGCCGATGAGGCTGATGAGTGGCATGATAATATCGCCGACGAGCGAGTTGATAATTGAAGAGAAAGCAGCGCCAATGACGACGCCAACGGCAAGATCGATAGCGTTTCCTTGGGCGATGAACTCTTTGAATTCTTTAATTAGGCCGTTTTTCTTGATTTCTTTTGGCTGTTTCGAATCTTTGGCATTTTTAGTATCTTTGGATTGATTTTCTACTGTCATAATAAGTGAATTTTAACATGATAAGAAGGAAGCAGCAAGCATAAAACTATTAGCGTGAGGCAAATTCATCGAATTGAGTGTAAAGTTGGTCGAGATTGGCTTTTGATGAGGAAAGTGTGGTAGCGGTGCTATCTTTTTTGGCTTTTTTGATGGCATCTGCCTCTAGATTTGATAGCATGCTAATGGCATAAGTAAAATTATGAGCAAAAACGCGATCTAGACGGCCACTGATGCGGGCATCTTCTAGGGAATCATTAAGGGCGGTTTTGTCTGCCTCCTCTTCTTCGGTAATGCGATCGCTGACGGCCTTAGATGGCGAGACATCATACTCAGAATCTAAGATTGAAGAAACGCTGTAGCTGGTTTCTGCGAGAACTGCATTGAGGGAAGTACCCATAGAGCGAAGTTCTGATGATTTGACGCTTTTATTATAGGTAGCGATGGCATCCATAAGATTGTTCGTGCGAAGATAGATGCGACCGAGATAATCTTTTTCTGAGGAGCTATTACCGGAGAGGCCAACGATAGAGCCGATAATGATAATAAGGATAGCAGCAATAAAAGCGCCGATGACGATCTTAGCAAGGCGCGGAGAGATATTAAAACCTAAAAAACCACTGTTTTGCTTAACTTGACGATTGTTGGAGGAAATTTGATCAAGATATTCCTTATTGTTCATGCTTATAGTATAGCACATTTTGGTTTATAATATATGTATGAACGATGCCAAAGAAGAAATTCGGGCGCGGCTCGCCGTAGAAGATGTAGTTGGGCAATACATTGAGTTGAAACGCGCAGGAAGGACCCTAAAAGGCAGAAGCCCTTGGGGTGTGGATAAGACGCCGTCTTTTATGGTTTCGCCAGAAAAGGGAATTTGGCATGATTTTTCTGCAAATAAGGGCGGTGATATTTTTTCGTTTGTGATGGAAGTAGAAGGAATATCGTTCCGTGAGGCCCTAGAGAAGTTGGCAGCACAAGCGGGTGTAGAGCTGAAAAAATATAGTGCTGGTGATGCAAAAGTTGCTCAGCGAAAAACCAGGATGCGTGAGGCCTTGGAGCTGGCAACGAAATATTATCAGATAGCGTTAACGAAAAATAAAACGGTGTGCGAGTACGTTTTTTACAAAAGAAATATGAATCGAGCAACCGTAAAAGAGTTTAGAATTGGTTATTCACCAAAAGTGGGTGACGCACTGATTAAGTTTTTAGGAAAACGTGGCTACTCTCAGCAGGAGATGGAGGATGCTGGTTTACTAAATCGATTTGGCAAAGATTTGTTCAAAGGAAGAATGATGGTGCCCTTTGTTGACACGAATGGGCAAGTAATTGGATATACGGCGAGAGTTCTGGACAAAAGTGAGCCAAAATATTTAAATACACCAGAAACAATGTTGTTCAATAAATCGCGATATATTTTTGGGCTATACCAGGCAAAGGAAGCAATTAGACGGGAAGGGTTTGTGGTAATAGTCGAAGGAAATATGGACGTGATTTCTTCGCATCAAGCTGGAATTAAACAGGCCGTAGCGACTAGTGGTACAGCCATGACTGAGCAGCATCTAAAGATTTTATCGAGGCTGACGTCGGATGTGCGGCTGGCTTATGATGGTGATGAAGCTGGAGTGAAAGCTACAGAAAGGGCCATAAATCTTGCTGGAGGACTGGGAATTAACTTATCTGTAATATCAGATTATCAAGGTGCAAAAGATCCAGACGAGTTAATCCAAAAAGGCCCAGAATTGTGGCAAAAGGCGGTGGATAAAAATCGTCCAGCTGTCGACTGGCTGTTGGATAAATATGAAGAAAAGCTAGATTTACTTAGCGCAAGAGGAAAGAGAGAGTACTCAGACATTGCGATGCGGGTGATATCGTATATTGTGGATCCGGTAGAGAAGAAGCATTATGAGCAAGTTGTGGCTAAAAAATTGGATGTATCGGTAGATGATTTGCATGCAAAAAAGATAGATGTAAGTAGTGTTAAACGTTTGAAGCAAATAAAAACAAAGTCCGCAAAAACAGAGAGAGCTAAAGTGCTAGAGGATAATTTGCTTGCAATTACACTTTTTGGTGGTGATGCTGGAGAAGGAGTGGAGTTGGAAATTCCAGATGATGAGACAAAAGTTGCTGAGCTAGAACTAGTATTTGAGGCAAAATATCAAAAAATGACCGATAAAGAACTGAGGGCTGAGGTAAAGGATTTGCTCAAAGCCTACCAAAAAGAAATGAAGGTTCAAAAGATCGAACTATTAATGACGCAGCTTGAGGAGGCCGAGGATGATGAGGAGAAGACTAAGGAGATTTTACGAGAGATAGAAAAAATACAAAAAGGTTGAACTTTGGGGTAAAATAAAGTATAATTTGAGAAATGGATCAAGATAAAGAAGTAGTTTTGAAAACTGGTGTTTTGGCTGAGCCAGAAGAACCAGAAGTAGGTGATCTTGCCGAAGAAGAAGAACTTTCTGATGAAGAGCTAGAGATTACAGTTGATAATGTTGATGCTTTTGCGGACGATTCCGTGCGCTTGTATTTGAGAGAAATTGGCAAAATACCGCTGCTAACTCAAGAGGAAGAGCATGCTCTTGCTAAGAAGGCGGCCAAGGGTAATAAAAAGGCCAAGGATAAAATGGTAGAAGCAAATATGCGTCTGGTTGTTTCGATTGCTAAGCGTTATTCTGGGCGTGGCCTCGATTTCTTGGATTTGATTCAAGAGGGAAATACTGGTCTTTTGCGTGCTGTTGAAAAATTTGATCCGGATAAGGGATTCAAGTTTTCGACATATGCGACATGGTGGATTCGTCAGGCAATTACGCGTGCTATTGCTGACCAGGCAAGAACTATTCGTATTCCCGTACACATGGTAGAGACGATTAACAAAGTATTGAGGGTGACTCGTAAGTTAACTCAGGAGCTCAACCGTGAGCCAACTACAGAAGAGATCGCCAAAGAAATGGATATGGATCCAGAAAAAGTAGAATACGTTCTAAAGATTAAACAAGATATTGCCTCGCTTGATCAGAGTGTGGGTCGCGATGGAGATGATGAAGATTCGGTGCTTGGTGATTTTGTCGAGGATGAGGAGCGAATTAGTCCAGAAGATTCTGCTGCAAATCAAATTTTGAAGGAGCAGCTTGCAGAGATTATTTCGACATTATCGGAGCGTGAACAAAAAATTATTAAATTAAGGTTTGGTATTGGTGGGGGCAGATCACATACTCTAGAAGAAGTAGGTGCAGAATTTTCAGTAACAAGGGAAAGAATTCGCCAGATTGAAGCAAAAGCACTGTCAAAGCTAAGGAAGCATAAAGACACAAAGAAATTGCACGAATATCTAAAATAAGGAGGTCCTATGAAAAAACTGATTCTGAAAATTATGGCCGTAATGGCAATAGTTTTTGGTTTGGCTTTTGCTAATGTGAACAAGCTAGAGCCTGCCTATGCTGCAAGATGTGCCGGGGTGGATACCTCTATTATTGAATGTAGTGATGATGAGCAGCAAGATGGCGGAGGGATTTTTGTAGTTATTAATATCGTATTAAACGTATTAACGTTTGGCGTTGGAATTGCTGGTACACTTGGAATTGTAATTTCGGGCGTGATGTATTTGACTGCGCGTGACAATGAGGCTCAGATGACAAAGGCAAAAAGTAGGTTGATTAATATCTTAATAGGCCTAGTAGCATATGCATTAATGTGGGCATTCTTGCAATGGCTACTGCCAGGCGGGATTTTTAGTGGGCAGTAAGGATGGATATGAGCAAGAAAACAAAAGAAGAAGTATTATCAGAAGCTGAAATTAACGCAGAAGCAGACGAGATCCGTGAGAAGAAGCACAGTGTAAAAATAATTGCTGTAGTGGGAATGTCTGGTAGCGGCAAGAGTGTGGCGGTAGATTATTTGACGGCTCAGGGCTATCCGAAAGTATATTTTGGGGGGATGATTTATAAAGAAATGGAAAAGAGGGGAATCCCTAGGACAGAGGACGGTGAAAGCGAAAAGAAATTTAGAGAGATGATTCGCGAGACTGAGGGAAAAGATTGGGTGGTACGCCAGGTGATTGATGAGGTTCATGATTTAATTAAGGCTGGGCAGAAGAGAATTGTGTTAGACGGAGTCTATTCTTGGACCGAGTACAAGGCCCTAAAGCATGAGTTTCCTGGAATGCTGACATTTCTTGCAATTGTAGTACCAAGAAAGTTGCGTTACAAAAGGGTTGCGATGCGCCCAGAACGTCCGTTTAATGCAGAAGAAATTCGCGAGCGAGACCGCAGCGAGATAGAGAATCTTGAAAAAGGTGGGCCAATTGCAGCGGCTGACTATTATGTGTTGAATGATGGTTCGGTCGAGCAAATGGAAAAGAAGATTAAAGAAATATTGGTAGAGACTGGTTTTAATGAATAAATTAGTGATAATTGACGGCAAAAGTGTTTTTTACCGTGGATATTATGCCATGGGAAATTTGTCGACGAGTGATGGCACGCCAACGGGTGGGGTATATGGGTTTGCAGTGATTGCACTGGAAATTGTGAAAGATATCCAGCCTACCAAGGTAGTAGTAGCTTGGGACAAGGCAAAAACGTCTATTCGTAAAAGAAAAGAAATATATCCAGAGTATAAAGCGGGCAGAGTAAAGCCACCAGAAGATTTTTTCGTGCAAATTCCTCTGCTTAAAAATTTGGTGGAAGCACTGGGGTGGGGGTGGTTGGAGTGCGATGATTATGAAGCGGACGACATCATCGGAACCCTAGCGCATCAGGCGTCTGCCGCCTCGTCTCAGCTAGACGCTGATGCGCCAGTGGGTGTTCAGCGTGATAATGAGTGGGATACGGTGATCGTGTCGAGTGATTTGGATATGTTGCAGGTGGTTGATGACAATACGCGGATGTACCGCTTACTCAAGGGTTTCTCTAAATTGGAAGAGCTAGATGTGCCTGCGGTGGAAGAAAAATATGGCATCAAAAAATCCCAATTCTTAGATCTAAAAGCGCTAAAAGGCGATGCAAGCGATAATATACCTGGTGTGCCTGGAGTTGGGGAAAAGACGGCAGTGAGTTTGCTAGAAAAATATGGCACCTTGGAAAAGATATACGAGGAAGTAGAGCGAGCGGAGAAAGGGGAAAGTACAGAAATATCTGGTGCCGTTCTGAAAAAATTGATAGCTGGGAAAGATAGTGCATTTATGTCCAAGAGGCTTGGAAAAATTATGCTTGATGCGCCAGTGTCGCTTAGCGAGATACCAGATTTGGTGATTAATCCTGTGAGAGTTGAGAAAGCATTGTCGGATTTGGAATTTAGGTCTCTAAAGGCAAAATTTAAGAAAGAAATTGAAAAGCAGAGAGCAAACAAACTGTCAGATTTTAAGTTTGTAGATGATGGTGATGGCGTAAGAGAGGAGGAGGTTGCGGAAGTCTCTGCAGACGATGTTAAAGCGACGTTGAGAAATAGTCGCTATGTTAAAGATTTGAGTGAGTATATCATTGATGATGACATAAAAAATAAAATGCACAGCGATGATTTGGTGGCCAAAGAAATTTTGAGTGGGGCAAAGTTTTGGGATATTAATCAAGCTGCATTTTTGTTAAATCCACTAATACGCCAAGGGAGTGATAGCTCCAATGAACAGGGGACATTGAATTTCGGTGATACGGATGAAGAGAAGCAGCAGAAGGTGAAACAGGCGGAAGAGCAGTTGGTAGAGTTGGCCAAGATGCCAAAACTAGAGCAAATATATTTCGAATATGATCTGCCGATGATACCAGTTCTCTATAAAATTGAGAAAAAAGGAATTAAAATCTCTAGAAATTACTTTGCGCAGCTAGCCGAAGAGTTTAGAGTGCAAGTCGAGAAATTGGAACAAGACGTTTTTGATCTAGCTGGTGTAGAGTTTAATATTAATTCACCACTGCAACTGAGTGAAGTGTTGTTTACTAAAATGGGGTTGCCGACGACAGGGATTAAAAAGACTACTAGAGGATATTCTACCGGGGCGAAAGAACTAGAAAAACTGAGACAATATTCGCCGGTAATTGAGAAAATTATGGAATACCGCGAAGCTGCAAAGCTGTACTCGACATATATTACGCCGTTGCCAGGATTAGCGGATGATGAGGATAGAATTCATACTACTTTTACGCAGAATGTTACAGCTACTGGGAGATTATCTAGCGTATCACCAAACTTACAGAATATCCCTGTGCGGACAGAAGAAGGAAGAAGAATCAGAACGGGATTTATTGCCGGTGAAGGTAGAAAATTGGTATCAGCTGATTATTCGCAGTTTGAGTTGAGGTTAGCGGCGGTTCTGTCTGGTGATCAGGCGCTAATTGATGATTTTAATTCTGGAGTAGATATTCATACCAAGACGGCCGCAGATGTGTTTGGTGTTTCGATGGAGGAAGTAAAGAAAGCGCAGCGTAGGGCAGCAAAAACAATTAATTTTGGTGTGATGTATGGGATGAGCGCTAAAGGTTTGGCTGATGCAACGGGCATGGGGATTTCAGAGGCAAAGAGATTTATTGATGATTATTTCGAAGTGAGAAAACCGATTCGTGAGTATCTGGATAAAGTTTTGAAACAGGCGCGTGAGCAGGGTTATGTAGAAACATATTATGGTAGAAGAAGACCGACTCCAGATGTTAAATCCGCTAATTTTATTGTACGCCAAGGAGCTGAGCGGGCAGCGAAAAACATGCCGATTCAGGGTACGGAAGCAGATTTGATGAAAAAAGCCATGATTCAAGTTGATAGCAAACTGCCACAAGGAGCAAATTTGGTGCTGCAAGTGCACGACTCGTTGATTGTAGAGTGTGATGATAATCAGGTAGAGGAAGTTTCTGGAATTTTGCAGAAAACGATGGAGCAGATTGCGCCTGAACTAAAAATTAAGTTGGCAGTAGAAGTAACATCGGGCAACAACTGGGGGGAGCTATAATGCAGAGAGTAATAATTGCATATAATCCACGTTCTAGTAGGCAACTGAGAATTCAAAAAGAAGTAATTCGGCCGCTTGCGGGGTTGAGCGGATATCAGGTGGGCAAGTATGAAGTAAAGAAGATGTCGGTCAATGAAAATGCTAAAATGTTAGCACAATTATTAATGGATGGGGATTTATTAATATCAGCTGGCGGTGATGGCACGTCGACGATGGCGCTGAACGCTGCAATGTTATCCAAAAAGGACGTAACGTTGGGGGTTTTGGGTTATGGTAATTTTAATGATTGCGCTAGGATGTTGGGAGAGAAAAATTGTAAAGATTTGATTTATGATTTTGAGAATGGATCAGTGCAGAGACTATTCCCAATGGAGGCATTTTTGGATGGTGAACACTGGCGGTACGCAGCATGTTATTTTACGGTTGGAATGTTTGCCGAGAGCACGGAAGCGTTTAATAAACAAGAGATACGGGACAAACTTAAAAGAGGGAAAAAAGGACTAGTTTATTCAATTTTGGTTCTGGCGAAGTGGTTTTTCAGGAATAAAAAACGAGATTTTTTGCCGAAGGATATTCAGCTTGGAGATGTGCCAATTAACCGAATGAAAATTTCTAAATCTGGGAAAGAAAATATAGTGCAGATTGCGCCTAGCAGGAGAGTTTCTGATGTGCTAATGGTAAATAGTAAGACAGTGGCGAGGTTGATGCGAGGAGGGAATTACTGGCAAAATCCTGACGAGATATTTGTAAGCTACGGTAGACTAAAAAGTTTTTGGAGACTAATGTGGTTTATGATGCGAAGCATAGTGGCGCATTTACCAGGAAAAAAATATTGTAGCAAGAGAAATGAAGAATCGAGAGGTGATGTAATAGTAAAAGTTGATTTTTCTGGGCCAGAAGAATTTGAAATACAAGCAGAGGGTGAATACTCTCGCGTGAAAGCGAAAGAGTTGGTGATTAAAAAAGATATACACGGGATAAAAGTTGTCTGTAGATGATATGGTATAATTAAGGGGATATGCCTGAGTTACCAGAAGTTGAAACCATTAAACGTGGGCTGAGTAAATTTTGTATTCAGAAAAAGATTACGAAGGTAGAAATTCGTTGTGAGAAATCTTTTATAGGGCCGAAAGAATTGGTAGAGAATGCCGTAATTAAGGGCATTAGAAGGTTTGGAAAAGCCCTGGTTTTTGATCTTAATAATGGTGTGTCTATGATGATACATCTGAGGATGACGGGGCAATTGATATTTCGCGCAAAAGGTAAGGAGGGTGGCGCGGATATCATGGAGGTGGCCGAAAAAAGGACTTTGGGGGATGACGAAACTTTTGCGGGTGGACACCCGACGGACTCATTTTTTGAGGCTTTGCCGAATAAACAAACGCGCGTGATTTTTGAGATGGAAGGTGGCGCTGGTGCAGGCACTTTATTCTTTAATGATCAGCGGAAATTTGGTTTCGTGAAAGTAATCTCGACCGTAGAAGTAGAAGATGATAATTTTATCAAAAGTCTAGCCAAAGAACCATGGAAAATAGATGTAGAGGATTTTTATAATAAATTGCAGCGACGCAAGAATTCTGCGATTAAAGCGGTAATTCTGGATCAAAAAGTAATTTGTGGCCTGGGGAATATTTATGCGGATGAAGCGTTGTTTGACGCTAAGATCCATCCAGAAACAGCGGCTGGTGCACTGACGTACGAACAGGCGGAACAGTTGGTCTGTTCAGCAAAAAAAGTGATGGAGGCATCGATTGACTCGGGTGGAAGTACGATGGCAACGTATGTACGTGCGGATGGGACAAAAGGAGATTATCTAGAAAAATTTGCCCAAGTCTTTAGGCGAGAGGGCGAGCCATGCACGAGGTGTGGTGCTGAAATTAAGAAAATACGGGTAGCAGGAAGAGGTACACATATTTGTCCAATTTGTCAGACTGTCCAGGTAGAGGGAGAGTCATAATGATCAAGATTTTTCATGGAAGTGATCGGGTTAGAATTGCCAGGGAAGTGAAAAAGATTTTGGGAGAGAATTACGAAGTTTTTTATGGGGAAAACCTAAAAACCGGCGATATTATTAATATCTTTAAAGGTGCTTCATTATTTGCAAGTAAACGTAAGATTTTGTTAAAAGATTTGACAGAAAAAAGATCGGGTGAGAATGAAGATGACGAAGATTTGTACGAGGAAATCGCAAAATATGCAGACACAGAGCATGATGTTGTAATTTGGGAAACGACTTTATCCAAGAAAAAAACCTTTAATGATTTTGTAAAAAAGAACAACTTAGAACTAAAGAAAATTGATGTAGTAGAGAACGTGAATAAAAAGTTGGTTTTTGGAATTTTTGATACAGCAATGCGAGACGGCGAGAGGGCAGTAAGACAGTTAGAAAAAATAGAAGAGGAACAAGATCCGTATAGGTTCTTTGGGCTGATGGTGAGCCAGGCCCTGAAACGCTATGGCTGGAGAAATGGCAGTAGGGAAAAAGCGATTCTAAAGGAGCTAGCAGAGCTTGATATTAAACTAAAATCCACGACTGCAGAGCCGTGGATTTTGATAAAAAGTTTTTTGATTAGGATGCCGAAAAATTAAGCTTTTTTGGTGGTAGACTTCTTGGCAGTAGTCTTTTTGGTGGTTTTGGTAGTTTTGGTCGCAGGTTTCTTAGCTGCTTTGGCTGGAGCCTTTTTGGTAGCAGGCTTGGTGGACTTAGCTGCAGGCTTGGTGGATTTTTTAGCGCCAAGAGTGACACCGGCAGCCTTGGCTAGCTTAACAGCAGAAGCTTTGCGACGGGAAGCAGTGTTCTTTTTGATGAGGCCTTTTTTGGCGGCCTTATCGTACTCGGACTGAAGTTTAGAAAGATTGTCAGCAGATGGGCTGGTCTTTAGGGCCTTGAGGGCTGTCTTGATGGATTTCTTGATTTCTTTGTTGTGCTCGGTGCGCTTTACGGCTTGGCGAGCGGCTTTTTTAGCAGATTTAATAATCGGCATGTATATTCCTATAGGTTAAATAATATTGATAATTAGAGTAATTATACACCAGATTTGGGAAAATGTAAAGAGTTTAGAAGAAAAAGGGTTGACCTTAGAAACAGGTTATGGTAAAATGTGGTTATAAATTGTAATCAAAAATAAAAATGCAAAACGAAGAAGACAAAAAATCATCGGTAGAAGCTGAGGTCAATGCTGCTAAAAATGATAGCATCGTTGATAGGGTGGTTGATCGAGTAAAAGATGCTGATAGTATTTTGGTGACTTTGTCTAGAGACCCAAGTGTTGATGAAATGGCGGCCGCTATTGGTCTGACATTAATGCTGGATAGAATGGATAAGCACGCAACGGCTATTTACTCTGGTAAAACGCCTAATGCATTGGAATTTTTGGAACCAAAAAAGACTTTTGAGACGAACACGAATAGTCTGCAAGATTTCATTATTGCGCTGAATAAGGATAAGGCAGATCATCTGCGTTACAAGATTGAAGATGAATTTGTAAAAGTCTATATTACCCCGTATCGCACGACTATTGATGAACAAGATTTGCAGTTTTCGCACGGGGATATAAATGTTGACTTAGTGATTTCTCTCAACGTGAAGGATATGGGAGATTTGGATGCTGCGCTTTCGAAGCATGGACGGATCATGCATGATGCTAGTGCGATTAATATTTCGAATGATGTACCAGGTAAATTAGGGGGAATTGAGTGGGACGATCCAAAGGCATCATCGGTGTCGGAGATGATAGTAAGGATGATTGAAGCTCTGGGGCAGGATATACCAGAAGAAGTGGCAACTGCTTTGCTTACGGGGGTAGTAGCGGCTACAGAGAGATTTTCTAACGATAAAACAACGCCAGAAACGATGGCAGTAAGTGCAAAATTAATGGAATCTGGGGCAAATCAGCAATTGATTGCGGTAAATATAGAAAAACAGGATGCGCCAGAGAAAAAACCGGCAGAAGAGGAAGCAGCCAAAGAGGGATCTCTAGAAGGAACTATACTTGATATATCGAGAGATAAAAAAGAGGAATCGGCTGGGACTAATACGCAAGCTACTGAGGAACAAATTTCTGGCGAGCAAACTCCTGCTGGGCAGACCTCCGACGAGCAGACTGCTTCGCCGGAACAGCAGTTAGAGCAGATGGTGAGTGGTCTGAATCCTAGCCCTACTGAAGGTGTAGGGGGACAGCCTGCAACAAATGGTGCGGTAATCGGACAACCTTTGATGGACGAATTGGCCGCAACGGTGCCAGATGTAGCATCAACTCCAGAGGTGGCACCAGTTCCAGAGCCGGTACAGACTCCCGAGGTGGCGCAGACTCCAGAAGAGGCACTAAAACAAACTATTCCTGATGTGGCTTCGGAGCCAGAAGTTGAGCCGGTGGTGACACCGTCCGCGATGCCAGAAACGACAGGCGCACCAGTAATAGAAGCCCCAGCATCGATGGCAGAAGCAGCGGTACCAAAAGTTGAAATACCAACGACGGAAACTACACAATTGTTTGGTGAGCAACATGAGCCTTCGGTGATTGATCGTCAGGTGGTAATCCCGTCTGCACAAGGCGAGGACGAGGCCAAAGTCGCTGCAGCGAAAATGCCAGCAGGTGGAATTTATGAAACGGCGGATGATATGACACATTTACAAGATAAAACTGTAGAGCCAATACCAGAGGAGATGCCAAAAGATTATGGTGAAATGATGGAAAAAGAGCTGGCAAATACACAGTCGAGTCCTTTTGCGACGAACCCAGCTATCTCTGCGGCGCCGAATGTAGCCGCACAGCCAGAAGTCCAACCGGTTACAGAGCCAATGGTTGGAACAGATAATGTTGAGTTACCACAAGCGCCAGCGCCACAAGTTCCAGGTGTAGAAGCGCCATTAGGCCAGAGTATAGGTACAGTGGGACAGGCTATGGACGCGGCTTTGCCGCCTGTGCAGCCGGTGGTAATGCAGGGGGATGAATCAGCAGCAAATGGTGTGCCGGCAGCTCCTGAGGGCGCGGGCGTAGAAGCCCCGAAAGAGGAGCTTAATCCGGTAATCATTCAACCAGAGCCCGCTCAGGATGCTCCAAAAGAGCCCGTACCTGAGCCTGCTCAAGAACCAGTCCGAGATCCGGCGTCAGTCCCGCCGGTCGCGGATCCGGGAGCATTTAAGATACCAGGGATGTAATATGGTAATGATACCTATTATCCTCGCGATGGCAATCAGTGCGACAATGGTAGTTGTACTTGTAAGAACAGCTTAACGCGGCCCTAGAGGCCGCGCTTTTGTAGCGTGGAGTAAAAAACAAAAATATGTTGGATTTACCATGATGCGTAGTGGCGATATACGTTGCTCTGTGTGGTAAAATAAAAACATGAATTTGACCAATAGAGATGTCCTGCTCGTGGATAAGCCGGCGGGGATGAGTTCGTTCGGTGTGGTCGCAAGGGTGCGACGAGTACTCACCGAACAGAGGCGAGAGCAGATCAAGCAAGATTGGGTTGATGCTGGTCGTGCGCTCTCTGATTTACCAAAATCGGCTTTGCCCAAGAGGGTGAAAGTAGGACATGCTGGGACTTTGGATCCGTTTGCGACGGGTCTTTTGATTTGTTTGCTGGGGAAGGCTACGAAAAAGGCTGGAGAATATTTGAAGTTGGATAAGAGGTATGAGGCGACGATTTGCCTGGGGAAAGTGTCGAGTACTGGTGATATTGAGGGGGAAATATCAGAATATGAATTTTCAGGGCACCGGGCAGCCATCCCGCCGTCGCGGGTGTCTGCCCTATCCTTTTCGCCCGTCGCGAAAAAGATCCCTGAAAATTATATTCCTGATATTTCCCAGGTTCAACAGGTACTGGAGCAGTTTACGGGAGAGATTGTGCAGAGAGTGCCGGCTTATTCTGCTGTAAAAATCGATGGTAGGCGCGCGTATGACCTTGCGCGGAAGGGAATCGAAGTGGAAATGCCGGAGCGGAAGGTAACTATTTATGACATTTCTGTGGTGCGGTATGAGTGGCCAGATCTGAAGATAGATTGTAAGGTGTCATCAGGGACGTATGTTCGGGCGCTGGGCGAGGATATTGGTAAGGCGTTAGGTGTGGGCGGCTATCTAACGACTCTGAGGCGGACGGAAATTGGCGAATATAAGGTAAGTGATGCAGTGACACTAGAAGAAGTTGGGGTGGAAGAGAAATAGATATAGAGATATAGCCCTTGCGTAATTGAGGTAAATGTGGTGTCTTATGACAAGATAGAGTTGTTTTTTGTGGTAACAAATTGTACTTTTATAGAAGGGAGTGATTTTTATGGAGTGGGCATTAGTACAAAAAGGGAAAGTTAGAGACATTTACGAGAGTGAAGGCGGCGAATACATCGCGTTGGTCGCTTCAGACAGGGTGTCGGCTTTTGACAAAATTTTACCTGTTGAGATTGAGGACAAGGGAAAGATTTTGACAAAGATGTCGGCGTTCTGGTTCTGTAAGATTACCTCGTGGTTGCCGACGGGCGTGAATCGGGCTTTTATCACCATTGATAATAGTGATATGGAGGGGGAATTTTTTATGAGGCCGGAGTTTAACGGCAGGACAACTTTGATGAAGAAGGTGAGGATGCTGCCGGTTGAGGCAATTGTTAGAGGATATATCACTGGTAGTCTGTGGAAGGCTTATAAGGGTGGAACTCGCGAATTTTGCGGTTTGACTCTGCCGGATGGACTTCAGAATTGTGGCAAGATTGACCCTCCGATTTTTACGCCGACGACCAAGGCTCCTCAAGGACAGCATGACGAGAATATCTCTTTTGAACAGATGGTAGATCTATTTGCAGATGAGGGGTACGATAAGCCGGTGAAATTGGCTGAGGCAGTTCGTAAATGTTCGCTTGATCTTTATCGGCACGCGAGAGACTATGCCGAAGAGAAAGGTGTAATTTTGGCTGATACTAAATTCGAATTTGGCTTGGACGAGAATGGGGAGCTGTACCTGGCGGATGAGATTTTTACTCCTGATTCAAGCCGGTTTTGGCCGGCTGATAAGTATCAACCCGGGCAGGAGCAGCCCAGTATGGATAAACAGATTATCCGTGATTATATTGCTGCGAATGAAGGTCTGACGGAAATTCCGGAAGACATCTTGGCAAAGACTAAGCTGCAGTATGAGAGATGCTTGGAGCTACTGACGGAGTAGTTTTGTGGTGAGAGGCATCTTGGTTTGAACTCTATCTTTAGGCGTCGATTTATATCGGCGCTTTTTTATGGGGAGAGGTTGCGAGATGGGGGGTTCTTGATTATAAGCTGGTGCTGGTTGCTTTATCTGGCAAGGTGTGCTATAATTACCCCTATGATAACAAAAGAGAAGAAAGCGGAGGCTATCTCTAAGCTCGCACGCAGTAAGAAAGATGTTGGATCTCCAGAGGTCCAGGTCGCTATCTTGACTGAGCGTATCCTAGAGGTGACCGAGCACGTCAAGGAAAACAAGCACGATTTTATGGCTCGCCGCGGCTTGATGCAGATGGTCGGCAAGCGTAAAAAACTCTTGAAGTACCTTGAGAACACCGATTTCGAGAAGTACAAAGATACTGTCAAGAAATGCGGACTGCGCAAATAATATTTGCAAGAAGTCGCAAGTAACCTTCGCGAATTAAACATCTACTTGGCTATGAATCGTGTTCTGGCTCGGTAGCATGAAAAAGCCCCGTCGGATAACCGGCGGGGTTTTTGATGCTTATTTTTTTGAGAAGAACTTTTCTTTTTTTTCTGTCTCAGCCTTTACCATTCCTTCAACTAAAGTATTTGTAGTTGCCATAAAATCAGTCGCAGCTTGGATGCCTGAAGTGTCACGAAGTTCCATCGCAGCGTCTTCAAATTCATCAAGTATCTTAGCGATTCTTGCAAACGATTCGGTTGCCGCTGGATCAGCCGATGAATTTTTATAATTAATAATATGCTCTAGTGACCACAGCATTTCCATACCCTTACTACGGATTTGTATTTCAATAGGTATAATATGCTCAGCTTCGTATAAATGGAACTTCATGTTTGCAATTATGTGCAAACTTTTATATCCATTTTCTTTGGGTTTTTCGATATAATCCCTCCTTTCAACGATCTCTATCGAGTGTTGATACGGAAGCATTTCGGCCATTCTATAGACATCGTCTTTAAAAGGAGTAACTATGCGTGCACCTGCAACATCATGCAATTCCTCTCTAATTGATTTGAATGTCGGAGGAAGATCTCTTCGAGCAAGTTTGTCAAATGTGCTATCGAATGTTTTGATTCTTGTGTAGTAATGGTCGATGATATTATATCCTTCAGTAGAGCGTGCCATCTCTTCGTATAAGTTATCAAGCCTAGCACTGATATTACGTAAAGCATATTTGCAATAATACTCATATTCAGAATATTTCTTCTCTAACTCAAAATAAGCACTGTTCTTTTGTCCTTCCATAAATTTATCCCCCCTTCATGGAATGTATGTTATTGCTACTCGGATGAGTAGCGGTACTATAGTTACGGCCCTGTTAGGGCAAAATTAACTCATCCTATACATTATAGCACAAACGGGTTGAATTGTCAATAGATTTTGAGGTTGAAACAGGTGTAGGAGATGCAGTATTTTGGTGGTAGACGGGTAGGGGTCTGGGGCTTTAAAACTGGGTCGATGTGTGGTAAAATAGGGGTAGAAGTAACGGAGAAAACGGCAGATACATAGGCTTTTGCCGAAAACCTATATATCTGGTGTTTTCTCAGAAAGGTAATTTTTTATGGATATTATTAATCCGAATGGAAAAAAAGTCGAGAGAATCTCGACTGAATGGTGTGGGCGCGAACTAACTCTAGAGGTCAACAGAGTCGGATTTCGCTCGACATCTAGCGTGATGGTGTCTTATGGCGATACCACTGTGCTTGGTAGTGTAGTTGTATCGAAGAAGCCTGTGGAGCAAGATTTCTTCCCGCTCTCTGTGGAGTACGAAGAGAAGTTCTACGCTGCTGGCAAGATGAATGGCAGCAAATTCATCAAGCGCGAGGGTAAGCCATCTGATAACGCTGTACTGGTGGGCCGTTTGATTGACCGCCCAATTCGCCCACTATTTCCAAAAGGTTATCGCCAGGAGATTCAGGTAGTGGCAACTGTGCTCTCGATGGATCCAAGCTTCCGTCCAGACTGTGTAGCGATGGTAGCCGCATCGGCAGCTTTACACTGTGCTGGTGTACCGTTTGACGGTCCAGTAGCAGGGGTGCGCATTGGCCGCGTACTGAAGGAAGGTGCCAAGGTCGATGAAAAGACTGGTAAGGCCGGAGACAGCGACTATGAGTTTAAGGCATTCTTATCTGCTGAAGAGCGTGAGGCTAGCGATCTTGACCTCGTAGTAGCAATTAGAAACGGCAAGGTAATGATGGTAGAGGCTGGTGCAAATGAGGTACCAGAAGAGGTCATTATCGAGGCAATGCGTTGGGCGGCAGAGAACTGTAAGCCAGCCTTAGAGTTACAAGAGAAATTGCGTGAGATTGTAAAGCCAGAAGAGCTAGAGTATGAGTTGGTGCTACCTGCAGAATCTATCCAAGAGAAAGTTGATGCTTGGACTGATGTTAAATTCGCTGGCGGTAAGATTCGCGGCAATGTACTAGAGCGCCAGAAAATTTGTGATGAGCTACGTGATGAAATGAACGCAGAGTTTGCCAAAGAATTCTTTACAGCAGAGAAGCCTGAGGGTGTAGAGGATAATGAAGAAAGCATCATGGCTTGGTACGAAGAAAACTACGCCAAAGAATACAACGAAGCATTTGAATTAGCTGTACACCATGAGGTACGCCGTGGCATCATCAAGGATGGTGAGCGTCCTGATGGCCGTAAACTTACAGAGGTGCGCCCATTGTCTAGCCAAGTTTCTATCCTACCAAGAGTGCACGGCTCCTCGCTGTTTACTCGTGGTTTGACTCAAGCGATGAACATTATCACGCTAGCGCCGATGAGTTTTGCGCAGGTTGTCGACACAATGGAAGTCAATGACGGAATCCGTCGTTATATGCATCACTATAATGCTGCTCCATTTACAGTGGGTGAGTGTGGCCGTATCGGTAGCCCTGGTCGCCGTGAGATTGGCCATGGTTATCTGGCAGAGCGGGCACTGATGCCAATGCTGCCTTCGGTAGAGGATTTTCCATATGCGATTCGCAGCGTTACCGAAATTATGTCTCAGAATGGATCTACATCTATGGCTGCAACATGTTCTTCTTGTCTAGCGCTGATGGATGCGGGTGTACCTCTAAAACGTCCAGTATCTGGTGTAGCGATGGGCTTGATGGTAGACGTAGAAAAGGGTGTAGAGATCACCGCGGATGATATCGATAAGGCTTATGTGTTAACCGATCTAATGGATGCCGAAGATTTTGCTGGCGATATGGACTTCAAGGTAACAGGTACCACTGAGGGCATTACCGCTCTCCAGATGGATATGAAAGTCCATGGCTTGCCAATCGACATCCTAGAAAAAGCAATCGCACAGAGCCACGAGGGAAGAATGTTCATCCTAGACCATATGCTGAGTGTGATTTCTGGGCCACGCGAGAAAATCTCTGATCATGCTCCACAGATTGAGAAGCTAATGATTAATCCAGACAAAATTGGTTCTGTCATCGGCAAAGGTGGTGAGACCATCAATAAGATTACCTCAGAGACAGGTGCGACAGTAGATATCGCAGAGGATGGCCTAGTGACTATTGCTGGTACCAATGCCGAGTCTATCAACAAGGCCGTCGAGTGGGTCAAAAGCCTGACCGAAGAGCCAGAAGTTGGCAAAATCTACACTGGTAAAGTAGTAACTATCAAAGATTTTGGTGCATTCGTGAACATCTTACCTGGCATAGATGGAATGCTACATATCTCGCAGATTTCTGATCAGAGACTTGATAAAGTGACTGATGCTCTGAAAGTTGGACAAGAGATTAAGGTTAAGCTGGTGGCGATTGATGATAAGGGGAAGTTGTCGCTTTCGATGAAGGGTGTGGAGCAGTAACCTCGATTATTTGAGGGAAATTCGCTGATAATTACTTTTTACAGCACTTGGTTTTAGCCTGATAAATAAAAAAGCGTAATTCCTGCCTGCGCCGGTATTAACAGTACCGTACTCGGCAAGATATTACGCTTTTTTATTTAACAGGTAAAATCCGCTTTTATGCTGTAAAAAGTAATATCAGCAGGAATTTCCCTTTAACAACAGCGAAAAAATCTTTCGTAGTTCTAATTGGTGTTTTTTACATAACTTTGGATAAAAATCGAACTTGGAAGAAAAACTTCCTAGTTGGGCAGTATGTGCAAAAAATGCACGAACTATTCGAAAAAATCGAATAGTTCGGGCGAACTTGACAAAGAACGAGTATATTCCGAAATGGAATATACTGCAACTGATCATATATTCTTGATGTAATTATAAGTTTGGCGAAAGCCCTTGCGCTAATTTTGCAGTGCGTGCTATAATAAGAGTGCTAAAACATCGCATAGAGTTTATTTTATATCTACCGTTGAGTCACTAACTTTTGAAGGATATAAAAATGCGGCCATGTGCGGCTTAGTGTATCCTTCACGGTGACTCTAGGTGATGTTTTAGCGAACACGTACGTGGTCGCATTTTTGTTGGAATTTACAATAGGCAGGGGGTATCGCGAGATATGTAATAGACAAAAGTGTCTCTACGTGCGGGCATAGCAAACACACCAAAGGAGGTACAATGCCAAGCACCAACAAGCTATTCTCTCTAGGCCAGAGCCAGCGCTCTAGTCGTCACGTAGTGAGGTTTGTAGCAAAATTTCTTTTATCTTTTTGTGGCATTGCCTCCTTTGGTGTGGTTACTATGCTCTCTCTCACCTCATTTTCCTCATCTCCATCTCTCTTACCATTTTCTCCATTAGCATCTATACTACTTAGTACAAATAATGCCT
>JAZQKE010000006.1:0-19064 GCA_045541995.1 Candidatus Nanosyncoccus sp. | reverse complement strand
GCCTATACCCCTGCTGCCCGCGCACACATCCTGCTCTTATACGGTACTAATAGCACAGTCTACCCGGCAGACTACAACCTCAAGCTCTACGGCTTCTCCCTCCGCTGCCTCGCCCAGTAGCCCAAGGCAAAGCAATAGTTTCTGCTTGTTATAAACATCATTATTTTTCTCTTTTATTCTCTTTTTCATGGTATACTATAAGCATGAGTAATATTTTGATAATTGGGAACATCTTAAAAGACGTTTATCTTCGGATGGACGAACGTCAAAACAACTTTGAAATAGACGAGCATGGCACACCGTGGCTTGACTTTGGCTTTGATGGCAGCTCGCATCAGTTTTTCCGCCGGATCAGTATTTACGGCGGAGCGGCGGTAGCGTTAGAGGTACTGAATCGCTTTGATCAGCAGGCGCGTATCGCTGGTTCTAAGCTGGGCTTTGCAGGTGGCGAGATTATCACTAATGGCCAGCAGGCACAGACATATCGCTATATGCTATGCCATGGTAATAAGATCACTTACTTAGTACCAAACGAGCGCACTGCAACGAAATGGGTAATGCCGCGCGGTATGGTAGAGTGGCTGTTTATTGATCGCTCGGCTGGCGTTACTGCAGAGCTGGTGAAAGAGATTAAGAACTTTATGTCGATGTCACAACATACGCGTATTGCATTTTATGCGCCAAAAGAATTGACCGATGCCGACAAAGAGCTTCTGGCAATTTCTAACATGGTATTTGTAGACTCCGATGCACAAGATATTACTGCGCCTGATAACGCATCGGTATGTAAAATTTCTGATCAAGATATTACTCTAAATGGTCATACTCAGACTTGGCGTATTGAGCGTACCGATCTGATGACTCATTTAACTATGCACTCAATTATCGCTGCGTCAGTTTTTGGCGCTCTTGTAAAAGGCGAGTCTGTCAAAGATGCTCTGCTCTATGCTAAGATCAATGCCGAGAATTCTTCTCTTTCTGGCACGATGCCATTTGATAAAATTAAGACGCTTGCCGATACCAAGAAAACTGAAGAGACAGACATTAGATTAATTGCTGCCACTATGATGGCACCTGGCAAAGGAATTCTTGCCGCGGATGAGTCTGGTGGTAACATCCACAAGAAATTTGAGGCTATGCTAATTCCTGATGACGAACAACACCGCCGCGATTATCGTAATTTGTTATTGTCAACACCCGAATTAGAACGTTATGTTAATGGTGTAATTCTGTTTGATGAGACTACTCGTCAGAGATGCGATGATGGCCGCGATTTTGTCTCGTTCCTGACAGCTCACGGGATTGTACCGGGTGTCAAGGTGGATGAGGGGCTAGCAAATTTCCCTGATTCCGATGAGCAATATACTAAAGGCATCGATAATCTAAAGAAGCGTTTACCAGATTACTATGCTAGGGGCCTACGCTTCTGCAAGTGGCGCGCAGCGTTTACTGTAGACCTGGGTAAGCCTAGCGATATGGCTATTCAGAAAAATTGCCAGCTACTAGCAGAGTATGCCAAAATTTGTCAGGATAATAATATGGTGCCAATTGTCGAACCAGAGGTGGTATATGATGGTAATTATACTTTAGAGCAAAGTACCGATATTACAAGTAAGGTACTAGATACACTCTTTGATGAGCTAGCAAAGGCAGGTGTCAAACTTGATGCTACAATTCTAAAAGTAAATATGGTGATGGCTGGCAAGAAATATCCGATTCAGTCTACTCCTGAGGAAGTCGGCAAAGCCACAGCCGCAGTGCTCAAGTCACATGTACCAGAGAACTTAGCTGGTGTAGTGTTCCTTTCTGGCGGCCAGACAGTAGAACAGGCCACTAATAATCTACAGGCAATTGTCAAAAATGGTCCGTTCCCATGGCCTGTTACTTTCTCGTTCTCTCGCGCACTGCAGATGCCAGCATTAGAAACCTGGAAGGGTGATAATGAGAAAATTGGTGCCGCACAAGATGCTTTCAAAGCGCGCTTGATCGCTAATGTTGACGCGATTAAAAATCAGTAGATATTTAAGAAGAAAATAAAAGAAAAATGTTTAGGCTGGGCTTTTTAAAAGAGCGCAGCCCACAAATTAAAAATTGGCTACGGGTCGAGCACGGTACTGGTAATACCGGCGCAGACCCGACTAGCCAATTTTTAATTTCTGGCGCGTAGCGACCAAAAGCCCAGACTAAATGTTTTCTTTTATTTCTCTTCTTTGGATTCTTCTGCCTTGTCTGCAGATTCTTCTGGCTTGCTGCCATTATCTGCTGGGACATCAGCGGCGTCTGTGCTTTCTTCTGCGGCTGCAGCGTCAGCAGCCTCACGAGCAGCGGCTTCTGCGGCTGGATCGTAAAGGGTGACGATGACCTGCTCGGAGCTGAGTTCTTTATCTGCAAGTTCTACGCCCTTTGGCAAGACTAGGTCTGCAATGGTGAGCTTGTCATCAAGTGTAGCAAGTTTGGATGCATCGATGGTAATTTCTTTTGGAAGATCGGCTGGTTTGGCTTTAATTTCGATTTCCTCAATAGACTGAGTAGTTTCGTAGTGAAGTTTAGCAGCCTCAGACTCTTCGAAACCGGTAAGTTTGATAGGTGTGGTAGCCTCAACAGGCTTGTCAGCAGAAACAGTCTGGAACTCAACGTTGATGATGCGACGAGAGACTGGATCGATGTCGATATTTTTGACAATAGCCATGTGCTTCTTGCCGTCCACCTCAATATCTAGGGTAGAGTGATAACCGGCGGCACGGAGTGCTTTTTCGGTGTCGTTGTAAGTAGACTGGGCCAAGACAGGCTCGCCTTCACCACCATAGATAACAGATGGAACTAGGCCTTCAGCGCGGATAGCGCGAGCTTTCTTGCCAGTCGCAGTGCGATTTTCTAAAGACAGTTTAATGTCAGACATGATTAATTATTTCCTTTTATTTTCCTAACTTCTGTATATTTTACACCTTTTTTGGAGATTTTGCAAGGGGTGGAGCGCTTTTTACTAGATAGTAGCTTTGAGATATTCGCCGGTAGGGGTTTTGGCACGCTTGGCGAGTTGCTCTGGTGTACCTTGATCTATTACAGCACCACCGTTTTGACCACCTTCTGGGCCCATATCGATAACCCAGTCGGCAGATTTAATTACATGTAAATTATGTTCAATGATAATCATGGTGTTGCCGCTATCTACAAGTTTGTTAAGGATGGATAGTAGCTTTTTAACATCGGCGGTGTGGAGACCGGTAGTTGGCTCATCCAAAATATAAAGAGTTTTACCAGTACTACGGCGAGAAAGTTCGGTGGCAAGCTTGATACGTTGCGCTTCGCCGCCGGAGAAAGTAGTGGCTGGTTGGCCAAGCCGAATATAGCCAAGACCGACTTCTTGGATGGTTTTGAGCTTGGGCGCGATAGATGGGATGTTGGCAAAAAATTCGACAGCCTCGTCAATCGTCATATCCAATACATCGGAAATGGTCTTGCCTTTGTACTTAATCTCTAGAGCTTCGCGATTGTAGCGCTTACCATGGCAGGCTGGACAAGTAACATAAACATCTGGCAAAAAGTGCATCTCAATCTTATTGACGCCATCGCCCTGGCAGGTCTCACAGCGCCCGCCTTTAATATTGAAAGAGAAGCGGCCAGCTTTGTAGCCACGAATCTCCGCCTCCGGCTGCTTGGCAAATAGTTCACGAATTTGATTGAATACTCCGGTGTAAGTAGCTGGATTGGAACGTGGTGTGCGACCAATTGGCGACTGATCAATTACGATACATTTATCAAGGTTTTCGATACCTTCAATATTGTCATGTGCACCTGGAACGGTTTGGGCGCGATGGAGGCGGGCGAGAAGTTCGTTGGCTAGAATATCATTGACGAGAGTAGACTTTCCAGAGCCGGAGACGCCAGAAACGACAGTCATTACACCAAGCGGAAAAGTGACGTCAATGTTTTTGAGGTTATTTTCCCTGGCACCACGAACGATGAGGCTTTTTTCGGGATTGGCCTTGCGGCGCTTCTTGGGAGTGGGGATGGACTGCTTGCCGGAGAGGTATTGGCCGGTGATAGAATCTGGGTTTTTCATGACTTCTTCGGGCGTACCGGCAGCAACAATTTTACCACCGTTAACACCGGCACCGGGACCGATATCAATTAAGTAATCAGAACTGAGCATGGTGTCTTCATCGTGCTCAACAACAAGGACTGTGTTTTTGAGATCGCGAAGGTGTTTTAATGTGGCGATGAGTTTGTCATTGTCACGCTGGTGTAGGCCGATAGATGGCTCGTCCAAAACATAGAGTACGCCTTGGAGGCCAGAGCCAATTTGAGTGGCTAAGCGAATACGCTGAGCCTCGCCACCAGACAGAGTATTGGCAGCACGTCCAAGCTCGAGATAACCAAGGCCGACATCCTGCATGAACTTGACTCGCTCGCGAATTTCTTTGAGAATTGGATCGGCAATTTGGTGTTCTTCTTTTGTAAAACCGAGGTCTTGATTTAGAACGTCAATGGTTTGATCGACATCCATATTACACATATCAACGATATTAAGATCATGAATCGTAATTGCCAGAACAACTGGTTTAAGTCTAGCACCATGACAGGTCTGACATTCGCGTAGACGCATAAAACGCTCAATGTCTTTTCTGATAAAATCAGAATCGGTCTCGCGGTGGCGACGCTCGAGAGTCGGGATGACGCCCTCGTAGGTGGACTCATAAACGGCACCTTCGGAGAACTTGCCGGTGCCAGCGATGCGCACTTTATATTTTTTGTCGCCAGTGCCGTAGAGAATTTTTTGTTTAGCATCATCTGATAGCTCGCCAATCGGAACATGAATAGAAAAATCATTAGCCTTGGCTACAGCATCCAGGCGCTTGAGCCACCAAGAATCACTTTGGACGCGGTTAAACGGGCGAATACCACCCTCGGCAATAGTTAAATTTGGATTAAACACCAGGCTGGGATCGATTTCCATGCGAGTACCAAGACCGGTACAGGTCGGGCAGGCGCCTTGTGGAGCATTGAAAGAAAAGAGACGCGGCTCAAGCTCGGGAATTAACTCATCAGGATGATTAGGGCAGGCATAACGCTGGGAAAAGGTATAGACATTGGAATTATCTTCATTGATAGATTTATTGTCGACAGCGGTAGAATTATCGGTAATTTTGAGGAGCTTGATAATTCCCTGGCCGAGTTCTAGAGCCTGCTCTACAGAGCCAGCAATGCGCGATTCTAAGTCTGGGCTAAGGATAAAACGATCGACTACAATTTCGATATCGTGCTTGATTTGTTTTTCTAGTTCTGGAAACTCATCTAGCGCATAGACTACGCCATCCACGCGGACGCGGGAGAAACCTTTGGCCTGATACTGTTCTGGGATATGTTGGAACTCACCTTTTTTTTGCTGAACAATTGGTGCTAAGAGCATGAGCTTGCTACCAAGTGGAAGTTTCATTACCTCTTTGATAATATCTTCATTGGTACGGCGAGAGACCTCGCTATGGCAAATTGGACAATGCGGCACGCCAACGCGCGCAAAAAGCAGACGCAGATAATCAAAAACTTCTGTAACTGTAGCAACAGTAGAGCGCGGGTTGCGACTGGTAGATTTTTGGTCAATAGAAATTGCCGGAGATAGACCTGTGATGGTATCGACATCTGGCTTGTCCATCACACCAAGGAACATGCGAGCATAGGAACTAAGCGACTCGACATAACGACGCTGACCTTCGGCATAAATCGTATCGAAAGCCAGACTGGATTTACCAGAGCCAGATAGGCCTGTTAAAACGACGAGCTTATCACGCGGGATATCAACATCAATATTTTTCAGATTGTGTTGCCTAGCACCCCTAATTTTGATCGCATTTTCTTCCATAAACGCGTATATTATAGCACGAATTTGCAAAAAAGACTAGGGTTGTAGGTTTTGATACCAGAGAGCGAGCTCTTCTAGGATAAAGGGATCAACTTTTTTGCTCTCTGGAGTGATACCTACACCTTCTGAGTATTGTTTTTGCAGCTCTTCTAGTTGTTTCACGAATGCAGGGGCTTGGCGATTGAGACGGGCCAGGCGATACTCTTCCCATTTAGAAACTTCATCTTCGGAAAGAGAGTTGGGGTAATTTTTGGCTTTGTAATGTAGTAGTAAACCTGGCAGACGCTCATCGTCAAACTCCGGATGGAAATCGGCAAGGCGGTTTTCATCAGCGTTTCTGATAGCCTCACACAAGATTGCATCGTGATGATTGAGGAAACCATCATAAAGGCCACCCTCTGGATCGACCGCAGGCGGAAACTCTAGGCGGCTCTCTAAGTCCTCGCGCATGCGCTCGGCAAAATCGGGGTGAGATAGCAGCGAATCGAGATTTTTTTGGATGGTTTCTTGATCGAGCCCGATGCGCTGCCAACCTGTCTGGGTGAGTGGCTTTTTTTGCTTATTCTCGAAAACCTCGGTCGACTCTAAATCCAGCACGCCAATTGGCGAGACGGCTGGACATTTATTAAGATGCATTTCTTTGACGATCGGAAAGAAGGAACGTTTTTTGTCAGCTGGGTTAGCTGCTTCTTTTTTTAGTAATTCATCAAGATTGTAACGCAAATCAAAAACTATGATATTGCCATTGCGGCCGCTGGTGAGCGGAAAAGCAACGGTGGTCTTGTGGTAGTCGCTAGAATAGCATCCGCAGGAATAAACGAAAGGACGTTTTTGATCTAAATTGATAAGTTTTGCAACCTGCTTTTTGTCACGCATACTAAAGAGATAATCGTAGAGCTTAGGCTGCTTCTGTTTGATCAGACGAGTGACATCAATTAGCGCCTCCACATCGGACAAAGCATCGTGGGCATGAGAATGAACAATGTCATTTAACTTGGTGATGAGCTCTAGGCGATTAGTCTCTACTACCATTTTTTTCTTTTTACCGGTAGGATTGCCGTTAGCATCTTTTGCTTTGACCTCAATTTTTTGGGTTGGCCATTTAATACCATCCGGACGCAGGGCACGAGTCAGGCGGACAACATCTAGCAAATCCCAACGACTACGGCCATCTTTCCATTGCCAAATATAGGGATCATAAAAATTCCGCCAGAAGCAATGGCGCATAAACTCATCATCAAAACGAACGGAATTATACCCGATAGCACAAGTGTTTTTGGTAAAAATCTCGTTCATCACGTACTCGCAAAATTCGGCCTCGGTCAGGCCATCGGCCTGGGTCTGCTGCGGAGTAATCTTAGTAACCATAATGGCGCTGGGGCTAGGTAGCGTATCTCTAGATAACTTGACTAGGATATTGACAGGATCGCCGATAGGATTAAGATCGAGATCGGTGCGCTGGCCGGCGAATTGCATAATGCGATCTTCGCGAGCAGAGAGGCCAGAAGTCTCTAAATCGTAGAAAAAGAAAGACTTATTATTCATAAGGATATTATAGCATAAAAATAAGGCCCTCCGGGGAGGACCTTATAGGTGCTTAGGATTATCGCTCTTCTGCCATTTTAGTCGCCATATTGTGTAAGTCGAACATCCGCAGAAGACCATCGCGCTGTAGCCTATAGTCGTCAGACTGCTTTTGCAGTCTGCGCATTCTGATTTGCTGTCTGTGATATTTCTGATAAGCAGCGTTCCAGATGCGGATTGCTAATAAATAGCAAACCACGTATGTGGCTGCAGCTATTAACAGCCCAATGGCTGCTAGCAAGAGCCCGTAAATTAGGCTCTCACCTCTGAAGATTCCTGAGGCGGAAACCAGGATAATATATCCTGCTACTACCACTACCGTGGCAGTATATATTCCTTCCTCAATAGCCCTGTAATTTTCGCGTCTTCTTTTTACAGTGGTATTTGTGTCGTTAGCGAAAATTAACGATGCTATCACTGATCCGGCGATAGCAAGTAGTGTCACAGCTGCTATTAAAACTATTAATAATGATGTAGTCATAGTTATCCCCTCCTTTTTACTAATAAACTACTTTTCGTTAGATATGTTCCTACCCATACCTAATCTATCTAATTATAGCACAGATAGGCAAAAAAGTCAATAGTTTTTATGGTTTATACAGGGGTGGCCAGCTAAAAATTACTGCTGCGACTGAGTGCTTTGAGTGGATTGAGTACTCTGGGTAGCCTGTGGATTGGCCTTGGCGTAGGCGCTAGCATAAGCTGCGTAGGTACTCTCTAGTTTATCCTCTAATTTGACAAGGGTATCATCGGTAATAGTCATGATGATGAATTTGAGAGGGGAGTTTTTGCTGCCGCAAATCTCGCGAGACTCGCCGTAGGCTAACTCGCCAGGCATTTGGACCTCGCGGATACCGCCGATTTTCATGCCAACTACACCCTCGTTCCAGCCCTCGATTAGGCCCTGGCCGGCATAAAGTGGGGGTACTAATGCAGTAGGGTTTTCTTTGTCATTGAACGACCAGTCGAAAACGCTACCATCTGGGCAGATACCGATGTAATAAGCGAAGTAATTATTATCGCCAGTGGTCAGCTCGCGGCCGGTGCCCTCGACGAAATCGGTAGTCTTGACGCCTTCTTTATTAGCAGCCTCGGCATTATAGGCCTTAATTTCTGAGCGGTAGCCATTAAAAGTATCAAAATATTGATTAGAAAGAGTGGTGCCGTACTCGCTCATTTCTTTTTGAGCGGCCATATATGCCTCTTGCTCGGCAGTAGTGCTAGAAGATTTATTACCAGAGACAATCACTGCAGCATAAGCTGCGATGGTAGAGCCTAGTAACAAAATCGCGATGATAGCAATAATAACGCGTTGCTTAGTGCTAGTTTTTAGAATTTTTTCGTCCATTTTACCTCCTTTGGGTGAACATTTTAATAACAGAGCTGGTAGGGCGTTAGATAATTTGGGCACCCACCGCCTGTTTGACGCTCTTTTCAACTTCTTCCATTATAGCAGATATTTCTGTATTCTCCAGTGTCTTTTTGTCGCTAGCAAAACGCAGGTGGAAAGAGATATTTTTGGTAGGGCCGAGTGGAATTGGCTGATAAATAGAGGTAGGGGTGAGGGAGAAATGGAGTTCGTGGCGCTCGAAAACCTGCTCAATTGGCTGGATAACAGAGGCGAAATCTTGATCAGCTTTGACTTTGAGGGTGATATCACGCTCTACCGATGGGAATTTAGATAGTTTAACAGAAGTGGATTTGGCCGCTGGCTGGATATTTAAAAGTGTCTCTAGATCTATCTCAAAGATAGATACAGGGGCAGAAATCTTGAGGCGACGCAAGATAGGCGCCTTAACCTCGCCTAGATGGGCAACAGGGGTACCCTTGATAGAAACAATTGCAGAATGTAATGGCTCTAGATATGGGGTGGAAAGGGAGGTATTTGCTTCATCAGAAGAATGGTTTGTTCCCTGTTTGGCAGCTATAAAATCTAGAGATTTGTATCCTAAATCGGATAATAAAGCTGAAATTGCGGCCTTGGCCTGATAAAAATCGCCGGTAATGGCAAAGGCAAGGTGCGTCCTGAGATGCGGAACACCATCAACATCAAGACCGAGAGATTTCTTCGAAATTTGATTAATCTCGTAAAGAGAGAATTCTTTGAATCCAGACTTGAGATTATCACGCATTTTCTCGAGTAATGACGGTGCAATACTCTGGCGGAAGCACTGCAACTCCGGAGAAATGCTATTGACGATTAGGTAAGAATCTGCGGGATCCTCGCCAACGGACTCTTGGAGCTTACGACTAACGAATGAGTAAGTCAGAATTTCGTGCGAAGCCAATCGGCTAGAGAGAATATTGCGGATAGTGGTTTTAAGGTTAAGTAGCGGATTCTTCTCTGCGCCGAGATATGGACGAGTCGGTAGGCTGAGTGGAATATTATCATAACCTAGCAGACGGCCGACTTCTTCAATGATGTCTTCTTTGATATGAATATCAGTGCGCCAGAGAGGAGCAGTAATAGTTAGATCATCAGAGACCACAAAACCAACGTTTTGGAGGGTAGAGGTAATTTGTTTGGTAGTATACGATGTGCCAAGTAACGAATTAACATCATCTGTTGTAATTTTTACAACAGATGGCTTGACTGGAGCTGGGTAGCAGTCTGTAATACTAATGACATTACCGCCTAGCATCTTGCAGGCTTGTCCTAGTACTGGCATAGTGAGAACAGCTGGCTGCCCCTTAGTAAAGCGAGTAATCGCCTCTGAGAAAATACCATGTGCCATCTGGGTCTTGCGTAAATTGTAAAGAGAGAAAGTGGCGGACTCGATAATGACTTTCTTGGTGCTGGCATCGATCTCGGTATTAGCGCCGCCCATAGCGCCAGCAAGCGCAACTGGAATATCATTAGAGGTAATTACAATGTCATTAGAATTGCACTCAATAGTCTTGCCATCTAGTAGCTGGAGTTTCTCACCGTCTTTGGCTGTGCGGACAATAATTTGAGGTTGTTTGCTGCCACCAACGGCGACGAATTTATCGTAATCAAAAGCATGGAGTGGCTGGCCAGTCATGAGCATGAGGTAGTTGGTTGCATCGACAATCTTAGAGATACCGTGCATACCGGCCTTGGCTAGGAAAACGTCAGTACTAGTGAGATACTTATCATCAGCTGTAGCGTCAGACATCTCGATAATAGCGCAGGAATAGCGCTGACAGAGTGCCGGATCGGTAATTCTAACATCGACGAGCGATTGACCCGAGATATCTATTTCTGGGGCACCGGTCGCTTCGTTGCCGAATTTGACACCAAGGATGCCGGCAACCTCGCGAGCAAAACCGATGATACCGAAGGTATCTGGACGGTGGGTGAGAGATTTGTTCTCAATATCTAAAATAATATCATTTAAATCAAATACATCAGCTAGAGTATCGCCCGGTTTAACCTTATCGCCGGTGGCAACGTTGATCTGGGCTGGATCAATCTCTACGATACCAGAATGATCATCGCCAAGAGCGATCTCATCAAGGCCACCGAGCATACCATTAGACTCGTAACCACGGAGCTTGCGAGATCCAAGTTTAAAATTCTCCTCGCCGTAAGTCTCCGGTACGATGGCACCTGGAGCAAGCCAAACAGCAAGCATGCCTTTGTGGACATTAGGCGCGCCACAGACTACTTGGATGGGCTGATCTTTTCCGGCATCAATCTGGCAAAGGTGTAAATGAGTCTCTGGGATAGGCTCACACTCTACTACTTTAACAATATAAATATTAGCGTATTTTGGCGCAAGATCGATTTTTTCTTCGATCTCAACCAGACGAGAACCAATTAGTTTAACCAAATCATCAGTAGCGACTTTAGTGGCGGCCGGAACAAGTTTTTTGATTTCGTTTAATGATATTTTCATAATTAAAACTCCTTCAAAAACTTAAGATTGCCAGATTCGAAATAGCGCACGTCGGTGATACCATAGCGCAACATAACAAGACGATCGATGCCAAATCCCCAAGCAAAACCATGATACTTATCTGGATCAATGCCGGCCATTTTGAGGACGTTTGGATGAATCATACCACAACCACCCATTTCTAGCCAGCCATCACCTTTGCCACCAAGAGCAGCGGGTTTTTCAATTAGATATTCCATTGAAGGCTCGGTAAATGGGAAATAGCCGGGCTGAGTCTTGCCGTTTAGTTTTTGGCCATAGTATGTTTCGAAGAATTTATGATGAACACCCATCATCTGGCCCATCGTAGCATCACGAGAGACAAAGATCCCCTCACACTGATAGAAAGTATGCTCGTGTGTAGCATCGACATCCTCATTACGAAATACTCTGCCTGGAATTACGACGGCGATCTGGCCTCCTGCTTCTAGATTTTTTTTATATTTTTTGAGAGCGCGATGTTGCATAGTGGAAGTGTGAGCCGGAGGAATGAACCCCTCCTCTGTACGGAAAGTATCGTAGCCATCACGAGCAGGATGGCCTTCTGGAAAGTTGAGAGTCTCAAACATATGATACTCATCATCAAGCTGCTGAGCCTCGATAATGTTAAATCCCATATTTGCATAGATATCAAGAATATAATCAAGCTCTGTCATCAGAGGATGCTTGGTGCCACGCGGAATTTGAGGAATCTGCTGATTGGGCGCAGCTGGTGCAGTAATATCAATCGGCTCGATTGTCTGTTGCTCTGCTGCTTCTAGAGCGGCCTGCAGGCTAGCCTGGAGTTTTTGGCGCTGCTGATTTAGTTTGATACCAAAAGCCTTGCGATCTTCCTGAGCTAAGGTTTTGATCTTGGAATATTCAGCGTTGAGCTCTTTGAGCTGCGTTTTGATTTGATCTATGCTTAACATATAAAAAATTATACCATATTCTTAGAGTATTTGGCGAAGTTTAGTTTGGCTAGATAAAAACGATGATTCCGAGCGAAATGATTGCTAGGATAATTAGCACAATCCAAATCCAAGTATACTTACCAGTCTTTTTGAGATCCTTAGTATAATCTGATCCTTCGACTAGGTCGGGATCGTCGCCGAGCGAGTTTTTTTGGACGCGCTCGCGGAGATCGGCATTAATACGCTGGTTTAGTCTGGAATTTTCGTCGTTATTTTTTGATACAATAATTCCCATTGCCTCATTATAACATAAAAAGTTTAAAAGCAGAATTCGATAATATTAATTCACACCGCACTTGGTTTCAGCCGTACATAAAGAGAAAAATCCAGTGATATTTTTTTCGGTGCTACCACAACTAAAAATTTGTCACACCCGTAGGGTGCACAAATTTTTAGTTGACGGTGTTCAAGACTTAAGCACCGAAAAATAATATCACTCAGGATTTTTCACTTTATATGCTGCAAGAAATAGTATTATCAAGAATTCTGCTTTTTATTTTCCGTAAAGATTTGACAAGTGTGTTATAATTAATTCAATACCAATTAAGGAGGAGTAATGGCAACAACAAAATCCAAGAAGACGACTACTCGCAAGACGACCAAGTCTACTTCTAAGCCAAAATCCGCCGCAACCAAGACTGTAAAGTCCGTTGCAGCACCCGTTGCAAATCAGACTTCTGACGAGAAGCCATTCAAAGGCTTTTTCGATCGCAAGTATGATGCCAACGAATCAATTTTAACAATCTTTAAGAGCCCACGTATCTTCGGTGCGATCCTTGGCGAGGTCATCGGTACAATGCTTCTGACATTGATCCTTTTGACTCTCGGCGTTTATCAGCCGCTATACGTCATGTTCGGCGTCATCGCAATTTCGGCTGCAGTGTTCGCATTTTCTGGTGCAAACCTCAACCCGATTGTTACTGCTGGCATGATGGTCTCTCGCCGCATGTCCGTAATCCGCGGTGTAATCTACATCCTTAGCCAGGTGCTAGGTGCATGGTTTGCATACCTCATTGCAAACGCATTCATCAGTAGCGCAGGCTCCAATGCTCTTGCAGAGCTCCCTACTATGGGCGAGGTCGCTCCAGAGCAATTCTGGATGATTACCATGCTGGAGCTAGTTGGCGCAATTATCCTTGCGTTCTTCTACGCTAGAGCACGTGCTTACAAGCGTAGCACTCTTACCTTTGCTTTCATCTACGGCACTGGTATGTGTGTAGCTATGCTCTTTGTAATCGTAATGTCTTCCAGCTTCTTGGGTCTAAAGGATAACTTTATCCTCAACCCTGCTGCAGCATTCATGTATCAGATTCTACCTTCCGGTGGTGCAGAGTTTGGCTCAGTGTTCGGCGATATCTGCCTTGCACTTCTAACCTACGTTGTCCTACCAATGGTTGGTGGTATCATCGGCTTTGCAATGTCCGACGTAGCTGGTCGCCTTTCTGGCGAGAAAGCTTGCTGCGGCTGCAAAGAATGCGAAGCAAAGAAAACTCTAAAGAAATAATCTATCATTTAGATTACGGAAAGGCGCTCGACACCGGGCGTCTTTTCTTATATAATATATAAATATGAAAACAGTAAAGCGTTCTCGGCTCAAAAATAATTGGAAGATTTTTTGTCGCTGGTTTTGCTCAAAGCGTGGACGTCAGTTTTTGTCAAAAGCCGCAATTCTAATTATCGCAGCTGTATTTTTGACCTGGCTTTTGGAGTATCGTCACTTTTTGAATGACGCCAGCCGAGTGTGGCAATTCGTATTAGAACGGCCAAAAGTTTTCTTCTATAATTCCCTGGTAATATTCTTCATCGTACTTGGAACCTATGGCTTATTTAGGAAAGTTTTTACTGCAATTGCCGTTGATACTGCACTGATCTTGGCGATTGGCTATATTCATATTGCCAAGTTTAATTTCCGCGGAATGCCACTTTTCCCAGAGGATTTCCAATTTGGCACCCAAGCAGGAACGCTAACGAAGTTCATTGATCCATGGAGCATTGTAAGAGTCGTAATCGCAATTATCTTGACAATAGTGTTGGGATGTTTGCTAGATCGCTTAACCAAAAAATGGTTAGCCAGTGAGCGCCCCACATCTGGTGGTGATACATGGTGGAAGCGACATCATATAGTGTCACGCGCGGCAATAATTTTGATTGCTATTGCTGGTTTTATGGTTACTACAGATTTTGTGCGTAATCACGGCGGCGAGCGCGAGGTGGAGTTAGGATTTTTAGACAGCAAATTTATCGATTGGAATCAAGTCCAAAATTACGAGAATAATGGGTTCTTAATCGGTTTTTTGTATAATACTCGCAAGCTACAACTACAAGATCCTGCTGGCTACAATGAAGAAAAAATAGCTGAGATTAGGAATAGCAACCTTCAGTCTGCTACTCAAGACGAAACAGGCAGGAATGCTCTGGCAGACTCGGGTATTAATGTAGTAACGATTCTGGAGGAATCATTCTTTGATCCGGAGAACATCAGGGAATATTATCATTATGATGGCGAAGTAATGCCAAATCTCCATAGATTGCAAACTATGATTCCGCACGGCACAATGTACTCTGTAGATTATGGTGGGGGTACGGCTAATATTGAGTTTGAGGTTCAGACTGGACTAACTAATTATTTCTTGAAAACGGTGCCCTATACCAATCTCTTGCCTTATCAGGAAACTGTACCATCACTAGCAAGTTTTGCGAAATCAAATAATTACGATACCGCTACAGTTCACTCTTTTAACGGTGGTATGTACAAACGAAATATCGTATTGCCAAAGATGGGATTCGATGAATTCATCACCGAAGCAGAATTTGATTATACCGAGAAAGATGGTAGCAGTAGCTACATCAACGATCGTTCCGCGTATAATCAGCTGCTAAAAGTTTTGGACGAGCATGACAAGCCAATGTATGTATCGCTTCTAACAATGCAAAATCATGCTCCTTACCTAACCAATGAATATGGCGAGAGCCAATTTAAAGTAACCAATGTAGCCGACGATGCAAAACGTAATGCTATCGAGACTTACCTAATGACGGCCCACTTATCGGATCAATATCTTGGCGAATTTTATGATAAACTGCAAAAGCTTGATGAAAAAACTGTGGTACTGCTTTATGGTGATCATAGTCCTGGAGTATTCCCAGATGTTATTGAAAGCAAAGACAAGGCCGTTTCGGACCAGGCTAGACACACTCCTTATCTTATTTTCGCAAACTTTGATTTAGGAAATGCAGAATTGCCAACCACTACACCGAATTGTCTATCAAACACAATGTTTAATATGTTGAACCTAAACAAGCCGGACTACTATTACTTGCTAGATAAAATTTGCGAGGAGGAGCCGGTCCTTACTGATTCGAACTATATAAATGGTGCACCAATCATGAATACCGCTCTATCACAATATGAACTACTCTCGTTTGATCTTGCGGCTGGTAAGCAATACTACCTACATCAATAGTCATGGCCTAGCTTGTGATTGCGAATTAATTACTATTTAGCTTTATTATAATCGCGTGGGAAAAGCGGAGTCTTAGGCGGCTTGATATTCTCTGCTGTGAAAATATTGGTGATCTTTTCTGCGGTCTCTGGCATGAACGGACGAAGTAGGCTAGCGATGCGTAATAAGTCCTGTACTAGACGGGTAAGCACTTGCAATAAATCAGTGTATTTCTTTGGGTCTTTAGCAAGTTCCCATGGCTTTTCTTCGTCGATAGTCTTATTGAGGACGTGAACCTTGTTCCAGACATAATCAAAGGCTTTGCTGAAGTAGAAAGAGTCCATTAATTGCTCGTATTCTGCTTCGCGCGGGGGATTATACGTTAGACCCTGAATATTATTCTTCTTGCAGAGATTAGCTAAGCGCTGAACTAAATTGCCTAAATCATTCGCTAGCTCATTATTATATGCATCATTATATTTTTGCCAGGTAAAATCAGAATCGGAAAAAGTGTCGATGTGCCTCAAGAAATAATAGCGGAAAGCAGGCAAGCCTTTGCTTTCTAGGACTTCGATTGGATCTACAATATTGCCGATAGATTTGCTCATCTTCTGACCATCAGATAATATGAAACCGTGCGATGTGATAACTTTTGGTAGTGGCAAGCCTAATGCCAAAAGCATTGCTGGCCAGATAATTGCATGGAAGCGCAGGATATCTTTGCCGACAAACATTGCCGAGGCTGGCCAAAAATCAGAAATGTCCTGCTCTGGATATCCCAAGACGGTAATATAGTTAGAAAGAGCGTCAATCCACACATACATAACCTGACTATTATCACCTGGGACCGGAACGCCCCATGATAATTGAGATACAGGACGCGAAATCGAAACATCAGGACTATTGTCAAGTAATTGCAAAATTTCTTTGGCGCGGAATTCTGGCAGAATCTGCATTTTTTTGGTCTCGATTGATTCTCTAATTTGGTCCTTAAAATCTGAGATACGAAGGTAATAATTTTCTTCTTCGAGCTTGATATAAGGCTTCTGATGATCTGGACAGATTCCATTATTGTCCTTGTGCTCTTTTTCTGTGACAAAACGCTCACAGCCCTCGCAGTACCAACCAGTATAGCTGTCCTTATAAATATGCTTCTCAATTTTTTGCCAAATTTCTTGGCAGCGACGCTGATGATCGGGATCGGTAGTGCGGATAAAATCGGTGTTTTCTACACCAAGTTTTTTGATAAATTCTTGGAATTTTTCTGAATTTTGATCGACATACTGCTGGGTAGAGATGCCTAGCTCTTCAGCCTTTTTGTAAATTTTATTGCCATGCTCATCTGTGCCGGCTTGGAAGCGGACAGTATTTCCCTTTCCTTTCTGGTAGCGTGCATACGTATCAGCCAATAAATAATCGCAGGCGTGCCCAATATGTGGCGTACCATTGACATAAGGGATAGCAGTAGTGAGATAGACATTTGACATATCTATATTTTACAATGGTTTTAGGCTATTTGCAAGGGGTGGAGGGGGCTATTTTGTAGTACAAGTGTAGCCGTTAGACTCGTACATATCAGTAAGGGTGTCAATATCATCAGCGACTTCACCACGAATAACGTAAAAACCAAGGACACGTGCGTTGAGATTATCGATTTCGTCACCATCGGCTTGGTGAGTGACGGTAACATCTGTGCCATTATTATTGTAACCACTAGTAAACGGATCTGTGGAAAAATTATAGTTAGCTAGAATGCTATTATAGCTGGCGCGGGCGGCAGTGAGGCCAGCTTCGGCTTCTTCTGGGGTGGCATACTTCAGGCTGAGATTGCTACCAAAGCTGGTTAACTCGTCATCGGTATACATGGCGACGATATCCTCTTTACCGGATGTAACATTACCGTATGATGGGAAGATTGTAGAATCACCCTCTCTGGTACAGGTAAGACTAGAAACAGAATTGGCGGTATTACTGGAATTGTTAGAATTGTTCTGCTCGGTGTTGGCGGAAGTGTTAGTGGTAGTCGCGCGTTTGGAAGAATTACCATTGAAGACAAAGAGTAGAATAATCACAATAACAGCAACTAGTACGACGGCCAGACCAATAATTAAAATTAGTTTAACATTGTTAATTTTACCGAGAATAGATTTCTTAGGCTTGGCCTGGCCAGGAGCTGGCTCGACAATTGAATCAGCAGCCGGAGCGAAATCTGGGGCTGAAGCTGCCGGCACTGCTGGAACCTCTGGGGCTGCAGGTGTTACTGGAGTCGCTGGAGCTGGTTCTGGAGTAGGAGTTACGGCTGGCGTAGGAGCAGGGCCAGGGATAGGATTCTCTGCAGGGGCCGCAGGAGCCGGGGTAGGAGTAGGTCGCTCTGGAGCCGAGGTAGGTGCTGGAGCCGGCTCTGGCTTAGGAGCTGGAGTAGGAGCAGGATCTGTATGTGGGGCAGTAATAATTCCCTCTGCCTCTGGGAGTGGATTACCAAAATCAGGATCTGGCTTTGGAGCGCTAGCTAATTCAAATGGAGCGCGCTTATGATCCTTGGATTTTTCTACGCGTACGGAATGATCGGGCGCCGTAGCCGAATAAGCAAAGGCACTACCAATAGATCCAGGAACAGGATCTGCAGGCTCTAGAGGAGGTTCATCCTCGGAAGGCTGAGAAGAAGCAGCTTTATCATCAGCAGGACTAGACTCTGATCCGGAAGCAGAGTCGCCTGCAGGTGCTGTAGAAACATCTGGAGAGGATGGCTGATCTGACTCAGGAGCTGGCGTAGGCGCATCAAGTCCATTAGTATCGGCAGCCGAAGTAAGATCGGCAGCAACCTGATCTAAGGAAGGAGCTTCTGGAGAATCACTAGGAGTATCACTAGACGCATCTGGGGCAGAGCTAGGTACAGCACCTGGCGCTGTGTCTGGCGTAGCACCAAATGGAGCCGCTTGGTCATTATTTTTTTCTTCCGGATTCATGAAAAACCTCCCTTTTTGATAGTTACTTTAATTATAACGCTTATGGTTATTTTGTGCAAGGGGTTACAAAGAGATTTTTGCTTTGTTTGATTTGGCTTACAATAAGCAGAATTCGATAATATAAATTCTTGCTGTACTTGGTTTCAGCCTGATATAAGCAGAATTCAATAATACAACTTCTTGTTGTACTTGGTTCAGCCTTATCAGATTAATTTGTAAAATCCTTACTCCGCCCGACTAAACGGTGCTCGTAAGGCATTTACAAATTAATCTTCTAAGGTGAATCCGCTTTTTATACAACAAGAAGTTGTATTATCAAGAATTCTGCCTTTTACTCCAGAGCCAAGGGGCAGGAGTTA
>JAZQKE010000005.1:0-46608 GCA_045541995.1 Candidatus Nanosyncoccus sp. | reverse complement strand
GGGGGGGGGTGGCGGCGGTGGTGGCGGCGGCTGGTAAAAGAAAATTCTTGAAATTTTTAGTTGTGGCCAGACCCAAAATAAGCTTAGTCGAATTTTCTTTTATCAGTAATGTACTACTGTGGTATAATAGTATGTAATTATGTTAGATATCAACTTTATTCGTGAACACCTCGCCGAGGTTAAAAAATCAACTGCCGAGAAAGGCTACAAAACAGATATAGAAGCCGTTCTAAAATTAGACGACGACAGGAGGGCAACACTTCAAAAAGTAGAGACTCTGCGCGCCGAGCGCAACGCCATCGCCGCTCAGATGAAAGGCGGCAAGCCAGCCCCAGAATTAGTAGAAAAAGGCAAAACATTAAAATCAGAATTGTCAAGTTTAGAAACAGAGCTCTCTGAAAAAGAAACTGCCACAAAAAATGCACTTAAAGCTATCCCTAATATCATTTTTGACGACGTACCTCTAGGCGGCGAAGAATGCTCTGTCGAAGTCAAAAAATGGGGAGAGAATAAGGCTTCCGGTATAGATCATCTCGACTTTGCTACTTCTCGCGATTGGCTGGACTTTGAGCGTGGTGCTAAGGTCGCAGGCTCTAAGTTCTACTACCTCAAAAATGACCTGGCTCTACTAGAAAACGCTCTCTTACAGTTCGGCATGAAAAAAGTTCTTGAACACGGCTTCTCTTACATGACTACTCCAGATTTGGTTTCCTCACGCGTTCTTGAAGGCACCGGTTTTGCACCGCGCAGTTCCGAGCAGTCTGATGAATATTTCATCGAGGGCGAAGATCTTGGCCTTATCGCCACCGCCGAAATGGCCATTACTGGCTACCATATGGACGAAATTCTCGACGAAAAAGACCTGCCACTCCTCTATGCTGGCTACTCCGCCTGTTTCAGAAAAGAAGCTGGCACCTATGGCAAATACACCCGTGGTCTCTTCCGCGTTCACCAATTCAACAAGCTCGAAATGTATATTTTCTGCTTGCCAGAACAAAGTAAAGATCTCCACGAAAAAATCCTCTCTATCGAAGAAGAGATTTGGCAAGAGCTCGGCATCCCATATCGTGTTATTAATATTGCAGCCGGCGATCTCGGCGCTCCTGCCGCTAAGAAATACGATCTAGAATACTGGTCCCCAGTTAATCAAAAATACCAAGAGCTCACCTCTTGTTCTAACTGCACCGATTTTCAATCACGTTCTGTCAACATTCGAGTTCGCCGAACAAATGGTAATATCGAATTTGTTCATACACTCAATGGTACGGCTATCTCTCTCGCTCGCGCTCTAGTCGCCGTGTTAGAAAACTACGCAACAGATGATGGCAAGCTAAAAATTCCAAAAGTTTTAAGACCGTATCTTGGCAATAGAGAAGAACTTTAGTATAATAATACTAATAAAGGAGTGTTATGATTGATAAAATCGAAATCAGTGGCAACAAATATAAAGTAGAAGAAAGCTTTAGAAAATACGCCATCAAGCGTATTGGCAAGCTCGATCGTTATCTTCCTCGCGGTAGCAAAAAAGATGTCATCGCCAAAATTGTCGTCACAGAAGTAGATCGCTCTCATGGCAATAAATACGAGATTTCCGCCGCTATGGAGATCCCAGGCGGCAAGGTAATCGCTGCTAAAGATGAGTCATCCAACGTCTATGCTGGTATCGATATCATAGAGGCTAAGCTCATGGGCCAAATCCGTCGTTATAAGTTAGAGTCCACTCCGCATTTACAAAAGAACAAACTAAAGTCCCTATTTAAGAGAGGTTAAAATGCCAAAATCCACCAAATCTTCCGCAAAATCCACCAAATCTGTCGCCCCCAAGAAAATCACACCGGCTAAGAAGGAAAAGAAACCTACTGATAAACTTGCCGACAAAACCGCAATGACAAAATTCCTCCAGGGAATTTTTGGTGATGCTCAGAAAAAAACCTTAAAACGCCTCTATCGTCGCGTTCTAGAGATTAACAAGCTCGAGCCTAAGTACCAGGCCATGAAAAAACGCGAACTTGCCGCACAGACAGATATACTTAAGCAGGAGCTCGATAAACTAATGAAGAAAGAGCAGGGCAAACTTGCCATTGCCAAGCTCAAAAAAGACAAAGCTCAGTCTACAGCGGACAAAGAAAAAATCGATGTGGCCCTAGAAAAAGCTCTTGATGCTATTCTGCCAGATGCCTTTGCCCTTGTTCGCGAAGCTACCAACCGTGTCCTCAAAATGCGTCATTTTGACGTCCAGCTAATCGGCGGCATGGTCCTTCACGAAGGTGCCGTCGCCGAGATGAAGACCGGCGAAGGCAAGACCTTAGTCGCACTTTTACCAGCTTATCTCAACGCACTATCGGGCCGCGGTGTACATGTTGTCACAGTTAATGATTACCTGGCACAGCGCGACGCTGGCTGGAATGGCCCGGTTTACGATTTTCTTGGTTTATCTGTGGGTGTTATCATCAACCAAGCCTCCTATATTTACGATAAAGATTATCTTAACGAAGACCACGAAGACGAGCGTTTTCGTCACCTCAAGCCATGCTCTCGCAAAGAGGCCTATGCCGCCGATGTCACTTACGGCACTAATAATGAGTTCGGCTTTGATTATCTTCGCGACAACATGGTTAACGAGGTTAAGTTCCTTCGTCAGCGCGAACTCAATTTTGCGATCGTAGACGAAGTCGACTCCATCCTAATCGACGAGGCTCGTACTCCACTCATTATCTCTGCCCCAGCTGGTGACAATCCTGAGTCCTATTATCAATTTGCTAAAATTGCCGCCAAGCTCACTGATGAAGATTACATTCTAGATGAAAAACACCGTTCCGTTACTCTTACCGACGCCGGTGTAGATAAAGTCCAAAAACTACTCGGTATCGATAATTTGTATTCTGTTAAAAACACCCGCTTAGTCTATCATATGGACCAAGCTCTTCGTGCAGAAGTAGTCTTTAAACGCGATAAAGATTATGTTGTCACCAACTCAGGTGAGGTCATTATTGTTGACGAGCATACTGGCCGTTTGATGCAAGGTCGTCGTTATAATGAAGGTTTACACCAGGCTATCGAAGCTAAAGAACGTGTCCAAGTCCGTGAAGAATCAATGACGCTTGCTACTATTTCATTCCAGAACTTCTTCCGTCTATACCGCAAACTCTCTGGCATGACAGGTACTGCCTTCACTGAAGCCGAAGAGTTTCAGCAGATTTACGCCCTAGACGTTATCCAAATTCCGCCAAATCGCCCCATCAAGCGTATTGATAAAGACGATCTCATCTATCGTACCGAGGCCGGCAAACTCCGTGCCATTGTTAACGAAGTCAAAAAATACCACGAAAAAGGCCAGCCAGTCCTTGTTGGCTCTGCCTCTATCGTTAAGAATGAACTAATCGCAAAATATCTTGATGAAGCAAAAATTCCTTACGAAATTCTCAACGCTAAAAACAACGAGCGCGAAGCAGCCATCATCGAAAAAGCTGGTGAAAAGGGTGCGGTCACTCTTGCAACCAACATGGCCGGTCGTGGTACCGACATCAAGCTCTCCGATGAGGTTAAGAAGCTCGGCGGCCTTGTCGTCATCGGCTCTGAGCGTCACGACTCCCGTCGCGTCGATAACCAGCTACGTGGACGTGGCGGTCGCCAAGGCGATCCCGGCACTACCCAATTCTTTGTTAGCTGCGAAGATGATTTGATGCGTATTTTCCAGGGCGATCGTATTTCTGCCTTGATGTCACGTCTCGGTGTAGACGAGGATACTCCTATCCAAACCCGCTCCGTCACCAAGACCCTCGAGACTGCCCAAAAACGCATCGAAGGCTTCAACTTTGACTCTCGCAAAAACGTTGTCCAGTACGACAACGTCATCAACCGCCATCGTCGAGTAGTATATTCTATGCGCCGCAAGATTCTCGAGGGCGAAAATATCGAAGACGAAATTGACCGCCTCATCAAAGAAGCCACTCTCGATCTGACAATGTTTAGCTCACGCGTCAACAAGAAATTCCAAGAAGAATTTCAGGCCGTATTTAATCTCGATGATGAGCTTGTCAAAACTATCGGCCTTATGCGCAAAGAAAAAGACCGCGCTAAGCTAGCATATACATCCGTCAAAGAAGCTTACACCGCTAAAGAAGCTGAGTTTACCCCAGAAACTATGCGTAAAATCGAACGCGAAGTCTACCTCAAAGTCCTAGATGCACTCTGGATGCAGCATCTAGAAAATATGCAGCATCTTCGCGAGGGCATTCATTGGCGCAGTGTCGGCCAGCGTGATCCGCTTGTAGAATATCGCTCTGAGTCACAAAAGCTCTTCGACGGCCTCCAGCGCAATCTCCGCGAAGAGGTACTCAAGATCATTCTCAGCCTCACCAAACAAGAGGCTGCCGAATCTGAGATCACTGATGGGCAAGAGTACGAGTCTGAGCTCACCAAGATGGCAGAGCCAGCCACCGAAAAAGGCGTCAACGAAATTTCTGCAGGCGAGAAAAATCTCGATAGCGAGTTCAAAGCCTCTAGTGGCAAAAAAGTTCCAACCAAAAAAACTTCAAAAAAGAAAAAAACTAAAAAGAAATCAAAAAAATCTAAACGTAAAAAATAATAGTTAATTTCCAGATTTTACCACTATGAAACATTCAGTTGAGGAAATTACACTAAAAAACGGGGCTCGTGGATTATTAATTGATGTACCTAACGCTAGCGTAATGAATATGCGCGTACAATTCCGCGCCGGTATGCGCTATGCCAAAAAACCAGAACTCTACGAGATTGCCCATGTTGTCGAGCACCTTAGCTTTGGTGCCAATGCCAAATATCATGACGAGCAGGCTTACGAAGCCGATTTTACCAAAAATGGCGCCTATCATAATGCCTGGACGTCTGATTTTTCCGTAGTCTACGAGTCAGAATGTGCTGATTTTGAATGGGATCGCATTATGGATCTCAACCGCATCTCTATCACCACTCCTCGTTTCAACGAAGACGAGCTCAAAAGCGAAAAGGGAACAGTCCGCGCCGAGCTAACTGGCTACCTTAATGAGTACTCACGCCTGATTTGGCCCCGCCTCCAGACCGCTATCGGCGAAGAAACTCCTAATCTTCGCGAGCGTCTATCTACCCTAGCAAACATCGAAGTCAAAGACATTCGTGAGCACTACCGCCGCACTCATACAGCGGCAAACATGCGCTTCATTATTACAGGCCAAGTTCATCATAGAAAACGCAAAATCATCAAAATGCTAGAAGATTGGACGCTAAAGGACGGAAGTGAGCTAGAGATCCCAAGTGACGAGCTTCATACCTCCGACGCCGTTCTGATTCGTCGCAAAGACGCAAGCAACATTACTTTTGGATTTTCTTATGTCATTCCACGCCGTCTTTCTGAAAGAGAAATGCGAGTTGCAGACTGCCTTAATCACATTGTTACTGGCACTATGAGTAGCCGTATTTTCGGCAAAGCTAGAAAACAAGGCTTAGTCTATGGCTTAGGAAGCTGCCTTTCAAATAGCGCCCATAATTCATCCTGGGATTTTGATGGTGAGGTTAGTGTCGAGAATGCCCCCGCCCTATTTGATTTAATCAATCAAGAACTGATCAAAATATCTACCGGCAAAATTACCGACAAAGAGATAGCCGCAGCCCAAGCCTACAACTTAGGCCGTTACCAAATGGGTGCCCAAACAGTTAGTCAAATATCAGACTACTATGCCGAGAGTTACTTTATGACGGGCGAGATAGATAATTACGAACGTGCACAGTCGATCGTCAATTCCATTAAGAAGGAGGAGATCGTTGCTCTAGCGCTAGAATATATCTCTGGCAAAATCTCAGCACTAGTTGCAGTCTCATCTTGCGAAAAAGCTATCATCAACGAGCTATATGAGAAAATCAAGTTAGACTCTATGGTATAATAGAAGTATGAAATTAGCAATCTTAGGATATGGCGCTGAAGGAAAAAGCGTCGAGAAGTATTTCAAAACTCACCCTTACGATAATATCCCCCCAGAAGACATCGAAATCAAAATCTTTGACGATTTCAAAGATTCAGAGATTGATAGTCTTAGCCTAGAAGATTACGATGTAGTTTTTCGTTCGCCTTCTGTCCGTCCGCATTACGATTTTAATAAATTTAGCTCCAAGGATGATCATCTAAATAACGAGGATCAGTACAAGATAGAATTTAAACAACCTTATTGGACTTCCGCTACTAAATATTTCTTTGAACACTGTCCCTGCGAGATTATAGCCGTTTCTGGCACAAAAGGTAAAGGTACTACCTGCTCCATGATTACAGACCTAATCAACTCTATTAATAAAAAGGCCTATACCAACCAAAAATCAACACCAAAGACTTTCCTCGTAGGCAACATCGGCATCCCCCCACTAGATGTGCTAGACCAAATTACCGAGCACGATAATGTAGTTTTCGAGATTAGCAGCTTTCAGCTATGGGATCTACACCAGGGATCATACATCGGCGTACTCTTACGAATAGAACCAGACCATCTTAATGTACACAAAGATTTTAATGAATACACCTATGCCAAATCAGTCATTTCTCGTTACAAAACAGAAAACGATTTTCTTGTATATTTCAAAGATAATGAGGTCACTAAATCTTTAGCCGATATGTCTATTGCAACCAAACTTACCTACCCAATTCGGTCCAACAACCCCAAGCTAAAAGAGCTTTTGGATAGTCTAAAAGTCCCCGGCGCCCACAATCGTGAAAATGCCGAGGCTGCTCTCCTTGCTGTAGCCGCACGATTTTTCAATGGAGATCTAGAGCTAATGTTAGAAAGCGAGTTTTATCCTGCGCTCAAATCAGGTCTCGAGGAGTACAAGGGCCTACCACATCGCTGCCAATTCCTACGCGAACTTAACGGCGTTCGCTATTATGATGATAATTATTGTACGGCTCTGCCAGCTTTAGATGTTGCTCTAAAAGCTTTTTCCGATTCTCCCGTAGTCTTGATTGCCGGTGGTCTCAGTAAGGGCGTCGACAATCAGATCAAATCTAGAATTTTCTCTACTCCAAACCTAGAAAAAGCAATTTTGATTGGCAAAACCGCACAGGTCCTAGCCAATGGTGAAGATCCAAGCCATTATGAGATCGCTAGCTCGCTGCAAGATGCTTTGCAGCGTGCGCGCGCAGCCGCCGAAAAGGCTGCCGCTCGCACCAAATCAAAATCTCCAGTCGTATTGATGTCTCCAGGTTTTGCGAGTTTCGATATGTTCAAAAATGCCACAGATCGCGGCGATCAATACACCGCTCTAGTCAAAGACCTTAACTAACCAATCTTAAAGATTAGAAAAATCTTAGTTGATTAAACGGGAAAATACGAAGGATTGCTGGGCCAATAACGCGGCAGAGTGGTACTGTGCCAAGGCCATTACGTGAATCAAAAGAGTGTGTGCCTTCGCGGTTGTCGCCAGATACGAAGATTTCGCCATCAGGGACCACCATATCAACTTCACCAGAGGTATATTTCTTTGGGCCGTCCGTCTCAGAGTGACGAGTATCAGTATCTGGATTAAAGCCATTTGGATATTCATTGTTGTAAACCGTTAACACACCATCTACTACCGTCACACGCTCACCAGGGAAAGCAATCACGCGCTTAATAATATACTGATCTTGTACGCCTGGCTTAGCGTTACAAGTCAATGGGCCAGTAGCATCTCCGTTCGCAAAGACGATAATTTGGCCGCGGCTAGGTACGTACTCCTGACCAGCAAAATGCGCGGCCGTCACTGGAAGACGATTCACAATAATACGGTCATTGCCGTGAAGGGTATTTTCCATCGATACACCAACCACATTATAAGAACGAAACACAAAAGCGTTCAAAATCAGTGTGCCAAGCACCACCATAGCAACAAAAACAACTAATGAAACTACATCTTTAGCTATTGGATGTTTTTGAAAAAAATTAGGAGCCTTAATTTCCATATAATTATTATAACATATCTGCTTTTGTTTATGTTATTTTCAGCAAAAATTTGGTATAATAAGAAAATGGCAGATTATGTTATCATCCGAAAAAGCCGAAATGTTATTTCGTCTATCTTGCATGTTGTCATGAATATCTTACTCGGCGTCGGCTCTATTCTAATTACTGTTGCCACTGGGAGCTGGGTCATCGGTATTATCCTTGTTATCTTATCGAAATGGCGCGTTTTCGCTGTCCGTCCACGCTATTGGGGCGTCAATATCATCTCTAGCTTAGTCGATTTTATCGTTGGCACTAGCTTCGTCATGATCGCATACTGCTCGGGTAGCATCTTCTTACCGATACATATCGTCTTAGGTATAGGATATACTCTATGGCTCGTTCTAATCAAGCCTCGCTCCTCCGAGGTCGCAGCCGAGGTCCAGTCCTTAATCGCTGTATTTCTTGGCACCACAGCCTCCACAATGCTTTTTGCGAGCTTCGATTCAATCTTTATGGTCGTCTCCTGCTTTATTATTGGTTTTGCTGCTTCTCATCACATCCTCGTCCAGAGCGATGATAATGACTTTAGCCTTACTACCATCACCTGTGGCCTTATCAATGCCGAAGTAGCCTGGCTTTCTAATAGCTGGCTCATTGTTTACACTTTTGGTAATACTGGCATCATCATCCCGCAGATCTCCATTATCCTCACTATATTCTCATTTGTAGCCAATCGTATCTTCAAGTCTGGTATCAAACATGAAGGCAAGATTGATTTTAAAGAAGTCGCCACACCTATTATCTTCAGTGTTTTGATCATCGCTATCATTGTTATTTGGTTTAGTAATCCAATCTTCGACGTTTAGTATTATTAATAAGGAGGTAAAATGGTCAAAAAGGCAAAATCAAAAATTATTGCCGATAGTAATCGCAAATTGGTAATCGGCACACTCATTGGGGCCTCTTTCTTCTTTTCTATGGCCGCTTTTGGCCTTGCCATTTATAATTATAAGGCTAGTACCAATCCTTTGTTTATCAGTTTTGATGGAAATTCTACATCCTTTGGGCAGAGTACCATCTCGGATATCGCCGCTCGTGTTTCTCCCGGAGTAGTATCTATCCTTACAGATACTCGCACCGCCAATTGGACTGGTCAACCATCTACCACATCTGTAGCTGGCACAGGTATCGTTATCACCAAAGATGGCTACGTTCTAACCAATAAGCACGTTGTTGAAGGTGCGAAAAGCGTGCGCGTAGTGCTTGATGATGGTACATCTTATGACCGAGTCACCATCTTGGGGGTAGACCCGCTTAACGACGTTGCTTTCTTGAAAGTCGAGAACGTTAATAATCTTTCTACTATCCCGCTAGGAGATTCCAGCACTCTACATATCGGCCAGGACGTCGTGGCAATTGGTAATGCCCTAGGACAATACCAAAATACTGTCACAGAGGGAATTATTTCTGGAAATAATCGCATGGTTACTGCTTTAGATGATAGCAAGAATTATTACGAACAGTTGTCAGACATGATCCAAACAGATGCCTCAATCAATCCAGGAAATTCTGGTGGCCCACTAGTCAATGCTGGCGGCCAAGTTATTGGGATCAATACTGCAGTTTCTTCAGAAGGAAACAATATTGGCTTCGCCATCCCAATTAATTCCGTCAAAGGCATGCTTGATAATCTTTTCAAAACCGGCAAAGTCGAGCGCGCATACATTGGCGTCCGTTACATTACACTTACTCCCGATACCGCCAAACAGCTCAAGTTATCTACCTCGGCTGGTGCCTATTTAGCCGACTCAGAAGCCATCATCAGTGGCAGCCCTGCTGAAAAAGCTGGCATTCTAGCCGGCGACATCATCACCAAAGTCAACAATATCACCATTGGGGAATCTGGCTCTCTTGCTACTCTTATTGCTGAACATCCTGTTGGTGATACCGTAGACCTCACATATTTACGCGACGGCAATGAGCATACTGCAAAAATCACTCTCGTGGCCTATCCGACCAGCAACTAGTTCTAGTTAATAGCTAGAATGTAATCACTAATTTTGTCAGCTTTTAGCCGATACTTTGCCGCATAATTAGCAACATCCTCTTGTTGCGATTCATCCATTTCTAATACCAATGTTGCACGTCCATGGTTTATCTTTTTATCAAACTTTTCAACAAACTGGTCTATTAGCTCATATATTTTTTTCAGGCCATTTTGATCCGCAAACAGCGCTACCTCTGGTTCAAATCTCAAACTATCGTAATCTACCCACCCCCAATTCTTGGCAACATATGGCAAATTTGCCACCACTATAATCGGCCGATCAACATCGACTTCTATCCCCTTCAACAGATTAGCCTTCACAAATTTAATACCCCTGCTGTTTTCTATCGCCTCCAGCTTTTTCATTTTCTGAAAGTTTTCAGCAGCAACGCTTAGCGCCGTATCAGAAATATCACTTGCAATAACATCAAAATCCTTACCTTTGCTTATCAATTCTAGCCATAATGTGATCGCGATACAACCCGATCCTGTACCGATGTCTAAAATCATACAGTCATCAAGCTGACCGCAGGTTTCCAAAATATATTCTATGGCGACCTCTGTCTCTGGACGAGGAATTAAAACATTTTTGTCAACAAAAAAGCTGCGCCCATAAAATTCCTTTTTCTTCAAAACATAAGCCAGTGGTTCGCCATCTTTTCTTCTTCTAAGGAACCCGTCTGCCGAGTCCTTTTCATCAGAAGAAAGCTCAGCATTTTCATTTAACACTAGCTCGCTACGATCATCATAATCTCTTATATCGGCCAAAATCAGCTCCGCATCTAGCGGATTTATCTGCTGTTTTGCCATTTTTAGCCATTCTTTTATCTTCAAAATTTTCCTACTCTTCTGACGCTAGCTCGCGCTCGTGTTTGGCCAACTCAGTAATAATATCTTCAATATCTCCATCCATTACTGCGCCGATATTGCTACGCGAGTAATGAATTCTATGATCAGTCACCCTGTCTTGCGGGAAATTGTAGGTGCGAATCTTTTCACTGCGATCACCAGTGCCGATTAATGATTTTCTCGCACTCGATGCTGCTGCTTGGTCTTCTAATTTCTTCTTTTCGATCAGACGAGAACGTAAGATCGTCATTGCTTTCACGCGGTTTTGCTGCTGACTACGTTCATCCTGCATCGCCACCACAATACCAGTAGGAAGGTGAGTAATGCGCACGGCAGAATCTGTAGTATTTACACCTTGCCCACCATGCCCCCCGGAACGATAAATATCTATACGCAAATCTTCTGGTTTAATTTCAATTTCGCTTTCATCGGCCTCTGGCAAGACGGCGACCGTCACAGTAGAAGTATGAATACGCCCTTGGCTCTCTGTCACAGGCACCCTTTGTACACGATGTACTCCGCCTTCAAACTTTAGCTGACCATACGGCCGCTCACCCGATACTCTAAAAATCACTTCTTTCATCCCACCAGCCTCATTCTCGTTCTGAGAAATCAACTCAGTCTTTAGTCCGTTTTTTTCAGCATAATGTAGATACATCCGATAGAGTTCCGCCGCAAATAGTGACGCCTCGTCGCCACCAGCACCAGCCCTAATCTCTACAATTACTGGCTTATCATCATCCGGGTCACGCGGAATCAAAAGCTCTTCTAGTCTACCCTCCGCTTTTTTCAAATTTACCTCTGCCTCCTCGACATCTGCTCGTGCCAATTCGCCAAGTTCAGGATCAGAAAATAGCTCTTTCGACTCGCTAATGCTCTTCTTTAGCTGCTCTATCGCCGCTACTGTATCCAATATTTCATTTAACTCCGCTAATCTACGCGACTTAGCCGCAAAATCAGGGCTAGAATATGCGTCTGGTTTCGCCAAAAACTCCGTAATCTCCGTTTTCTCATCTTTATATTTTTGTAAATCCATGCTAATATTATACCATATATCATCCAATTCGGATCCATAGCTCAGTTGGCTAGAGCGTTCGATTCACATTCGAGAGGTCGCAGGTTCAAGCCCTGCTGGATCCACCACAAATTGCCTTTGAGCAATTATTTTTTTAGAATCACATTGATAACTATCGATAAAAGTAGTAGCGCTAAATTCACCACTACCACCGTCGCACCAGTCGGTGCAGCCAGTAAGTAGGAAAGAATCAGCCCAACCACAAATGCCAGCACCGATATAGCGACCGCCATCACTGCCACACCCCTAAACGAGCGCGCAAATCTTTTCGCAATCAAAGTAGGAAACACGATTAGGCTAGAAATCAAAAGCGCACCAAGCAATCTCATCCCAATCACTACCACAATAGCGCAAGCCGCCGACATAATAGCATTGTAAACTTTCGCCCTAACTCCGGTTGCTCTAGCGAAATCATCGTCGAAAGTAACAGAAAAAATCTTATTAAAGAACAAAATATAAAGCACCACCACTATGCAGGTAAAAATTACTGCAATAATTAAGTCCGTCCAGCTCACCGCCAAAATGCTACCAAAAAGATAGCTATTAAGGTCTACATTTACGCCTTTTCCTACGGAAATCACAATTGTGCCAATAGCAAGGCTTGATGCAGAAAGCACTGCTATGGCAGCGTCGCCATTCAATCGCCTATTTTGGCTAAGATAAGTCACCAAAAACGATGCTAAAATCACAACAGGAAGCGCTACCCACAGCGGAGCAAACCCTGCCACCGCTGCTATTGCAAATACAGAAAACGCCACGTGCGACAGCCCATCGCCTATCATCGAGTTGCGCTTCAAGACAATCGTCACGCCAATCAATGCTGCCGCTACTGCAGTTAACACTCCAACAATTAGCGCCCTCTGCATAAAAGCAAATGAAAACATCTCTACTATCTCGCTCATTTAAAACTCCTGATAAATTCTGCGGTCTTATGCGCGCTAACCTTACCTTGTTTTATTAAAATAACCTTATTACCAATCAAATCATCTGCATCCAAATCATGCGTAATCATCACTATTGTCATCATATGTTCACGATTTAGCCTCTTCAAAATCTGATAAAATTCCGCTCTGGAATCGTGATCCAAATTATTTGATGGTTCGTCCAAAATCAGGATATCTTTTGCCGCTGTTAGAGCTCTAGCCAGTAAAACCTTTTGTTTTTGGCCGCCAGATAAACTAGCAAACTTTTGCTTAGCGAGATTAGCGATATTAAGAGTCTCCAAACTTTTCTTTGCACGTTCCTTCTCGACTTCACCATAAAACACGCGCCTTCCCATTCTACCAAGGTTGCCAGATAATACAATTTCCATCGCTGTAGCAGGAAAATACATATCAATTTTTGACTCTTGCGGCAAATAGCCAACTCGCGAGACATCACATTGAATGTTTCCAGCACAAATTTTGTTCAGTCCCAAGATACCACGTATCAACGTACTTTTTCCAGCCCCATTAGCTCCCACTATACAGCAAAAATCTCCTTCTAAAATTTCTAAGCTGGCACCATCAATAACGGTATTCGTGCCGTATTTTATAGAAACATCGTTTATACTAATCGCAGCCTTTTTCATTAATTTAGCGCCTCCGCCAGGACGACTAAATTATCGCGCATCAAATCGACCAGTCTCACGCCATTATCAAAATCTTCTTGCGAAATATTATGTGCAGCATTCAGCGTCAAAATCTTTGCACCCGTAGACTCCGCAATGACCTGCGCTAGTTTATCACTAGTTAGCTCAATCTTTAAAATCACCCCCAAATTATCGTTCTTTACTTTATCAATTAGCTTGGCAATCGTCGCACTGCTGGCTTCTGTCTGCTCAGAACATCCAGGAAACGCTGCTACATACTCCAAGCCATAATCATCAACCAGGTATTTGAAAGGGAAACGATCCGCAAAAATCAACTCTCGCCTTTTGGCATCTTTTACGATTCTTGTAAGTTCCGTATCAATATCTTTCAGTTCGTCTCCATAAAGCCCAGCATTCACCTCAAAGCTTTCTTTGAATTGTGGGAACAAATATACCATCTTCTGTTTAATTTTGTCTAATAAAATTTTCGTATTTTTTGGACTGGTCCAAATATGTTCATCATATTCAACAGCATGCTCATGCTCATTAGCGTGCTCCTCAACATCCTCTTCAATTTCGTCCTCTTCCTTTAGCTCCACTAAATCCATCATCCGCACCGTTTTCTCTTTATTTATCTCATTACTATCTAGCAATTTATCCACCCATTCCTCCGACTCGCCACCAACATAGACCAGCAAATCAGCCTTATTAATCGCCGCAATATCTTGCGGTGAAGGCTCAAAACTATGGGCCTCGCTTCCGGGTCTTAAAAGCATACCAATGTTGATCTGGTCGCCAGTAGTTTCTCCTACAATTGCCCGCACCAAATCATACGCGACATAATTTGTAGCTACAATATTTATCTCTTTATCTGGCTTAACCCTACGGTTTGCAATTTTAAAAATCAAAAAATTAGCCAAAAAAACCATAGCCATAATCAAAACTGCCGCCACGGCAATCCTCATTATTTTCCCACGATTCGAATCGGCCATAAAATACATATCCTTCCTTTTACTAACTACATTATATCATGTACCAGATAGCAAATATAGTCATCCGTCGAATAGTTTTTCCAGATCAGCCTTTTATCATTCAGTAATTTCCCGGCATCGTACTGGGAAAATCCTATCGAGAGCCCTACTCCCATAAACTTAGAATAAGCCTCCTTAATAACATAATTATTTAAGAAACTACCTTCTATCTTTTTCTCCCCGACGCACAAAATCTTCGATAAGACTCTTTGGGTTAACTTATCCTTGTGGTCCAAAACTTCAATATCGATACCGACTTTCCCACCATGTAGTACTGCCACAGCTAAATAATCCTCACTATGCGAAATCCCAAGCTTCCATCCAGAAATTGGCAAGACCTTACCGTTATTGTCCCTCGGAAGTTTTTTGTGCTCAATACTAATTCCAGTAATTTTCAAAAAATATTTCTCTATATCACTAGAAAAATTATCTTGATTAGATTTTTTTACTAAAACACCTCCAAGCATAATGCACCTCATTAAAAAACCGCCAGGCGGCGGTTTTTATTAAGCTTCTTTTTCGGCTTTCTTCTGAGCCTCTTTTTCGGCTTTTTTCACCTTGTTGCCAAGAGAAGCTTTCATGGCAGCGGCCTTTGCAGCGCGGGCTTTGAAGCGATCGACGCGGCCCTCAGTATCGATAATCTTCTCCTCACCAGTAAAGAACGGATGAGACGCAGAAGAAATCTGTACCTTTACTAAAGGATACTCCTTGCCATCTTCCCATTTGATGGTCTCTTCAGAAATAGCTGTAGACTTTGTTAAGAAAGAAAAACCAGCTGCTTCATCAGAAAACACAACAAAGCGATAATCTTTAGGATGTAGATCTTTTTTACTCATAACTGCGATTAATTATATCAGACTCCTCCAAAAAAGTAAACCCTAGAATCTATTAATCCACTACCCTTGCATATCCGCACGAAATTTGCTATAATATACATATTATTAATTTAATGACACAGCTTTGCGCAATTTTCCTGCGGTAACGTGAGAGCGCAAGGTGAAGAGAAAGGGAAATTTCAATGTCTGAAAAAATTGACATGAAGACTTTGCTGGAGTCCGGTGCCCATTTTGGCCACAAAACCAGCCGCTGGCACCCTAAGATGGCTCCATATATTCATAGCCGCAAAAACGGTGCTCACATTATCAACCTAGAAAAAACCGTAGAGGCTCTTGAGGCTGCATTACCAAAAATCACTGAACTAGTAAAATCTGGCAAAAAAGTCCTCTTTGTAGGTACCAAGAAACAAATGAAAGACACTACCAAGGCCGCTGCTGAAGCCGCCGAGATGCCTTACGTTACTGTACGTTGGGTCGGTGGTACTTTAACTAACGTTGATACTATCAACCGCCAGATTAAAAAAGTTAAAGATCTCGAGCGCCGTATGGAAAGTGGGGAACTAGAAAATCGTTATTCCAAGCTAGAGGTTCAGCGCTTCCAGGAAGAGATTGACGCCTTAAACGAGCGTTACGGTGGCATCAAAGATATGACCGAGCAACCAGCCGCTGTTATTATCGTAGACGCCCTAGAGGATAAAAACGCTATCAAAGAAGCCAAGACTCTTAACATTCCAGTTTTTGCTATTACTGATACTAATGTCGATCCTACCGATATCGACTATGTTATCCCAGCAAACGATGATTCAGTTAAAGCAACTACACTAATTCTCGATTATTTTGTAAATGCAATTAAGGAGGGCAAAAAATAATGGCAGACGCAAAGACCACTATCGAAGATATTAAAAAATTAAAAGAACTATCTGGTGTTGGTTTAACTGATGCCAAGCAAGCTCTTGTTGAAGCTAAAGGCGATTTCGACAAAGCTCTAGAAGCTATGCGCAAAAAAGGTCTTACCAAAGCTGAGAAGCGCGGCGACCGCGAGACTCGCGAAGGTATTATCGATGCTTACATCCATGATGGCCGCATCGGCGCTATTGTCGAGGTCAACTGTGAGACATCTTTTGTCGCTAAGACCGAGGAATTCAAAGATCTAGCCCACAAGATTGCAATGCAGGTTGCATCGATGTCTCCCCTCTATGTTTCTGCAGAAGATATCCCAGAAGATGTCATGAATACCAAGAAAAAAGAGTTTGAAGACAATTTCAAAGGCCCAGAAAAAATGAAAGATCAAATCATCGGCGGTCAGGTCAAGAAAGCCTTCGCTGATAAAGTTTTGATGGACCAACCATACATCCTAGACGATAGTAAGACTGTAGCAGAGTTCATCAAGGACAATATCGCCAAGACCGGCGAGAACATCACCGTCCGCCAATTCAAACGCATCGAGCTTGGTGTTACCGAATAAAAATTCTTGACTAAGTTATTTTTGGGTCTGTAAGTCCTGAACACCGTCAACTATATTTTTGCGCGCTCTATGAGCGTGGCAAAAATATAGTTGTGGCCAGACCCAAAATAAGCTTAGTCGAATTTTTATTCGGTGAACTCACTACGTCGGTGTGTTATAATGAAAAGATGAACGAAAAGCGTCTAGAAAAACTCCGCACCGATTTTTTTGACACTTGGGACAAGCTCAAAATCGATGACAAGCTCAAAGAATTATCCGCGCTAGAAAACGAAGTCGCTGATCCCGAAATCTGGAAAAATCCAAATATCGCTCGTGAAAAAAACGAGACTTTAGCCCGCCTGAAGGATTCCACATCTTCTTGGCAAATTTTAAAAGTTCAGATTAATGATATTGCTGAATTAATCGGACTTGGCGAAAAGGACTTGGAGAGTGAGATTGAAAGTCAGTTGAGTTCAATGGAGAATTCTTTAGCTGAGCTAAAAAAGACTTTGCGTTTTAATGGGCCATACGATCATGGCAACGCTATCCTTAGAATCACGTCTGGAGCCGGTGGTACCGAGGCTATGGATTGGGCCGGGATGCTAGAAAGAATGTATTTACGTTTTTTTGAAAAAAACGGTTACAAAGCTACTCTCCTAGAACGCACCGCCGGCGAAGAAGCCGGAATTAAAACTGCCGTTTATGAGATATCCGGCCCAGATGCTTATGGCAATCTCAAAAGCGAACACGGCACTCATCGCTTAGTCCGTCTTAGCCCTTTTAACGCAGACAATTTGCGACAAACATCTTTTTCCCTCGTAGAAATTTTGCCCGTTATCAAGACGGATGATGATATTAAAATCAGTGATAAAGATTTACGCATTGACACTTATCACTCTGGCGGTCATGGTGGCCAGTCTGTCAATACTACCAATTCTGCAATTCGGATTACTCACATTCCGACTAATACCGTAGTCGCTATCCAAAATGAGCGCTCCCAGCTCCAGAACAAAGAGAAGGCTATGGAAATTCTCCGCGGCAAACTAGCCCAAATGCAAATAGAGCAACACGCAGAGTCTATTGACAAGCTCCGGGCAGGCGAATCAGCTTCCTGGGGACAACAAATTCGTAATTATGTTTTACAACCCTACAAATTAGTCAAAGATACTCGTACTAAATATGAAGAAACCGACACTGATGCTGTCTTAAATGGTAAGATTAATGGTTTTATTGATGCATATTTAGAGTATCAGCTCCCTGAGTAAGACAAACTTGCATAGTCTAGCCGCTTATGCTATTATAATAATATGATTTTACTCGATCAGATCACCAAGACCTATCGTGGTGATACCCACCCTGCTCTTGATAGCGTTTCGCTTCACATCGAACCAAACGAGTTTGTTTTTCTTGTTGGCAAATCCGGCGCCGGTAAGTCTACCCTCATGAAAATGATTACCAAAGAAGAAATCCCCGATTCTGGCAAAATTATCATCGGTGGCATTGATCTAGATTATGTCAAAAAACGCTACATTCCACATTATCGTCGCCGCTTAGGTGTAGTCTTCCAAGATTATAAACTGCTCCCTGGCCGCACCGTTTATGAAAATGTTGCTTTCGCCCTAGAGATAGCCGGCATGAGTAACCGTGAGATCGATAAGACCGTTCCTAAAGTGCTTGAGCTTGTCGGCTTATCCGATGCCGCAAAAAAATTCCCACGTGAATTATCTGGTGGTATGGCACAGCGTGTCTCCATCGCTCGTTCCGTTGCCCGCCAACCTAAAATCCTCATCGCCGATGAGCCTACTGGCAATCTTGATAAAATCACTCGCCATGAAATCATCGACCTACTCCAAAAAATAAATGATTTTGGTACTACAGTCTTAGTCACTACCCATGATGAGAATATTGTTAATAATCTCCAAAAACGTGTAGTCACTCTCAAAGATGGCCGCATCATTGCCGATCAAAAGGTTAATGGTATTTATCGCCTCGATACCTCTCCGATGAAACCGGCTCCTGCTCCGCGCGTCATCCGTACTGCTACTCCTGCCGCACCTTCCATTCCATATAATCCAAATGCTTACACCGTCTCTGCACGCCCTGCAGCTAGAGCATCCACATCAGCCAGACCCGCTACCCCTAAGGCATCTGCCGCTAAACCTTCCTCTACCAAAGCTTCTGCCCGCTCCACTATCCGTCGCTCTGCTAAGCCGGCTACTACCCCTGTCAATGTTCGCGATCCGCGCCGTTATCGCTCTAGGAGGGTAATTTAACCATGGCTAATCCAAAATCTACCAAGAAAAACCTCAAAACCATGAGTAAAAACACCCGCAAGCAGAAATTGCGTAGCACTTCACGTATTTTTAAATACGGCACCATTAGTTTTACTCGCAACATTTGGCTCTCTGTCGCTGCTACTCTTGTCATGACAATCACCCTGCTCATTCTATTCATTACCGTTATCGCTAGCGGCATCTTAGCCTCTACTGCCGATGTCATGCGCGAGAAAATCGATATCACAATTTATTTCAAGCCAGGCACATCCGCCATGGCACTTTCTGAGATGTCCGATACTATGTCTGCAGATAGCAATGTCAAAAGCGTCGAGGTCTCTACTTCCGAAGAGGAGTACGCCAAAATTGTCGAGGAGAACAAAAGCAACGAGGGAATCGTCAATCTCCTAAATGACGACGCCATGCGCGATCTCACCATTTCAGGTACCAATGCCACCATGCGTATCAAAGTCTTTGATGTTAACGATCTCTCTAGCGTCAAAGAAATCGTCAGCAGCAACCGCGCATTTCTGACTCATGCCGATCCAAACGAGCCGCCTACTTATGATGTTAATCGTGCCGAAATCGAGACTATTACTAATTGGGCCAACATAGCTAGAAACGGTGGTATCATCCTGTCAATCATTTTCCTTGGTATTTCCGTCTTAGTCATTTTCAATACTATCCGTATGGCTATATTCTCTCGTCGCGAAGAAATCTACATGATGAAACTAGTCGGCGCAGATAATCATTTCATTCGTGGTCCATTCCTAATTGAAGCTCAAATTTGCGGTGCTATATCTGGCATTGTTGCCACCACATTAGGCTACATTGGCTTCCATGCTCTTTCTCCACGCCTCCAGAGCTACGGCATCAATATTGATTCTATCAATAACTATCTAGAAACCAATTGGCTATTCGTTATTTATATTATAATTATCGCCATCGGTATTCTAATCGGCACAATTTCTTCTTCGTTGGCCATTCGCAAATATCTTAATGCCACTGCCAAACGCACCAAGAAAAAGAAGAATCGTCATCGTTAATTATAGATAACGGCAGAATTATTGCAAAACTCTTTACAAATCATTCCGCTTATGCTATGCTGAAAGTATGAAAGCTCTCAACAAACAAAAAATCATTATTCTTGTCGCAATTATCACTGTAGTCGCTGCATTTGGCGCTATTATTCCACGTTACGTTTCTGCAACCCAATACGTTTGTAAGAGCGAAGCCTGTCTCAAAGCAGCAGAAGAAGAGGCTCAGGCTAATGCTAAAGCTAGCGAGGCTCAAACTACCGCTAATGAGTACCAAGCCAAGGTCAATCAACTCCAGGCCGAGGTTTCCAGCATGAACGCCCAGATCGCCGAAAGCGAAGATCGCGCTAATGATCTCCAGCGCCAAATTGAAGAGACCGAAAAGAAACTAAACGAGCAACAATCAGTCTTGGCGGATCTTCTCGTCCAGATTCACTTTGAGAATAACACCGATCCAATTGCAATTTTAGCCGGCTCGAATTCCATTTCCGACTATGCCGAGAAGCAAAACCGCATCGAGACTCTCCGCAATCAGATTAATTATTCCGCTGGCATAGTCAAAGAGTCAAAAGAATCCCTAGAAAAGGACAAAGCTAGCGTCGAAGAAATCATCGAAAGCCAAAAGGCCATGCGTGGCGCCCTAGCAGAGAAACAGGCCGAGCAAGCGGAGCTAGTTGCAAAATACGCTAGTGACGCATCGGCTTACGCTGCCGAAGCCCAAGAGGCTAACGCCAGAAAACAAGCTGCCATGGAAGCAGTATTCACAGCACATAGAGGCGAGTTCTCCGGTCAACGCTATAGCGGCGCTAATACCTATCCGTGGCAAGCAGAGTGTCCAGGCAATGCTGACGCTTATGGCACATCCATCGGCGGTAGAGCTATGGGCGGATACGTTTGTGAGTGTGTTAGTTACGCCGGATGGAAAGCCTACGAGGCCTATGGCGTAGTACTATCATGGGGTAATGCAAATACCTGGGATGATGTTGGCCGTTCTAAGGGAATTGTTGATCACGTGCCTACCGCTGGCACCATTGTTCAGACAGATGTGGGCGGCTATGGCCACGTCATGTGGGCCGAGTCTGTCAACGCTGATGGTTCTGTTAATATTACTGAGTACAATAACGCATTCTCATCAGCTAGCGGCTACTGGCACGATTTCGGTGGACGCGTTATTCCAGCCAGCCAAGCTGGTTCATATAACTACATCCACGTCGATCGCTTATAATTAACTCTCGTCTGTTTAATAAATAAGCTTTTTGTGTTAAAATAATACTTATGGAAGAATCTCCCAAAGTCCGTAAAGTCAGTCTAGGCAGTGCAATTATTGCTGGTTTTGTCGCTCTAGCGATTGGTATCGTCATTGGTGTCGGTTGGAATAAGATATCCGGTCAATTCCTACCCTATCTAGGTTTCCAGGCTCAGACTACTACCGATTGGAGTTCTCTAGACGAAGTTTATAGCGCATTAAGCTCCAAATACGATGGTGATATCGACCTATCCAAAGCTATAGAAGGCGCCAAAAAGGGAATCGCCGCTTCTGTCGGAGATACTTACACGTCATACATGACTTCTTCCGAAGCTACCGATTTTAACAAATCTTTGCATGGTGATGTCGGCTCCGGTATTGGCGCTGTACTTGCCAAACGTGATGGTTACGTCCGTATTATTCGCACTCTCCCTGATAATCCGGCCCAAAAAGCGGGTATTCTAGCCGGCGACATTATCTACAAAATCGACGGCGAAAGCGTCTACAACCTAGATTCTGATGAAATTGCAGGCAAACTCCGTGGTGCTAGCGGTACTAATGTCAGTCTCACTGTTGTTCGTGATGGGGAAGAAAAAACTTTCGATCTTGTCCGCGAAGAGATTAATAATGTCTCGGCTTACATCGACTACCAAGATCAAACAGCTATCATCCATGTCACTCGCTTTGATACCGATACCGGCTCAATAATCCGTGATTTCGTAAAAGAATTTCCATCAAAGAATATCAACAAGGTCATCCTCGATCTTCGCGATAATGGTGGCGGCTACGTCTCCGCAGCCAAAGATCTCCTAAGTCTCTGGCTCGATAGTAAAGCCATCCTAGTTCAAAAATCATCTAAACTCCCCGAAGAGACTACCTACGCCGCCCACGGCCAAGCTGATCTTGCCAACATGCGAACCATTGTCCTAGTCAACGGCAGCACCGCCTCTGCATCAGAGATCGTTGCCGGTGCACTCCAAGATTACGATAAAGCCACCATCCTTGGCGAACAAACCTATGGCAAAGGTGTTGTCCAATCTCTCGTCAATCTTTCAGGCAGCTCACTACTCAAAGTCACTACTGCCCACTGGTACACACCTAATGGCTCCTCCATCAACGGTACTGGCATCACTCCAGATCAGACCATCGAGCGTACTTATGACGATATTAACAAAAATATCGATCCCCAACTAGACGCCGCACTTAAGTTATAATAAGCCTTAAAGGAAAATCTTAGTAATCTGATTGCTAGATTTTCCATCTAGCAAAGTTTTCTATGTTATAATTATTTTAATAATGTCAGTCAAAGTTTATTCTACTAGTTGGTGTCCATATTGCCATGCCCTGATGGATTGGCTTGATCAGCTTGGGGTTAAATATTCCATCATCGATGCAGAGGCACTTCTAGAAGACCCCAACTCCAAAATACAGTCTGTACCTGCCACCGATATTGATGGCGCACTTATTTTTGGTTTTAACCGCCCCGCCATCACTAAAGCCCTCAAATCCGCCAACCTTATCCAAACTGGAGGCCGCAAATGAAACAGACCTTATTATTTATTCATGGATTTCGCGGCAACAAGCTTGGCCTAACGGAGCTCGCCAGCAAATTTCCTAAACAAAATTACGATGTCCATCTTATTAATATTCCACCTGCTGGCGGCAAATCCTTGCCAGCATACTCGGCTAGGCTTTATGCGCGATTCGTTGGCAACTATATTCGCAAAAATAAATTAGACCATCCAGTTCTAATTGGCCACTCCATGGGCTCTCTCGTCGCCTCAGCGGTAGCAGAGCGCTATCCCGAGCTAATTTCTGATCGTCTTATTCTTCTCGCACCGATTTCCCAAAAACCAGCCTTCTTCTTTGCTATGCTTACGCCACTCTCCGCACTACTGCCCAACAAACTTGTCGGCTACATCACTACTAAATATCTCTATGTCGGCCACGATAAAAAACTCTTACAAGACATCCTCAAAACCACCTATAGCTGCGGTGCAGACTATACATCCAAGTCTGCTATCTACAAAGCTGCTAAATTTTCTACATCCTGCGCAATTACCGATTTTTTCTTCAAAAAAGATACTCTTTTGCTAGCTGGCGCCCAAGACAGATTAATTCCTCGCAAAAAAACTGACCTTGCTGCCACAAAACTCGGTGCTAAAGCTGCCTATATCCAAAATTGCGGTCACCTCCTCAATTACGAAAATCCTTCTAAAACTGCCGCCGCCATCAAATCCTTCCTCAAAAAATCTACTTAGTCCGGCTCCGAGTAATATCGTTTTTGAATTTATTTTCTAGATTCAATTGCTGTCTGGTAAATCTCTTCAAACCTGGCCAGTGTATGATTAATATCGTGAGTTTTTGCAATTTCAATGCTAGCTTTACCATATTTTTTACAAAGAGCAGGGTCTGACAAAATCTTTTTCATGGCCCGCGCCATCTCCTTGGCCTCACCTGTAGCACACAAAATACCATTTTTACGATTTTGGCACAACTCTTTGACGGCACCAGCATCTACTGCTACCAAAGGTAGACCCGTAGCGGCCGCCTCGATCAACACAATACCCTGCGTCTCCGTCTCGCTCGCTGTCGCAAACAATGTACCACACTTATAAATATCAAACAGATCTGGGGGTATCACTCTCCCAAGGAATCGAACATTGTCACTTATACCTATTTTTGCAACTCTTTCTTCCAAATTAGTGCGGTCTGTCCCATCGCCCACAATTAGTAGCTCTACGTCTGGCATTTTCTTTAGTACCTCCGCAAAAGCATCTACCACTGTACCGATGCTTTTCTCTGGATCAACCCGCCCAACGTATAGTACACGCTGTTTTTTATTATCTAGATTATATTTTTTCAAAATTTTCGGATCAGCCGGCTTGTCATTAAATTGCGATAGATCCACTCCGTTAGAAAGCGCCTCTACAGCCACTTTAAATTTCTTACGATCTTTTGGCAGTAAACCATCAATCGCCATCTCTGTTGGCACCGTAGCATACTCGCTGCTCCTCAAGAAACTCGCCATGTAAGCACGCACTGCTGCATCTACTGGCTTCTTTACCGGTTTCAAAAACTTAAACTGCCCGGTGACATTATCTGGATAAGCATGCCCCGTAGAGACTAGCGGTATACCATACTTGCGTACATATCGCACGATTGCCAGCGCAATCGTCTCTGCGGTCTGTAGGTGCACTACGTCCGGCTGAAAATCATCAAGCAGCTTCTTAATCTCACCATATGGGTGCGTAGACCACCAGATACCATTTTTATAATGCGTCCGCGGCAGATGTACACCAAATACCTCCTTTTTCTCAGGCACTTTATTTATCTGATCAGGATAAAAAGGAAACCTTGTAGACGTCAAATGTGCCGTCTTAACGCCATTTTTTTCTGTATTCACATGGTATTTACCACTAAAACTAGGACAAATTACTAGTACCTCATGCCCCCTAGCGGCTAAGCCATTCGCTAGATTATGTGAAAAAACTGCCACGCCATTCGTCATGGGATAATAGATATCTGATGCAATCGCGATCTTCATGCTATAATTATTATAGCATGAAAAAGAAAAAGACCCCAAGCAGCATCACAGTCAATCGTCGCGCCAAATATGATTATGCGCTCGGCGAAGAACTGGTATGCGGCATGCAACTAGCTGGTCCCGAAGTTCGCCTTATCCGCGATCATCATGTCCAACTCAAAGGGTCGTTTGTCACTATCAAAGGAGGCGAGCTCTGGCTCAACAACCTTACTTTAGGCTCAGAAACCGTCCGTAATATCAAACTACTAGCCACCAAGCGCCAGATTGCCGGCCTCTCTCGCTCGCGCCAAGATGGCTATACCATCGTGCCAGTCCGCTTAGATGGCGGTGCCCGCTACATCAAACTCACTATCGCCATCGCTCGTGGCAAAAAGAAGTACGACAAACGCCAATCCATCAAAGAACGCGATATTAACAGAGGTAGATACTAATGCATATTGACTTTTTTATTAATCTATGGTATAATAGGAGTAATTAGGTATGAACTACCGCATTTTTTCTTGGAATATCAACGGTATCCGCGCCTGCCTAAATAAAGGCGCACTCCAAAATCTAATCGAAAAAGAGCAACCAGATATTATTTGCCTTCAGGAGACCAAAGCCAAACCTGGCCAGGCAGAAGTCGATTTTCCAGAGTACGAGGAAATTTGGAACTCAGCCGAGCGCCCAGGCTATTCTGGCACTGCTATCTTTACCAAGACCCCCCCTCTTTCGATCCTCAAAAACTTTGCTCTGCCGGATACCATCAGCGCCCCCATTCCAGATCTGGCTGATTCCTATGGCGACCCTGTTACGGAAGGACGTGTCCTAGCCGCAGAATATCCAGAATTTTTCCTCGTTACAGTCTATACGCCCAACAGTAAACACGAGTTGTCTCGCCTCAAACTCCGCGAGACACTCTGGGATCCTACTTTTCTAAAATATCTCAAGCAACTCGAACAGCTCAAGCCAGTGGTTGTCTGCGGAGATTTCAACGCTGCACATACCGCCATCGATCTTGCCAGACCCAAAGACAACGAACAAAATGCCGGCTACACCATTGAGGAACGTCAGGGAATCACTAATCTAGTTTCTGCCGGTTTCCTAGATACCTTCCGCACTCTCCACCCCAGCGAACAAAAATACACCTGGTGGACTTGGCGCGCCGCTGCCCGCTCGCGTAATATCGGCTGGCGCATTGATTATTTCTTTATCAGCAAAACCCTCCAAAGGTACTTACAATCCGCAGAAATCCATAACGAATTTACCGGTTCTGATCATTGTCCAATTTCAATTAAGCTCTCATCAAAGGATTAACCATGCTAGACGCCGCCTATCTTACCAAACTAAAAAATACAGATAATTACAATAGCCTTGCCTGGAATATTCCCGAGCAAAAAACTGGCACTATCAACATCGTCGGCGGCCATTCTGGCGGCTTTTTTACCCCAATCCAGGCTGCCGAATATCTCACATCCAGCTTCCCAATCCAAAATATCAACTTACTACTTCCTGATTCGCTCAAGAATAAACTCCCTAATAACCTCCCCGGAATTACTCTTTTACCATCTACCGATTCCGGCTCGATCGCCAAATCCCCGCAGCTCTCTGCCTATCTTAGCGAAGCAAATTTTTCTGTCCTCATTGGCGAGCTTTCCAAAAACTCTGCCACTACTATCGCCCTCGCCGAAGCTATCAAAAGCTCAGACAAACCTGTATTGATTACACGTGATAGTATCGACCTCTTACTACCAGAAATGAATAGTCTCATAGATAGGGAAGATCTCTACATTGTTGGCTCACTAGCACAGCTTCAAAAACTTTTCCGCGCTGTGTATTATCCCAAAATGATCCTACTATCCATGCCTCTAATACCTGTCGCCGAGGCTTTGCACAAATTCACTTTAAGCTATCCAACTACAATTCTGACATTTCACAATGATCAAATTATAATTGCTAACCAGGGCCAAGTACTCGCACTGCCATTAGAAAAAACTACTTATTCGGGCCAGCCAATTCGTCTTTGGTCTGGTGACCTCGCTTGCCGTATCGCCGCACTCAACCTCTTTAATCCTAATCAAAAGCTAGAGGCTACAACCCTTGCTACAACCTATCAACCAGTCTAATTACTCATAGCAGATTCATACACGCCCAGCAACTTTTTTAGCTGTGCCGACTGCAGAATTTCTTTACGATGTCCTAACATTACTATAGACATCTGCTCAATTTTTTCAGGATTTCTTGCTATACTATCCAAAGCTCTAGCCATCTGTACTGGCTCCGGTCCCTCTGCCATCACTGCGCCACCCTCTGGGATTACCTCTTTCATATCTGGGTCACAATAAAACACCGGCATCCCCGTTGCCTCTGCCTCAAGCAATGTCAGGCCTTGTGTGTCAAAACCATAAGATACCGTTACCGATAAGTGCTGCCCCATCATTTTATCTAGCACTTCTTCGTGCGATACGCGCCCCAAAAAACTAAGCTTCGTGTCAATGCCTTTTTGGACTGCCAATCTTCGCGCTTTATTCAGCGCATTACCATCTCCGCAAAATGTGCAATAAAACGGCTCTTTCATCAAAACTAATGCTTCCAAAAATGGCATAATTCGCTTCTCGTTGGACAATCTACTATTCCAGAACAATCTTAGCACATCGCCTTTTTCTACCCGGCGCACCAAGCTACTATTTGTGCGCTCCACTCTTTTGTCTAAATCTATTACCATTTGATCTGCCACACCATTAGAAACCACTGTCACTGGCTTAGTCACACCGTATTTTTTTAATTTTGTCGCAAAATGAGCAGAGGGCGTAATGATCTGATCAGCAAAATTAGCATGGTTTGCCATCAGCTCCCACATCTTGGCCCGTGCGTATGTTGGAGCTAATTGACCGTCTCTTGACACACGCTTTGTATGTGGAATATATCGCCCATGCAAAAAACAAAGCACTCCGGCAACAATCGTCTTCAGACCAAAAGGAATGTTAATTGCCACCGCCATATCCTCGCGCCCATGCATAGTCTGGATTAGTGGACGTGCAAATTTCCGCGCTAAGAGCATCCCTGCTATCGAACAACTAGCCTCGTAGTGCACATGTACTAAATCAAAATCGAACTCCGGATATCTCTTTAATATCCATTTCATCACTACTCCTGGACGTTTTGAGACCGGCGCGCCGTTAAGTTTTAGAATCTTATGCGATGGTACTAGCTCTACTGACTTTCTCAGTTCTGCGGTTTTTAAGGTTTTCTTAGATAAACCCGGCGCAAAAATCGTCACCTTATGACCCATCGCCTCCAGGCCCTCTTTTTGCGCCAAAATCGACGATGGGATACCTCCCGGCACATCCATAAAAACATCACTAAAAACCGCAATTTTCATATCTAAATTATAGCATATCCGCTATGATTATTAGTGTGGGTAAATTAAATAGCGGTATAGCCACCATCTACTGGCAAGATAGCGCCCGTTACATAACTAGCTTCTTTTGATGCTAAGAACACCGCAGCAGCATTGAGCTCGCCTTCCTTACCATATCGTTGCATTGGCACGTGTGTTTTCGCAAATTCTTGGAACTGTTCTGTGTCAAGCACCGCCTGAGTTAGTTCTGTATAGAAATAACCCGGGCAGATTGCATTACAAGTAATGCCGCTGGTCGCCAATTCCGCCGCCACAGCGCGAGTGAAATTAACTACAGCACCCTTGGATGTATGATAGGCGATTGTATGAATTTCCGTATTGCCAACCAGGCCATACATCGATGCAATATTGATAATTCTGCCATAATTATTCTTTTTCATGATGTTAGCAAAAGCACGCGTCATCTTAAACACGCTCGTCTCATCAGTAGTAATAGTAAAGTCCCACTCCTCATCGTTCATCTCCAAGACACCCTTGTCTTTCGAAGAACCAGCACAATTCAGCAAGATGTCTACGCGACCATATTTTTCCTCTACTGCCTTAGCAGCTGCATCAATGCTTTCTGTAGATGTAACATCACATTGAATCGGCAAGACTTCTACGCCATACTCATCAATTAGCTCGCTTGCAAAGGTTTCTAGTCGCTCCATGCGACGCGCCAAAATCGCAAGATTGGCTCCCTGCGCAGCAAATCCCCTTGCCATTTGTTTACCCAGGCCAGAACTCGCCCCCGTCACCACTGCAATTTGCCCCTTTAAATCAAACATTTTTTCTTTATCAGAAGTCATTATCTCTATCTCCTTATTATAACACTTATTATAAGTTAAATCTCAACCAGTTCGTACTGACGCTCGCCCAGACCAATCTCTTCTGCGTACGGCAAGATATGGCGACCATTTTGGCGTTCTACCCGTTCGACAAAGTGATCGCGCCCTTTATCCTCAGACCTCCAGATCAAGTCAATCGCCGCCTGATCTAGCGCTACCGGGTCTGTCGAAGCCAGAACACCAATATCTGCCATACATGGATCCTCTGGGGAAGAATCACAGTCACAATCCACCGACAAATTATTCATTACATCGATATACAAGATGCGCCCGTTAACGCCATTGACGCCATACCCAGGCTCATCACTACTAGCCTTTTTACCAAAGTAATCAGATACGGCCTTTGCTGCTTCCGCCATACTCTCTAGAAAATCATTTTGTGGCGGCAAATTATCCCACGCGGTTATTGGGTTGCGATCTTTTCCGGCAGAATGGATGTAGGCTTTACCGTTTCTAGAAGCTACGCCAATCGATTGGTTTTTGAGCACACCGCCAAATCCACCCATCGCGTGTCCCTTAAAATGCGCTAGGTTCAGCATCGAATCATAGTTGTTTAGATGCTCACCCACAATATCTACATCCATATGCCTACCAGCACTCTCCGCACCATCAGTATTTTTGATCACCACAGGGATCTCAAACTCAGCGTTATCCGGATCCATAATATCAACATCAGCAATCTTGGTAAAACCATGGTCTTCGGCCACTTTTAGATGATCCTCTACAGTATTTCTCTTGCCAGGATAAGCGGTATTACACTCGATGATATTAGCGTTTAGTTTTTTAACTAACTCGCCAATCAGTTCTGGTTTTAAATAGTTGTTGCCTCCAGCCTCACCGGTAGAAACTTTGACGCCGATTTTACCAGGAAGCTGCACGCCCAGTGCCTCATAAATTTTCACCAGAGAATCAGCGGTTAGCTCTTTAGAAAAGTATACTTTTGCCATGGTCCTCCATTTAGCTTAACTTATTATAAGTATATCATATTTCAAAGAAAAACCCTTGACCATGCAAAAAGATCATGCTAAACTAAAACCAGAGTAGAGAGTTTTGCCCCCGTCATGTTCGGGGGTTTTTGATTGTAGTCGCTCCTTGTCTTAGCACCCAAATTAGTGTATAATTACATCATTGGGCGGCTGGCGGAACTGGTAGACGCGCTAGACTCAAAATCTTGTGGTAGCAATACCGTGAGGGTTCAAGTCCCTCGCCGCCCACCAAAAGTCCTAAAAAAGGCTCATTTGAGTCCTTTTTTGTTGCGATAACAGAGAAGAGCGGACTGATGTTCACAGTTCCAAATTCCAACGTTTCTAAATTGACTTCCACGCCGTCTGGGAAAATCATCCGTTGAAGCAGCTGCCTTATTTCAAGGGAAGCCCCCTGCCAAATAGTGGCGGGGCTTTCCATTACAGTTAATAAGGCTTTGATTTTGGCCTCACTTAAAGACTTTTGTTTCTTTAGTTCATCGATTTTAATTTCCAGTTGCTTGGCTTCTTTATGCAAGAGTTTAATATAGCGGTCGTGTTGCTCTTCACTACGTTCACCTTGCATCATCTTCTTGAAAGAGTTATCATCTTCAATTTGAATTGCCTTGAAACGGTCTTCCTTCTCTTTAATGGCTTTTTCGGCTTTTGCCGTGCTATTTTTCATAGCACGGGTTAAAGCCACTCCAAAAGCTCGTAGAAGGCTCTTTACGGGCGTAATTTGCGTCAAGAGTAAGAGAAATTTATCGTGCATCTTGCTTGGCATCACAGAGCCTGCTCCAGTGCAATCAGCACAATGATAACGAGGACTAGGCTTGCCACTTCCATTAGTAGGCGAAGAGCCACGGATTACTGCTCCACATTGTTGACAACGTAAAGTACCTTTTAGTGGGAAATCAGGGTTGTTCTTCTGATAAGTACGGGGCTTTCCTCTGCTATCATTCTCACCATTTTTGGTGTTTTTACGTAGTTGGACGATGAGTAGATGCTGTTCGAGCGGAATCAAGCCTTCCCATTTTGCTTTTACATATTCGCCGCCTGTTAGACTGTCTGAACAAATGTAGCCGGCAAGGGCTGGATGCGTTAGAAAACGCCCCATTTGCTTGCAAGTAAATGGCTTATCGGCCTTATTAGTGAAGCTAATTTTAGCAGCATATCGCACGGCTTCGGCAACACTACCATCGCTCTCTGCATAGAAGTCTAGGACGTCTTTAGCCTTTTGTCCACGGTCGTTTTCAGGGTCTGGCTCTAATACAGTGCGGTAACGAAATTTGCCGTCTCTAGTGCGTTCGCCAGTAGCAACATGCTTACGTCTCATCCCAACTGGGGCGTTACTCTGCCAATATCCCGCCGCTGCTACAGCGTGCATATTGTCAGTTACAGTCTGCGACTTATTATCATTATCAAGCTGATGTAGGGCAATTGACAAATTCATCATAAATTTGCCCTGTGGAGTAGAGTTAATGTCTTCACAAGTTGACCTTAATTCAATATTGCGTTTTACCAACGTTGGTGCAATTTCAGCATAAAAAGACATCACATCTCTAGAGATACGTGATAGGTTATAAACAATTACCGCATCTACCTCGATTTTCTTTTCCTCAATGTCCGACAGCATCTCTTGTAATTCTGGACGGTTAGCATTCTTGGCAGAATAGCCTCCATCCCAATACATTTTAGTAATAGTGATGCCGTGGCGTTTGGCATAGTCTTTAATCGATTTCTCTTGCACTTCGTGCGAGATACCGTCTACTTGACGGTCAGTTGAAACCCTCGTATAGCCTACGGCAGTCTTGAGTTCTTTCTTTTCTTTTTTACTCATAATTAGAAACTCCTTTTATTTCTGTTAATTTAATAAATTCTTCCGGATTTTTTACCAGTAACAAAGCAATCTGTCCCAATCCTACGCTTAAATTGCGTAAAAAACTGTCATCTAATTCCTTTGCGTCCACCCCCAAAAGTTTGCGTAATTCTTTGACACTAAGGTAGGGTGCTTTTTGGCTGATTTCTTTGTTTTGTGCTACAGTTTCTTCGCTGGGCAATAAGTTTGTCGACATATAGTCAAACTCCCTTTTTTCCATAGCCATGTGTTGGTGGCTACTTAGTTCAGAAAAGGCGTCAACTAGTATGCTATACTAGTTATAAGAATTACCTGTCTCGTTTCCTTCCTTTCTACCTTTAATTGGAAACTTGACCTATCGAGGCGTCGTGGCTGATTGATATTCCGTTCTTTTTATTTTTCTCCTAGAACGGCCTCAGCCTATATACCATCAGTGTACTCCACGTGGAACGGATTGTCAATAAGCATAAGTATGTATATCTGCCACCCTGCAATATAGCACTAAAAAGCCCCTGGGAGTCCATATAAGACTCTGTGAGGGGCTTTTATTTTTATCTACGCTACCTACCCTCTACTGTCTAAATTAACGCATTTACAATTCTTTACCTCGCACTTTCCCATAAATATTTGCTTCGATTTCATACGCATATATCCAAAAAACACATCTGTCTTGGTCAGCGTTCCACCGCTGTAGTATTCCTTTGCAGACCACTCTATCCCATCAGAATACTTTAAGACATCATAGCTATAACCAAAATCATCGTCTATCTTGTCATATATAGCGTCAACATAACACTGACTATTTTCCACCTCGCTCCAACTCAGCTCTTTTGTCCATGTCTCGGCAACACAATTGCTGCCATCCCAGTTGTAATATTGTTTATTCTCACATTCTGTTTTGGCTTTCTGCTTTTGTGCCTCTAGCTCTTCAACTTTTCTCCTTTCTGCCTCGGCTTTTTGAGCCTCCTCCTCTGTCCGCTTTTTTACTAACTCTTCTTGTTCTTCATCGGTGTTACAACGATTCTCTGAAGTATTCCATTCATACTCCTTCGAGGAACATTCTCTCCCTTCTTCTGCTCTCAATTCGTAAACTCTTTCTTTGCAAGTCGAATACTCTTCCTGTGGAATCTCCCTTAAAGTAGCATATGAGGCACATTTTGATTTAGTGTTAGCATCGCTAATCAAAGCCATAAGTATGCAACCTCCCGCAACCAACACTATACTAGCGAGAATTATCCCTACCATTTTTAATTGTTTTTTGCGTTGTTCCTTTGTGTTATTTTTTATTATTGGAGCTTTATTTTTTGATGACATGAAATCCTTTCTAAATTATGAAATAAACAAATATATGATAAACCCTAATACCAACAAAGCTGGCAGGGCTGCTATAAAATTAATAGTGGAATCTACTTTCTTATCTATCTCTGCCTGTTTTTGCAAATTTTGCTTTTCTAGAGCTGCTCTCTTTTCAGCTTCTCTATCACCCTTCTTTCTGGCTTCTTCTATCTCTTGATTAAGTTGAATTTGTCGAAGGGTATTTCTTGCCGCCTTTGTATCGCTTTTAATCTGTTGTCTATCGAGCCTTGCTCCCATATCGTTCAATGTATTAGACATCTCTGTCAAATTATTATAAGTACCTTTAAATATCCCCATTATTTCTCCTTGCGAAAAACCCGCCTTTAAGTAATAAACAGCGGGTTTTCTCTTAAAACTAAGCGGAACACCCGCTATGGGTGTTCCATCACTCATTTTCTGCAGCAAGCGATTAAACTAACTGGAGCGGGTGTTCCGCTCAGAGTTTAATTCGTTGCCCCATCTTGTCAAGGATGGACTTACTACAGATTTGAATGATGGAACATCCTAATTATATCATGAAGAAAATAAAAAAACGAATATCAATCCCAAGCCAACCCTAAAATATCTCACCGAAAAAGTAGCCGACATCAGGATTAGTCTTCTTCAGATAAGTCTCATATCTCATTGAACGAGTTATGCCACCATTATCTTCCCAGAAAACTAAACTATTACTAGGGTCATAATAATAGGTATTCAGCTTTTCTACGCCCATCGTCATATATCTTATTGGCAAGCCATGAAATTTATGGCCAACAACGCTGTTTTCACTTTTTTTAACAATAGTGGAAAATTCATTTTCGAAATTTCTCTGAGATTCTTTCATATTACTACTAGAAAGATTAAGCGTACGAGAGGGTCTTTTATATGTTCTGCAACCATACTTGGCTAACGCTAAGGAACTTTCCCATTGTCGGTTCGTCGCCTCGTTGACAGCCTCATTAAACTCTGGGTATCTTGTCCGCCATCTAGAAAAAGTATCTTCAGAAATATCAGCTCCGTAGCAAGCTTGCTTAATCGTGAAACCATCCCTGAGGAATTTTTTCAAAAGGCCAACTGTTTTCTTATTGTATTTTGTAGGTCTACTCATATACTCATAGTATCATTAAAATCTTAAAAGGTTTTTCTATATAAGGAATCCGGAACGTGCATTAGTATAAAGAGAACAAATCATCCGCATAATACGCAAAACCGCAAAATAATTTAAGCTTGCCGTAGAGAGAGTATCTTATAGCCTCACTTTAGCAACCCATGAAGGTAAATTAGTTTTACGGTTATAAAAACCCATTGTAAAAACTGTGTTATAATTGTCGTAGGACGTTAAAGTTCTGTAATACAAAACTAGACGTAAGCAACTTGAAAACTCCCGTCAGTATGTAATCAACAGCATTTGCTATTGGCGATACTCGACACTGCTCTTGCTTTGTGAAAGCATATCGCTAGAGTCTCCACTTACTCCTCTCCATTGGTTTGGCGTTATTTGGTCTCTCCTCTCGTTCCGCCTTCCTCTGCAACAGTAGACAAGTCAGAGCCTCCCTCCCGCATTCGCTCTTGTTCATCATCATACATTAAACTAGTTCCACGGGAGTATGGAATGTATTTAATTAGTGATGACTTCTCTAGTAGGCTCTGCCACCTTAGAAGTTCATTATAGATTGCGTTCCAATTCGAGACCGTCTCGCCCACCAAATTTACAGGCTCATCCGAGCCTATTTTTATTAAACGGACATCTTGTGCTAAAATATAACTGTGATCTATTACTATAAAAGTTACGACGAAGATTTCGTCAAAACCAAAAACCAAGCCAAAAAAATTCCCGAGGATTATAAGTGGATCAAGACTAATCCATTCCAAATTCTTTTTGGCTCTATCATGTTTTACATTCTAAAACTCGTTGGCCTGATTTATGGCAAATGCGCTTTTAGCCTAAAAATCATCGGCCAAGAAAAAATTCGTGATTACAGATATAGCGCTAAGACCCGCAATAATTCCCAAAAATTTGCCAAGCTAGGTGGCGCCGGCCTCAACTCTATGGGTGGTTACTATATTTATGCAAACCACACCCTACCACTAGGTGATGTTTTTAATCCCGCCCTGTACAATCCAGTGCGTCCATATTACCTTTGCGATAGCTCCAATCTTGGCATCCCAGTGCTTGGCCCAATTCTACCATTCGTCGGTGCCATGCCCATACCGGAATCTATCCGCGGTAAAAAACGTTTATTTAACGCTATCTCTACGCGCGCCAAACAGGGAAACGCCATTGTCATTTACCCCGAGGCTCATGTTTGGCCATATTATACTAAAATTCGCCCTTTCCCAACCTCTTCTTTCAATTTCCCAGTCCGCGATAATCTACCGATATTCACCGCTACCACTGTATTTAACGAGCCTAAAAAGGCAGGCCGTCGGCCGCGCGTTACAATCTATATTGACGGCCCATTTATGCCCAAGGCCAAATCCCCTAAGCACGAACTTACCAAGAAAGAAAAAATCGAGTCATTACACGCCCAGGCCAAGGCCCAATTCGAAAAACGAAGCCAGCTCTCCGATTACGAGTACCGCATTTACGAAAAAGTCACCTCCGCAGAGAAAAAGACTAGCTAGCACGTAGCCTATTTAACTCCGCCCAAATTTACCAACTCCACCCTGCTATATTGCTTTTTCTACAAAGAAATGTTATAATGTGGTTATATTCTCAGATGCTTCAGAAGGAGGTGGTAACATGGCAGAAGAGAAGAAGTTTAACATTCAGGAATCCAGGATTTTTTCCGTCGAAAGAGATGATGAACAGGCAATCAAATTTCCGAGCGATACAAAATGGGTAGAACAGATCAATACACTACCATTTTTTATCGTAGAAAAAGAAAGTGGCGGATATGATTTACTTGAATTAACAGATGATAACCAGCTTTTCGGTGTCCTCCTAAATTGCAACAAGATACTTCTGCCCAGTAAACCTACAGAGGACAATAAATATCTACTAGCATATCAAAAGAACGGCGAAGAAAACATTCGTCTGTGGAGTATGGAAAAACGCTGTGAACTGCTCGAAAAAATCGAGATGTCCGCGATATATTTAGATGAGGCCCTAAATGGCTTCATACCTATCTCGACAACACGATTTTCTAAAAATAATACTCGCCTGGCAGAAATAGAAACTGGCGAGGAGATTTACGGGACGGAGATTACTAAATACCACTATCTTGCAAGGACGGATACCGAGTTTTATGAAATAAATGATCGTGCAGATTATCTTTGTGGCCTAATCAACACTAAGACCCGCATGGTGTTAGAGCACCTTGAAGCTATCGCATTTTTTGCCTCGAAGGACTATTTATTTGTCTGTGGGAAACATGAACAACTCATCTACAGTAGACATAACTTTAGGTTCCTCGTAGGATTTACCGATCATTTTGACGAAAACACAATCGAATACGTATGTCATACGGCGTGGGATAATAATGTATTCGTTCATTATATGACATGCCAAGGGAAGCCGATTACTCATATCACCATGGTTTTCGCTCATAGCTGGGGAAACGTATTTTGTCAATTCGCCTACAACCAAGAAGGAGAAATACTCAGGCCGATTGAATTCGAAAGAGATTTGAGTTCAAAAGATTTCATTGACCCTGCCTCATTATCGAAAGATATGAACATACTAAGCAAAGCCCTGAAGAGCAAAGAATACTTAAAATGGTAAACCTGAATGTCAAAAGGCCGCAATCGCGGCCTTTTTTTCTACCCCAAATTTCAACTCATCGCCAAAACCTATGCTATAATGGACCCAAGCAAAGACATTCTCCTACTAATGCATTTGCTCTCAACTATCAAATCAACGCAAAGGAGGAAAATGGCTATCACGGTAACGGTGGAAACCCCAAGGTCAATACTAATGAATAGATCAGAGAACACTACATCCAAAAAATGGAATTGGGGCAATCTCTCTGATGCAGAAATCAAAGCAGAGCTTGATAGATCTTACAAACAAGCCCAAAAAGATATCGCAGCAGGCAAGGGTCAGCCAGCCGCAGAATTTTTCAAAGAATTCAAAGCGGAGCATAGCGAGTGGTTTACAAGATAACCATTCTCCCCGAAGCACGCCAAGACATCAGTAGCATCTTCAACTACATACTTACTGAGTATTCTGACCCAATCACAGCTACTAATGTTATCGAGGCAATCGAATCTCGCATTGACTCCCTAAAGTTCTTCCCTAGAGGCGTAAAATACGACAAACGCTATTACTTTGCATTGGTAAAAAGATACAAAATTCTTTACTTCATCTCTAGTGACAAAATCTACGTCGCCCGCGTCGTACACGGCCTACGCAAATCAGTTGCTCAAAAATAATAAACATACCTAAGCAAAATTACCCGCGCCAATTCGCCACATCCCCCTTTTCAAACCCATAATTCAGCTTCTTTCCATAAGCCTTCTCATAAGCTGCTTTTTTCAGAGAGTAATCTCGCTCTGCCATCTCCATACTGTTTGCTCGCACAGAACGCGCCGCATCAGGATAGATTGGCTCGAGTACATGAACGATATATTCGGACTCAAAAAACTCATCATTATCTACCCGCGCTGTATTGAGAATTTCTACAAAACAGGGAACTACCGGCACGCCTAGCTCCGCGGCAAAGTAGAATGCCCCACGTTTGCTTGGCCGCGGCTTACGATAGTTAAACCACATCTCCTCTTCGGGATAGATTAGCACCGGGTGTCCATCGTCCAAGACTCGCCGCATTTCATCCATAAATCGCCCCCTGATATAGCTTGGACTCTTGGTAATCGGAATATGATCTAGACAATTAAAGATTTCTCCTATTACTCCCGGTGCCGCCAAGTTTGTCGCTTGAATTACGATGTGTGGCGTATCTTGGTATTTTTCTCTAATTAATTTTTTGATACATAAATTATCTAGTGGATTAAAATGATTTGCTGTAATGATGAATCCCGCGTTATTTGCTTTTAGTCCTTCCAAATTCTCCAAGCCCTCTAGCTTGATCAAAGGATCGTAGGCAGCCTGTTGCACATCTGCCATTTTTTGCACCGCTGCGCGTTTTATCTTGTAAGTTTTTTTGTTTTTTGCCGCAAAAAACTTATCGATTATCGCCAACTCTTCTTCGGCAGACATTACAGCGTCACCCTCCTCGACTTTACGGTTTAGATCACCGTCGGCTACTGCCTGCTTGATATTTTTGATTACCTGGACCTTACTGCCGCCAATAATCATTTTTTCTTCGCACCTTTGATAATTCTAGCGCCAGCCTTTACTGTCTTAACTACAGGTTTAAGCGGTAACGTAATCGGTAATGTCGAAATCTTGAGCGTCTTTTTGACAATCACACGCCATCCCCAGCCAGTTTCTACAATCTGGTATTCTTCTGTTGATGGCTTGCCGGCCCGAATCTCATCCGTTTCTTCAAAAACTTTTTTGAAAGAAACTTTATTTTTGATAGCCCTTGTTGCATGTTCCATCATCTCGCTTAAATAAGCCATGTCACAATCTAGATCATGCGGCTGAGATTTGACGGCATTTAACTCTTTGATAAAAGGCGACCCTGCTGCATAGCGCCAAAAGTACGCCTCATAATCGATATCATCGTAGTACCAGGGCTTAAAATATAAGTTATAGTGCACAATGCCTGGATTTTTCATTGGTGGAATACCCTTTGCTGGCATCGCATCCCATTTTGTATCAAGTAGTTTTACTCGCCCATAACACATCGAGTTTAAATAATCTTGGTCTGGCGCAACTGTATCAAAATCATAACGCACCAGTAGATACAAAAAGTGCTCATCAAAACGTAACCTGCGCATCTCTGCTAAATTTAGCAACAATACACCAGAGTTAAAATACTCATCCCTTGGAATTCCCACATACTTTTCTACATAATTCATAAAAGGCTTATTTTTCTTAATCGAAAAATCATTCACTGCGCCTAGTAAGTATTTTTTACCAAGTTTGACATTGAACATTTTAGAAATATCACCCGTCACCACCGTATCAGAATCAAGATAAATACCTTTATCAAACTGCGGGAACATCTGCGCGATAAAAATACGATAATAAATCGTCAACGTAAACATACTGGCATTGAGCCTGGTGTTTGGTCGCTCTGTCATAAAATCTAATACCTCGCGCATTGGCTTAAGGTGAATCTTAGCATCCTTCTCGCGCAAAACCTTAAGAGTCTTGAGTCTAGTTAAAGTTTTTAAACTCATCTTATCGTAGACTACAAAAATCTCATACGTGTACTCAGGACTCGCATTTTTAAGCAAAGAAATAATCGACACCGAAAGATACGGCGCATAATTATCATCAGCCGTATAAAAGATTGGGATCACTGGCTTTTTCATTTTACCTCCTTCAGCTCTTGCCACTTAAAGAGCACATCATCAAATTCGTGCGTCATCAGCTCGCCATGCAACTTATCAACTTGCCACGGTTTCACCACCTGCACCTTAAAATATGGAAAGAACTGAAATGTGTTTGAGAAATGCCTAAATACTGTATCTTCAAGCACTTCTTTTTGATCGTTAAATTTCTTATCTACTATTTTCTTATACTTTGCCGAAAAATTCAAGGCACTTTGGTCTGGCATGATCATTGGCCTAGTTTTACAAATCTTTCTAGCCTTAGCAAGCAACCCGGTTTCTTTGATTTTTTTCATATTAAACAGTAGGACTCCAGAATTTAAATACTGCTGCGGAGTGAAAGGGAATCGAATAATCTTACCGCCATACCTATCTAGCACCCCCACCATTTCATAGCCCTCAATATCCATATTGAAAAATTCGCTTGGGTCTTTCAAACAGACAATGTCTGTGTCTAGATATAAAATTCTATCTGGCAAACCTGGAATTTTATCAATATAAAGCCTCAGCATACAGTACGGAGTAAAATACGAACGCTTGTTAGCCGTCACCGGATCGGCTCGAAACAGCTCCTCCATATCAATAATTCTAATCTTGCTATTTTTATTCTTACGTTGAATTTCTTTTTCTAATTTTAGAATGTCTTTTTCTTCGATGGTGTAATATTTCTTCCCGCCCACAGAGTACTGCATAGTCAGGATAAAAATATTCAGAGCGCAATTTGTATTCTTAGCTACAGACAATACTGAAATCATCAGGCCATCAATAATATTACGATCGCCACAATACAGGATATTCATATCTCTATTATACCAAATATGGTAAAATAAAGTGGTAATGAAAAATTATCCTTATTACGAGCATCAAAAGCTAAGCAATTTTTCCGAACTTCTTGATTATTGCTGCTCCAAGTACGGCAACAAACCCGTTTACTCTTTCCATCAGGATGGGGAATTAATTCGCAAATCGTTTTACGATTTTGCCAGCGATGTCCGCAGTCTCGCTGATTATCTTAGTCAAAATTACAAAAACAAACACCTTGCTGTCTGTGGAGAAAACTCCTACAATTGGCTAATTACTTTCATGGCCATTGTTTTATCCGGTAATGTCTGCGTGGCTATCGATAAGGACGCCGACGAAAGCCTCCTTACTCAACTGCTCAAATCTTCCGATACTGACGCCCTTTTCTACAGCGAAAAATACCTGCCTTTTGTCTCCAAAATGAGAATCAAAAAATCTCGCCTAGAAGACACCGCGCAAAAATTATCTACCTCTGTCAGAAACCACTTGGCGCCTAGGAGCTCTGCCGCCAAAACTCAATATTCTGCTACCGCGCTCAAATTGCCAGGCCAGGATCCAGATGCCCCCGCCGTCATCTTCTTTACTTCTGGTACAACTAGCGCACATAAAGCGGTCACCTTATCGCAGAGAAACATTATGGCCGATCTCTACGGCGCATCTTCTATCTATATGCCATCCGGCAGCACGGTTAGTATTTTGCCGTTTCATCATAGCTTTGGTCTAGTGACCGCTATTTTGATGCCCGCATACTACGGCGTAGAGACATACATATGTAGCAGCCTCAAACGCTTTACTTCCGCCATGCAGCTAATTCATCCAGAAACCATCTTCTTAGTCCCGGCTTTTGTAGAAGCTTTTTACCGTCAAATTTGGCGCAAAGCTCGTACCGGCCACAAAGATAAACTCCTCAAAATCAGCCTTGGTATCTCACAGGGCCTTTCCCGTATCGGCATTGATACCAGCCGCATCGTCGGCAAATCCATCCTCCAAGAGTTTGGCGGAAAGCTAGGCCACATCATCTGTGGCGGCGCCACCCTCGATCCAATCTACGTCAAATGGTTCCGCAAAATCGGCATCGAAATCTTAAATGGTTACGGTATTACCGAGTGCTCGCCCGTAGTCTCTGTCAACCGCAATAATTATCACCTAGACGGCAGCATCGGTGTCCCGTGTCGCGATGTAGAAGTCAAAATTATCAATCATGAGATCTGTGTCAAAGGCGATATTGTGATGCTCGGCTACTTTGAGGACGGCAAAATCATCCCCCAAAAAGGCTACTTTCATACGGGCGATCTTGGCTATATTAATCGTGGCGGATTTATTTTCATTACCGGCAGGATCAAAGACACCATTATCTTAAGTAGCGGTGAGAACATCAGCCCCGAAGCTATCGAGTCCGAATTTAGAAAATTCAAAGGCGTCCGCGAGGTCATCGCCTACTCCGAACATGATGAGATTAATGTCATGATCTACCCAGAAGAAGATCGTATTGGCGATCAGGCCTATTTCGAAAGTTTGCGCAAACGCTACAATCGCAATAAGCCAACCAGTCACGAAGTCACGCGAGCCAACTTACGCACCACCGAGTTTATTAAAAACAGCAGCCAAAAAATCCTTCGCTCCAAAATCTTCGAATAACTATGCTATAATTATTCCATGAAACAAGACGTAATTGATCTAATTTCCAAAACTTTAGAAATCAACCCTCAAGATCTCAAAGGCGACACCGATTTATCACGCGATCTTGGTGTCGAGTCAATCGACCTCGTCGATCTTGTCACCGCCTTTGAGGACAAGTATAATTTTGAGATTCCAGATAACGAACTCAAGAATCTCAAAACTGTTGATGACATCGTATCCTACATTGAAAAACACAAAAAATAATGTTATAATCAGGATATGGATCAGAAAACCGGTGGGCAATCTTCTACTAATAAAAGTCGAGAAACCGCTGCAGAAATCGCGCGGAATAAGGTTTTAGCTGCCTATAATTCTACCCGGATTCGTACCGCCAAAAGCCTAGGTCAAACTGCAGAAAACATCGCTACCGGCACTTACAAAAATGCTCCCTTGCGTCCCAACGCCGCTCAGACCAAGAAGAACACCGAGGAATGGAAAAAATATCACTCTGCCTGGCAGGAGTATTACCAAAAATATTATAATGATTATTATTCCAAGGCCGCCAAAAGCTACGTTGCTAATGAAAAAGCCAAAACCGAGCGTGTGATCGCCGATGAAAAAGCCAAGACCAAACGCGTGATTGCCGACGAAAAAGCCAAAACCGAGCGCGCTATCGCTAACCATGCGGACTCAGAAGATGAAAACATTATCCAAGACCTCCGCAAGACTATCCATAAACACGCTCGCATCGAGGCCAAGAAAGCCCATCGCAGACGTCGTTTTATACCCGTTTTAATAGGTATTGTCGCGGTACTTCTAATTTTATTCTTGCAGTATAATCGCTTGGTCTTTGCGCCAATCATGGCCTATGTCTCGCCAGGCAATTCTGAGGATACTGGCATCACTGCTATTGACCCTACTGTCAGCACCGCCGTCGGCGCCGATAGCCGCTTGATGATTCCCAAAATCAATGTAGACGTCCCCGTCAATTTCGGCATTCCAAATGATACTAATTCTATCAATAGCGCTATGGAAAACGGTGTCGCTCAGTTTGCCATCCCTGGCGCCAGTGCCATGCCTGGCGAAATTGGCAACCTTGTCATCACCGGTCACTCTGCTGGCGATATTTACAGCAACAATCAATACAAGTTCATTTTCTCTGGTCTCGAGCGTCTAAATGCCGGTGACCTAATCTACATAGATTACCAAGGTGTTCGCTACACTTATTCTGTTACCAAAATGGAGACCGTCGAGCCAAGCAATGTTGGGGCGCTGGTTTATGAAACCGATAAACCAATGCTTACCCTTGTTACCTGCACGCCACTAGGCACCTCTCGCTATCGCCTACTTGTCACCGCAGAACAAATCAACCCCGCACCATCCGGCGCCGCTCAACAACAGCAAACAAGTACTGCCACTACCGACAATTCAGAGGCTATGCCCCAAAACGAGCCAACTTTCTTTGAACGAATTTGGAACTGGCTCACGGGCCAGGGAAATTAATCTAAGATTTTTTCTCTATTGATATAAGCCTTACCACCATCGTCAACCAATAGATAGTACAACCATTTGTTATTCTTGGTGATAATGGCCTGACCCGATGCTTTGGTCAGCTCTCTGCGGTTTTCACTATCAAAATCGCAAACTATCAATTTATTATCCTTGATCGTCCCAATTAGGTAGAGATCCAGGAAGAACATCTGCTCGCCTTCTAGGGAATACTGGTGCAATTTTGCTAGCTCAGCGTCGAATACGGCCAGCTTAGCTCCCTGTCTTGCTATTAGAAATTCGCCTGCTCCATCTACTTCAAATTCATCAGGAGCAATGTCTAAATTGCCCTCATATACCAATTCCATATCATTCAGATCATGATCATTATTTGGATAATCTCCCTTGTATACGAATAAACTATTGTCCACGATAAAACTAATGTATTTTTTACTGAGATACTCTGACAAAGCAAAGTCAACCTTCCGTTCCGCATTAAACTGCGAAATTTCTAAATCTTTTTCACCCTCGCGGTATAGCATCACCTTATTATCAGCTGTTAGGTACATCAAAGTCTCGCCCTCAAACGCATAATCTCTGATATTACCGGCAATCACCTGAGACACGACTTTATCGCCAGTAATAATCGTTCTTAGATTGTTGTTTTCTACTACATACAATCGCTCTCCACCACCACTTGCAAACTTCACATCCGAAAAGTCCATATCAAACTCTCTAGTCAGATTAATACTAAGCTCCAAATCTTTAACATAGACCAGAATCCACTCGGTTTTATTATCAGCATTATGTGATCTTACCAAGACTTTATCATTATTAGTATTCCATTCTACCTCATCCACAGTCAGTCCATCCAAGATGCTAGACATATCCAGTATTTGATCTACCGCGCTATCGCCTCTAATATCTAGCCAATTCCAATCTGTGCTATCTTTAGTCGCATAGAGAATTGAATCATGATTCGGTGCTGGTTCAAATAAAGCTAAGTTATCATCATATTCGCGCATAGTCTCGACTTCTCTATTTTGTAGAAACAAACGCGGATAATCTAGCTTGTAAACTATACCGGGTTCTATATTTACAGTCTTGTGCCAACTATCATAATTGTCTCTTGTCAGCTCAACATAATGCTCCCCAGCCTCCATCATGCGATTAGTATTAGTTCTTGGCAAAATCGAATTACCATCAATCGCAATTGAGGCCCCAGATGGCATACTATGTATCTGTGCAATACCTTGCTGGCTCACCTCACCGTCTTTATTAACGTTGTATCCCATCGCCAAGAAAGTTAGCAAAATAATCATCCCGATTACTGCCACCACCATAATAACTTCTGTAATGGCTAATTTTGCCGCTCTTGCACGTTTTTTTCTTTCACGTTCCATAGGTATAATTATACTATATTTACCCAAAAAACAAAGTTTATGGCAATAAAAAACATTAGTAATTTTGTAAAAAGTTATTGATTTTTATAGCACCAGCGGTTATAATAAATTTAACTTACTGTGGAGTGTAATATAAATGACCAAAATAACCATTACTGATTCTAATGACCCAAAAAAGCCAGCTTCTGGCAACTCCACCTCTGTCAAATCTTCATCTACTAAGCCCAAATCCCGTAAAATCAACGTCACCAAAGTCTCCACCAAACCAGTCGCCAAGACTACCCCTGCCAAAAAATCCAAATCTTCCCGCAAGATCAATATTTCTGCCAAAAGCAATTCCAAGGCCACCCCAGCCAAGAAGCCTAAATCCGCCTCTCCTGCCAAAAAATCTGCCACCAAAAAACCAGCTACCAAGGCTCCTGCCGCTACCCAAAAAACCCCTGCCAAAAAAATTGCTATCAATGCCGTATCTAGCGCCACTACTCATAGCGCCGTCCAAAAATCTACCACACTCTCTCGTCGTTATGTCAAGTCACCAGTAGCCAAAGCAGCTGCCAAGGTCGAGCCAATCGCCACCGAAACAGCTCCAACACCAACCCCTGCTCCAACACCAGCCCCAGCGCCTGCTCCTGTTCCAGCGCCAACACCGGCCCCTACACCTACGCCTACTCCAACCCCTGCTCCAACGCCAACCCCAGCACCTACCCCTACCCCAACACAAAAATCCACCTCTAAACCATCTAGGAAAGAGCAAAAAGAAGCTCGCCTCGCTGAAAAACGCCGCCAGGCCGAAATTGAACGTGCCAAGAAACAGGCCCGCGTTGCCAAAGCCAAAGCAGAGAAACAAGCTCGCGTCGCTCAGGCTCAAGCTGAGAAACAGGCTCGCGTCGCTCAGGCCAAAGCGAAGAAACAAGCCAGCGCCCTCAAATCTGCCGGTCGCGCCGCATCCACAGTTACCGAGCCAGCTAAAATCGATCGCGAGTTCCGCAAAAAACGTCGTGGCCGCCGCATCTTCTTTGCACTTGTTTGTTCCGCCGCCACTGTCGGCGCACTAGTTGCCTTTGTTAATATAAATATGCCAGACATCTCTGTGCGCGTCGCCGCCATGCAAACCGGTATCGAGGCCACCTATCCTACCTTTGTCCCACGCAATTACAGCCTTTCCAATGTTACTTCCGATAAAGACGGCATTGTTACTATGTACTTTAATGGCCCAGATGGCGCCACTTTCTCCCTCTCCGAAGAACGCTCTACCTGGGATAGCAACGCTCTCCTTAATAATTACGTCAAAAAGACTTACCCAGCCGATTACATCACTCTCCGCGAGCAGGGAATTACTATCTACTCCCGCGGCGAGCACGCTTCTTGGGTCAATGGCGGCCTCCTCTACAAGATTGAATCTACCGGCAAAAATCTCACCAAAGAACAAATCCGCAACATCGCCACCTCGTTATAATATTTAGGAAGAAAACAATTCGGCAAACCTTATTTTTCGGTGTTACCACAACTATAATTTTGTATTCGTAGAATACAAAATTATAGTTGACGGTGTTCAAGACTTAAACACCGAAAAATAAGTTTGCCAAGAATTTTTTCTTCCTAAATCCTTCCGCCTCCCAACCGGTGGCCCTTCTG
>JAZQKE010000004.1:0-2114 GCA_045541995.1 Candidatus Nanosyncoccus sp. | reverse complement strand
CCTGCCTACGCTATCGGTGTTCTTTCTAATATCTACGGATTTCACTCCTACACTAGAAATTCCAGCTACCCCTAACGTTCTCGAGCTTAGCAGTTTAGATAACAGTCTGAATGGTTGAGCCACCAGATTTCACTATCTACTTACTATGCCACCTACGCAACTCTTTACACCCAGTCACTCCGGATAATGCTCGGATCCTACGTATGACCGCGGCTGCTGGCACGTAGTTAGCCGATCCTTATTCATATCTTACCATCATATTTCTCGGATATAAAAGCAGTTTACAACCCGAAGGCCTTCATCCTGCACGCGGCGTTGCTCCATCAGGCTTTCGCCCATTGTGAAAGATTCCCTACTGCTGCCTCCCGTAGGAGTCTGGGCCGTGTCTCAGTCCCAGTCTGGATGATCATCCTCTCAAACCATCTAACGATCGTCGACTTGGTAGGCCTTTACCCTACCAACTATCTAATCGTACGCAGGCCAGTCCCAAACCGCCGAAGCTTTAATCCGAAGATCACATGCGGTATTAGCCACTCTTTCGAGTAGTTATCCCTCAGTTTGGGGTCCGTTCCCACGCGTTACTCAGCCGTCCGCCGCTCGTCAGCGGCTTCACTGTGTTCTCGAAATCTCCCACTTGCTATCCAGCCAAGTGTGTCAAGAACACGGTGAAGCCCTGTTACCGCTCGACTTGCATGTATTAGGCACGCCGCCAGCATTCATCCTGAGCCAGGATCAAACTCTCCATTAAAGACCCTTAAATTGGATTCCAGATAACTAATCTTCCCTCTTGGGAAGCATATTTTGGTGTCCCAGGTCAAATTTCAAATTCGAACGTATACTCCCATAACTAATTATGGGAAAAACTCATTTGAACTGACGATGATTATCATTGCTTTCTGTTAAAAACAGAAAAGATAAATTGCACAACTAAATTGTTAATTTCCTTCCTGCAAAGCAGCCCTAAAATAAGCGCCTCGCAGTTATTAGACTATTTCAATCTTATCGCACTTCTTTTATCCTGTCAATACTTTTTTTGAAAAATCTTAAATAATCATTCCACAAATGAAATATATTGCTACCCCCAGGCCAACACCCAAGATCGCACCAACGGTTACTTGTGGGATCGTATGCCCTTCAACTATTCTCTGTGGAACAGTTTTTGGATTATTGTCAGAGACAGCAATCTCGTTTAAAATCCGCCCGTGCTCACCTACAGCGTAGCGTACATTTACTGCATCATAAATGATAATAATTGTCATACATACAGCCAAAGCAAAAACAGGGGTATCAAAACCGTAGCTCAGCCCCAACATCGTATCAAAAGCCACGAAGCTAGCTGTATGTCCAGATGGCATGCCACCAGATTTTGTCATATAGTAAACAATATCGGAGAACTTCAATTTTCCCCTCTTTTGGACGGCGCCAGTAATTAGTTTTGCTAATTGCGAAAAGAACCATCCTGCGATAAAAGCTAAAAATAAGAATACTACCTTTGTCATATGTCTACATTATACCATGATACTCAAAATCTACGCAATTTGGCTCTGCAGGTTGAGCTACGCAACCTGCAGACTTATGATTATCTCGCAAATTATGATTTTTTAGGTAGAAAACACATCTAAGCCACTACTCTTTATTCTCCTTTCTTTCTTTTAAATGACGTCTGCCAAAGAATAAGAACCACCATCCTGCAAGCCCAGCTGCTGCTACCATCGAAATGGTAAATATTGCCGGCCATTTTGGATCTGATTCTTCTTCTTGGCCTAAACTTGGAACCCCCACATTATCTTCTATCTCGGCAGAGATATTGCTGCCATTTTCATTCAAATTATTTTCATTTTGTGATTCATTTGCCCCTGTATTATCGGCAGATTCTGGCACGAAACCACTAATTCCGCTTAGATTCGCGCCGTACACTTCACCGGTACTATCTAAGACGGTATCAGAGCTGCCACCATCAGATGAACCGCCACTCGGCGAACTATTTTCAATAGAAAAAGCAATTACTACGTCGCTACTGCCGCTACTGCCGCTACTTTCGCCCCCGTTACTACTACTTTCGTTCTCAATATTTCCACCCTCGTTCCCCGCTTCGCCGCCATTCTCACTGTCCC
>JAZQKE010000003.1:0-15549 GCA_045541995.1 Candidatus Nanosyncoccus sp. | reverse complement strand
TTTCAGCCTGATAAATAGAAAAGCGTAATTCCTGCCTGCGCCGGTATTAACAGTACCGTACTCGGCAAGATATTACACTTTTCTATTTATCAGGTGAAATCCGCTTTTATACAGCAAGAATTTATATTATCAAGAATTCTGCTCTTATAGTAAACCCAACATACTCAAGAATTTTTCTCTGTCTAATTTGACTTTCTTGTATTTTTCATTATAATTTTATTATGTGATACTACCGAGCAAGGATTACGTTCTAGAGTAAAAGAGCCCCGCGAATGCGGGGTTTTTGCTTATAGAACTTGACTCTCGGGATATAGTTTTTGTGGAAAACATTAGGGCATTTTGTCAAATTTTGTGCTTGACAAATTAAGCCGCTTAAGTTAATATATATTTAAGCTGAAACGCTTCACAGGGGTTCCACTGAATTTAGTGGAGTGTGGAGACTACATTAAAAACAAAAACAGCGGATTAAAACAAAACAATGTGCCCCAGGGTGGGCGCGCTTCAGCGGAAGCGCTTAGCGCAGCAAAACAGCATCTTCTGAGATGCTGTTTTCATTTCCAAAAGCCGCGCTTACCAATCTTCTTCGACTAGAGTAAATTCTTTGCCGGCGATGGAAATAATGGAATCATCTTTAGCACCCTGCGACGTCAACTCGGCGCGGATACCGAGTTTTTTCATGATGTCGCGCAGGCGGTTGACTGAGGCATAATTAGATAGATCGGTGCGACGGGCAAATTTCTCGATCTTTTCACCAGTGACGATGAATTTTGCTCCTTCGGGTGCCTTGCCGGTATTTGGATCGGCTGGCGGATCGGAGGTAACTTGCCAGGCATCTTTGAGAGCCTTAGAAGATAGTTCGATACGTGGAATGTCGGATAATGGGGTGGATGTGGCAAATGCTTCCACTCCGGGATCTTTCGCGACGGCTGGAGCGAAGGATAGGGAGTCCGCCCGTAAAGACGGGCCGGACGACCGGTGCCCGGATGGAAGCGTTGCCACAGACGCCTCGATTGCTCCTTTTAGTGCGCGGAGTAAATCCTCTGTTCCCTGATGCGCGACCGAGGAGATTGCATAGACTCTAGCATCAGGATTAACTTCTAAAATAGATGCTGTCTGCATTTTGATGATGTCGTCATCGAGATTTTCACATTTTGTAAGCGCGACAATTTCTGGGCGAGAGGCGAGGTCAGAATATTTCTCGAGTTCGGTGCGGATGGTCTTGTAAGCCGCGCCTGCGTCTTCGGAATAAACATCCACAAGATGCAGTAAAACCGCAGTGCGGTCGACGTGGCGCAGAAAGGCATGGCCAAGACCTTTGCCTTCTGAGGCACCCTCAATTAAACCCGGGATATCAGCGATCAGAATATCGCGGCCATCGATAGTGGCTACGCCGAGATTAGGGGTGATAGTAGTAAATGGATAATCAGCAATCTCTGGCTTGGCGTTAGAAACAACAGATAAAAATGTGGACTTTCCGGCATTAGGCAGGCCAACAAGGCCGACATCGGCTAAAAGTTTTAGCTCTAGCTCGACTTCGAATTCTTCGCCTGGTTCGCCAACCTCGGCGATACGAGGAGTCTGGCGGACAGAGCTCTTAAAATGGGCGTTGCCAAAACCGCCGTCGCCACCTTTGGCGATGACCGCCTCGGCGCCTTCGTGGTCTAAGTCGGCCAAGATAGTTCTTGGTGATTTTGAATCTTCTAGTCGATAGGCAATGGTACCAACAGGGACTTTGACGATAAGATCCTTACCAGAGCGGCCGGCGGCACGTTGGCCGGCACCGTTTTTGCCATTTTCGGCAGTTAAGATTGGATTGTAGCGAAATGAAAGAAGAGTATTGGTATCCTTGTCGGCGCGGAAGATAATTGAGCCACCACGGCCACCATCGCCGCCATCTGGACCGCCTTTTGGAATATAAATTTCATGGCGAAAGGAGACGGCACCATCACCGCCTTTGCCGGCCTTTAGACTAACTTTCGCTGTATCTACAAACATATTTTTATTATAACATCTTTTTGTGATTAAGCCAAGAATAAACAGATTAACGGCCGTGGATGTAAGTATACATACCAACCTGGCTAGCTGGGACGGTCTTGGTGCCGACGCGGCCCCAGCCCGCTACACCATTCATATCGGAAATGACGATGGAGCCATCAGCATTGACAGATTGGACGATACCAACGTGGCCAGCCCAACCAGAAGCAGTCTGGAAGACATCGCCGCGCTGAGGAGTACGGTTGACCGAGAAGCCGGCAGCTGCAGCAGCTGCAGCCCAAGTATTGGCATTACCAAGGTTGGATGGAAGATCGTAATTTGATGGCATGTTATCATGGCGCCACTGCCATGCATACCAAGTACACCAGCCGTAAGCATATCTGTTGCCCGATGCATAAGAGGCAGAATATTGGTATCCTGATGCAGCGGTAGATGGAGAGTTGAGAGCTGTCGGGGTGCGAGCTATAACGTACTCTGGACGTTCTGTCTCCGGAAGAGTACCATTAGGAATCACGATTACGCTGTCAACTTTGAGCTCGCGATCTTTCTCTAGATCATTGACGGCAACGATGGCTTCGGCTGTAGAACCATAGCGCTCAGCAAGAGAATCGACATTATCACCATTTTTGATCTTGTAAACGATACCAGTAACAGATGGAATCAATAGCTCCTTGCCTGGCTCGACTGCAGTAGTACTCATGCCATTGGACCAGCGAATTTGATCTGGGGTGAGGCCGTAGCGTGCCGCAATATACTCGAGAGTCTCGCCTTCTCGAACTGTATAACGGATGACGCCACGCGAGATACTAGCAACGTTGACTGTGACTGGCTTGTTAAGTTTGCCGGAATCATCGGCAACTTGGCCGTTTTGATAGAGCTGAACAATGGACGAATAGTTAACGTCAGTCAGGCCAGATGAAGCCAAGTTCATACTACCAGCTAGCTCTGCAACAATGTAGAATTCGCCCACGCGATCAGCAGAAAGCTGAGAGTTACCAGAGACGATAGACTGCATACTCATGGTGTCATCAGAAAAATCGCTTTTGTCTTTGGAGCCGAGAAAAGCAACTGCAATAATTACAGCAAAAATCAATAGATATCCCCAGTTCTTCCGGAAAAAAGCAAATTTTTGTGATTTTTTAGCTATCATAATGAAACACCACAGAGCTCCTGACAATGATCGTGAATATTCTGGATATGTTCTTCCTGTGTGTAACTATAATACATCAATCCATCATCACCTGTCAAGAAGTAAAGATAAGTGGTATCAGATGGGTTGGCCACAGCAAGAAGCGCGGAAATGCCTGGATTACAGATAGGTGCAGGAGGTAGACCCTTGTTTTTGCGAGTATTATAAGGTGAGTCTAGATCTAGGGCGGCGGCATTATCGGTATAAACCTGGCGATTAGGGTCGATTAAATCAAGAGCATACTGCGTAGTAACATCAGAGCCAAGGGATATCTCGTCGGCTAAGCGCTTGTAAAAAATCTGGGCAACAGTAGGTTGACCGCTAGGGCCAGATTCTTTCTGGACGATAGAGGCTAGGGTGATTCCCTGGTGCAAATTGAGGCCATGATCGGCATAGCGAGAAATTAGATTATTGCTATCTACCACCTCCCACATCGCCTTAAGAGCGGTGACGATAATTTTGTCTACGCCCTCTGTTTTGTAAAATTCGTAAGTATCGCCGTATAAATAGCCCTCTAGATGCTCAGCCCTGGGCTCGAAATTCTCTGGTAGCGATGATAGGAGTTTGTCAATATTAGAATCTATACCACGATAATCTTGGGCAAAAGCTGCATTGACCTCTGTATCTGTGTAGTGACCAGTCTTGACGATCTTGGCCTTGATCTCTTTGATAGTCTCGCCAGGGAGAATTGTGAGCTTAAAGACATTAGGATTCTCGGCGCCATTAACTAGCTGATCAGCAATGTCGGCAACAGACATATTGCGACGAAACTTATAATCGGAAACTTTAACCTGATCTGCTAAGCCATGCGAGCGGGTGTAAATCTGGAAAGCGACCGAGCTTTTGATAATGCCGGCAGCCTCTAGATTGTCGCTGATGACCTGGATGCCAGAGCCTTGCTCAACTGAGAAATCGATGTAATCACAGCGAGAATCGTCCTGATTGCTCTCATTACAATTAATATCATAAATTGGGCTAAGCGCGTTGACATACCAGCCATAAGCGATGCCTGCGCCAATACCACAGACCACTAATAAAATTAGAATAGCGATAACGAATTTCTTGAGCATGGAATTTCCTTTTTTAGGTTCTGATTCTTGGGATTGAGATCTACGAGGAGCAGTAGGAGTCAAATTTTTTTTTGACAGATTCTCTATAAAATCCTCTAGGATGATAGTAGCGGCCTCGGCATCAATTTCAGCCTTCTGGTAAGATTTTTTGCGAGCTTTGAGGCGAGCCTCGGCCTCTACAGAGGTGAGGGTCTCGTCTTGGAAGCGGACTTTGATGCCTGGGATGGCGATTTTGAGCTCTTTAGCAAACTCGCGAACGTAATCGGACTGGGCGGTCTCTTTACCATGATTGTTGCGCGGCATACCAATCACAAACCAATCGGTATTGTTCATACGGGCGATGCGTGCAATTTCGGTAAATTCTAAGCCGTTATTGACTGTAACTGTGGTCTTGGGGACGGCAATGCGCACATTGGAATCTGCTACTGCTACACCAATTCGACGAGTGCCGACATCTAGTCCGATGATTTTCATTATTCCTCCACTTTTAGTTCTATTGTAATCTTATTTGGATCGTTTGGAACAGAGCTGACCCACGGGAATGAAGTCTTGATATTGACGGAGCTAACACCATTGATAGACTTGAGTAGCGACTGGACTTCGCCGGTTTTTCTACCCTTGCTTTTTTCTAAGATGTCGTTTTCGTCGACCTTAGGGCCTGTCTGGGTGGAACTCTTGAGTTTAGCAGTGTAGTTGTTGCCGTTCTTTTGGAAATTCTCGAAGAATGGGTTATCAATAGCGTAGATGCGCTGATCTGGTGCGACAGTAGAGGCGGATTTTTCTTTGATGTAATCCTCAATAGCGGATTTTTCTACACCATACATAGTATAAGTAGTAGTGGCGGAAATTTTTGGCGTGACGCCCGACTGAACCTCACCATTGACACCAGGGGTAGCTTGAGGATCGGAAGTATTAATCTCGAGGCTAGACTCGATCACTACAATATCGCTGCCGAATTTTTTGGCAAGCTCGGAGCGACCATCCTCGCGGCCTTCACTCTCGAGCTTCTCGCGGGCTTTGTCGAAATCAGACTGCGAGACAACGGCGATGACCTTAGATGTACCACCAGAGAAAGCAGAGGTATTGCGGGCGGTAACTCCGCCAGGAGCAGACCAGCCAGAGTCGTGCGGACCAATATTATAGTCAGAGCCTGGATCGTTAGCGGTAACACCTACCGTAGCTGTAGCGGTACACTCGCCAGAATTGTAATCGGCACGAGTACAGCTTTCTGGATTAGCTAGGGTGACCGAAGAATTAGATGAATAATTATAGCCGCCATAAGAGAAGCCTGAGCCGGCTGGGATAGTAATATCACTATCACTGGAACTACCGAAGGATGCTGAGAGAGTGAGAGTACCGGAGGCTTTTTCGCCGACGTCTTTCTGGCCGGTAGCGGTAAACTCAACGGTACTGGATTTTTCTACCTTTTGTTGTTCTAGGTAAAAGATGCCATCTTGGGGGTTTTTATCGGAAAGACTGGTGGTAAATGAGACGTTTTCTGAGAAATTATTAGCTGTGGTGCGAATAGAGACGGCAATAGTAGCGGCTGGAGCAAAGACAAAGGCCCAAACCAAAAAGATAATCAAAAGGACGAGCGCGATAGCCCCGATAATGATCCACTTGCGGTATTTTTCTAGGGCCGGAATGCCTTTTTTGCCTTTTTTATCCTTCTTATTAGACTTGCTATCTTTTTCGAGATCGTCGGATGTGATGTCCTGGGTGGAGTCGGATTTTTTGGACTGAGGCTTTTTGTTAGCTGATGGGGTAGATTTCTGGCTGGCAGACCTAGCAGCGTTAGCTGGGCTCTTGGACTGATCATCCTGGCCTGGCAGCTCATCGTCAAAATCGGCCTCGTTGATAACTTGCTCGCCGGCAGCGGCGGTATCCTGAATAATCTCTGAAGGAAGCTTAGGGCGAGACTGAAGTGTCTTGGCGATAGGGATCTGAGCCGCGGCGGCCAGCTTGGTGAGCGAAGAGTCTGCCGTAACGATAACAGCGACCTTGTCAGCGGAACGAGCTGCTTTGGCGATTAACTTAGTATTGACAGCACTACTTAGAACGCCTACCTTCTTGGGTGGGACAAGCGCAACAACTTTTTCTTTTGAATTTTTAACACGAGCGATAATGTCTGTAATGTCATCACTAGGCTCAATGTAAACCACATCCTTGTTCATGCTTATAATTTTATCACATTTTATCCCGTTTGTGCTAAAATATAATAAATGAATTTATTTCACAGAAAAGCCCAGGGTGCGGGACCTGATCTAGCCAAAGAGCAGGTCGCTTTATCGGAGATTGTTTTCAACTCTATCAATGATGGTGTTGTGATTATTGATCAAAATGGGCTGGTAAAGCTTTTGAATCCGGCCGCGGCAAGAATGACTGGTAATTCTAGCCCGACAGATGTTTTGGGAATTTCTTACTTATCGTTAATCAAGCTGGAGACAAGGGACGGCTTAGCTATCCAGGATAGCCAAAATCCCCTAGCTGTGGCAGTGGTAAATAATCAGCCATGGGAATCTCGCGATTTTTATTTAGTAACTTTGCAGGGCAACAAAACTCCTGTTGCTATCGCAATGACACCTTCGGGTAGTAGAAACGCTGACCGAATTATTACTTTTAGAAATATTTCGCAGGAGCTAGAAAAAGAAGGTGAACAGACCGAGTTTATTTCTACAGCGTCGCATGAGATGCGCACACCGGTAGCCTCGATTGAGGGATATCTAGGCCTAGCGCTAAATCCGCAGACGGCCACCATCGATGAACGGGCTAGGCAATATCTAACAGAAGCGCACAAGGCCTCACAACATCTAGGTAAATTGTTTCAGGACCTGCTAGATGTCACCAAGTTGGACGATAAGCGCATTAAATTACATCTAGTCCCTACAGAGATGATTTCTAAGGTCAGCGAGATTGTGACACAGCAGCTAAAAACACTCAACACTAAGGGACTGAATTACACTTTTGGTTCTAATGCAGAAACTGCGGCTGGAGATTCAATGCAAATTGATCAACCAGTGTATGCGATGGTTGATCTGGATTCTCTACAGGAAATTTTGAATAATTTAGTAGAAAATGCCATTAAATATACAGACACTGGTGGCTCAATCTGGGTAAATGTGCGTGCAGATGGAGATAATGTGCTAATTAATGTAACGGATACGGGAATGGGGATTTCACCAGATAATCTAACCCATATTTTCCAGAAATTTTACCGCGCAGATAATTCCGCTACGCGCACAATTGGCGGTACAGGGCTAGGGCTTTATATTGTAAAAGAGCGAGTGGAGGCCATGGGCGGCAAAGTATGGGCTGAGAGTGCTTTTGGCGAAGGCTCGACTTTTTATGTTTCCCTGCCAAAGATTTCTCCAGAGGAGTATGAGCGCCAAATACAGATACAAAAGAACTTGCAGGCGATGCCAATAACTGGCCAACAGCAGGCCGCGGCAATTGGCGCAGCGACAATAAATGCGATGGCGCAACCTACACCAGTAGCACAGCCTGCACCAGTAGCGCAATCTGCACCAGCAGCGCAACCTGCACCTGTAGCGAATTCGGCGCCGGCCCCTAGTCAAAATAGCACAAGTGTTATACAATAGAGAAAACAGGAGGAACAATGACAAAAATAATGCTAGTCGAAGACGACAAAAGCCTAAGAGAAATTTACAGCATCAGATTGGTAGCCGAGGGCTATGAGGTAGTTTCTGCTGGCGATGGCGAAGAAGCACTAGCGATGGCCGTACAACAAAAACCCGATTTGATCGTGTCCGACGTAATGATGCCAAAAATCTCTGGTTTTGACATGCTAGATATTCTCCGTTCTACTCCTGAGACTAAAGATATCAAAGTGATAATGATGACTGCGCTATCATCCGAAGATCAGCGCCAACGCGGCGAGAGTCTGGGCGCAGATCGGTATCTAGTAAAATCCCAAGTTGGCATTGAGGACGTGATCAATGCAGTGCATGAGGTGTTAGGCGATAAGACTACTGCTCCTGCGCCAGCTGCACCTGCCGCCGCTCCGGCACCAACTGCTCCGACACCAACGGCTCCGGCTCCGGAGTCAGCTGCGGCACCTACAGCGGAGCCAGTCCCGGCTACTACACCTGTGGCGCCGGCACCAACTGTGGCTCCTGCGCCTGCTGCAGGGCCGGCTGCGGCAGCACCGATGACTAATGTGACCCCACACACACCAACCCAACCAGGTGCGCTATGATTCGTCTGAACAAATTCCTAGCTGAGCGGCTGGGTATATCGCGGCGCCAAGCCGATGATTTGATTGCTGCCGGCAAAATTACAATCAAATCCGGCAAGTACAAAACAGGGGTAAAAACCCCAATTTTGGGTACTACTATTGACAATAATGATGAAGTGTGGTATAATAATAAGATAATCCCACACGAGCTGGGATTTTCTTATATCGCGATGAATAAACTCGCTGGCTACGTTTGCTCACGCAGAAGGCAGGGTGATACACCTACGATTTATGAGCTACTGCCAGATGAACTAAAAAAATTAAAGACCGTTGGGCGACTAGATAAAGACTCTTCTGGCTTAATTCTTTTAACTAATGATGGCGATTTTACGTATCAGATGACACATCCCAAATTCGTCAAAGAAAAAATTTACGAAGTAGAACTTGATCATGATCTGGAGCCGCTACACCGGCAGATGATTGCCGATTTTGGCATCAATTTACCAGACGGAAAATCGCAGCTGGGCCTGGCACGAATGGTTGATGATAGTAATGATCCTAAGTATAATCGCTGTTGGCGCGTGACAATGACTGAGGGACGCAATCGCCAGATCAGACGCACGTTCTCGGCGGTGGGATATGAGGTAATTAAGTTGCATCGAACACACTTTGGAAAATATCAGCTCTCTGGGCTAAAGCCTGGAGAATATACAGAAGTCAAAAAAATTGATTAATTTTGAAGAATCTTGGAAATCCGGGCGCGAATGCTTTTACCATCTGGAGAGCCAGCGAGTGTATCCAGCGAGACTCGTAATAAACCTAGAGCGGTGATAAATGAGTGATCTAGCTCAATATCCGTAGAATTGATGATTCCTGGGATATCTTCTGAATCAACAAGGTGAACCACTGGGCGCCTAGTAAACGGCAGATCCTCGTACCAATTGGAAGTAGCGAGCTCTTCTTGGAGCTGGATCAGACCGGCACCACCGCCACAAAGCAAGATCTTTTGCGGAAGGACTTCTAGCAAATTAAACTCCTCTAGAGCGAGCTGGACCCCAGAGACCCAAACATTGAGATTCTTGTCGATAGCTGCTTGGAGCTTTTCGCGAGCAGGAGTAGGAAGCTCCGGAGAATCGGGATTGAGCTTAAAGAATTCTGCAGTATCATAATCAACACCGATAGACTCGGCGATTTGATGAGTAAAGCTACGGCCGCCGATGCCAAACATTTTAGTACCGTCCACACCACCATCATCTACTACGGCAATATCGGTAGTACCGCCGCCGATATCCATCACAATAGCAGATAAATTACTATCTGGATCATCGCCCAAGCAGGCGCGACAGACAGCAAACGGCTCTACGGCAACAGATAAGAGGTCGAGCGATAGCTCTGCACAAACCTTCTCGATAGCGGAAATATGGACAAGCGGAGCAAAAGCAGTATAAAACTGAATCTGCAAATCAGAGCCCTTAAAACCGATTGGGTTACTAACCTTATACCCATCAATGGTAAGGCTAACAATAGCTGAATTGATCAGGCGAACCTCAATATCGGGATTATTAGTCTCGATAGCGACTTCTTTCTTGGCGAGCTCGCCGGCGCGATCCTGGACGCGCTTGATAATCAGCGACATTTCTTGCTCTGATAGCGGGCGATTGCCATTCTTGCGGCGATAATGAACAGAGGTGGTATTACCCTTGATCAGCTCACCAGCGATACCAACGGAAACTAACTTGCAAGTAACACCGGCCTGTTTCTCGGCATCAGACAGAGCCTTCTCACAGGTAGCGACTACAGCGCCGATATCTGCAATAGCACCAGCATGCATATTAGAAGGATCCTGATGTGCGCGACCAACACCGATAATCTCTAGTGAATTATCCTTGAGCTGGCGGGCGATTACGGCCTTAATAAACTCGGTACCAATATCAAGCGACAAAATAACGTCGTCTGGAGGTGGGGTCTGATGGATAGGGGGCTTCTTGCCCTTGATAATACTCATGGTTTTATTATAACATAAAAATCTGATTAGCAGAATTCTTGTATTTTTGGCGAGATTTGATATAATAGAATTATCCTAATTGTCCGACCTGAAAAGGCCGGATGTTTTAAACTGTAGTAATTTTATTAATTAATAGAAAGGAATAAATGGAAGGATTAGACCTCAAACAGATGACTGCAATGGTCAAAGTCATTGCTGAAGAAAAGGACTTGCCAGAAGATACCGTCATCGACGTCATCGAGACTGCTATTGCCGCAGCTTGGCGCCGTGATAATGGCGATAAAGACATGAACGTTCGCGCCGAGATTAACATGAAAAATGGCGATGCTACCGTCTACGTAGCCCGCGAAGTAATCGAAGATGGCCTAGCATATAATCCAGCTACCGAAATCCCACAGAGTGAAGCTAAGGGCAAGGAGATTGGCGACATTGTAGAGGAAGCTCATAAAGTCACTACCTTTGGTCGCGTCGCCTCCCAGACTGCCAAGCAAGTTATCGTCCAGCGCTTACGTGAGGCCGAGCGCGATGCTGTGCTCGAAAGTTTTGAGGATAAAATCGGCGAGGTTGTCACTGGTGTCATTACCCGCGTTGAGCCACGTCTTGTCCGCCTAGAGATTGGTCGTGCTAGCGGTATCATGCCAAAATCTGAGCAGATCGATGGCGAATACTACTCCACCGGCTCCCGCATCAAAGTACTAATCAAAGAGATTGAGCGTACTGAGCGCGGTGCACAACTAATTCTCACCCGTGGCTCTGCCGAATTTATCGAATACCTTTTCCGTCAGGAAGTCCCAGAAATTGAAGCTGGTACCGTAGAAATCAAAGCCATTGCCCGTGAGGCCGGCAAGCGCACCAAGATTGCAGTATTCTCTTCTACTCCTGGCGTAGACCCGGTTGGTGCCTTTGTGGGTGGCCGCGGTGTACGTGTTCAGGCCGTAATGAACGAAATCGGCGATCGTGAAAAAATCGACATCGTCAACTGGAGCGATAATATCTCCGAATTTGTCCGCGAGGCGCTATCTCCTGCCGAAATTATGAAGGTAGAAGTTGAGGGCAAGAAAGCTAAGGTGTTTGTTACTGAAGATCAGCAATCTATCGCTATCGGTAAACAAGGCCAGAATGTCCGCCTAGCATCTAAACTCACTGGTTACGAGCTAGATATCGAGCTAGCTAAGGCGCCAGAAAAGAAAAAGCGCAAGAACGTTGAGGACTCTTTGCTGAGCGCACTAGAAGAGACTAGCGAAGAAGAACCAGCTGAGGCTGTTTCCGAAGATACCTCTGTAGACACCACTGAGGGCGCAGAAAACACTGATACTGCAGAGTAAGCAGTAAAAAGCGGGTGACGAATTGCTTATTTTGTCACCCGCTTTTTCGCCTATTTTACTCTTTGGTAAATTGTATCGGTGTTTCCAGAATCTTTGATATTTAATTTATCTCCGACGATTTCGAAGGTAGTATTAAAATCGCCGCTGTAGGTACTTTCTTGCATTGTTATCTTGATGTTTTGGCCGTTAATTTCGTAAGTAAACGGCAAGATTGTGCCAGCTGCATCATAAACACCAGTGCCATCGGCGTTAAATGTGTAGGTAAAATTGATATCTTGATCGGCAAATGCCGGATCATAGTATTTCCAGACTCCAACAATACTATTGGAGCTTTCGCTCGAGCCGTTGTTGGACGTGTTACCATTGTCTGCTACGGCATTATTGTTAGACTGATCTGGGGCAGTTTTTTGATCAGCGGCAGAATTATTACTGCTTGTATTAGAATTATTTGAGCTATTTGAATTGCTGTTTTGGTTATTTTGGTTATTTATCGCGAAAACAACCACGGCGACAATGGCTGCTATAGCTACTACTCCGCAAATGATGGCGGCTATTTTCTTGCCATTGCTCTTTTTACTAGTTTCCGTATTCTTAACCATAAATGGCTCCTTATTAATTACACTAATTATATAGATAATGACATAGAATAGTCAATAGGATAATAAAACTACTTGACAGTGCCCAAAAAATCATAGTACAATTGTGCCAACATAACAAGGAGCTCAATATGAATAGTAAACTAATCGGAATGCTTTGCGCAGTATATAGCATGGTGGCAGCACTGATTTATCTGCTTTGTGGATTCATTGGTAATCTTTGGGATAAAGCATGGGTTGTGTTTATTGTGTCCGGTTTTGCATGTGCTATTACAGCTGTCGTTGGTGGATACATTAATTCTTCTAAAAATGATAAAAAGAAATAGCCTAAAAGCAAGCGACAGTTTTATCTAGAAAAAGGAGTAAAATGGGATTTTTAGGGAATCTGTTTTCGAAACAGAATTGCGATATTTGCGATAAAGAAGTTGGGATTCTCGGCCGTATTAGATTGCGGGACAAAAGTTACATCTGTAGAAATTGTGGCAAAAACGCCAGTCAATTATTTCGTTTGGGCTACCACGACTTAGAAGATGTTCAAAAGCACTTACAGTACATGGAAAAAGCAAACGAATTATACGAGAAGGAATTTGCTAAACTAGAAAAAGATCAAATAGATTACTGCGGACATCATGGTTCTTATAAAATTGGCTTTGCTGATTCAATCGGCATGTTTGAGGTGATTTCTCCACAGATGAAAAAATCCAATAACAAAGAGCTTTTTCGCTATGATCAAATTGATGGTTTTGGTCCATATTATGATTTGAATGCCGCAAATCGCTCTGAGGGTGAGAAAAAATACAGAGAATACGGTGTTTTAATCAAAATGCGCTGCGCGGAGGATTTTGCGCAAGCAAACGCAGATGATGCCCAGAGAAAATTGATGCACCCTTACGCAATTGAAATTAGAATCCCTATCCAGCACAATGTAGATAATCCGTCTGGCGGAGACGGAATATACAATCATTTAGCAAAAATTTTTGGTAGCCCGAAGGCAGCAACTGTGACGAATAATATAATGTCGGCCATCTTTGACTCTCCTGGTGGCGCAATAGTCCCATCGACTGAATTTGCTGACGCTAAACGCAAAAGCTACTCTAAATTAGCTGACGAAGTAGAGACTCGCGCTCTCGGCAAACCTTTGCGTGACTTTTAGGCCTTGCGGCGGCGCAATTGAAGAAAAAGCAGAATTCGATAATGCAACTTCTTGTTGTACTTGGTTCAGCCTGATAAATAGAAAAGTGTAATTCCTGCCTGCGCCGGTATTAGCAGTACCGTACGCGGCAAGATATTACACTTTTCTATTTATCAGGTGAATCCGCTTTTATACAACAAGCAGTTGCATTATCAAGTATTCTGCTTTAACGCTTGAGTAGGTTCTGGTAGGTATTAATATCTGCCTGCTGGCTACTCTTTAGCGCATCTGTCATAGAGCTTGTGCTGTTATTCATGACAGTTTCTAGCTCTTTTTGCAATTCCCCGCTCACGTCCTCTTTAATCACCTGGTACAGAGTAGACGACTTATCCTTGAGCTGAGTCTTGAGCTCGGTGGCAGCATGATAAGCCTGGATCGAGAAAATAATCAAAGCAATAGAACCAGCAATCAAAAACACTGTCCAGATGGCCATCAGTACCACCATAATCGTCAGGCGGCGATTGGTGCCCTTATAAAGATCTGATGCTGTCTTGGTGCTCTTTACTCTTTTTGCTTGTGGTTTGTCCATAGATTTATTATAACACAGATTTTTGCAGTAGGAGCTGATGTAAAAGCTCATTAAGTTTTGGTGGGGTTACTAAGAGCCTGGATTGCTAACCTTTTGGCGCTACTACTGGGCTACACAACGCACCGAGTAATCGTAGCTCTTGAGGCTATCGGTATTAATATTGACATATGACGTACTGAGCCACAGATTGAACGCGTACTCGTTACCAGTGTAGGACGCCGTACCAGACCAATAGCTCCCGTACCTACCCTGATCGTAGAAGCTGCCACCGCTGCGGTACCCACCTAAAGCAATGTTAGGACCATCGGCGGCGCGGAGCTTGGCGGAGGTATCATAGTTGCTGTGGAGTATATAGAAATCAGTATATATACTACCCTCACTTGGTAGTTTCCAACCACGTGGGCAGATGGAGCGTGATGCAGTGCCAGATGATGGGTTGGCTCCGGCCGTAGCAGAGTACCAGTTGTAGTAGGTGCCGTAGGTTGTGTCATAGTAATATGCACAGTTGGCAGTAATGCTTGAACAGTCGGTTGGATTCCAAGTAATGTTTGAAGTGACATTGGAATCACTTGGAGTGAGGGTTCTGTTGCCGATGAGGGCTAGGTTTTGCACCATCCAGCACTTGCCATCGGCGAGTTTTCTGACCTGATATTCCTTATTATCACGACTGTCTGTTAGTGTTAGGGTAGTACCGGTAGAGGCATTCTTACATTGATCAATGTAGGTTTGGTCTTGGATGTATTTGGTGGCGATGGTACCAGTAAAAGATAATGTCCCACCACTCGTAGTACTATTATTAGTCACAGTAACTGTCTGCGTACCAGTAGCAGATGTACCTGTATTATATCCAGTACAAGTATAGCCAGATGGACAAGATACTGCGCTTAAGTAATAACCAGAGTTTGGTGTGACTGTGACTGTGGCAGAGCCGCCGTATGGAACAGAAATACTAGCTGCACCGGATGTAGTATTGGTATTGGAAATGGTAATAGTATAGCTATTCTTACTCCACCTCGCATAAAGCACAGTATTCACTGGATAGCCATCTGCTGTTGGTGTACTACCTGCAGAGCTAGAGTAGCCTGTAATGGTGTTTCCTGGCTGGTAGGTAGTACCAGAGCCATCTGGCTTAGTATTATATCCGGTAAAGGTATAACCTGCTCTGGTTGGTGTACCGGATGGAATAGTGATGGTATAGGAGGATAGAGTTTGTCTTGGGTAGTTTTGGAGATTAGGTAGGCCAGAGACAGACTCTGAGCCGGCATTAGCTTCCCATTGGAAAGTATAAGAATACATCTTCACAGCATTAGCCGTAATAGCTACATCACTATCTGGCATTGTGAACTGGCCATTTTCTACTGTTACTCCACCAGACACTACACTCCAGCCAGTATTACTGTCAAAGCTATATCCTGTAGCTGGAGTGGCAGAGATAGTGACCGTATCGCCATAG
>JAZQKE010000002.1:0-124953 GCA_045541995.1 Candidatus Nanosyncoccus sp. | reverse complement strand
GTTACCACTATGATCCTGGTAGTTAGACTGCATATAGAGTTTGTAGCCTGTGGGGTTAGATGTAGCGACATCTACTACTGTACGTTTGGTAGTAGTAACACCTGATGCGGTAGGAGTAAGGTCAAAGTCTAGTCTAGTGATATCGAAGGTTGCGGTAGAGTCTAGCAGACGGATGGCGACAGAGTCGGAGATGTTGGCAGTGATATTATTACTAGTGCTACCGGTGGCGGTAGTGGCGGAGGCGGGATGGGAGCTAGTAGCGAAGATGGCAAGGGAGGAAAATGCCCAGGCACAACAAAACGCCACTAAAGAAAAGATTTTTATCTTTTTATCACAAACAGCCATTACAAGCTTACCTCTCTTTATAACAAAATTTCTTTGCTCTATTGTAACACAAAAAAATAAAAAGCAAAAGGGTTTTGCGTCAAAATTACTATTGGATTAAGAGAGTGATTAGTACGATGGTAGCAATGATGACGCGGTAGTAACCAAAAGCTCTCAGAGAATTGGTCTTTTTGAGGTAGTTGAGACAGAGATTGATAGCCAAAAGACCGGCGGCAAAAGCGACAAGATTGGCTAGCGATAGGGTGCCAATGTTGGACATTAGATACTCGCGAGCATCAGAAGAAAAGAGAGTCTTGGCACAGACGGCGGCCATTAGCGGAATAGAGACTAAGAATGAGTAATCTGCAGACGACTTAGAATTAAGACCCATCAAGCGGCCAGCGACGATGGTGCTACCAGAGCGAGATACGCCAGGAATCAACGCGAAAACCTGGGCCAGACCGATGGCAAGGGCACGGGGCTTGGTGAGATGGTTCTCATTCTTAAGAGCGGAACGCTTAGGGAGTTTGTCTACAATGATCATAATAATACCAACAACTGCCATGGCAATGGCGATAGTGTAGAGCGAAGAAAAGACAGGCGAATCTTCTATCAAGTGACCGAGTAAGATGCCAGCCAGGCCGGCTGGAATACAGGTAATAATAATATTGAGTGCGAGACGGTAATCGTGTTTTTTGAAAACATTTCTAATAATTTCGACGATGCGTTTGCGATAATAAATAAGAAGCGTTAGTAATGTGCCTAGATTAATTAGTTCTAGAAAATAGTGGAAATCGTCGCCGCGGCCGCCGATGAGCTGCTGGATAATCTCAAGATGGCCAGAGGAAGAAACTGGGATAAACTCGGTGAAGCCTTGAACAAGGCCGAGGATGATTGCGGTGATGATACTCATACGTACTATTATAACACAGCAGATAATTCGAGTGTTTTATTTTTGGTGCGTTAAGCTAGGTTGGTGTGTACCGCAGTGACATCGTCGAGATCGTCGATGGCGTTGAGGAGCTTTTCTGCTTTCTCAGTATCTTCTGGAGAAAGTTCTACAGGAGTAGAGGAGAGATATTTGAGCTCGGCAGAGGTGACGTTAAGACCGGCATCAATCAAGGCCTGACGGACTTTGGACAGATCGGCGGCGGCAGTAATAATCTCTGTGCCATCATCTTCTTCGGTGGCATCCTCGGCGCCGGCATCGAGGGCGATCATCATTGGATCGTCGCCTTTATCGGTAATGAAAATCATTCCCTTGCGCTCGAACTGGAACATCACGCTACCCGGATCGGCCATGCGGCCGCCGTTCTTGGACAGAGTATTGCGGACCTCGGGCATGGTGCGATTTTTATTATCGGTAGCTACTTCAATAATAATACCAATACCACCAGGACCGTAGGCCTCGTAGACCTCTTCTACTAGGGCGGCAGAAGTCTTGTCGGCAGCGCGAGCGATGGCGCGTTCGATATTAGCCTTAGGCATATTAGCATGACGAGCTTTCTCTAGGACCATGGCTAGAGATGGGTTCATGCTAGGATCGGTACCGCCACGAGCAGCAATAGCGATCTGATTGCCGATTTTGGTAAAAAGTGCGCCGCGCTTGGCATCGACAACGGCTTTTTGACGTTTGGTAGTTGCCCATTTACTGTGTCCAGACATAATTCTCCTTTGGCCGTAGCCACTACAAAATAATATAAAACTTACATTTATTATACCATTAAATCGCTAAAAAGACTAGCGGCGAGCCGTGCGGCGGCGGACAATTAAGTAGATGATCATGGCGAGAGTGAAGAGGATCACGCAGGATCCGATAACAACCAAGGCGATGATGAGATTATTATCTGCAGGGAGAGAAATGATACCAACACTAGAAAGCGGAATAGCAGAAGTATCGGCATCGGCAGTAGTGGCGCCAAGCGGAGCAGCAAAGGCAGACTCGGTGGAATCGCCATCGGCGGGAGTATTATTGCCTTGATCAGAAACGGCAACTACTTCTGTGCTACTAGCTGGCTCGTAAGCGACGGTAGAATCGCTGATAGCGAGAGATTGCTCGCCAAAGACACTCTCGGTAATGAAGGCAATCTTATCAGAGATATTACCAGCTACTGATGGAGCGACGTTGAAACGGAAATAAATCTTGCTCTTGCCGCTGCCTGATGCGCCCACATGGAGGGCAGATGCTAGCTGAAAACAATTGGCGGCGCGGCCAGGAGAGGCGATATTGACTGGGGTCCATGAATTAGCCTGATTAGGATAGTAAGAATACTCGAGCGAAGAAGTGCTAAATGGCAAGAAGCCGCTGCTCTCCCCTTCTACAAAAGAAGCAATATGAGTGACTTTGAACGGCTCGTTAGAATCGAGATTTTCTAGTGATACTAAGTAAGAAATGTAATCAGCCTGGGCGGTAGCATTGGTAGTGCTAATAACGGTATTGGAGCGACGGATAGTAGACCAATCTTCTGGGATGCCATTGACATGGGAGACCTTGGCATCATCAGCACGATTGGATAGGTGCCAGACGGAGTAAGAAGTAAGCCCGGCTATAGCCAAGAAAACAACGACTGCGATAATGCTGATGATCTTGGTCGGTTTTTTGGATATAGTGCTCATAGTTATATTTTAAGGCTTTTTTGGTTTTTTAGCAATAGAGCTATTGAGTTTACCGTCATCTGCAAGATCTTTGATGTCGTGGCGGAGCTTCTTATTCTGTTTTTCCAGTTCTTCCTGACGTCCAAGCAGATGCAGAATTCGTTCTTGCTGGAAATATAGAACCAAGAAAACTAAGATAGACAGAACCGAAATAATCACGACTATAATAATGTTTCCTTCCCCGCTAAATCCCATACCAATATAATTATTTGAGACAACGGCAGGTAAGCGTCCAATTAAAAAGATGATAATGAGTTTTTTGAGTGGAACATCTGTAAGCCCGGCAATGTAGCAAACAATATCATCAGGCAAACCGGGAATGATAAAAACCAAGAAAATTATCATACTAGCACGTTTTCCTATGATGAAATCGAATTTATCTAAGGCTTCTTTTTTGACTAATTTTTCGACAAGACTACGACCAAAGCGGCGAGAAAGCCAAAATACTACGGTAGCACCAATTGTAGCGCCAATAGATGTCCAGAGGATACCCCACCAGCTAAAAAGGAATCCGCCAATAATACCTACAACATTGCTTGGGATCGGGGCGATAATTCCCTGCAATGCCTGAAGTAGTATATACGCTAATGGGCCAAATGGACCGAGGCTTTGAACAATGCCAATCAGGCGCTCGCGATCGGTGAAGAGCCGAGTAAGTGGGCCCGCAGCTGCAATATCCCAGACGATATAGGCAATCAATCCAATAATGATAAATGTAATGGCAAAAATTTGTATTTTGGTCTTGCGGCTAATATTCTTGTTGAATATTTTACTGCTTAATTGTTGAATTTTGTTTGCCATAGCACCTAATAATATAATTCCGCTGTGATTATTTTGCGTATTCGATAGCGCGGGTCTCGCGAATGACGTTAACCTTGATCACGCCAGGATAAGACATGGTGGCCTCGATCTTATTAGCGATGTCACGAGCAAGTTTGAGAGCAGTGAGATCATCAATCTGCTTAGGTTCGACAATGACGCGGATTTCGCGGCCAGCGGAGATGGCGTAGGCCTTATCAATACCTGGGAAGCTGGTGGCGATATTTTCGAGATCACGCATGCGCTCGGCAAAATTCTCTGCGGAAATATTGCGGGCACCTGGGCGAGCGGCAGACATAGCATCGCAAATTTTGACAATGATGGCCTCTGGGGTAGTAGGCTCGATATCATCATGGTGGGCGGCAATAGCATGGACTATATCATCTGCCATACCGTACTTTTTGGCTAGCTCGGCACCAATATCTGCGTGCTTGCCCTCAATCTTGTGGGTAACGGCTTTGCCGATATCGTGCATCAGGGCAGCGGTCTTGGCAACGCGTTTATCAGCACCAATCTCCTCGGCAATCATACCAGCAACATGAGCCATCTCTACAGAGTGCAGTAAGACATTCTGGCCGTAAGAAGTACGGAATTTAAGCTCGCCAAGTAGATGAATAAGCTCGCGAGGAATACCAACTAAGCCAACTTCGCGAACAGCATCCTCGCCGGCGCGGACAACTTCTTTTTCGATTTCTTTTTCACCCTTAGCAACGGCATCCTCGATACTAGAAGGATTGATACGTCCATCTTTCATTAGACGCTCCAAAGCATAGCGAGCGACCTGGCGACGGATAGGATCAAAGCTAGACAAAACAACCATGCCTGGAGTGTCGTCGACCATAATGTCGACACCAGTAGCGCGCTGCAAAGCCTGGATATTGCGACCCTCTTTACCAATAATGCGGCCTTTCATTTCGTCATCTGGAAGTTTGAGTGAAGTGACAGTGCGATCGGCAGTGACTTCGGAGCTCATGCGCTCCATAGCGGTAAGCAATACCGCCTGGGCAGTCTCATCAATATCGTGTTTAATCTCTTTTTGTTCTTTGGCGACCAAGCTCATAAGATCTTGTTTGATGTCTTTTTCGGTCATTTTCATGAGCTTATCTTTGGCATCTTGTTTGGACAGTCCTGCGATTTTTTCTAGTTTTTCGTGTTGTTTTTCGCGGATACCCTTAATCTCGGTTTTGAGATCTTCGATCTCTTTTTCTTGTTTGACAAGGCGCTCAGATTTTTTCTCGATCTGATCAAGTTTGCCATCTAGTGTGGTCTCGCGCTCGGCGAGGCGGTTCTCGGTGCGCTTCCACTCTTTACGGCGCTCAGACTCTTCGTTTTTGGACTTCTCTGCGATATCGGCAGCTTCTTTGCGGGCCTGAGAGACAATATCAGAGGCCTCGTTTTTGGCCTTTCTAACTAGATCGTCGGCGCGGTTCTTGTTGCCTTTTTCGTTCTTTTTATTATAAGCAAAAACACCACCAGCACCTGCCCCAAGGCCGAGGATGGCGGCTACTACAATAATGGCTATTTCCATAGCTTTACCTTTCTGTTTGCCGATATTTTCCTGATATCAGCGGGTTAACATTAAATATAAATTAATTAAGTTCCACTATCATTATAGCACAATTTAGCAATAATAATGGAAAATCCAGCAAACCTTATTTTTTGGGTGCGGTAATGTTAGCTGGACGGCCATAATCGGGAATGATAATTGGGTGTTGGTGTCCGTGGTGATCGAAGAGCGGGATGTTGAGTTGGTCGGCTAAGGTGTTGACAACAGTAGCGCCAATACGAAGGCCAGTAAAGCTGCCCGGTCCAGACATGAAAGTAATCTCTGAGATATCTTGCCAGGTGCGATTATTTTGTTTAAGTTTATCTTCTATAAAACTAAAGATTTTCTCGGCAGTATCGCGGCCAAGTGGTTCTACGTACTCGTGGCCGTCGATTTTTAAAACTGTGTTAGGGGTAGAGGTATCAAGATAAAGTTTCATGACTTATCTCCTTGTGGTGGGCGGATAGTTTTATCAGTGATAGTACGGCTGCCATCATCATTAGTAGTAATTTCAAAAATAATACGGCTTGGTGGCAAAACATCTTGTGCGGTATTGGCCCATTCTACAACCGTAATAATATGCGGATCCGCTATAGATTCTGCTAAATCTTCTGCCATGAGGCCAGGATCAAGCAGGCGGTAAAAATCATAGTGGGCAAGCACACCATTTTTAATAGCATAACGCTTGGAGATAGTAAAACTAGGAGACGTGACCGGCTCATTCGCACCCAGCCCTTCGGCGAGACCGCGGGTGAAGGTAGTCTTGCCAGCACCGACATCGCCAATCAGCTCGATCACGCGAGGCGCGTCAGTATCTCTCATGAGTTGATCGCTAATTTGCTGGCCGAGTTGACGACCAAAAGAAATCAAATCTGTCTCTGTCTTGAAGTTCATAAACTTATATTAAAATATAATGTGTGTAAAGTCAAATTAGATAACGCGGGAGACTTCTTCGAGGCTGGTGATTCCCTTAAGCGCAGCAATAACACCTTTTTGCTCTAATGTAAGCATACCATTCTCCATGGCGGTAGTCTCGATGGCCTTGGTATTAATGTCCTGAACATCGCCGCGAATGAAGGCTTGAATATCATCATCAACAACTAGCTGCTCCATTATCACGGTGCGACCCTTGTAGCCAAACGGATTATCATCTGTAGGGACGGGCTTGTACAAAGTGAAATTATCGCTATCTACGCCGTGGCTCTGGAGGGTCTCCTTGGAGATGCCACTCAAAACTTTTTGAATATATTTTTTGGTAGCTTCATCTGGTTGATACGACTCTTTATTGTCGGCTAATTTGCGAACAAGCCGCTGAGCAATTACCAGGCGGACAGAGCTAGAGAAAATTGGATTAGTGCCAATCATATCAATCATACGCGAGAAGGCGGCAGCAGTAGTATTGGCATGGAAGGAGCTGAGCACAAGATGGCCGGTAATAGAAGCCTGGATAGCGGTGCGTGCGGTATCGGCATCTCGAATCTCGCCGACCATTACGACGTCTGGATCAAGGCGGAGAACGGAACGAAGACCATCAGCAAAATTTTCACCCTCAGTAGTATTAACTGGGATCTGTGAGATGCCAGCAATGCCATACTCAATAGGATCCTCTAGGGTAATGATCTTGCGATCAGTGGTATTGAGTGCATTAATAATTGAATAGAGTGTAGTAGATTTACCAGAGCCAGTAGGACCAACCATCAAGACAAGCCCGCGTGGGTGAGAAATTACTGAGTCGATCTCGGAGCGCTCTTCCTGGGTGAGGCCGAGGAGATCGAGGTTGAGGATATTTTCGTCAAAATTAAAGAGACGGAGCACAGCATCCTGGCCATAAAGTGTAGGGATCATTTCTACGCGAATATTGAGTGTGTGAGTACTACCATCACGATAAATATCCATCTGCATGTGGCCAGATTGTGGAGTATTGGCAGCGATAGAAATATTAGCGCGGCTCGATAGCTCGCCCATAAAAATGCGGTAGCGATCGCGGGAAATGGTAGCGACCGGGTGCAAAATGCCATCTACACGCATACGGATGCGAATCTCGTCGCGGAGATTTTCGATGTGGATATCGGATGCGCCGAGCTTGTCGGCTTGTTCTAGAAGATAGTTGAAAACTTTGTCAGTGGCGACTTCGTTCAGAACCTTAGAAACCGAATCTAAAGTCTCAGAGTCGCCCTCGCCAGCAATTTGGATATCATCATAGTGAACCTGTTGCGGAGGATCATAGCGCAACATAAATACTTTAAAAGCAGAATCGGAAATGAGGAAGAAATCAACGTGTTTGCCGCTACTTTCGTATTTTTGACGAAGATTCTCGATAGCGCTGCGTGGTGTCTGACTAGTAACCATGAACTGGAAGTGCTCGACATCATCGCCTTTCTGAAGAGGCAGGATGAAGTCTCGGTGCATTTCCTGTTTGGTAAGTAGATCCTGGACTAGTGGGAGATCGTTTTCGAAACGGCGCGTATCGAGATATGGCATGCGCAGGACGCGCGCACGGCTAGCGGTGGAGTTTTCTTCGTTATCACGGCGTTTACGCTGAATATCTTGTTCGTCCATTGATGCCCTTAATGATTCCCTTTTGGTTATGCTTAATTTGATTGCTATTATGCTAATAGCTGATTATGATTATGCTTATATTATATGCTATTTTGACAAAAAATTAAAGGTTGAGTAGAATTATGGCATGCGGTGCGTCAATTCCGGGCGTAAAGAAAAAATCAAAAACAAAACGGATAAAAGATTCACGGAAACGCGAGATCGTTTTGACAAAGTCATTGGAAAATATCTGAAATTAGGATGGGTCTCGAGGCTGAATACACCGATTGTGAGTAACGAGGCTAGAGTATGGGATTCAACTTTTTATAATCACTATAATCACATGGACGAGGCGATAGATTTGTTTTTTCATAAGATGGATCCCGACCTGAAATGCTTGGCAGAAGAAAACGGCTGTACTTGTGAAAAGCGGTTGGATCTGCCGATTGATGGACCGAGCCTTGAGGCAATATTTTTTAAGATTCTATATTTTATCTATCAAAACCGCGGATATTATGAAGTAATAATCGAGCGAGGCAACTCTAATGCGTTAATAAAAATTGCCGAAGTTTTCCGGCCAATTATTGCAGAAGGCTGGAGTAATTACGGCGCAGAAACTGATGAAAAATGTTTCTGCGTTTTTTCTTGGGAACTTTCGGGAGTATTGTATTACTGGGGGTCTTTTGAAAACTTTGATTTTGATAGAATCTCGCAACATGCTCGAGAACTAACCAGATTGGCCAGGAACGCGACGAGGCGGCTGGTGAATAGCTAGAAAAGTAGTAGGCGGTTTGCTTTAGATAAGCATAAGTGGTATAATGACGGTATGTTTGTGGTCGATCTAGTGCAATGGTGGTATGCCAAAGGATGGATTACTTTTTTTGGCGATATGAAGTCTATATTGAAAAATACCGCTGATACTTTTTCGATTGGAGACTTGCTCAAAACGCTATTCTCGCCATATAGACAAATTGATGCGAGCGGTCAGGGCGAGGGGTTGGTAGGCTCGCTAGTGAGCAAATTAATCTCGCGACTGGTGGGTGCAATCGCGCGTATCGCTTTGATTGTATCTGGCTCGATACTGATGCTAGTAGAAATAATTGTGATGGGCGCATTAATGATCATCTGGCCACTGATGCCTCTGCTACCTTTTGTTGGTATCATCCTAGCGGTAATGGGAGTAGCGGCATGAATTTTGATTTTAATTCCCTACGTGCGCGTGAGGCCAGACTGGGCAAAACTCTTGGCAACAAATTCTTAGTGACCATAATTTTAGTACTGGCTATTATGCTAGTATTTGGCGGTATAGCATTAATTGCTTTTGGTTATGCTGTGGGGTGGTTATGCTTGTCTGTAGCTCTGGTTATGATAATGATCTACTACTGGACAAAGAAAGAACTAATACCTGTGCCAATTGGTAAAAACGAAAATGACATCAACGATTTATTATCTAATGATGTGCTAGCCAGGATGCCTAAAAATCCATCTGCGCAAGATTTAGTAAAAGTAATATCACAAACCACTAGTGGTAAATTTATGCATATCCGGTATGATATTTCGCCACAGCTTTTGACTGATATTGTTAATCAATTACCAAAAGAGCTAGGCCCGATATTTGAAACTGCATTAAAAATTCGTACAAGTACTAAATCCGAGGAGATACATGGTGCGATTTTGGCTACAGCAATAATTGCCAATCATCCGGCCAACGAGGAGATACTAAAACGAATGAAGCTAGATATGCATGATGTGCTAGACGGCGTAATCTGGTTTGACCACCTAAATAACATGGTCCGCGAATTTAAGAAACGTAGGCATGATGGCGGAATCGGACGCGATTTATCATTTGGTTATATTCCTACTCTACAACAATTTGGACAAAATATTTCTAGTAACCATGTCTCCGGCTCGACACGGATACAGCTATCTGCGCACCAAGAAATCTTACTGCAAATGATGGAAATTTTTAGCAAAGGCGGAAAGCAAAATGTAGCGCTGATCGGTCCAGAAGGTAGTGGGCGAACAACGATAGTGACTGCGTTTTCGGAAATGCTGATGGATGCTGATGCAAAGGTACCAAAAAATCTACAGTACCGCCAAATTTTCCGGCTAGATGCCGCGGCGCTAATTAGCGGAGCCGGAGAACGAGGCCGGCTAGAGGGCTTAGTGATGCACATTCTGGGTGAGGCTTACGCAGCAAAGAACATTATTGTTTGGCTCGAGAATGCACAATTGTTCTTCGAAGAGGGTGTTGGCAGCGTAGATATATCGAATGTGCTATTGCCGATTCTGGAAGCTGGAAATCTACGGATGATTTTGACAATGGATAGACAAAAGTTTCTAGAAATCTCTGCCAGGAAAGCTGCACTTGCAAATACGCTAAATAAGATCATGGTAAAGCCAGCAAACGAAGATGAGACGATGAAAGTATTGCAAGACCAGACTCCAAAATTAGAATATCAACATAAATGCTCCTATACAGTATGGGCATTAAAAGAGGCTTATCGTCTAAGTGAAAAATATGTTTACGATATGGAAATGCCGGGCAAGGCACTGACTCTGCTAGATGCAGCAGGCGGATATGCTGATCCAACGACGCATCTTGTGACTGCGGCGAGTGTACAAGAAACTGTCGAAAAAACTGCGGGTGTTAAAATCTTTTCACAGGATAATGCCTCAGAAAATGACAGGCAGCAATTACTCAATTTGGAAGAGTTGATTCATCAGAGAATGATTGATCAGGAGGTGGCAGTAAAAACCGTATCTGATGCCTTGCGTAGAGCGGCAGCCGGTGTGCGAAACGAAGGCAAGCCGATTGGTACTTTCCTGTTCCTCGGCCCTACCGGCGTAGGCAAGACAGAGCTGGCCAAAGCATTATCGGAAGTGTATTTTAATGGCGAGAAAAATATTATTCGTCTAGACTTAAATGAGTTTGTGACACCTGGTGATGTGTCGCGCTTGATTGCTGATGGGGCGGAAGATGAGCTGAGCCTAACGGCGCAAGTAATGAAACAACCTTTCGCGGTAGTACTACTTGATGAGATTGAAAAAGCACATCCACAAGTTTTGACAACGCTTTTGCAACTACTAGACGAGGGGATCTTGCGCGATGTAAAAGGACGTGAGGTCTCTTTCCGCGATACGATTGTGATCGCAACGAGCAACGCTGGTGCGGAAATGATCAGGCAGATGGCTGGCACAAGCGATTTTGCAGCAATGAAAAATAAGATTTTGGATGCACTAATGCGAAGCGGTGAGTTTCGCCCTGAGTTCTTAAACCGCTTTGATGAGATCTGTCTATTTAAGCCATTATCGCCGAATGATTGTTTGCAGGTTCTGGATCTAATTATTACTGGCGTTAACAAAACTTTGGCACCACAAAAAATCGCCGTAATGGTAGATGACGATGCAAAGCAACTGCTAGTCCAGCGTGGCTATGATGCGGAGCTTGGTGCTAGACCGATGAAACGTATCGTCCAGAAAACCGTTGAGAATCTCGTGGCGAAATTTATGCTAAGTGGGCAGGTGGAAAGTGGGGCAACGATGCGAATAACTCGCGAAATGATTGAAAGTGAACTTGGTAGTGCGCAATAAAAATGGTACCGCCTGAGGGATTCGAACCCACGACCCCTTGTTCCGAAGACAAGTGCTCTAATCCGCTGAGCTAAGGCGGCACTGTCGTTATTATAACATAGCAGAACCTGATAATTACAATTAGCCGAAGATGCCGCGCTTTTTGGCGGATTTGAACTGTTCTAGCAGTTCTTTTTGTTTCTTAGATAGGTTCTTTGGAGTCTCGACAATGATAGTAACAATATGTGGACCGCGATCGCCATCGGCGCGGAATGGGACGCCGTGGCCAGACAATTTAAACGGAGTGCCACTTTGGGTGCCAGCTGGGACTTTCATAGTAATAGGACCGTCAACGGTTTCTACTTCTACTTCGCAACCAAGCGCGGCATCAACCATACTGACTTTTTGCTCGGAAAGGATAAGTGTACCCTCACGAGTGAGAGATTTGTGCGGTTTGACGCGGACTTGAACATAAAGATCGCCCTTTTCTCCACCCTGGACACCTTCTGGCGCTGGGCCGCCGCGACCTTTTAGGCGGATGCTCATGCCATCATCAATACCGGCTGGGATTTTGATCTTGATCGACTTGCCATCGGCAGTAATTGTCTTGGTGGTACCAAAAATTGCTTCTTTGAAATCAATGGTAATGTGAGTGCGATAATCTGCGCCGCGCATTGGACGGCGACGGCCGGCACCACCGAAACCAAAGAGGCTGCCTAAGATATCGTCTAGGCCAGCGCCGCCAAAACCTTGGCCACCGGCGCCACCAAAATCGAAGTGGAACTCCTGACCGTTGAAATTAAATCCACCTGCGCCGCCACCGAATGGATTACCACTGGCGCCACCATTGACACCAGCATGACCGAACTGATCATAACGGGCACGCTTTTGCTTATCAGATAGGACTTCATGGGCCTCGGAGATTTCTTTGAATTTTTCCTCGGCGGATTTATCGCCGGGGTTCTTATCGGGATGATATTTAATAGCCAACTTGCGGTAAGCTTTTTTAATCTCATCATCGGATGCGTTTTTGGATACGCCTAAAATCTCATAATAATCACGTTTTGCCATATATATTATATATTGTAGCGAGTTGGCACTCGTGTGTCAAGAGTGCTAGAACGAAACTATCATCTAGGGTAGTAACGATGCTTGCCTGGTTATTAAGCCTGATCCTTTTAGGCTATTTTAAGGTTGTATGATATAATCAAGATATGAGTAAAAAAGTTCGTATCGCAAAATTAAATCGTAATAACAACCATAAGCATAGTGAAAAACGCAAACATCTAAAATAATCAAGAGTTAAATAGGAGTTTTAATGGAAGGCAAATTAATTTTAATTACTAACCCTGGAAGTTCTTCGCGCAAATATTCGCTCTACAAAGGTAATGACGAAATCTGCAGCCTGCATTTTGAGTTTGAGGGCAAGGAAATTATCTGCACCCTGAAAAAAGCTGATGGCAAGAAAAAGGTCTTGAAACAATCGTTTAAGGAGCTGACTTCCACGGTCGCTAATATTAATCGTATCCTGACTGAGGAAGGTATCCTCGGTGGCATGACCAAGATTGACGCAATCCTCGCCCGCGTGACCTGCCCTGGTGAGTATTTTACTCATGATCACGTTGTGGACGAGACATATTTGAAAGCGCTAGATAAGGCCAAGAAGCGCGCTCCGCTACATGTGCCAGTCGTAGCTGGTGAGATTGAACATCTTGTTAAGAGCTTTAAGGGTACTCCGGTAATTGCAATCTCTGACTCTTCATTCCACGCAGAACGTCCTGATTTGATGAAATATTATGCGATTGATCCTGAGCTTGCAGACAAAGCGGATGTCAAGCGTTTCGGCTACCATGGACTTTCTGTCGGTTCGATCGTCAACTACATGAAATCACAAGATATTTTGCCACAAAAATTAATCGTCTGTCATCTCGGGTCTGGTTCTTCAGTTACCGCTGTATTTGAGGGTAAATCTCTAGACACGACCATGGGTTACACTCCACTAGAAGGCCTGATGATGGCTACCCGCTGCGGCAATATTGATCCGGCTGCGGCGTTGGCTGTTAAACACTACCTTAAATACGAAGCTGACGAGTCTCTTGAGAAATACCTCAATAAGGAATCTGGCCTAAAAGGTGTCTCTGGCAAGACCGATGACATGCGCGAAATTTTGAAACTTCGCGATGAAGGTGACAAGCGTGGCACCTTTGCGCACGCGATGTATGTTTACAAGGTCCAAAGCCTGATTGGGCAAATGGCCGCATCGCTCGGTGGCGTAGATGCAATTGTGTTTACTGCAACCATTGGCGAGCGCTCTGATGAAATTCGTCGTACCGTTTCTCAGAAGCTTAATTACCTTGGTTTTGCAATCGATGAGCAGAAAAATTTGGCTGAGATGCCAAATCGCCACACCGACATTTCCGCTGAAGGCTCTAAGCCAGTCTGGGTAATTCGCACAGATGAAAGCGAAGAAATGATTCGCCGTGCTAGCGCAATTCTAGATACTGATGGCGATGGCAAGGTTTCTGACGAAGAAATTACAAATGCTTAAGCTAAAGCAAGAAAAGTATTTACAGCAGGTCTCCGACAAGGAGACTGCTGTAATTTTGGATGAGCTGAGATCGGTACTAGGAAATGATGCGGCTGGGGACGTAGTAGAGTTTGGCTGCTACCGTGGCGATACTTCCCTTTTGATTGAAAAGGTTTTGGAGCGAGAATTTGATAACAATCGCCGTTTGTGGATTTATGATTCGTTTGAAGGGTTGCCAGCGCGTACACATGAGGATGCATCGGTAGCTGGAGACGGATTCTCTGAGGGAGAACTTTTTGTGACAAAGCGCGAAGTAGTAGAGAGATTTAAAAGAAGCGGGCTTCTGGTACCCAAGGTACGCAAGGGCTTTTTTGAAGATTTGGAACCTGGAAAAATCGGGGAAAATGGTGAGGTGGTGAAAAGCTCCAATGATTTGCCAGACAAGATTATTTTCGCATTTTTGGATGGAGATCTGTATCAATCTATCAAAACATCACTAGAATTGGTGGTACCTAGGCTCGCACGCGACGAGTACGGCGCACAGTGCGGCACGATCATCGTACACGATTATAACAACCCGCAGTTGCCTGGCGTAGCTAGGGCGGTGGACGAGTGGTTGGCTACACAAAAAACGGCGCCACGTTTGCAGCGCCGTGAAAGTCTGGCAATTATTTCTTGGTAGGTTTTTTAGTAGATTTCTTGGCGGTAGATTTGGCAGCAGACTTTTTTGTGATTTTTTCTTTAACCTCTTCTGCTTTTGCTGTAACCGCTTTTGCGATTTTGGCGGTTGGCTTATTTTCTTTAACTAAGCGAATATGAAATTCTGCCAAAGATGCTTCCATGTACGGGGTGACGTAGATGCCTGCAATACCGAGAGTAACGATGCAGAGTAGGAACCAAGGTATGAAAGATAGGATGAGAATAAAGTATTCGGCTTTGTGGCCTTCCATCATTTCCATAGATTTGCGCTGGGCATCACCAGGCTCAAGCCTGTTGTTCTCGGCTAAAAGAAAGAACATTTGTGAATAGGAAATGGACTTAATAATACCAGGAATAATAAAGAGCATCCCCCAGAGAAAGGTGAAAACAACGTAACGGATGTAAGCAATTAGATTGCGATTATAATTGTTACCTTTAAACCCCTTGAGAAGATCTTCGACTTGGGGAACATTGGACTTTTTGACAATGCCTAGATAAATAGATGCCATGGAATAGGTGACGGGCCCACCTAATAAGAGAGTAGCGATGCCAGCAATAGGGCCAAGTATTAGATCTATTACCCAGGATGCAGCGATTATTATTAGATAAATTGCTAGAAGTGAAAAAATCTTACCTTTAATTTGTTCTTTTGCGTGTTGCTTAATAGAGATACGGTCCATTTGAGCTCCTTAATTTATTATATTTATCATATCATATTTAATGATAGATAATAAGAAAAATTCTACTAAGCTTATTTTGGGTCTAGATACAACTAAAAGTCGAGAAAAATTCGAGTATATTATTTTTTGGTGTTACCACAACTATATTTTTGTCACCCAAAGGGCACAAAAATATAGTTGACGGTGTTCAAGACTTAAACACCAAAAAATAACATACTCAAGAATTTTTCTTGATTTACCTCTGTATTAGCACTCTTGACACGAGAGTGCTAATTTGCTAGAATAGAGGTAAGAATTAGCAGTCTCTGACATAGAGTGCTAGAACAGAAAGGAACTAGCGACAGAGGCGGGCTAAAGCATACATTATAAAGAACACTAAAATAATAAAGAAAGTGAGGAATATATGAGCAAAATCATTGGTATCGATCTCGGTACAACCAACTCAGCATTTGCCTACATGGTTGCTGGCAAGCCAGAAGTTATTACTAATGCCGAAGGCGATAGGACCACCCCTTCTGTTGTGGCTGTCACCAAGAAAGGTGACCGCCTAGTCGGTAAAGTTGCACAGCGCCAGCGCGTGACTAATCCTAAAAATACTATTTATGGTATCAAGCGTTTGATTGGTCGCAAAATTGATGACAAAGAAGTCAAGCACGATATGGACATTATGCCATACAAGATTGTGAAAAAAGGCAGTCAAGCTGCTGTAGAGATGGACGGTAAATCTTATACACCAGAAGAAATTTCTGCAATGGTGCTTTCCAAAATCAAGGCCGATGCAGAGGCGTTTCTTGGCGAAAAAGTTACCGAGGCAATTATTACAGTCCCTGCATACTTTGATGACTCTCAGCGCCAAGCCACCAAAGACGCTGGCAAGATTGCTGGTCTTGAAGTAAAGCGTATCATCAACGAGCCAACTGCTGCTGCTCTTGCTTACGGTCTGGAGTCTAAGAAGGACGAGCAGATTGCAGTATTTGACCTCGGTGGTGGTACATTTGATGTCTCCATTCTAGAACTTGGCGATGGCGTCTTTGAAGTTAAATCTACCAATGGCGACACTCATCTTGGCGGTGAAGATTTTGATAATATTATTGTCAATTACCTGATTGATGAGTTTAAGAAAGAGAGTGGCGTTGACATCCGTGATGATGCAGCCGCAATGCAGCGCATCAAAGATGAGGCAGAAAAGGCCAAGAAAGAATTGTCTTCTGCAACATCTACCGATATCAACTTGCCGTTCTTGACTGCTGATGCTGATGGTCCAAAGCACTTTGAGCATACTTTGACCCGCGCTAAACTAGAAGAGCTGGTTCAGCCTTTGCTTGATAGATTGGCTGAGCCTGTAGAGAAAGCGTTAAAGGACGCTAAACTTAAAGCATCCGACATTGATGAGGTGGTGATGGTTGGTGGTATGACACGTATGCCAGCTGTAATCGAAAAGGTTAAATCTATCTTTGGCAAAGAGCCAATGCAAGGTGTGAACCCAGATGAGGTCGTAGCCGTTGGTGCTGCAATCCAGGGTGGTGTCTTGCAGGGCGACGTGAAGGATGTCCTACTATTAGATGTCACTCCTTTATCTCTCGGTATTGAGACCATGGGTGGTGTTACTACTAAGCTGATTGAGCGCAATACTACTGTTCCTACCAGCAAGTCCGAGGTCTTCTCTACCGCATCTGATAACCAGCCACAAGTAGAGATTCACGTCTTGCAGGGTGAGCGTGAATTTGCAAATGATAACAAATCGCTCGGTCGCTTTATCCTAGATGGTATCGCACCAGCTCCACGCGGCGTGCCACAGATTGAGGTTACTTTCAACATTGATGCCAACGGTATTCTAAATGTTACCGCCAAGGATAAAGGCACTGGTAAAGAACAGTCAATTACAATTCAGAACTCTGGCAATATGAGCAAAGAGGACATCGAAAAAGCTCAAGCCGAAGCAGAAGCGCATGCTGAAGAAGACGCAAAGAAGCGCGAGGCTGTAGATGCTAAGAACAAACTAGAAAATGCAATTTATCAGGCAGAAAAAATGCCAACTGAGTTCAAGGACAAAATTTCTGATGACGATGCTAAGGTGGTGAAAGAGGCTGCCGAGGAAGCAAAGAAGGTTTTGAACGATGCAGATGCTGATAAAGATGCACTAGAAAAAGCGGCTAAGGATCTGTCAGAAAAAATTATGCCAATTGGTGCAAAGATGTATCAAGCTGGCGGTGATGCTGCTGGTACCGATGGTACTGACAAGGATAGCAGCAAATCTGGCAAGTCTAGCAAAGACAGCGACAAGTCTGATGACGATGCTGTCGAAGGCGAAGTCGTAGATAAATAATCTCGCTACGGCTAGGATGCGTGCGTGTTATAAAATGCGCACGCATTTTTATTTCTTGATTTTAGTAAGCAGTTTGCGGAAGAAATAGGCGATTTCTTTGCGGAACTGGAATAAAACATAAATGGCGCCAAGGCCGGCAACGGCAGCAAGTGCCCAAAGAGCAATAAACGAGGTGTTCTCTTCTGTGCCGGATAGCGGGACTACGGGATAATCGGTGCCGTTATTATCTCTAATTTTGCGACAACGATTGGTCTCTGGGTTGCGCTCGTACCCCTCTTTGCACGGAGTCTGTCCACTCGAGCTGGAGCTATAGGACTTGCAGCGGCCGGTGGCGGGGTTGCGATACTTCCCTGGCCCGCAATCTTTGGTGGCGCTACTGAGTTTGGAAGCATTAACGCAATTGCCGGTGGCCTCGTTGATAATCTTGCCGGCCGGGCAAGTGCGGAATTCTTGGTAGAGATTTGGCTCGCCTGGCGTAGGAGCGTAGGTAATCTGCCAGTTGGGCGAGCCGTCTGCGTTGGCGCCGAGCAGAGCATATGATGTGCCAGATTTTTGACCATGGGGAAGATTTAGCAAATCAACAACAGTGCCATTTACATCAAGTAACTCGTATAAATTCTCGGCAGTAGGATTCTTGGTAAGTTTAATGGTGGGACGATAGACAAAATAGCTTGAGCCAGGAAGAGAATATGGACCGGCCGTGAGCGGATAGAGTTTTTTCTTATAGCGGAGCTTGCACCCAGAAAGTTGTGCAGAGCTACTGGCAGAATTGTAAAACTCGATAAACTGCTCTGCGGCATCATCAGCGTAATAAGTTAAAATCTCTGAGAAACGGAGCCCAGGGCAAGCTGGCGGAGCATCTGGATCGAAATCGCCAGAAGTGGTTTTTGTGGAGCTAGACGAGCCGAAAGAAGACGATGACGATCCGCCGGGGCTGTCGACCGATGAGGTAGTGTCTGATGAGTCGACGACCGGCGGAAGATAAAGACCGGTATTGGCTGAATCATAGAGCGGGGTGTAATCATTAGTGTGGACATAGGCGCCAGTTGCATTATCGAGCAGAATAGTGGTATAAGAACGCGATTTGACTGTGGTAGAAAAATTCGGTAGGCAAGAATCTCCACCGTTCCAGCAAACACTGCTGGTAATCTCGCCAAAAGTTGTAACGGGCTGAGTCTGGTCCATGCTGGCAAGGTCAAAATCGGCGGGCGTTTTGACTAGTGAGAGAGAGCCGGTCATAGCGAGAGAGGTATCGTATAGCAAATCCTGATTCTCGTCTGAGGCCTCGGGCGACTCAAAGAAGCGCAGCAATATTGAGTGCCCGATAAAACGAGAGCCTGCTGAGAAAAGGTGCAGAATAGTGGATTTACCATTTGGCGAAGCGGTAGTCGGCTTAGTAGTATATATAATAGCGACATTATCCAGCGATATTTCCCTATCGGAAAAGTTGATCAGCTCGATTAGCTCACCGGCGTTTTTGCCCATGTCTGTATTGTAGCCGGGGTTAACCGCCCGAATTCTGACTGGAAAATCGGACTCTGCAGTGGCGGCTGCGAAGGGAGCGCTGGCAAAAACTGTTGATGAGTCTGACGTCTGATCATCAGAATCTGCAGTGGTGGCAATGGGTGCTGTTTCATTGTCTGGACTAGAGGCCAAAACAGCGGAATCATCCTCTAGTGATAAAGGTTCTAAAGTGGCCATCCCAGACGTATAACCACTAATGGCGCCGAGTGCCGAAACAGCACTTGGAGCCTGTAAAACCAATACCGCAAGTAGGATAAGTATTGCTTTTAAACCAAACTGCAAGGTGCGCATGCCTCATAATTTAGCACGTCTTGCAAAAAAACCAAGCACAAGCGGAAAATTTTGTGGCTTTTTTCGGCAATTTTAATAATTTTATAGAGGTCAAAAGTGTTGTAATTTTTACTATGATATAATAATTATAATTATGGGAAAAAGATTTGATTACGAATATATGGTCATCGGTGCGGGTGCGGCTGGGATTACTGCTGCTAGGCAGCTAGCAGAGGCTGGGCGCAGGGTGGCTTTGGTGGAACAAGATAAGTGGGGTGGAGCGGAAGCAAATTATCGCAACGTGCCACAAAAAGCATTGCTGAATTTTTCACATTTATATGCACGTGCCGTAAAAGGCAGTAAGTTTGGCATTTCTTCTACTAGTTTGCGATATAACTATCCGGCCGTATTGCGTTGGCGTGATTATGCCGTCAAAAAGGCTGCTCCTGCTCGTAAAGATTTGGAGGAGGCGGGCATCGAATGTATCCATGGGAAAGCGGAGTTTATCGGAAACTATGATGTGCAGATCTCTGGCCGTGACAAGCCTGTGTCGGCAAACAAGTTTCTAATCGCTACAGGTACAAAGCCTGCTACTAACAATATCTCGGGACTAGATAGCGTAAAATATTATACTCCTGCTAGTATATTATCAATTGAGCGTCCGCCAAAAACTGCGCTAGTGATTGGCGGTGGAGCTAGTGGCTGCGAAGTAGCACAGTATTTGGCAGAGCTTGGCACAAGGGTGGTAATTGTAGAAAATTCTGCGCGTTTATTACCAAAAGAAGACGAAGAAGTCGGCCTGCTAATGCAACAATATTTTGAAAAACGCCTGGGGATCAAAACATTTACCCATACCAGAGCTACTGCATTAGAAAAAGACAAGATGTCACCACGCGTAGTATTTATGCGCGATGGTAAAGAGCGTACGGTGCGGGTCGAGAATATCGTACTGGCGGCAGGCAGTCAGCCAGCGCTAGACTTGGGGCTAAAAAACGTTGGTGTTAGCTACGATAAAAATGGCATCGTGGTAGACAAGACTCTACAGACAAGTGCCAGGAATGTATTTGCGGCTGGAGATATTTTGGGTGGAGAAAGCTCGACGGAGCGCGCGATCTACAGCGCAGAGGTAGCCGTAATGAATATGCTAGGACGCAATAAAACCTACGTAAATTATGATGGTTTTATGCGAATTACAGATACAGATCCGCAGATTGCTTCGGTAGGTCTATCCGAAGATGACTTAATGAAACGAGCCAAAAAGTACCGCAAAGCTGCCGTACCGCTATCGGCTGCAATGGCGTCTACTACTGCAGATAATAAAATTGGATTTCTGAAAGTGATGGCGGATCATCAGGGCAAAGTACTAGGCGCAACAATGGTTGGGCCACACGCGGCTGACGTCTTGCAAGAAGTTGCGCTAGCCATTAGACATGGCTTGCCGCTAGTGCAAGTAGCTAGCACTCCGCATCCGGCTGAAGAGTGGGGGAATTTAGTAAAAATCGCTACCAGAAAATTGTTGACTGGAAAGAAATAGCCGACGGGGATGTCAGTGGCCAAAGGGGCTTATCGTGACAACAAAAAAAGGCCATCAGGCCACTTATCTAAACTTGGTGGCGGGGGCTGGATTTGAACCAGCGACCTTTTGGTTATGAGCCAAACGAGCTACCAGGCTGCTCTACCCCGCGACATAACTAAAATACATAGCTAGAGTGACTAGCTCTATAGTGTATTGTAGCACGGATAGCAAAATTTGTCAACTAGAAGGAGTTGTAGCCGTCGGCATCACTGACGTTATTGCAGGACTTGGCGCCATCGCTAATAGAGTACCAGCAGTTAGCGGCAATGGAGTAATTTTTGGTAAGGGTAGCGTTGTCGCCGGCGTTAGGATTAAGCTGAATGGCAAATTCTGGGTATGGGAAATCGGTGAAGAAATCAATACGCGACTCGACACGACGGACAAGATCATTAGCGCGCCCGGTAGAATCAACGTGAGCCTGAACGCCGGAGAAGGCGACGGCATTGCCACTAGCATCGAGAAGAGTTATAGCAAAATCGACTGGCTCTTGGCCGTATGGTGATTCTACACGCATCAGGAACGTATCGTGATTACGGTTGCCACCATTGTAGGTCCTTGGCAACTGGACATTCGTATAACAATTGAACTCTCCCTTACCGTCACACTTGGTCTGCTCTGGGAAATTATTAAACTTATCGTTCTGAGCCATGACATCATTAGCGGACATATAATGATCACCCTGTTCGGATGGCTGAAGCATGAAGGAAGAGTGATCGGTGCCGATAGTGCTATTGGTAGATAGTTCGCCGAGGGTGTAGACATCGTCGGTTTGGAAAATATCTACGGTAATTGGCTGGTAAATATGGCGCTCGGAGGCTGGATAAAAGTAGGTGTGATTGCTACCGTTATTATCTGTATTATAGGTGCTTGGATAACTATAACGATAGCCCTCTTCTTTTACTGCATCGGATTGCCAGGCGATGTTGATATTTTTGACATCGCTAGCATTGCCAAGAACGCGGATCGGAATTAGAATGACGCGATTGGAGGCAGTGAGCATACCGCGATAATCTGGAACATTAATATCTACAGTGACACAGGTGTAGGCTTGGTCCATGCTGAGCGAGCCGTTTGAATCGGAGCTAGAGGAGCTTGATTTTTCGACAATTGGGACCTCTTTGCTCTCGCTACCGTCAATCCTACCTAGTGCATGTGAGACTGCATCACAATCGGTTTTACCGTTTTCAATATATTGTCTGATTTTGGTACATTCTGGAGTATTCCGATTGAGACACTCATGGTATTTAACTAGAGCAACGCGAGCATCTTCTATTCCAGCTAGTGCAGAATCGTAAGCAGATTGATAGAGATCGTCATTGCTGGTGCGTCTGGAATCTCTAACTACGATCTGGACGAAGCTCAGGACGACAATCGATAGCACTAAGGTAACGAAGGTCACGATATAAAATGACGCGAGGCCGGATTTGGTCTTGATGGTTGATTGGTTTTGCTTTTTGATCATAATCTTATTCCTCCTGTTGCTCGGATAGCAAAATTAAATTTATTGATTGCGCAGTAGGTAAATTCTCCCGCCTGATCTTCCCCACTCGGTGGAGCACAGTAATTACCGGTACTAGTAATATCAACCGCGCCAGATATGGTGGCGAGAATAAACGAGCTAGAATAGAAAGCGTGGCCATTGGTAGAGTTGCGGACTGGCTCGAAGATGTTTAAATCATAAAGTGCAAGATTGGCATCGGTGCTATCCGACTGGATGATATCTAGAATAGCATTGTCTTTGATGTCTTTGGAGACAATCTCTTCGCTAATCTCGATAGTATTGGTGCTGTTGGCGACTCCGCTGGAATAAGAATCGGCGCGTTTGTAGCCAAGAGTATTGATACGGTTAGTACAAATATTACGCTCCGGATCTAGCACGCGAATGAGACGGAAATTTGACTGCTCGGGGCGAGTGCCAACTTTGTAACGAACGTGTAAATCCTTATCGTCAAAAGTAACTGGCTGCTTATCTGATTTTTTGACATAGTAATCGCCGCTTTCATCAAGCACATAACCAGAATTCCATAAATAAGTATAATATCCTGAACAAAGGACACCACCGAGAGGGACTGTATAATCACGGCCACTAGTATCAATATCAGAGCGTTTGAGGGCAATTTGGTTGGTAGTGAAATTTTGGATAAGGTATTTCATGCCAGCTCCATTGGGGTCCTTCTGACAGGCTTCCCTATTTGTGGGGTCATTGATGGTGGAGCATTTGGAGGCGATATCAGTATCTGTAGCCGCGGTGAACGAGGAGGTAAACTCATCGATAAGCTCTTGGCCGGTGTAGTTAACTGCTTCAATCGAAACACCCTTTTGGTAGATTTTTGGTAACGCATTGATAAGCAACGCAATAGTCAGAAGTAGTGCCGACAAAAAGGCGGTGGCGAGGCTGAGTTCGATTAGTGTGAAACCTTTACGACTACGCATAGTTAACTCTTAAACCTCGGATTATACAAACGCAGAATTGTGCCGATAGTAGTTGGTGTATTTCGACCTGGACCATACCAACAGGTGTAAATATGGAAATCATAGAACTGCGGGGTATCTGTAACGACAGCACCTCCTGACTGTTGAGAAATGGTAATTACCCAAATCCCCTGGACTGATTTAACTTCGGTAGAATTATCGCTGATTAGGCTCTCGGAAGAAGCCTGTTCGTCCGAACCTTCATTCTGACCGCCGTAGATGACCCGCGGATAAGTGACGGCCGGGACAAATTTATTATTGGTATCAGTAGAGGAGGTGGCGGGGACAATGACTTTATCAAGATTGCTAGTGGTGAACCAGTTGGAATTTTTTTGGTTGGCTGCAAGGGCGAGATTCCTAGTGTTGATAGCATAGGCGTGACGATTTTGCGCGAAGATGCTATCGTTACCCTCGTAGTAATTTGAGCAAGACATTAGTGCGGTAGGGGTGGAACTATTACTGAGTAGGCCTGGAGCAGCAGAAACTGCATTATTGGTAAGACGTTGCCAAAGACGGTGATAAGGAGAGCGGGTAGCAAGTTGATTTTTGCTGTCTTCAGTAAAAGCAAAGTCGTTTTCGGCGACGTAGGCATCATGAATGAAGCGGATGGCCTCAGCCTGAGCATCGATCTCGGTGCGGGCCATGGTAAGCTCGAGATTAGCCTCGAGATTATTGGTGTTGCTATTGATAATTACCATGGAGCTAATAGCCACAAACGAGAAGATGGTGGTAGCAAGTAAAACTTCGATGATAGTATCACCATTGCAAAATTTGTGACAGCTGATTTTTCGATGGAGATTATTTTTTATTGACATTGGTTCTCTCCATCATCTTGATTGAGTAATTTTACATCTCTAGAACTGGCTGGTGCAGCGGTATTGACGTGGATGTTGCGCCGGCTCGACGAGCCGCCGCCATAAGCAAACATATCAGGAGAAGCTACACAGATATTAATGGCGTTTTCTTCATCAGTCTTGAACCTTGGTTCATGATCGGTTGCCAGATAGTCGTAGAGAGAAGCGCGATTGGCGATACTGCCACTGCCAGCGCTACAACCAAATGATCCACCTTCCCGAATAGAGTTAATAGCTGAGACAATATTATTACTATCATTAACATCGTTGGTGTTAATAAATAATGAATTGATTGCACCATTAAGTGGGGAGCGGACAATAAGCAACGCTCCTTGGAAAGGCACGTGATCGGGTGAGGTGGTTTCTACTGAGCTGTCCCACTGGAGCGTGTGATAGGTGGTGGCTCCGGCAGGCACAATCTGGCCTGATTCGCAAGTAAGATAATCAGCGTGCGCAGCACGCAAGGCGGCAGAAATATCGTTCACATCCTCAGAAAGATCATTGTTGTAGCTAATAATATCGCCAAGAACATCATACGAGACAATTGTATGAGTAGTTTTGCCAGAATCGCTATAAGTACTATCTTCTGTAGGTAAGAAGAAGAAAACTTTACCATAAATTGCACAGTTGCTGCGGCCAAAAGAAAGGTCCTCTGGGCGTGACGAAGCCAGACTGCTGTTTCTATTGTTGGCAGTGGCGATGGACGAGGCTAGTGTACAAGAACTACGATCATTACTGCCACCATTAGCATTGACGAGATTTTCTACTTCTGAATAGGTGTTCTGAAGATAGGAATAAATATCGTTGACCGCATCCTGATAACGCTGTCTAGAGATACTAGTAGATGTGCCAACTACGAGCGGGAAAAAGAGGGCGACAGTGAGTGCAAGAAAAAGGGTAACCTCGATTAAGGTAAACCCTTTTTTGTTTTTTAATTTCTTGCTTCCCACTAGCCTAATCTCCTAACTAATACCGCGGTGATAGTTCACGCATGTAACGGACATTAGCGTTTTTATTATCGGTACTGGTTTGCTGGTAAATCCACTGATAGACATCTGAGCGAAGCTCGAAGATTTCTGCTGGTGTGGCGGCACCAGAATAGAAGAACCTACTGTCATTATCAAAGTTTCCTTCCCAACGCCTGGCATCAGCAGAGCCATAAGTGCGATGAAGCTCGAGATTCTTAGCAAAGACTGGACCATGGACAATGAGTGGCTCGCCACAGGAATCATCACCTAGATTACCGTTGTAACAAGTTTTGATGGTACCACCTGAGTAAAGCCAGGCATCAATTTCTGTGACGCTTTTATCAATATTGATATCGCCGCTGGCGATGATAATAATCTGTGGAATTTTGTCACTGCTGGCATTGTATGGCACATTGGCATTGTCTAGATTATAGAAGTTGTAGATATAATGATCATTGGTGCCATTATTACATTGATCTCTTTCGGTTGGGTAACCAGTACAGACATTGTGGTTAATAGTAAGATTACCATCAACCTGGTAGATCAGGGTGTTATTATTGAGAGAAATTACACCATTGCCAAGACGATAACCATTGTCTGCCAAAGCAGATGTATCATTAAAGGTGGCATTACCTTTGGCCTTGTAATAGCTAACGGTATCTGTCACGCGGTCTAATTGCTCGGTGGTGGTGGTAGCGTAGTGAGCGACAAACTTATTAAGGAAATCCTCGTTGGAGACAACAATATTACCAGCATTACCGCCGATGCCGCTATTGCAACGAGTGTTGGCAATAGTCATGTTGACGATATTGCAGTAATTCATCTTGTTATTGGAATCTGCAATCGGAAGGCCGCCGAGATTATTGTTAAGATAACCAAGGGAGGCGCCGGTGCCGAAATTCTTAATGTCTTTATTGGCGAGGGAGAAGGTCTCGGACCAGGAACCAAAGAGGTACTTTTGAGACTCGGCTGGGGTCTTGATATTGGCGTCTGGAATCTTTTTGACGGTAGTAGTACTGATGCCGCCGCTAGTGTAGATATTGCCCCAAGTCTGGAAAGATGGAACCTTGGCAATGGTGCGACAGGAAATGTTGGAGAGGTGCCAGTTGTCGTTGATAGAGTATGGGAATAAGTATCCACCATCACGACCACCACTATTAGAGTGCTTGATGCCAATAACAGTGCAGTACTTGTAACCATCCTCTATGTCTGGAATAGAGACAGAAAAGCTCTTGTGCTCATCAGTGATGGCGGAAACACCATTATTAGCTACTGCATTATTGGCGCTGGTATTCCAACCAGTCTCACCGATGTTATTGTTAATACTGTTGCTATCCTCGGTAAATAGCGTCTGGCAGCTATTATCACTTTCTGTATCACCCGCCTTAACGATATTCGAACCAAAAGTAGTGTTAAGATAATTACAGATATTATCATCGGCTACCTGGTATTTATTAACCTCGAACCTATCTTTTAGCAGATCGTTGACGCTGTTGGCATCAACATCTTGTTTGAGAATGAATTTTGCAGCAGTTACTTTGGTGTCTTCTGGTACCTTGGTATAGTATGGGAAACCAACTTCGGCGCTGGCAACACTGTCCTGCTGAGTACGGGATTTGATATTGGCAGATAGCTGTAGAGTAGCGGTACTGCCACCTAAGACAGTTGAACCATTGCCACCGTTAATAGCAGAGCTGACAGATGTGGTGAAGTTGTATGGGTTACGAATGATGGTTGTAAGATTACGGGTGGCGTTTAGAGTGTTGTCCGGTTCTCCTACGTTGGTAATTGTTGCATAATTAACGACATGTTCTTCACCTTCGTCATCGATGTAAGAATATAGGACTTCATCTGCGTCTTTATGGTTCATACCTATGCTTGTGTATTGGAGATTTTCTGTATAGAATTGGTAGGTGCCATAAGGAATAGAATTAATGGTCTTAGTTTTTTGAGATGTAACTTGGCCTTGTCCACCACGGCCACCTACAGTAAAGTTTCCTCTACCAGTTTCACCACCGGCAATTTCGCTACGGTAGGCATATTGTGTATACCAGTTGTTACATAGTCCATAATAGCAGTAGTCTACGTGATAATATGAGGTTTCGTGGTTTTTCCACCAGCATACACCATCCCAGTCGTTGCACTGCCATCTAAGTTCATACATGGAGCGGAGTTTTTGGCCAGATTCTTTGGGGGTATAGAGATTAACATCCACATAGGAATTTTCATCGCCCCAACCAGCATATTCTGGCCAGCTATTGGAGCTAAGTATGGATCCATGTTCATACAGGGGGGAGTTGTCGTCATTTTTGAGGGAGATCTTACCTTGATAGGCGACCCTATAGTAATCATGTTTTACTTGTGGTATAATAGTTTGTTCGATTTCAACGTTAATAGTGGTTGGAGTTGCATCGCAACCTTTATCAGCAAAATAACAACGATAAATGTGTTCCGTACGCGAGAAAGTATTACCACTACGCTGAGCGCCTCTTAAGAAATCTTTGACATAAAACGCAAACGGGATGCTGCTACCTTCCCAATGTGTACTAAAGGAACCGTTTGGTCCTTCATTCCCACGGTATAGATCATTTCCTTGGCCATTGTAAATATAGCTAGCAGCATACGGTACGGGATCAAAATCACCACGTGCATCTGGGATGCCGCCTTCTGGTAACCAGCTTAAAACCCAAACATCATGGGCGGTAGGCGAATATTCTGCTGAGCTATCTCTGGTATAGACTGCGCCGTGGATATAACCAGTAGCATCTATAGAGCCTGGCTTGACATTTAGGGTATTACTCTCGTCTCCCCAGCTACTACTATTAAACCAGGTAGCGCCACAGTGAGCAGACTTACATGTATTACAGGCCCACCAAGTAGACTCGTTGGAATCACAGCTTAGCGCTGAAACATTCTGAACGCCTAAAAAACCAGCAGCTGTCATTACCGCGAAAGCTAAAATCCCCTTAATCATAACTTTGTTGTTTTGGATTATATTTTGTATCATATTTATTCTTGCCCTTCTGGTTCGATATTGTAATTAATCCCACGTTCTTTGGCTAGCTGTAAGTATTGATTTGCGACTTCCATATTACCAAAAGCGCTCTCGGCCACGTAGACGCTAGCAGCAGAGCCGCCGGTTTGAAGCATATCATCTGCGGAGTGTGCGTAACTGATGGCGGTAGAGGTGTAGTTGTCTTTTTGTTCAGAGCCTAAATCTTGGTTTTTGTTAATGTAGTTCATGATTGACATCATTCCGCTTTTATAGATATCGCCCATATCTTGATTTGTCAGGTTCTGGTGTGAAGACCCATCGTTCTTGGTAGTCGTTATGTCATTAATATAATAAATTAGACCGTCGATATTGGAATTTTCGGAAAGTTGGTTGATTTCCTTAGTAATATCTTTTACTGTAGCGTCGCTTGCAGCTGGGGCTACCTGATTTTTGTTTGTTAAATTAATCGCTAAAGCAGCAATACCGGCGATAATTAGGAGAACAGCTACAGCAATACCGGCGATGATGCCAATGCGTTTTTTATTTTTGCGTGGCTGCGGAGAGGTTTGTTTATTTGCTTCTTCCGTTTGTGTCGGTTGGGCTGTCTGAACTGCCTCTGGTGTTGTTTGATGACTCGATGTTTCTGTCGTAGTATCTACAGCCACACTGCTATCTGTTGGCTCTGTAGACAAATCTGGAGCAATAGGCTGCTCCGCAGTATTACCTTCCCTTTCCATATCTTAATTAAACCACAAGCGAAATAAAAATTCAATGATTTAAGGCTAAATTAAGACTTTTGTGAGCCAAAGATAAAGGTAAACCATTGCTCGAAATTAGACGGCTCTTCGGTAATTGGACGCTCCTCTGTAGTATCGTCGTGCTTGTTTTTGGCGAAATTGCTGTTTTCTGGCAGGTATATTAGAGTCTCGCCATCATTGAGCTTGTTTTGCTTCGCGCGGGCAATTAGCTCTTGATACTCATCCGAGGCGTAATAACGATTCTCTAGCTCTAGTGAATCGATTTCTAGTTGTAGCAAAGCTAGCTCCTGGCGCCGAGAGGTAAGACGCTGTTCTAGATCCCAGTTTCTGGTCATCGCAGAAATAGCACCCCAGGTCCAGATTAGACACATGGCGATAGCCACCAAAAAAACCATGCGATCCTGATTAAACCAGCGTTTGATGCGGTATCCAAGTCTACGAAATTTGGTTTTAATGTTTTCCATTTGTGCTTTTCTATTATACCAGTTTTTGCTATAATTAGTCTAGCTCTTGGGGGCGTAGCTCAGGGGTTAGAGCAGTCGGCTCATAACCGATTGGTCGCTGGTTCGAACCCAGCCGCCCCCACCAGATTATATCTAACTCGGCATTTTAGCCGATTTTTTAGTAGTAATTTTCTGTTAAGTACCATCTAAGTCCTAGTATGCTATTTTGCACCGATTTAGCACGAAAAATGTGCTTTGGAAGCACATTTTTACCCCTATAAATTCATCTGTTAATACCCTAAAATCAGGTTATTATTTTCTGATTAGTACGTGATAGTGATATGAGCTAGTGGTTCGCTCTTTCGTAATAAACTCTTCAACTTGAAAAACTTTCACGATTTCAAAGTCCCTGAATAAATCTACGATTAGATCATAGTCAGCATAAAAATGTGGTATGCCATTCTCTGGTCCATCCTCAACTCTAATTTTTGTGTTCTCGTCCACCACCGGCCAATCTTGCTGAAAGCCCCAGGTCTGCTTTGAACCCAAAGTCAAATAACACTCCCCGCCTTTTCTCAAGACTCGTTTTAGCTCAGAAACAATTTTTCTCATTCCCGCTGTATCAGTATGAGATATTACGTTGCGACAATAAATGCAATCGAAACTATCGTCACCGTACGGCAGGTTCAGCATATCGCCAACTCGTAAATCGACTTTTACTCCTGCTTGCTCAGCGTACTCTTCTGTTCTTTCGATCGATGTTTCGCTTAAATCAAACCCAGAAGTATTAAACCCTGCTTTGGCAAATTGAATAGTATGTCTTCCTAGCCCGCAACCGAGATCGAGGAAATCGCTTTTGTTCTGGGAAAGCCATCGGTTGATGAGATAATAGGATTCCGTCGCTGGCTCTTGCCAATATTTTTCGTGGTCGCCTTTTACCATATTCCAGTTCCATGCTTTAGAATCTATCATCTATTCTCCTTTCTACTATTATATCATGAGACGCAAGTCGCCACTTTTCGCGGATATCTTCCTTATAGATTGTTAATGCCTGAACAATTCGCCCCCACCAAATTTTATATGAGTCGGCATTTTAGCCGATTTTTTAGTAGTAGATTTCTGTTAAGTACCTTTCAGGTTCTAGGTTGCTATTTTGTACAAAATTTGCACGAAAAATGCGCCAGAAAGCGCATTTTGACTCTATAAATCGTCTGTTAATACCCTAAACAATCTAACCATATAAAACCTGCCCACGTATCTATTTTACTTTTGTCCATAACTATGTTATAATGAAAAAAGTCTGGTGGGAGCCTGTACATTTCCAGCAGAGAAATAGGGCAATCGTATAGAAGGAGGTGTTGTTTTATGAGAAACCCTATGAATTATGGCAAAGCAAAAGGGATCGTGCTTCTTAACAAATATTTACCGAGGGTTACACCTTTCAAGAATATTGATATCATCAGTAATCTGAAAGAATGGGAATCTATAAAAGATAGACACGGGAGTTTCGCCCCATGTCGCATGGATATGCCTATTGGACAATCTATGAAAAATGTCGTGCCTGGGGCCAACGGATACACAAATGAAATACCAGCTCTGATTGAAAAAATTAACAAACAGAGCAACGAGGGTGTACTTTTATTGATATCTACCAAAGAACCGGGCTGCCCACGTTACCTATACGACGGTGGTTTTAATTCAGTTTTTACCATCGAAGACAGTCTTATAGTTGAGTTTGTTGGTAAAGCTTTTGATGGGCACGAACTCACTCAGGGTTTAGCCATACATGAAAGATTTATAATACCCTGGGATGAGCTTTTATTTGTTGAGAAACGGATTGACCTGATGAAAAATGAAGCCATCGCGAAATTCAAAGTCTCTCACGATGCATATATTAAACAGCGTGATGAGCGAATCGCTTTTCTGACTAGCGACTGTCATTATAATGCAGAGTTAGTAAACATTAACGTCCCAAAGCGGTATCAGCCGCTCAAAGATAGCCTCGTCAGCAATTTCTTTAACGATATAGTATTTGAGCTTATCAGACAAAAGCATAGGCTATTGGAAGATAAACTTTATAGATTTGCCGTACAGGGTAATTTCGTAGACGGAAAGGCACAGCCTTGGGAAATCTTCAGGACAGAAAGATGGCTCTAAATTTCTGCAAAAACATAGCCTCACTACAGTGAGGCTATATTAATTTAATATAAGTTAAAAACCCGCTCTCTCGAACGGGTTTTCATGTATTACAATTATTCAGGCAGCCGATTCCCTCTGAAAGCAATGTTGAAGTTAAGATAGTCTTTATCCCCGGTGACTTCCTTAACGACCTTGATGAAGCTCGGCGCAATGAGCTGGTCTTCGGTCGAGACAAACTCTACTTCGAGAATCGCATATTTATCCGATGTCGGGTAAATGTCGATTTCGAGATACTGGCCGGTTTCGCGTTGCATAACGCAGAACCGCGTCTTGCGAATCGAGTTCGGGCCGGGATAAGCGTCCATTAGGGCTTTCAGGTATTCATCCCTAGAGATGCGCTTTTCAATCTCCACGCGCTTTGTCGGGTCCTCTGTCCAGCGCTTGATTGTCTTCGTGAAGGTATAGTTTCCGTCCACTTCCCTCTGGCGCACGCGCACCTCGTCGTTCTCATTGCCGCTACGTAGATAAGTCTGGAGAATCTCCACCTCCTGACAGTTTGGCATCTCGCGAAGAAGCGTCAAATCCGGGTACTCGATCAGGTACTTCCGCTCAATCTCGAACGGCTCCGGCTCGCCGAGCACGATAGAAATCTCCGAAAGCAGTTTCTTCAGCTTGTCCTCAAAGCTCCCTTCGTTCTTGATGACGCGCAGATGCGGATGCCCAACCCAGGCGTTCTGGGTTTTCTGATCCAGCACACGAGCTTCTTTTAAGTCCTCGCTCCGTGCTGCATTATTCGCAAGAGTATAAAACTCCTCTGCGCCGTCTGCTGCCGTCACGAGATGGAACACCGCATCGTAGCTATTTACAGCCTCGCGTGCGGCTACGCCGAGTCGGTCAAGACAAACCTCGAACTGCTCGTCGGTCATATAAGCCTTGTTATCACGCATTCCGCGATCGCAGACGACTAGAACTTTATCGGCATCTTTCAGCTCGTAAGCTGCATCAACGCAGTTCCGTTCTTTTAACATTTGAGTATCCAGTAGAATACTCTGGAAGAACAGCGGATCGTCAAAGTCCATGGGGAAAATCCCTGCGGTAATCAGTTCTGTTGCCGCTTCATTGACGATTAAAGTTCGCCAGCCCATCTTGCCAAAGTAATTGGAGATCCAGCTCAGCGCCGTGGTTTTTCCGGCGCAGGGGCCTCCGGTGAGTACGATTTTCATAACTGTTTTCATCACAGTCACCTCCCAAATAGTGTAAAGTTAATGTTCTTGAGGATTTATCCCTCAGACTACTCTATAATTATAGCATATTTACCGGGTATAATTACTAATACTTTCATCCCAAAACCAACGACCATAGTATTGGTAGCAGAAAATCAAAATTACATCCCATCAAATTGAAAAATGAAGTCCAATATCAGTTTAATATAATTAACGAAAGCTCGTCGGGCAGCGTTGTAACGCAGGTTCGGAGCTTTCATTTATTGATGTTCACGAGGGCGAAGCATTCTGCTCCGACGGAAACTTTTTTTATGGCGTATTTAGCAATTTTAGCCCGATATCTTCTTGTAGATTGTTAATGCTTGGACAATTCGCCCCCACCAAACGGTTTATGAAATAGGTTTCAACTATTCGCTAACCTGTAAATGTCCGTTAAATCCCTTGCGAAAACAGAGGGCTATTTTTATGCCATTTTTGCGACAAAAACGCATAAAAAACCAAAATCTACCTCTATAATTTTGTCCGTTAAATCCCCAGCAATTTGGTCTAGTTAATGTAGCTTAATATTTCTTCGAATTTATTAAAGCCACTTTCTGAATTAAGATGACCACCATCCTTTATGACAATCTGTTTGCCAGTAATAGTATCGGCAAATTGTTTTTCGACATCAAACTTTACATATGGATCATTATCCGAATAGAAGCAAACTATATCATCGCAATACTTTTTCACGTCTCCAAGATTATCAAAATACATTGGCTCGTTTACTGCATCGTAGTCGGAATTAATCCCTAAATAATTATTAAAACCGCAGACGAAAATGAGTTTTTTAACTCTTATATCATTCTTGATTAGATATTTGCAAACAAAGACTGGAGCAATACTATGGGCAATGATTATAGTATTTTCATCAATTATCAGTTTATCTAACTCATTACTCCAAGATTCAAAATTTTGTTTTCCGACACCAACTGGCATTTGTGGAGCAGAAACTTGCTTGCCCTTACTTTGCAATTCTTTCTTTAACCATGGGAACCAATTTCCTTTATTAGACCCAAAACTTCCGTGTAGAATTACATATTTTTCCATATAGTGTTATTATACCATTTTTTCCTATAGGAAATGGCATAGAACCTCTTTACCGAATAGTATTAACGTTTTTATCTGAGCAGGCGTTTGATTGATTGTTTAGCGGCAAATGTCTGTCAATATTGCGAAACGAAATGTAGCAAAAATACACAAATTATGTTATAATATAAAAGGAGGTTGTATCTTAACAGGGGGTGATAAAATGACAGATGGTATTCTGATTATACCAGCGGAAGGCGATTCTGTAGATACGGAATCATGGTATGCCAACGATATTTCTCGTCATTATAACACGCATGTGCAAATTTTTCAGTATAATGGTGATAACTTGATTATCCGTGGCATACGAGAAAGTGTGGTTAATTTTTTTAATGAACATCATGAAAGGTTTGAGATACATGCGCAAGGTGGATTTGGCGCAGCCGTTGCATATGAGATGGCGGCATATCGGTCAGATCAAATCGCGAGGATATTCTTTATCGGCGGGGCACCATGTACTGCTATGGGACTAACTCAAAAAGTGTTTCATAGATACATATCTTGGTTATGGTATTATAGTAAAATCCCTTTCTTTGCCGATGACCCAAACCCATATAAAGATGAGAAGATAGCCGCAATAAAGCAGTCCTCTACCAATTATATGCGAGCGAATTCGTTACTATACCGTAATCAACTTATGTTCATTGGGAGATGGAAGCCAGAAAAGTGTCTGAAGAATACTGAGGCATATTTTATTCCAAACGGAGATTCTCCTAGACCAGGATGGTGGGACAACAGCTATAATAATGAGAAAGCAGCTCGAATTTGGGGAGAATACGGAGTTAAGCCTCTCCCAAAACCAGGCGGAGGATTTAGCTTTTATAGCTTAATGCCGTCGGAAAATCTCTTCAGGGTATTGGATAATACTAGAGGCAAAACACTTTGACTAACCTCCTAAAAAGGCTACGAAACGTAGCCTTTTTTATAGATTGTTAATGCTTACTTAAACTGCCCCCACCAGGTTTTATATGAGTCGGCATTTTGGCCGATTTTTGACGGTGGGCACCTACCATGCTAAACTAAAATCATGGAATTCATAAAAGAGATTAATGCAAAGATGTCTCCGATTCAGTATGGGTGGGTTGACAATACTGGTGGCAAGCATACCGATATGGAAGGCTACGGCGAAAACTACATGCTACAAATGCCGGACCAATTACTAGAGAGTTGCCTTGGTGTTTGTTGGGACCAGACCGAGCTACAAAGAAAACTTTTTGCTGATGCTGATATTGCCACGCGTTCGTTTTTTATTGTTCACTATGACGGTGACAGGGACCCGACTCATTCATTTACAATTTTTGAACATGGTGGTAAAGTGTTTTGGTATGAGCATGCTTGGGAAATCATGCGTGGATTGCATGAGTATGATAATCTGGAAAGTGCACTTTCCGATGTTCACAAAAAATTCATTGATAAAGAGCTCGGTGGCAAATATAACCCACAGAATCTTGTTATGTATGAGTACGGTGCGCCGCAAAGAAATCTATCTTGCCCCGAATTTTACAAGCATTGCGAAAGCGGCAAAAAAATCAAGACTAGGTTTTTGTAAGCAAGTTTATGAACTTTTTCGGCATAAACGCGCCACTTGTCTAGCTACACCCCGGCTACCATCAACAATGGTGGCGTGGGGAAATTTTTGTTTAAAAAGTGGCAAAATCAGCGGATAGTGTGTGCAGCCCAAAACAACTGCATCATAAGCGGTGCAATCGTCTGGTAGCAGCTGGTCTAAGAGCTGGCTAAGCATAGGATAACTACGTTCATTTACTCTTGCAGTCTCGACTCTATCATGATTAACGATATGAATGCTCTGTTCGATAGCATCAGCGAGACCAGGACAGGCTAGGAGCTGGATGTTTTGGCCAGGTAGCTTAGCTCTTTTTTCTAGCTTGAGTGTGCGCTCGGAATGGACGGTGCCAGGCGTGGCAAGAACAAGAATATTCTTTGTCGAGCGACGTCGAGTCGCAAGATTAATAGCTGGCTCCGTACCGACGAATCTGATTTCTGGATAATCTTTTCTTAATTGTGCAATACATTTAACGGTGGCTGTGTTGCAGGCAATAACAATGATTTTAGCTCCCCATTTCTTGAGCTTCTCTACATTGCAAGTAACAATATGATGTAGGTCTTCATCTGATTTTTCCCCATAGGGGCAATTTTCGGAATCAGCAATGTAGGAATATTTTTCATGGGGGAGAAGCTTTTTGATAGCAGTAAGTATAGTGATGCCGCCATAGCCAGAGTCAAAAACGCCAATTTTCATAATAATAGTTTAACACTTATTAATCAGGCAATCAAAAAGCCGAGCCTTACGCTCGGCTTTTTGACCATAACGGTGGATTATTTTTTCTTGAGAGTCAAGAAACCGTTGCGTGGGTTTTCGTTAACAACGCGATCTGCTGGAAGATCAACTGGGGTACCCTTGCCGCCTTCTGCGGTCTTTGTGAAGAAGTAGATAGTCTGCTTCTTGCCACCACGGAGAGTGACTTCGCTCTGACGTAGGTAGTAGGTAACACCTTTGCTGTTAGTATGTTGGTAGGCCATAATTCCTCCTTAGTTGTTGTACTTCTTATCTTATGACCCCAAGCCCCAGATGTCAAGGGGTTTTCTTAATTTTTTACAAAAATTAGGGCAATATGGAGGATTATCCAGATAAAAACCCTAATGAAAACGATTGCTGCCAGGATAATACAAATAATTCCGACAATGCCCGAAAGCGTAAAAGTCCAAACAGGCGAGGCAAATTCGTAACGAAACAGAGCAGTAGATGGGAGTGACGCGGCGTAAGTATCCTCTAGGGTCTCTGTAGTAGGATATTTCGCAATCTCGCCAGTCATACAGCCTAAATATTCTGGGCTATTCCAGGCCCAACCATTATTAATGGCTTGCGGCTTGCAGACATCCATTGCCTTAGCAAAGACATTACCATTGGGATTTTCGTCAGTATTGGCATTTGCCTCGGCCTCGGCAAGCGCAGCAGTCGCCTTTCTAATATACTGCTGCTCTAAATAAATCGGACCAGTGCCAAAAGTAACATATGATTTGCCGTTTTTTTCTACAACATTAATGACTGTGTGGCTAGAGGTAAAATTGCGTAGCTCTTCTAGCGATTTGGCAATGGTTTCATCGTTTCCTTCGGCATCTGCGGCCACAACAGCAGCCTTGAGATCGGTCATTTTGATATGATCGAATCTTAGCAAAGTAGCTTCAATAAACAAAACCAGGAGTAATATTATCATTAGCTGCCAAGTCTTGACTTTGGATAATTGTTTAAGTGAGAATTTAAGTTGTTTTTTATCGAAGCCACCCATAACCTGATATAATTATAGCATGAATATCTATATTTCTGGTATTTCTGGAACTGGTCTCGGACCTCTGGCTTTGATGAGCAAGGAGGCGGGCATCGGTGTCTGTGGCTCTGATGCTCAGGAGGGGGCAGTGACAGGCGAGCTTGTGGCGGCAGATATCAAGATGGAAATAGGTAAGCAGGATGGATCGTTTCTACAGAAACAGTTTGATCTTGGAAATGTGGACTGGTTTATTTATACATCAGCTCTACCTGATGAACATCCAGAATTGGTACTTGCTAAAAAACTAGGGATTAGAGTTTCTAAGAGAGATGAGCTGATCGCATATCTGGTAGAAAAAATGGGGTTAAAGATGGTAGCCGTCGCTGGTACCCATGGCAAGACCACTACTACTGCGATGATAGTTTATACGGCTCTATCGCTGGGGATCCCAATTTCTTACCTGGTGGGGACGACTCTTAGTTTTGCTGAGTCTGGTAAGTACGATAAGAAATCGCGCTTTCTTATTTATGAGGCAGATGAATACGATAGAAACTTCTTGCGGTTCTTCCCCTGGCTGGCTGTAATTACAACGGTTAGCTATGATCATCCAGACATTTATAAAACTAGGCTAGACTATCTGCAGGCTTTCGCTAAGTTTGAAGGACAAAGCGAGAATGTTATCCGTGGACGTAATCTGGAGGCTGCTGCCGTCTCACAAAACGATGCAGAAACGCTCGATTTTTCCAACAAGTTCGACTTAGCTGGTCCAGTGAGGAGATACGATGCAAATCTGGCAATGCAAACGATTTTTGAAATGGTAGAGGATATTGATTTGATACAGGCTGGTAAGTCACTACTCGAAGATGGGCCCAATTATGAAGGCCGGGTAATTGATGAGTCACTTGTAATAGAAGTACTTAATTCCTTCCCTGGTGTCGGGCGACGATTTGAGCGGATCACAGACGGAGTTTATTCCGACTATGGGCACCATCCAGAGGAAATTGCTGCGACTGTTAAAATGGCATTAGAAGAAGCTAACCGACTAGACAAAAATGGTGTGGTAGTGATATATGAACCCCATCAAAATACAAGACAGCACGAGGTTTTTGATGATTACAAAAGTGCATTTGTGGGTGCTAATAAAATTTATTGGTTGCCAACATATTTAGTACGCGAAGACTCCGAACTTAAAATTTTGCAGCCTGATGATTTTATACAAAGTTTGGACAACGCAGATGTAGGCGAGCCCGCGGAAGCTGGCCCAGAATTAGCGAAAAAAATTAAGCAGGCAAGAGCTAATGGTAGTCTGATACTGCTGATGACAGCCGGGCCTGCAGATGCGTGGATAAGGGAGGTTTTTCGTGATTAGAGTCGCTTTTCCTGAATGGAACAATCCAATCATCAAAGAGGCGGTGCAGAAATCTACTGATATTACACCGGTTTCGTGCGAAAATTTGGAGGCAGCTTGCGCGGCCGTAAAAAATAATATTGCTGATGTTTTGGTGGCAGGAATTGATCATACATCAAGGGATGTGATTCTGGCTTGTCGTGATGTTATTGGTATGACAGACAAGACTTTTTCTGCAGCTTTTTGGATGAAGTCTCAGTCTGCACAGAATGAGGACGGCAATCATGAATATGTGGTTGGGGATGTGGCTGCTTGCAAAAATCCAACAGAGGACCAACTTTTTGACATTGTGTTACAGACCTATCAGACTGCAAAATGTTTATTATCAGAAGACCCAAAAGTAGCGATTTTATCATTCTCTACCCTCGGAAGTGGTGGCACAGACCCTTCCATTGAAAAAGCACAAAGTGTCGTACGTAGAATTAGAGCAGAGCATCCTGAGATTCAAATCGATGGAGAATTACAGCTCGATACGGCAATAAATCCACGGGTGGCGGCCAAAAAGGCTCCTGGCTCCAAAGTGGCTGGCAAAGCAAATGTATTGATAGCGCCAGATCTTAACTCCGGGAATATTCTGTACAAATCTATGATGCAATTTGGCAAAATGACAGCAGCTGGGCCATTACTGCAGGGGTTTAAGGCACCGGTTTCGGACTTATCGCGCGGGAGTACGGTAGATGATGTTAGGTTAGTATTTGACGCTATGAAAAAACTTGTGCGCACAGAGAAATAATTGGTTTTTGATAAGAGAAGTAGTAAAATAGATGTAATTATGAAGAAAGAAAATACGCTAATAAACAGAATCTTAAAGTTTACTGGTGTAGGAATCACTTGCACAATTGTTGATTATGCACTCTACAGTTTATTCGCAGTGGTGGTCTTTGGCGGAAATCCTAATTTATATTGGCTTGCAACAATGATCTCTGGCACGGTCGCGACTTTTGCAGCATATATGCTGCATAGCCACATTACTTGGAAAGAGCGTGATCCGGGAAAATACGGCATCGTTAAATTCTTTGCCTGGAACATCTTGCTTGTGATCGCAATTCGCCCGGTGCTTACCTTTATCTTTGGAATACTGACCGGTCTATATCAGTTTGCGTTTATGATTACCGACGGTATTGGTCTACCGTTTTCTTACGAGTTTGTAGAAAGCACTGGCATATTTGTATTGATGATTGCGGTAACAATGGTTCTTAACTATCTATTCTACAATCGTATCGTTTTTGGCACTGCCAAGGCCGATGAAAATCAACGGGAAAAGGTAGATGTGGATGGCGTTAGGAAGGCCGGAGAAGAAAAGCAACGAAAGCAAAAAGGCCAAAGAGATTCCGGCGAAAAGCGGAAGTAGAAGCTGTTTGGCAAAGGCCAGATGCGCCTTTTTGTTGTTGACAATGATATATTTAACGGACGCAAAAGTGACTGCTAGAATAATGGCGTAACCAATTATTCCGGTCTCTAGCAAAAGGCTGACGTACTCGTTTTGTACGATTTCTTTGGGACCGAGCTCGTCTGGAAAAGCGGCATTCATTGCAACACCAGCACCACCGAGTCCTGTGCCAACTAATAGGTATTGTGCGTTTGATTGCCAAGTCCTGATAGCAATTTGATTAAGGCTGAGACGAACATCTGTCGATTCTGCAACATAACCAGTGAATTGGGAGCTCTGCTCCTCGGGCTGATTCTGATCTTGCTGTGTTTGCGTAACATCCGTAGAACGAATATCTATTTTACCAAGCGAAAGCTGGTGGACGGCTTTAGCGATACCAGAATAAAAGGTATCGTTGGTAGGGCCCATTGCCGCAAACAACCCTTGGGCACAAAGACTAGCAGTAAATGCTATGGCTGCAATCAGAACTGGCTGAAAGATGGTAGTTTTTAATGAGACTTTTTTGCGATGCTTGGGGGTACTACATCGATATTGGGCAATTGCTAAAATTATCTCTAATATCAACCCGATAATAAATGCGTAAATCGCCCCACGTGAAAAGGTAAGAAATAGTGTAGCAGTAAGAAAAATAGTGGTGATAAACAAGACGATCCTCTGGGAAGGTTTTTTGGCACGCTCGGTAGGGCTAATTAATAAATAGAAGCCAAGCAGGACCGGCGCTAACAAGAGGTTGCCCATAAATTGCGGCTCGATGGCAAAACCGTTTGGATGGGGAAAGCCAAATTTGGTAGAAATACAGCCTTGGCAGAGAAGTGTGTAATCACGAGCGACGCCTGCAAGATCGAGGGTACATTGTGCCCAGCAAAAAACTGATACACCCACGGCAGTAATGAGTAATGACTTTACTAATTTGCGGCGAAGCTCTGGGCCGTTGTCGTTTTTCAACCAAAAGATTAGATTAAGAGCTGCAAACACAATGAGCCAAAATATTCCCGCTGTAAGTAGTGTACGAATGCGATTGGTCGACCAGGCCGCAGAAACGGTAAAGTAAGCTGGAATTAACGCCGCAAGACAGAGTTTTTTCCAACCATAGTACCTCATTACTTTTTTGATAAAAAATAATGAGACGAGACAGAAGATACAGAGCCAGATCTCGGCTATAGAAAACTCAAAGTTCATGGCTGAATTTGCGCCGAGCGAGATAACCGGGTGATACGACAAAAAAAGTGCGAGCGGCATGATAAGAATAAGCGCAGTGACTATTTTTTTAGCGTACTTTTGCATTGATGAGCTCCTGCATTTTTTGCTTGAATACGGACTGATCGTAACCCATGGCAGATTGTCTGATTTTTTCGGGAGACCATTTTATCTTTTTGGCCTCTGTCATCGCTTTTACTAATGATGAGACTGTTTGCTGATCAAAGAAAATACCGTTTTGGCCGGGTTTAATGAAATCTAAAGCTCCGCCTTTTTTGTAGGCCAAAACTGGCAGGCCCATCGCCATAGCTTCTACGGGAGCTAGGCCAAAAGGCTCCATGCTAGGAAAGAGAAACGCATCACTAGCTAAAAGGTACTGGCCTAATTGGGACTGCGACATAGTAGGGAGAAAATGAATATTATCAGCACCGCGGGCTAGTTGCACTAGATTATTATGCTCTGGGCCATCACCAATTAGAGTCAAATTATCCCCTGTTTGAAGGCAAGCTTTGACACAAAGATCTAACCTTTTCCAGTTGACTTGTCTGGAAGTTGTGATATAATTTGTTTTGTTTTTCGTTTGATTTTTTCTAGTTTTATGGTCTTTTGCAGTGGAAAACTCGCTTTTACTCGTGGAAATCTTTTTAAGATTAGCAGGTGGGTTAATAATAACTGATTCCCTACCATAATATTTTTTTATTAAATCTGCAGCATAGGAAGAGATAGTAATAAATTGATCTGGGCGCTGAGCGGATTGATAATCTTTTTTTCGGAGGGGCCTAACTAAAAGTTTTAACCCTAGACGCGCTATGGGATTTAGAATTCCAAACCCTGGATTTTTAATATAGTCGTCATACATTTCCCAATAATACTGGGTAGGAACGTGGCAGTAGCAAAGGTGAACACAGTGATGTTTTCCTGACCACGTCTTGACAGCTTTTGCCTCTGCGCCGGTAACGGAAATAACAAGATCATAATCGGACAAATCAAGGTGAGAAAAATAAAATTGCCTCAGGGGACCGATAAAACGGCGCAGGCAGTTTGGAAAGTATTGTAAAAATCCGGTTTTAATCTCTGCATCCTGAAACCAGTCTATATTCTTGGGAGTATACTTGGAGGTGTAAATTGGAGCTTCTGGATACATCTGGTGCAATGCAAGCAAAACAGACTCTGCTCCACCTACAGTTGTGAGCCAATCGCAGACTAAGGCTACGCGCATTATTACTTAGCGCCTTTCCGAAAAATGACAGAGCCAATGGTCCGGAAAAGGATGGTGATATCTAGCCAGAGCGACCAGTTTTGGACGTAATACAAATCAAGAGAGCGTCGCTCTTCGAATGAAATATCGCGGCGGCCGGAGACTTGTGCCAACCCAGTGAGTCCAGATTTGACAGATAGAAGGAGAGAACGATCGCCGTAATCACGAAGCTCGCCTGGCACTAAGGCGCGTGGGCCTACGAGTGAAATATCGCCGCGGACAACATTAAACAGCTGAGGAAGTTCATCGAGTGAAGTCTTGCGAATAAAACGTCCAATTTTGGTAATGCGAGGATCGTTTGGTAAGTAATCGCCACCTGAACGATATTTTTCTATCAGCTCTGGACGGCCCATTTTCGTAAAGGCAGCTTCTGGAGACATGCCCGAATATTCTGGACGCATGGAGCGGAATTTGAAAATTTTAACTTTTTTGTTGTAACGAGAAAGACGGTACTCAGAATAAATTGCGCCGTGGTGAATGTCAGAAAGTTTAATCACAAGCCAAATAATGATCATCGGGATAAGCGCCAGGATAAAACCAACCAGCCCAATAATTATATCCATGGTACGCTTGGCGATACGGGCACCGCCGATTAATGGTGTGACTTTGACTAAGATAGCTGGGGTATCCCCAAATAGCTGCAAATTGCCGATGTGTGAAAAAAGTGCTGATTCTGACGGTACAAAGTAGTAAAGCAAATGGTGCTTGATCGCCTGGCCGTAGACATACTCACTTCCCTGCTCATCTGTCTGGAAGATGACATCAACATGAGTTTTTGATAAGGCCTCTTTGAGCGAAGTATAACGCTTGCTAAGAAACTCGTCTGGTATGTATTTTTTGTTGGAAACGATAGCGGCAAGGCTATATCCATCTTCTGGAAAATCAGCGATGTGCTCAGTAATGCGCATGGTATTAGAGCTATTGCCGATAATGAGCGCACGGAGCGTGCCGTGATGGCGGCGAAGAATCCGATTGCGGATATAATGAATGATACCGCGAAAGATGCAGAGCATAATAAAACATAGAAGCATAGCATAAATGGCGACGGTACGAGTCGGGAAAAAATTCTTGCCGGTGAAGAACTCGTAAGTGATAAGCGCCATGATATCGATAATGGCCGCGGCAAACAAGCGCGCTAACTCTGGAAAACGAGAATGTGAGATGATGATGGACTTGCGATAAAGACCGATAATTGCGTGGATGATTAGCCAGAACGGGATGATTAACATAATAGTGGTAATAAATACAGCTGGCTCGGCCTCAAAATAATACGGACGACTGTCAAAATGAATACGGACTAGGTACGCAATCAAAAATGCTGCAATAATAGCAAGCGCATCGGCGAAAATTAGGATAATGCGGAACACTAACCCTGGGTCTTTTTTCATAGGTATATTATAGCATTTATAGTATAATTAGTTAAGAGACAAGTGGGTCGAGTGTTGCACAAGCTTTTGAGAAACTAGGCTCATCTTTGTATTAATGTAAGGAGGAATCTATGAAAATTTTAGTAACTGGTGGGACCGGATATATTGGATCTCATACTGTAGTCGAACTGATAGCTGCAGGCCACGAAGTAGAAATTTTAGATAACTTATTTAATAGTAAGGTTAGCGTGCTCGATGTGATCGAGGAATTAACTGGTATCAAGCCAAAATTCCATGAGGTGGATTTACTCAATGCATCAGCGACTGATCAGGTTTTTGAGAATAGTAACTTTGACGCAGTAATTCATTTTGCTGGGCTAAAGGCAGTAGGCGAAAGCGTGGAGCAACCAATTCGTTATTATGACAACAATATTACCGGTACGCTGAATTTGCTAAAATCTATGGCAAAACATGATGTTAAGAAAATCGTCTTTTCTTCTTCGGCCACGGTCTATGGAGATCCTGGAGAAGTGACAGAAGCTGGCCTAGCAGAAGATTTGCCGACCGGCCAAGGTATTACTAATCCATATGGTCGCACTAAGTATATGATTGAGGAAATTTTAAAAGACGTTTGCGTAGCAGATCCTAAATTTAGCGCTACAATTCTGAGATATTTTAATCCTGTAGGCGCGCATAAATCTGGCAAGCTTGGCGAAGATCCAAATGGCCGTCCAAATAATTTAATGCCGATCGTAATGAAAGTGGCACAGGGTGTATATCCAGAACTGTCTGTATACGGAGATGATTATCCGACACCGGACGGGACTTGTGTGCGTGATTATATCCATGTAGTAGATTTGGCAAAAGGCCATGTAGCCGCCCTTGATAAGATGCATACCGGCACACAGATTTATAATCTAGGAACTGGCAAAGGCACGTCTGTGCTAGAGATGATAGCTGCTTTTGACAAAGCAAGCGGCAAGAAACTGCCTTATGTCGTGACAGAACGTAGAGCTGGCGATTTGCCTGTGCTTTGTGCAAACCCTGGTAAGGCCGAGCGCGAGTTGGGTTGGAAGGCAGAACTCTCTATCGACGATGCGATGGAAGATACTTTGCGGTTTATCTCCTAACTATAGTTGAATCTTTGAGAGTTGTAAAATCGCCTGGTTAGATACCTGCATGTTTTGGCTAGCGGAAAAATTTTCCAAAATAGTGAGTGAAAATTACGTATGCTCTCCAAAGTAATGCAAAGACTGGTTCGCCTATCATAAGCACAAGCAGAGCGACCTTATCACGGAAGTTCGCACAGGTATTTTTAGTGATAAAGTCTTTGTGATAGATTAGATAGTCCACGATTTTTTCTTTGGAAGCTTTTTGCGTGGCAGAGAGATTTTTTGCTAGTAGAAGCTGCCTTAGAACGGTAAATCTTGCGTGCATTCTACGCAAATTAATAGAGTTAAGCAGATATGGATATTTTGACTGGATGTCATCACACATGGTGTCGGTGAAAGTGATGATGTCGAATTTTTTGTTGGAAAAACCGTCGTTCGAGATTGAATCGTTACGCTTTCTATAAATATACTTGGCAGAGTGGCCAAAAGCGATGCGCGGGCATTTTTCTATCAATTTATAGGTGGTGGCGAGATCTTCGTGGATACGCCCCTCAGGAAATGCGACATCAGACCAAAGATTGCGGTGGTAGAGTTTGGCGTAAGCGACCACAGTAAAGCCCTCTTCGCGGAGCATGCGACCAAGAGCTTCCTCGGTGCTCATAACTTTGTTGGCGTATCCGTTGCCATAATTTATAAGGTGGTTTTTAATGGTTAGCTCTTTGATCGGGCAAATAGAAAGGGCAGTCTGGTTTTTGTTAGCCAAATCAAATAAGTAGCTAACGTAATTGCCGTCTACGTAATCGTCTGAATCTACGAAAGTGATGTATTGGCCCTTTGCTTCTTGGATGCCGCGATTGCGTGCGGCGGAAAGGCCGCGATTATCCTGATGAATTACCTTGAAACGGGAATCCTTTTTTGCAAACTCATCACAAAAGACGCCACTGCCATCATTAGAACCGTCGTTAACAAGAATAAATTCAAGCTTGGGGTAATTTTGTTTGCGAAGTGATTCCAGACACTCTTCAAGGTACATTCGCACATTGTAAACTGGAATGATTACGGAAATTAGGGGTGTTTGCATATGTATTATTATACTATAAATGGTATAATAGTAATATGAAAAACGTATTATATCTAGTTCTACCTTGCTATAACGAAGAGGCTTGTCTGGACGAGACAACAGGACGACTAAGGCAAAAACTTGCCGACCTAATTACTGCAAAAAAGATTGATAAGACAAGCAAGATTGTTTATGTGGACGATGGTTCTAAGGACAAAACTTGGGAGAAGATCTCAGGCTACGGTTCTCCAGTGATTGGGCTAAAGCTAGCCCGTAATCGCGGCCATCAAAATGCTCTGCTCGCTGGGTTGATGTATGCAAAAGACCATGCAGATATTGTTATTTCGATGGACGCAGACCTACAAGATGATATTAATGCAATCGATAAAATGTTAGTAGAATATGAGGGCGGGAGTGAAATCGTCTATGGTGTGCGGAGCGAGCGTAAAACGGATTCAGCTTTTAAACGTCGCACTGCATTAGCCTTTTATAAAATCATGAATTTATTGGGCGCAGAAGTGGTTTACAACTCTGCTGATTATCGCTTGATGAGCAAACGTGCACTAGAGGAATTATCAAAGTACAAGGAAGTTAACTTGTTCTTACGTGGTTTAGTACCGCTTATAGGTCTGAAAACCAGCGAAGTTAAATACCCCCGCGCGGAGCGTTTTGCTGGGGAGAGCAAATATCCACTAAAAAAGATGCTCAAGTTTGCTTGGGACGGAATTACCTCCTTCTCTATTAAGCCGATTAGGGCAGTTCTGTGGTTAGGTGCACTAATCTTCATTATTAGTATTATTATTACGATTTATTCACTTATCATGAAAGCTGTCGGTAATGCAGTAAGCGGGTGGACATTTATCATTTGTTCTGTTTGGATTTTAGGCGGACTACAGATGATTTCTTTGGGGCTAGTAGGTGAGTATGTCGGGAAGATCTACGCCGAGAGCAAAGGCCGGCCACGGTATGTAATTGAGGAAGTTGTTGGAGAATAAAGTGGCAAAAAAATTCAATAAAAATTGCTTCCTAATACTATCAACGATTTTTGTAATCATCGTGTCTATCATCCTTTTTTGCTGCCTATTTGTGGATGGTGAGACCTTTGCAATGCATAACTACAATATGTTGATTGTGATTCTTATTGCTTTGGGACTAGGCGCGATACTCTTTTTTGTATACAGAAAGATAATAAAGCAAAATACTAACTTAAGCCTACGGGCGGAAATTCTTGTTGTCTCCTTAGTGATGCTCGGGCTATTATTGATTGAGGTTCTCATCGCAAGAACATTAGTAGTTAATCTAACCTGGGATCCGAATGAGATATATTGGGGTATAAGTCATTATTTCGAAACTGGTCAAATAGGAAACATCACATACTTTACCCACTACCCTTTTCAATTGTTCCTCACAACGATAGAAATTATATTTATCCGCGGAGCCTGGCATCTTGGCCTGACGATGTCAATTGAGGGCTTGCAAATGGTATTGAACATGCTGTTTATCACAGGTACTTACCTTGTAACATACTTAATCTTGCGGAAGCTATTCTGTCAAAAGAAAGCTCTTTTTGGGCTGGGCCTGGCACTATTATTTACGCCGATTATACTATATACTCCAATTTTATATAGTGATACAACATCGATGTTTTTCATTTCTCTAGGTTTTTATCTTTTCTTGTGGCTGACAGGAAAAATCTCGAGAAAGTGGTGGCAAAGTGGCCTACTTGTCATTGCCTTTGCAGCCACCGAGTTATTTGCTTTTGAATTAAAGGCTACTTCTATAATCGTACTGGTTGCAATGATAATCTACCTCCTAGCGTCGTTTGAAAAGAAATACTTGAAGCAGTTCCTAATGTACGCCCTAATTTTCATAAGCGTATTTTTACCTGGGCATATACTAGTCCAAAATTACGAGAAAAGTATAGTAGACTTTTCTAAACAGACACCCGTTACACACTGGTTGATGATGGCACAGCAGGGATATGGTGATTACACCGAAAGCGACGTGTCAAAGACCTTTGATTCTATAGAACATGGGGAAGACACTGTCTCTATGAACGTCCAAACAATTAAAGAACGGATCAGTCAAAGAGGTCTTTTCGGCAATGTTGGGTTCTTAGCTAAAAAGATTTCCTATGTTTGGGGCGACGGCACCTACTATGTTTCGGCTCAATTGAATAAGCTCCCAAAACATAATAATATAATGGTAGACGTTTTTACATCAGATGGAAGGTATAGTTCTATCTACATTTACTTTGCACATGGCTTTCAATTATTGATGTTAGCAATTTTTTGCTACGGAGCAGTAGTTACCAGAAGAACACGAGACTGGTCATTGATTTTAAAATTGACGCTAATGGGGCTTTTTGTTTTCTTTTTAGTCTGGGAAACGACATCACGATATCTACTTAATTATTTACCATTGTTCTCAATTTTGATGACATACTTTATTGATCAGATTGTGATAAAATTGACCGAGAATGATATAATAAAAGGGTCGATGAAACAAAGAAAAGATACAAGAGTGGAGAGCAAAAAATGAGCTCTATTTCTAATACCAGAAAGCGGAATGGCGTGCTCTTGCGTGAGCTTGTCAAAACTGATTTCAAGCTCCGGTACCAGGGCTCTGTTCTTGGATATTTGTGGGCAGTTATTAAACCACTGTTGATGTTTGCAATCTTGTACGTTGTTTTCGCGAAGGTTTTACGTTTTGGCGATGCTGTGCCTCACTATCCAGTTTATCTTCTTACTGGTACTGTGCTCTGGAACTTTTTCACAGAGTGTACGTTTCAGGGTATTCATTCAATTGAGCAACGTTGTGATTTGATCCGCAAGATTAATTTTCCAAAATATATCGTTGTTGTTTCGGCGACCTCAACTGCGCTAATTAACCTTGCAATTAATCTTTGTGTTGTAGTTGTTTTCGCTCTATTGACCGGTATCGGATTTAGCTGGACATGGCTGCTTGTCCCAATCTCTATCGTAGAGTTATATGTTTTAGCTCTTGGTATCTCTCTGCTACTAGGCGCAATCAACGTCAAATTCCGCGATATTGGTTCTATTTGGGAAGTTTTGATGCAGGCTATGTTCTATGCAGTACCAATTCTTTATCCTATATCTATGGTTACGGATGCTAGCGTAATTGTAGCAAAAATACTTTTGATTAATCCAATTGCGCAAGTTATCCAGGATGTTAGGGAAAATCTAATTACCGATGCTACTACAACGACTTGGGAATTAGCTGGTCCGGCCTGGGGAGTTGTTTCCGTCCTGATAGTAATTGCTGTTTTTGTATTCTCAGTGTTCTATTTCAAGAAAAAATCAAAGTATTTTGCGGAGGAAGTCTAAATGAAGTGGAGCGACAAATATCTAAAAAGAATGCGCGCAGCTGCTAAAGAGCATGCATTAGAAAATGATGTGGCAATTGAAGTAAAGGACCTAGTTAAAAGCTTTAAGTTGCCTACTGAACGAGCCTGGGGGCTGAAACAAGCGATATTTAACCGCTTAAAGGGCGTAAAAGGATTTCGTAAGCAAGAAGTACTACGTGGGATTTCTTTCAAAATTAAAAAGGGTGAATTTGTTGGCATTGTTGGCCGAAACGGATCGGGTAAATCTACCCTTCTCAAAGTTATGTCAGAGATATATGTCCCGGATAGTGGCTCTGTCAAAGTCAATGGTACTCTAGTCCCATTCATCGAGTTGGGCGTTGGATTTAACCCTGAGTTAACAGGCCGTGAAAACATTTATCTTAACGGCGCACTGCTGGGCTTCTCTAATAAAGAGATCGGCGAGATGTATGGAGAAATAGTTCGCTTTGCTGAGCTAGAGGATTTTATGGATCAAAAATTAAAGAATTACTCTTCTGGCATGCAAGTACGTCTAGCTTTTTCAATTGCGATTCGTGCACGTGGTGATATCTTAATTCTTGACGAAGTGCTAGCTGTTGGCGATGCTGCTTTCCAGGAAAAATGTAACGACTACTTCAAGAGCCTGCATGGAAACCAAACTGTAATTCTAGTGACACATGATATGGAAAACGTCGAGAAGTTTTGTGATCGCGCTATCTTAATTGAAAATGGTAAGATCAAATGCGAAGGCAAGCCAAGTAAGGTCACTAGAGAATATCATAAACTTTGGGACTAGATCTTCTAGTTCTCTACTTGTAGCGAAATTCAATGAGATTAACTTCTGTAGCACTTGGTTTCAGCCTGATAAAAAGAAAAGTCAATCTCATTAAGAATTTCGCTTAGTTTAGAGTCTTGCTTAGCTCCAAAGCATTCTTAATCGCAAGATCCATATCCCAGTAGCGATAAGCGCCAAGACGGCCGCCAAGGATGAGATTTGGATACTTCTGCTTAGCTAATTCAACGTACTGCTGATAGAGTTTCTCTGACTCTTCATTATTGACTGGGTAATATGCGTCTCCGCCCTTCTCAAAATCGGCTGGGTATTCGCGGCAGATGATGGAAGTTTTATTATTAACTACCTCTGGTTGATGAACCTGATAATATTTATAATCATGGGAACGGGTGTATGGAACGTCTGCATCGGCCTCGTTAATTACTGCCTGGCCTAACGAGTCTGTGGTGCGCTCTTCTTCGAAGCGAAGGCTGCGGTATGGTAATACGCCCAACTCATAATCTAACAACTCGTCAACCTGACCACAATAAATAATTTTGGCCTCAGCCGGGATATCTGACTCGATATCTTTGAAGTTAGTGTTCAAACGAACCTCGATATTCGGGGAATCTAACAAGTTCTCGACGATCTTGGTATAACCAGCTTTTGGAATTCCCTGGTGCTTAGCGGTAATGAAATAGCGATTGTCGCGTGAAAAACGAACTGGGATGCGAGAAAGAATTGCGGCAGAAATCTCTGTAGCAGGGCTATGCCACTGTTTCTCTGTGTAATTTTTGAGGAAAGCAGTATAAAGTTTTTCGCCAACTAATGATAGGCCCTTTTCTTCGAAATTTTTTGGATCGGTGATACCAGTTTTGGCAGCCTCTTCTGCGACAAACTTCTCGGCCTCTGCTGCATCCATATCAGTACCATAGAGAAGATTGATGGTATCCAAATTAATTGGCATTGGGTATAATTTGCCATCGTGGCGCGTGTCGACAGTGTGTACGTAATCATTGAACTCACCAAACTGGGTAATATAATCCCAAACCTCGTCTAGTTCGGTATGGAAGATGTGGGAACCGTATTTGTGAATCTCTATGCCAGTCTCCTCATCCGTATAGCTATAGATATTACCAGCAAGATGGTCACGCTTTTCGATGACTAAAACTTTTTTGTCTTTCGCTGCTAAGTTTTGGGCGACCACGGCACCGAAGATGCCTGCGCCTGCAATAATGTAATCGTAGTTCATACTATATATGATAGCACATTTATTAATTTTTGATTAGCAGCACATATCTGGAAAGAATTTTTGATTTACCTAGAATATAGCAAATCAAAATGCTGCCACAGAAGCTAGTAACCAAAAGTATAGCGAATTTAGCCAGCATGAATATTTGCAGTGGCGCAATTATGCTAGTTAATATCGTCTGTAGTATGATGTGTATAAAGAAAACTGCTAAGCTAGATTTGCTTATGAAAGTAATAAAACTTATTACTTTTTTGTTAAGTTTTGAAAAATTGATGCTATTTATTAACATAAAAATACCTATCCCGGATATTAGAATGAATGGACAATTATACCAGATACTGTACTCTGGATGCGAGCCAGGGGATTTGGTAAATACTTGCCAGGCGCAAGCCGACAAGAAAGAGGCGATTGTCCCAATTACTAGCCAGAGGGATTTGATTTTGCATTCTTTCTCATTGGCAATCCAATTTCCTATTAAAATGTATAAGCCGTATGTACCACCTAAAAACGATAAATCTAGCACTGTTATTGGTTGGTATTCTGGCGAAATACCTCGGGTTTTCATTAGAAAACTAATAAACGGGAAGATGAAACACGACACAAAAACTATGAATGTGCCGATTAATAGACTCTTTTTTGAAAATAACTTAACAAGTTTTGCTACAAACGGTATCCCAATGTAAATACCTACTATCATTGGAATATACCACATGTTCATGAGAGGGACAGTTTTCATGAATAGTGCCTCCTTTATAATGTTCCCAATACTCACATAATCACTGTGGCCGTTTAGCAGAAAGAATATATTATAGATAATCACCCACGAAAAATTGACTACAACGAGAGGAAGAAGGTTCTTTCTGTAAAAAACCAGTACGTCGTCATCCTTGTTTATCTGCTTTTTCAAGACTAGGGCGCCTGTTAAGAATAGGAATAGCGGCACGCCAAGGCGACCAAGAGTGAATAATGCTGATGCGATGAGTTTGGTTGAGCCTCCAACTAACTCTGGCTGTTTGAAACAGAGCGTATACGTTAGCTCTGTCGCGTGGCACAAAACTACCAAAAATATCGCGAGCGTTCTAGCCACATCGTAGCTTATAATTCGCTTTTTGCGTGTTACCTCCTGCATAGCTTTATTCTATCACGCAGCATCTCACACGCGCAAACATAAGCAACCAGCAAAATGGTCCATAACAAATTTGCGTTTTACCCTGTAATAACAATTGATAATATTTATTGTTATAGATTCTTTTTCTTCTTTTTCTGGTAGGTATTAAAAATCAGCAAAAATGCTTTTGGCGAAATATCTAGTAAAATGCGTAGCGCGCGCCAGTGATTTCTTGGAAAGTAAGAGCGCTTTAGCATTTTTTGGTTATCTGCATCGTGAAACTCTGCGCGCATACGAAGCAGGAATGGCTCTAGCTTGTCCTTTGGTAGGCGCAGGAGATTCCAGTGGTAACCGGCAAATTTGACGGCCTCAAATGTATAACCAAAGATTTTCCATTTATCTTTCTTTTTGAGATATTTTTCGATCTCGGCATATTCTTCGTTGATGCAGAAAACCTTTTGATCACTCTTGACCGAAGACGTTTCGTTATCACGACGATAGTGGAGATAGGGTTTATCCGTAAAAACAAGTTTTCCGCCAGATACCAAAGTCTTGAAGTTGAAGCTAGCATCTTGATACGATGCCCCAGGAGTTGGCAAGAAAAATAGTTTCTCTTTGATCAAGAATTCGCGGCGATAAAGTCCGGCCCAAATTGCAGGTGCCTGATAAAGAATACGTACATCCTCTACTAGATCAACAAGAAAACCGGTTTCTTCTGGCAAGATAGCTGGATGAATAATGTCATTTCCATCTCTATATTCGAAATAGTTACAGCGGACAATATCTGCATCGTGTTTTTTTGCTAATGAGTAAAGCTCAATGAACATATCTGGATCGACAAAATCATCGGATTCAACAATGCCGATATACTCGCCTTTAGCCTGCATAATTCCCTTGTTCATGGTGTCACCATATCCGGTGTTCTTTTTGTTAATAATACGGATACGAGAGTCTTTTTTGGCGAAGTTTTCTAAAATATCAAGGGAATTGTCGGTAGAGCCATCGTTGAGACAGAGAATCTCCATATCGTCGAGGATCTGGTTACAAAGGCTTTGCAGACATTGAGTGAGGTATTTTGAGGTGTTGTAAACTGGGACTAGGACCGTAACGCGGGGGCCCTTGTGATTAGTAGGTTCCAGGGTCTCTTCTGTCGAAGTTCTGAATCTCTTCTGCCCAGTTCTCTCTTTTTCTTTAGTTTCTTTTCTACTCATTCTTTTATTATATATTATTATTCACTAATCTTGTAGAGAGTATACCTCCCTCTTTCATCGATCGCATTGTATCTGGAGTCTAGGATATCTTTAATCTTTATTTTGTCCTCATCTGCAAGAATCCATTTGGCGTCACCATAGGCAAATGTGTCATGAATATTCTTTTTAATATTTTCGCTATACAGGCTATGCCAACCCTGGATAATGAAATACTTATAGTGTGGGGTGAGGTTGTTCCGTAAGTAGACGTCTTTAAGCTCATTCCCGCCAAACGCTACAAAACTATTTTTTTCTGTTTCTGGAATTGTATTAATGAGATATTCCACATCACGTTGTTCTGCAGTTAGTTGGGAGAAAGTGCGGTAACTATCTAATACCTTTTTTGAAACTTCCTGGACTTGACCATAACATAAGATTACAACTAGTGCAATAATTAGTGACTGGAGCAACCTCGCCTCGCCACTATCTTTCTGCAAAATTAGTTCGTTTAATAATAGTGCAATCTGGGGGACTGTTATCATTTCGTATTGTGGAAAAAACGACTCCGAACAAAACCAAACTACCTCAAGTACAGCACATAGTGCCAAGAAAATACTGTAGGTGTTTTTTCCTCTCTTCCATGCTAAGAATGCTGCTAGTAACAGCATGTACGACGGGAACAATATTATGCTCATGTGCACGAAGACTTCTTTTGTAGCACCCTCCAGCCAGCTTCTAACTCCTGAGGCATATTCAAGATTAAACCCAATTGTGCCATAGAGTAGATCGCCCAGTGCTCCTTGTGAAGCAAAATAAAGCACAAAAGGAATAATTACCATCATTGCACCAGCAAGACAGCATCCAGCATTTTTAAGCAAATTTATCCATTTTTTCTTCACGATTAACCAGACAGCAACTACTAACACGCCTATGGCTACTGGGACTGCGTTTGTTGCTCGGGTCATTAAGCATACACCAAAACAGACACCATATATCAAGGCACATTTTGGAGAATGCTCTATTTCTTCACCTTTTCTTGCGGAGTTGAAATACTTAGCCAGCCCGTATATGGACCAAGCGATAAATGGCAAACAATATTCTTCTGTCATGTTGCCTTCGACATAGAATATACTCAGAAAAATTAGGGAAAGTATTACGCCAACGACTCCATAGTAGAATTTTTTACTGGCCAATTCACATATTTTAAACAGTATTAGAATAGTTATAAATAGACAAACAATTTGAACGATGGCTACACCAGTTTTATTACCTGTCAATCTATATCCGATACTGTTTGCAAAAAAAATTATAGGGCCTTTGTGATCAAAGACATCGCGGTATGGTACACCACCATTTGCCCATACTTTGCCGATGGTCTGGAATTGAGCAGAATCTCCACCATAATTTTCTTTGTAAAATGGTGACGTGCTAAATGACATAGTGAGAACAAATAATATTGCAGCTAAAGCGCTAAAAACCACCTTGAATATCCCTACTTTGCTGACCTTTTTTGATATGTTTTTGGCTGTCGCCAGACTGATTATTTTCCTCTTTTGTTTTTTCTCTTTGAACATATATCTATTATATCACTAGATGTGGTATAATGGTGTTATGTCAAAACCTAAAGTTTCTATTATTGTACCAATTTATAACGTTGAAAAATATTTACGTGAATGTGTCGATAGTATCTTGGCACAGGAACTAAAAGAAATAGAAGTCATCTTAGTAGATGATGGCTCGCCAGATAACTGTGGTAAAATTGTCGATGAATATGCGGCCAAAGACAAGCGCGTTGTTGCTGTCCACCAAAAAAATAGCGGTTATAGTGTCGCTGTTAATAAAGGTATCGATATGGCTAAGGGTGAGTATATTGGCATTATTGAGTCTGATGACTGGATTGAGCCAGATATGTATGAGAAACTCTATAATAACGCCAAGGAAAACAACGCTGACGTTACCAAGGGGCTTTTCTACTATTACAACCCCACCCTATCTGGTGCAAAACAAAATGTAGTCTATACTAATCCTTCTGGTATCGATTTGCGCTTTGCCCCAAATCGCGCTTTCAAGCTTTATGAATGGCCGAAGATTATTGGTTTCCATGCCTCAATTTGGTCTGCGATTTATCGTGCTGATTTTATTAAAAAAATTAAAATCCCAGAGACTGCTGGTGCTAGCTATCAAGATTTTCCTTTTATGTGCGAGTTTTTGACTAAGGCAGAGCGTATTACTGTAGTCAAAAAACCTTTCGTTCACTGGCGCAACGAGCCAAAGCAAGGTAACTCTACTAGCGCCGGTGGCAAAAAGCTACTTTTGATGGCTCAAAACACCCAGACGGGACTCGATATTGTCAAAGAAAGCGGCTTATTTGACTATGTTTGCGAGCCATTTTTTGCACATGCTTTTTGGACCAATATCGGGTTTTTCTTTAAAATCGATATTAAGTTCAAAAAAGAATATTACAAAAGATTACAAAAAATTTTTGGCGATTTAAAAGGTCTTCCTGGTTTTAAGTACACTTATTTTAGGACTGAGGATAAAATTTCCGTAAAATATATTTTAACTAAGAATTCTTGGGTGTGGCTACAAATGAGTCATATCTTTGGCGGAATTAAACGACGCGCAGAGAGATTCTTTAGTATATTCTTGCCTGCATATAGGGTTGGCGTCTATAACAAGTGGCGCATTTACGAAATGGAACTGCAAAACGAGGTTATTCAGGACGAGTTGCAGACTCTTGAGTATAAAATTGACCAGCTACTTAAGAAAAAATAACGTTGAATCTTTGAACCTATTTGCGACCCTTTTTATTTGGTGGCTCGCAGTCTTCATAAGCGCTAGATTTTTGTAAATTTCCACTTCTGGTTGTTACCGTTGTGGTTAGTCCACAGTAGGATATTGGTGCCAGCACGAGAGACGCCTCCATTTGCATCAAGTGAAAAATTCGTATTACAAACTGATGATATTCGATAATAATCGTTGCCAGATGAGGTGATTTTCCATTTCTGTGCACAGCTTGCATTCCCAGACCATATCTCAATATTGGTACCGTTTTTGGCGATTGCTCCTGTAGCATCAAGATTGCGCCTGGTGCTAGCATTATATATCGTGTAATACCCTGTAGCTGGATCAACGGTAAGGTTAAACTGTTGGTTTCCTTTCTTATGCAATCCCCAAAGGGCAACATTGGCACCATCCCGAGCATTTGCTCCAGAGATGTCTAGAGCGAGATTATTACTAAGACCAGAAGTAATGATATAGTTGCCGTTGGCTATCGGACCCGTTAGCCCTGCCGTATTAGAGTCAATACTCCATCGCTGATTGGCGTTACCATTAAGTGTCCATACTCCGATATTGGTGCCAGCCTGCGCCTTTCCGCCAAAGGCGTCTATCACGTTGCGAGAGCAGGCAGAGGCAATATAATATTGCCCGTTAACTGGGATAACAATCCAGCGTTGATAGCAGCCATTGTTGCCATTGTAAACCTGTATATTCGCTCCGTTTGCACCGTTACTTGCCGTATCAAGATTTCTGTTAGCTGAAGGGCTGTAAATGGTGTAATATCCTGTATTAGAATCATACGTGAATGTAAACTTTTGATTATTACCACCATTGCGACTCCAAAGTTGGACATTAGTTCCGTTTGTTGCCGCGCGGCTACCATTGACATCAACACGTTGGCCATTACCTAGTGCGGAGTTAAGTGAATATGTGCCATTGGCAACAGGCTGGGTAGTGGTCGGAGAGACAAGTGACCATTTCTGTGCATTAGAAGAATTATTTGACCAAATCTGGATCTTGGTGTTATTCGTGTTGGTCGCACCATTATTGACATCTAATGATTTACCAGAGCATGAATTTTTTAAGGTATAGTTGCTGCCACTTGATTTTGCGATTATCCACTTTTGAGCACAGCTATCGTTTCCTGACCATAGCTGGACTTTGGCACCATCGTTAGTGCCGTTACCACTGACATCAAGGAGTAGTCCAGTTTTAGTATTCTGAAGATGATAATAACCATCGGCTAGTCGAATAAACTTGAAACGGTTCACGGCAGAAGTGTTGTTCTCCCAGATAGTCACGCTAGTACCGTTGCCTGGTGTTTCCGTGGTAGGAGTCAATGTCTTTCCGCTGGTAGTTTTTAGAGAATATGTCCCTTCAGAAACCGGCGACGCGGACAAGTTATTCATTCCCCACCTTTGAGCAGAACTTGTATTGTCAGACCATAGTTTAACTTGGTTTCCTACATTACCTGTATTGCCACCATAAACATCAAGGGATTTTGTGTTTGCTTCACTAGCGCAGGCAGAAATTAAGCGATAACCAGATCCATTATTTTGGACTAACCATTTCTGGGCACAGGTATTATTCCCATCCCATAATTCAACCTTCGTACCGTCATTTGTTTCCGTATTGTATAAGTCCAAGTATTTTCCGGTTCTTACATTTTGGAAACGATAATATTTGCCGTCACGTATTGGCTTGAATTGTTGCAGTGAATCTGTGGTATTAGAATTGACCAGAATAGCAGATGCGCCATTTCCAGTACCGTCAAAGGATAGTGCGAGACCAGAAGTGGTTTTTAGCTGCATGTTACCGTCCGGCAACGTAATCCCACTCAGCTCTTTGCCTTGGGTGCTGCCAAACCACTGAGTGTAGTAATAGTAGAAATTAACATTACCATAGGCGCCACAGTTTACTACTACGCCTGGGCCAGCGTTTAGGACAGCATTATTTGGCTGGTATGGGGTATACTGGTAGAGTGCGGACGTAGCGCGGTTTTGAATATTTACGATCGAACTGCCACAACCCCCGTCTGGATTATATTTTACAGATCTGTTGCCGACTGGATAATAGGCAGAGCCATTATTAAGGATGTAGCGATAAAAGCTAGCGGCGTTTCTAACTTGATTTTTGAATCCGTAATATTGGCTATCACACGCAGCTGTATCTGGGCAGCCATAGCCGGTGGCGGAGCGATATTGCAGATTGAAGTTTGGCCAGGTGTCGGTGACTAAGCCCTGTTCTTTTTGTAGTAATACAATTAGAACTCTTGGGTTGATTTTATAATCCTGAGCAGCCTGCCAGATGATATGTGCGGCAGACTCCCCATTAAACCGCTCGTCTGCCATACAGACAAAATGCCCATTCTCTACATGGTAATTCAAATGCCAATAGCCGTCTGCTTTGGATAAATTGGTATCATTACAGGGGTTTTTTGATTTAAGAAAATTATGAATATCAGACTCGCTCATGGAATTATAATCTGACATTACCGTATCGTTAATAATATTACCTGCGTTAAAACCACTATACGCAGAGTGCACAGCAGACGTTTGATCTAGATTCTTAAAAGCGAGAAAACCAAGCGTGGCAGAAAGGACGAAGGCAAAAAGGAGAAATAGTTTTTCCTTATAGTTAACTCGTATTTCGGTGATTACAGACATTAGATCTCTACCTCCCCGGTAATAGTACCAGTTTTATTATCACTCGTCAGTGTGATTACTATATTATATTTACCTGCGACTGATGGTATATCTCCGCTGTAAGAACAAAACGAGGATGTTGGGCCGGCCATGATAGGGTTTTCAGCAGAAATTACGACTCCATTTGGGCCTGTGGCTTCGAACTTGCAGCTACCAGTAGTATACTGATCGATCGCGGCGCTAATAACAAATTTGTTTTCTGCTACTCCACTAAATGTGATGATACCGGTCAGGCTATCATAATTATTGGGATTTTCGCCATCATACTGAGCTGGCGTTTTGTTCTCCGCTTCGTTATTTGAGCCGAGAGCCTCGGCAGTGGTCGTTGACTTGCCAGAAGTCATATCGGTCTGATCTGGAGACTGGTTCTGTCCGCTTGCCGACTGATCAGACGATTTCTGATTGGCGATATTCAATGCTAAAACTGTCCCCGCAGCCCCTAAGACAAGCACAGAAATCAAAATGACAACAACGACACCTTTTCTAGAGCGTTTTCTGACAGGGGTAAGCATGGCGTTGGTTTTGAGTTTTTGATTTTTAACTGCCATACTTTATTTTTATCATATATTAGGAAAAAGTTCAAGTTAATTTTAGCTTGCTAGTAGCGCTTGTCAACGGCAGAGTCATTCGCTTATTTAAAAAGTCCGAGGTGTTTTTTACCATCATAGATCATGGTAGGGATACCTTTTGGACGAATCTCTTTGTTGATTATCTCATTGTTTTGGCGAAGAATAGTCTCCACTGTTTCGGAATAGAGCTCTGAATGGACCTGGGATAGTTCGTCTTTTGTCATTCCCCACTCAGTCAGCCACTCGTCCAGTAGAGAGCCTGCTTGGTCACCTGTGAATTGCTCGTTGAAGACATTTTGATAAATAATACCGTCAGAATTGTACTCCGTAAAAATACGGTTAATAATTTTCTGCGAGTAACCATATAGAATATCTCTTTGCTCGTCTAGAGAAATATCCGTTTTAGAATTACTGGAGCCTGGTTTACCGGCAAATTCTGTGTAAACCTTTTGCTGCTGGATATTAGTTGCATATATATAGCGAGTGATTATCTCGGAATTCTTGAAGCGGAGCTCGCCGTTAGGGTTAGTAATCGGGTAAATGATAAAGGCCGTAGCGTGATTGCTCATAAAGCTATTATTAGAGGTGATGTTCTTATAAGACTGTAGACATACAGAACATCCCGGATCGATGATCTCAATTGCATTAATTGTAGGATCAATATAATTGGAGTTGACAGACGTATCAGATGATTTTGAATTACTGCCTAACACAAATGCAGGGGTAAAGCCATTATCGCGATTAATGTAGGCAGATGCGTCCCAGTCGCGAATGCGATCTGGGATGTTGCTGAAAATTTCTCCCCACTCAGTAAACCAGTTGAGGTTAGTTTCCTCTATACTACAGGACTCCGCTCCGAGCGCACAATTACTTGGTTGAGAAACATTGCAGGTGCCAAAGACCCACAGCGCAAGTCCTGCTTTTGCGGCTTCGATAATAGACCAAATTGTGACAATAATTAATATTGCCGAGAAAAATTCAATAAGATAAGATAACGGCTTGACTAGTTTTGGCTTTTTGATGACTACTTTTTTAAGTAAGGTAGTTTTTACATCCTCAGAGAAATTAGTGTCGCATTTTTGGAGACGGACGCGTTTACCGAAACAATGAAATGATTTTTTGAGAACAGCTAGATATTTGCGTCCAAAATCGCGGTTAAAGATAGAAATTAGTGCGGCGGCAACGCCCACAAGTACTAGGATAATAAATGCTGCAACACAAACCATATGTATATTGTAGCATATTAAATTTTTTCTAGAGCGGCAATTACCTTATCAATATCCTCGGGGCGAGTATGGTAACCCAGAGAAAAGCGGATTAAGGGTGGATAATGTTTGACGTGATCGAGGTAATAATGTACACAGAAATAGCCTGTGCGCGCCATTATACCCTCATCCGCAAGCGCAGCGCCTAGGGTGTGGCTATCAAAGCCAACTTCCTTTTTGTCAACATAAAATGACATAGTGGTAGATGGCGTCTCATTAATAAGGTGAAGATGCTTTTGCTGTTTAAGGAAATTAAATAACCTCTCGGCATTAGAACGAAGCATTAACTTATCTTCCTTAGTACGACTATTTAGCCAGTCAATCGCACCTCCTAAGGCGATTATTTCGCCCCACGCTTGTAGGCCTGGCTCAAATTGCGTGTATGTATGTTCCGAATTGTCTTTGGAGAGGAGGTATGTATCCTTATCAACGTCATCTACCATGCCGCCACCAATGAATGTTGGCTCTATTAATTTGGCGAAATCTCGCCGAATAATAATACCACCAAGGGAGGGTGCATACATTTTGTGCGCGGAGAAGCAGATAGCATCCGCCTCAGTCTTGTGTAATAATTCAGACGAGTGTGCTAGGGCTTGGGCGGCGTCTATAATAATATAACCATTGGATTTGTGCACCTTCTTGACAACTTCTTTGATATTTACCAGGAGCCGGCCATCAATATTGGATGTGCAGTTGACTACGACAAGAGCGTGATCTGGAATCCGATCTGGCAAAATTGAACCGTCATTTTCCCTTGTGATAACCTTTCTTGGGATATTATTCTGTTTAGCACAGCTAATGGTGGCGAGAAAGGGGGAGTTGTGCTCAATATCGGAAGTGACGACACTGGTTATTCCGGCCTTTTTGGTGTCAATCTGAGACAATAATAGATTAATGCCATACGTTGTATTAAGGGTGAAAGAAACAAAATATTTGCGGGGGCTAAGTTTAAGATATTTGAGTATTTTATGTCTGGTTGCAGCAACTTTTTCATCAGTGATGCGTCCCCAATCATATTTAACCCTCTCTCCGCATGAATTGTGCTTATTATAATAATCGTTTAGCACATCAATCACTGGCTGCGGGCGCAATGATTGGCAGGCAGAATCTAAATAAATATCCTTCTCTGATAGGTAATCAAAATCACTCATGATAAATTAATATCCAATATTATAGCGGCTTTGCGTAGAGTTTCAAGTTCCTCTTCGGTAGCTGTAGCCATCTTTTGACGAAATAGTGCAGTGGTCTCAGGAAAAGTAATATCCACCACCTCTAGAGAGCGAGCAGATTTTGGGGATTTTTTGAGTGCACCCAGAGTAATGAGATTATCGATATGTTCGGCTACTGCTGAGACTGAGGAAAGTCCTAGGCCCGCGCAGATTTCTCTGTAGGTAGGAGACGTGCCATTGTTTTTCACGTACTCTGCAATATAATCGTATACCAAAGACTGTTTTTTAGTTAATTTAATACCCATATTACTATTATTATATCAAAAAAGCAGCTTTTTTATGCCGCTCGTGTTATAATAAATGGTAATGGTTGCAAAAACTGCGAGGACAATTGATGGAATGCGTACGCGTAGTATAGACTCTTCTGAGAGAGCTGTTGGTTTTGGTGGTGCAGGAAAGGGAGAATCCATCAGGATTCGCAAAGTGCAATCTGGCTCTGCGAAAAGAGTTTCTATTGGCTCTCAGCCAACGTCCGTGGGAAAACAAATATCTACAAAAAGAGCAGCGTCTAGCTTTGGCTTATCCCAAAAAGGCGCCATAAAAGAAAAGGCTCGCCTTAAGGCCAACCAGGATTTTCTAAAACCTGTTTCCACCCTTGAATTTGATCTCAGCTCAAAGGAGTTGAAGCCCGATTATAGTCTCAAAAAACGCGATTTTTCCGGCAATTCTCCGCGTCCAGGCAAAAAAATTGGCAAAAAGAAGCATAAGAAACTAAAGCGTGCTTTGATTATTATTGGGGCTATTATTTTAATCGCTGGTGGTGCTTTTGCGATATGGGGCAATGCGCTGATTGCTAAGCTTACTGGTGGCAAGTCTGGTCTGTTTGATTTAATTGGAGCCATGACTAGCCACGTAGACCTCAAAACCGATAAAAATGGCCGTACGAATATCTTGCTATTTGGTACTTCCGGCTTCGACATGAAAGGCACTGGAATTGATGGCGAGGAGCATGAGGGTGCTCAGCTGACAGATTCTGTTATGTTAGTATCGTTAGATCAGAAGACTGGTGACGTAGCAATGGTGAGCCTGCCGAGAGATCTATATGTTGGAAACACTTGTACTTCTACTGGTAAAGTCAACGAAGTTTATTACTGTTCGAATATTGATGGTAATGATGAGCAGGGTGGTGCAGAGGCCTTGATGCATACTATCAGTAATATATTTGATGTTGATATTCAGTATTGGGCACATGTCAACTGGGGTGCATTGATGCAGGTAGTAGATGGTGTTGGCGGAATCACCGTAACTCTTGATGAAGATATTGAAGACGACTGGACAGGCATTTATATCAAAGCTGGCGAGCCAACTCAGCTAAACGGCTGGAATGCTGTAGCCTTAGCTCGCGCAAGACACGGCACAGAGATGGGCGACTTCTCTCGAGCAAATAGCCAACAAAAGATTCTGGCTGGCCTGCAAGACAAGCTGCTTACTGGCGGTCTTGATCTGGGATCGATGCTCAATATTGTTGATGCTGTGGGAGACAACGTCCGCTCTAACTTTAGCCTCGATGAAATAAAGGCTGTATTCTATATTGCTAAAGATATTTCCCTTGCAAATGTTCGTCAAATTCCTTTGATAGATTATGATAACAACATAATATACCTAACTAATGCTGATATGAATGGCATCTCCTACGTAGTGCCAACTGCCGGCGTGAAAAATTATGCTGACATCCAGAAATACGTACAAAGGCTAATATCTAGCGACCCAGCAATCCGCGAAAATGCTCAAATACTTGTGCTTAATGGATCCGGCGTAACTGGCGCTGCCAACAGCGAGCAGGCTAAGCTTGTAACTGATGGATTCTCTAACACTGATACTGGAAACGCTCCTGATGGTAGCTATCCTTCCAAGTATTATCTTTATGATATATCTGGCAAGACACCTGGGTCTGTTGAGAAGCTGAAACAACGCTATGGCATAGAAGTCTCTCCTACCGATTCCTTACCAGCTGGTATCGATACGAGCGGTACTGATATTATAATTATAGTAGGTGCAGATAGTAAGGCTAGCAATCAATAATCCTCTCTATAGAGAGGATTATTCTGACGACGGCCTGTTGATAGTGTTGAGGGTAATTAACCGAGCTCTTTACTCTTCTGCGACTGGTTCGATGACGAGCTGGCGCTCACGACCCTCACCCTCTGAGTGGGTGGTGATTCCCGAGTAATCTTCTGCGAGCTTGTGGACTACACGACGGTCTGCAGGAGAAAGATCGAGACGCATTGGTTGACCTGTCTCGCGTACTTTTTTGATCCAACCTTCGGCTTTTTCGGCAATACGATTAGCACGCTGACGCTTATAATCAGCAACGTCTACATTTACTCTTGTAACTTCGGCACTACGCGCAGCTAGGGACTGTGAAACTATAAATTGTAGTGCGCGTAGATTATCTGCATTTTTGCCAATTAATAGTGAATTTATTGATGTTGATGGTATTGAAAGCTGGATGACTTCATCGTCTATTGTTGAATCTACTGCAACATTAATACCGAAGAAGCTGAGTAGATCTTCTAGATATTTTGTAGCAAAGCGAACCGATTCATCTCTGTCCATTGTTATTTTCTCCTTTTCTTTTTACTATCCTTTGCGGAGATGCGGGTAATTTTTGTGCCTGTTTTTTTGTTTTCTATAACTTCGGCTTCTTTGATTTTGCGGAGCTCTTTTAATACGGCTTTGTCAGCTGAGACCTCCATCTCGTTTTCGGCCTGATTTAAGGCAATTTTTTGCTGGACGATACTGGTGCCGGTAGATAAGAGATAGTAAAACACTAGAGCACCTGGAAGGTAGAGCATAATGAAGAACATCATAATAGGCATGAAGGCTGTCATCCGGCTAGTAGCCATGGCGCTGATTTCTGCTTGATCTGGCTCTTTACCGCCCTCAGCAGCTTCTTTCATAAGCTGGCGGAACGATTTAGACTTCTTTGACTTATTAGATGGATTGAGTTGCTTGGAAGCGAAATACTGAAGGAAAGATGCGCCAAGGGCAAAGAGGAAAATGATAATTGAACTAACATTAAATTTACCCTGGAATATATCTGCTGGATGTGCAGAAAGATCTATGGTGCCAAAAAGCTTTGGTTCAAATTCATATACTGGCGTAGCATTCTGCTGGTCAGTCTGCTCGTTTTGGTTATTGTTTTCTGAATTTTGGTTGTCCTGTGCCTTAGCAAGTGCATCAAAGTAGTTGTCCTGTTTATTAGCTAGGTCGCCAATACGAGACATGTTACGAACGGGCTCATAAGCACAGTTGGCAACGTTGGTATAGCCACACGTGTCAGCAGATGGGCGAGGATTGACCATGGCGGAGATGGCCATAAACAAAGCTAAGAAGATTGGCAACTGGATCAATGTAGTAAGAACGGTACGGAAAGGCTTAATATTATTACGCTTGTAAAGATCCATCATTTGGAGAGATTCCATCTGGCGGTTACCCTTACAATTTTTCTTAATCTCAGCTAGCTCTGGCTGGATCTTACGCATAAGCTTGGTCTGATGGAGTTGGCGTTTGACAAGAGGCCACATGGCTAACTTGACCAGCACAGTAAAGATAATGATGGCAAGGCCAAAATCGCCCACAAAATCATATATTACAAAAAGAATATTAACAATTGGACGAACAATAATCGTATCAATTAACCAGAACATATACAGAATATTATACCATACTCTGTTCTAAAAGTGAATGGATGAGGGTGCGAAGCTCTAAAAAGTCCATGCTGCCAACCTCTTTTGAGTAGACGACAAAAATGTTATCCTTCTTAGCAGAAAACTCTGGCAACTCAAGACGAATGGCCTCGTATACGCGGCGACGGATACGGTTCCTGCCCACGGCGGATTTGCTAACCTTCTTTGACACGACTACGGCAAAGCGCTGAAATCCCCGATCGTTAATATTATGAATAAGGGAAATCTTGGGTGTGCGGATAGTTTTGCCATGCTTATAAGTATACTGGACGCCGCCACGAGAATGGAATCGGTATTTTTTGGATAGCATATATATATTATATGCTACTTTTGTAAAAGTTTGTAATATTTGTTGTGTAGGAGATTTTTGTGAGTGCCGCGACCAACCAGTCTTCCTTGGTCAATAACCAATAGCTCGTCCATACTGCGCATTACTTCTGGTTTGTGCGTAATGACTAAGACGGTGTGGTCTTTTTTGAGTTTCCTAAGGATTGAGATAATCTGCTTAGTAGTATCGGCATCAAGTGTAGATGTAATCTCGTCGAAAAGGAGGACCTCTGATTTGCTGAGCAACGTGCGAGCAAGAGAGAGAAGCTGCTTGTGCCCTGCAGAAAGGTTACTGCCGTCCGCCAGTAGCACAGTATCATAACCCTTGTCTAGGCGCATGATAAAATCATGGATGCCAACTTTTTTGCAAGCCTCGATCTGGTGTTCCTCGTCTGAGTCAACCATGTTGAGGTTTTCTCTGATGGACATATCAAAGACGAAGGGCTTCTGGTTAACAATACTAACATTGGTGGCATAGACTTTTTTGTTGAAGCTGTTGATGTTTTTACCGTCTATGGTGATGCTGCCGCGCGTTGGCTTGTATAGTCGCAGTAGTAACCGGAAAATGGTGGATTTACCAGAGCCAGATTTACCAACGATGCCAGTGAGGCTGCACGGCTTAAGATTGAAGGAGACGTCGCGCATCAGCGGTTTTCTGCCATAAGTGAAAGAGACATCATTAAAAGAAATTGCCCCTTGAATATAGTCATTATCATACTCACCGAACTGGGTCTGTTTAGCCGGTTTGTAGTTGAAGAATTTGTATAGGCGGTTGATACCTACGTGGGCTTTTGATAACTGGAGAATAATTGTAGAAATATCATCGTATTTTTCATTCATATTTTCATAGTAGCTAATCACCAAAACAAGGGTGGCTACATTGTATTCGCCTTTTAGGATAAGGAAGGCAGCGTAGACATAAGCAAAGATGCGCCCTAGCCCTAGTAGAGCTGGGATAAATCCTTGTCCTAAATCATTGTGCATGCGCTGTTTAAGATGTAGTCTCTTCCATTCCTTGTTTTCCTTTTTGAGCACCTCGTGAAGCTTTTGTTGCAAATTAAATGTATGCACTTCTTTGTGACCGTCAATGATTTGCGAATATAGGCTACTGATCTCGTCTTGATGAGTACGGCGGATTTCATTATAGTAATCGCGTTTTTTCATGTGACGGACGAAGGCAGCCATCGAAATAATCATTAAGCCTGTGGTGACTCCGCCAATAAGTGGATCAACGATAAACAAAATTACGGCGTCTATTGCCATGCCGATAATTTGTGTAATAAAATCAAACAGATAATCAGGAATGCGCTGACAAGATGTTGTGTCGCTATAGCATGAATTAACAATGGCAGCATGGGAAATTTTCTTGGTGTAATCTTGATCTAACTTGCTAACTTTGTCTAGTATTTTCCTTTGCAGAGCGTTATGGATAAATAGTGCGTTTTTGGCATATGCTCTGTAGTTGAGATGATGGAAAAACACATAGATAATTGCGACTAATGCGAACAGTGCTGCATCAATTAGCGCGCGGCGATAATCACCATCTGTAGCTGCATCCACTACCATGGCTGAGACTAGCGGGACTGATAGATTAGTGGCCGTGCGCAAAACAGCAGTAATGATTAGATTACGCATTAACCTTTTATCGGTGGCGTGCATGGAGAAGAAGCGTCTCAGTAATGTGTAGTAGTATTTCATGTCGTGTTTCCTCCCAAACCATCTGACGATTTAACCGTTTGTAAGGAGCGGTATAGTGAACTGCGCTTGAGTAGTTTTTCATGAGTACCAGAGTCAGCAATTTTGCCGTGGTCCAATACAATAATGCGGTCGGCTATTTTCATAAGCTCTGGTTTTTTAGTAATCATAATTATGGTACGCTTACCACGGATTCGTTCAATCAGGCGGGGTATAAGTTTAGCTGTGTCTGGGTCGAGTGACGTAGAAACATCATCTAGCAGGATTACTTCGGATTCAGTAAGCAAAGTCCTAGCGATTGATATCATTTGGCGTTGTCCACCAGAAATATTACCACCATTCTCGCGCAAGATAGTGTTGTATCCCATCGGTAGGTTCTCGATAAAGTTGTGTATACCTGCGGTTTTACAAGCTTCGATTTGGTGTTTAATATTAGTATCTACAAGGCTAAGGTTCTTACGTATGCTAGTGTTAAAAATAAATGGTACTTGGTTTGCGACGGCGACGTTTGAGGTATAAACCTCTGGGGAAAAGTCATTAATATTGATATTATCAAGAAAAATTTTTCCATGCGTAGGGCGATTGATACGAAGGAGTAAATCAAAGAGCTTGGTCTTGCCGGCGCCTGGATAACCAACTATTGCCACAAACTCATGAGGCTTGACTTTGAAGCTGACATCTTTGATAATTTGATGATGGTTAAGAGTAAGTGAAATATTCTTAAGTTCAATTTTACCAGATATTTGATCGAGAATGACATCGCCAAACTCTGCCTTATTGTTATTGCGATAATTAAGGATGGATGCTACTCGTCTTATAGAAGCGTCGTTAAGTCTATTCTCAATAGTGACGTCAGTGAATTTATTTGCGGTGTTAATAATTTGTTGATGATAAGCATAGAGCATAATTAAAATATCTATCTCCATGTGTCCCATCGCCATCATCACGATACAAACCGCAAGAATAGCAGCCCGGAATACATAAATCAGGTATTTCGTATCATTGTCTCTAATAGTGAGGTGATCTCTTTGGGTGAGATAAGACTTAGTATATTTTTTTTGGATGATATCTAGGTGACTATGGAGCCTTGGTAACATGTTAAACACCTTAATCTCCTGAAGCCCTGTTAATATTTGATTAACAAAATCACTAAACTTATCGTTTAATGCCATACTCTTCCACCAGTAAAAATTGAATTTTCTATCATGGACCGTTCGCATCCGTGTAACTATCATAGTGGACACTATCATTAGAATTGTTACCACAACATCACAGCGTAGTGAGATAATTACAATCACAATCATTTGGGCAAAAGTAATTATGTATTCTGCTAAATTATCACTCCCCTCGCCGATGCTAAATAAATCGGAATTAATAACATTAAATAATCTGCCACGATTTATCTTGTGATAAAAATTATTGTCTACTGAGATGAGCTTTTGGAAGATTTTTTCTTGTAGCTGAGTGTAATAATACGCCACACTTCGGCTATAGACGCGCCAATCAAGAAAATATGAGACCACATAAATAAAGTAGACGAACATATAAATTGAAATATAAAAAAATGTATCTGGGCGATTAAGTTTGGTAAGAGCATCAATTACCATTGCAGCAATAGCCGGCATAGCAACTTCTGCTAATCTATATACCGTTGCCAGTAGTAGTGATGCTACAAAATAAAACCAGCTAAAATCTACGAGCTTAATAAAGTCACGAAAGTACCGAAACTGCTCTTTAAACATTAGCTTTATTATAACATAAAGCTAGGCAGATAAGCGAGCGCGGCCTTTAATACGGCGACGTTTTAAAACTTTGCGGCCCGTTTTGGTGTTGTTTCTCTTCATAAAACCATGCTCCGCCTTGCGGTGGCGCTTGTGTGGCTGATATGTTCGTTTTGGCATAATAATTCCCTATTAGTTTTAATTATTGAAATCTTTGTTATAGTATAGCACTTTTTTACACAAAAACCAAGGGGTTTTCCACATTTTATACAGATTTGGCGGTATTATTGTGGAAAAGTCTACCCCTGTTATTTGAAATTTTTATTATAAAATGAAAACTATTTTTGGTCTTGTTGTGGAAAAGTACGGGTGGATGGTGTATAATATTCTTAGAGTTTAATTCATCAAGGTGGGTCAGGAGGTAATCGGATATGTTTGATGTGTGGAAAAATGTTCTTGCCGAAGTCGAGCAGGCTATTCCGCACTCTGCTTTTACCACCTGGTTTAAGGATGTTTCTTTAGATTCTATCGATGGTGATGTTGTTATTATTAAGACCCCCAATGTATTTAAGGAAGGTCAAATACGCAAAAAATATGATGGTGTAATTCGTGATGCTCTTACTCATAATTCGGTAGATTTTACTGATGTAAAATATATTGTTTCCTCGGAAACACGCGTAAAACCTCGCTCTAGAGAAATTTCTATTGGTGAATTGACAAGATCCGCATCAAAGAAAAAATCGGCTTCTATATCTTCTACTAAAAAAATTAACTCTAATTTGAATCCAAATTACACTATGGATAATTTCGTAGTTGGGTCAAATAATGATTTGGCTGCTTCAGTTGCGCAGGCAATTATTAGGGAGCCTGGTACTAGACACAATCCATTCTATTTATATGGTGGGCCTGGTCTTGGTAAAACTCATCTGGTTCAAGCTATTGGAAATGAATTATTGAAGACTCGACCTGAGTTGAAAGTAGTATATATGCCTACAAATAGTTTCTACAATGAGTTTATTGAGGCTCTTGGTTCAAAGCAAGGTAATAAATTTACTAAAAAATACCAGAAGGTTGATGTTCTCATTATTGATGACATACAAATGATTATTAATAAAGAAGCTACCCAAAATGCCTTCTTTGATGTATTTAATGAGCTTCATCAACACGGTAAGCAAATTATTATTACTTCAGACCGCCTACCAGAGCAATTAAAATCACTAGATGTGCGTTTATCCTCCCGCTTAGCTTGTGATGGGGCGTACGATATCCAATTACCAAAATTTGAGGATAAGTGTGCAATTTTGCGTATGAAGGCCGAGTTTGATGATGTGGAAATCGAAGACGAGGCTATAGAATATATTGCTGAAAGTGTAAAAACTAACATCCGTGATCTAGAACGTGAATATAAGAAAATCCTAACTTTCGCTGAGTTTAAGGGTATTTCCCCACTGGCAGTAATTAATGATGGTTACGTAACTACAAAGATAGAATCTAGGCATGGTGTCATCTCACCTACCAAGATTGTCGATACAGTAGCTGATGTTTCCGGATTAAGTGTCAAGGAGATGTGTGGAAAGAGTAGGGTGTCCCATATTAAAACTGCAAGGCAAATAGCGATGTATTTATTGTCGGAGGAGTTAGGGATGAGTACTACTAAAATTGCTCTGGAAGTAGGTGTTAAGGATCATACCACTGTGATGCATGGCATTAAGAAAATTCGAGAGGATATTAAATCCGACTTCGCTTTACGAGAGAGGGTAGCAGTCACACGGGAGAAAATCTATGAGTAGATTGTGGAAAAAAATGCGAAAATATCTGCGAAAAAATATGTGGGAAAGCGGTGAAAAACTTTCCACTGTGTTTGAAAAATTTGTTGGCAGTATGTATATTTGGTGGAAAAGGTTAAATTTCCACAAAAATTTGCACAGTTTTTTCAACTTGTTTTACACAAACTTCCGCACCGAATATAATCTATTAGTAGGGAGGTTTTACACAATTTCCACATAGCTTATTACTATTACTACTATTAATTTAATAAAGAAATAATAATTATAATTAGGAGGAAAAATGGAGATTGAGGTTTCACGCGAAAAGCTTGCTAAGGCACTAAGTGTAGTTAGTAGAGTTGCTGTGGGTGCAAAATCTACATTACCAATTTTGTCTAATGTTTTAATTAAAGCAGAAAAAGAAAAAGTATCTGTAATCACAACAAACTTAGATATGGCTGTAGTGGATTTCGTACCAGTAATCAATGCTACAGATGGGGTTATTACGGTTCCTGCGCGACTAATTGCTGAGTTTGTTCAAAATTTACCTCGTGGTGAAAAGGTTAAAATTAAGGTTGATAAAAATAGAGTAAATATTTCAGCTGGTAGATACTCATCAGTAATTAATGGAACGCCGGCAGATGATTTTCCAGAACTACCAGAGATTGATGAGAGCAAAGCCGTAATTTACAGAATGGGGGTAGACGAGTTTAAGGTAGGTTTATCTGAAGTAATTATTGCAGCTAGTGGAGATACTACTAGGCCAGCGTTAACCGGTGTATATTTTAATACATCGGATGGAGCTCTTTACGTAGCGGCGACGGACGGATATAGGCTTGCCGAGAGGAAGTTTATTGATAAGATTAAAAGTGATGTGGCTGCGATTGTACCAACAGCTTCTTTACAAGAAGTTTTAAGGTCTATTCCAGAAGATGCGAATGAGATTGAAATTTTATTTGATGATAACCAAGTGAGATTCAGAGTGGGTGAATTGGAAATTACATCAAAATTAATTGACGGTACTTTTCCAGACTATAGACAGTTGATTCCAAAAGATAATGAGATAAAAGTTGATTTGGATAGAGAGGAATTAAGTAGATTTGTAAAAATAGCTGCACTTTTTGCGAGAGAGTCTAATAGAGCAATTACATGTGAGACGGACGCGAAGAAAGGGATATTTTCTGTCTCATCTATCTCTAATGAAGTAGGCGAAAACAGATCAGAAATTGAAGCTAAAATAGAAAAAAGTGGTAAAGTAAAGTTAGATTCTCGTTTCTTGATGGATGCACTCAATGTACTAGAAGAGGATCATGTAAAGATGGAGTTTGCGGTGGGCTCAGCACCAGTGTTAATAACAAATTTAAAAGACAAAAAATATAGACATATTATTATGCCACTAAATATTTAATATAGATGAAAGATGTAGTAATTGAGAAAGTAAGCTTAATAAATTTTCGTAGCCATACGGAGCGAATACTTACTTGTGATAAAAAAACATCTCTTATATTGGGGGAAAATGGCTGTGGTAAAACATCAATTTTAGAGGCAATTTATATTGCGATGCAGGGGAAAAGTTTTCGGGCGGTAGATAGAGAGATTGTAAAGCGAGAAAAAGAGTTCTATAGGGTGGAACTTTACTACAAAAATGGTGAGTCGGTAGTAGTGACGTATAGTGATGATACTTCTAAAAAAACTTTCTTAATCCATGGGAAAAAATCAGCGAGACTACCTAAGTCGCAAAAATACCCGATAATTCTTTTTCTACCGGAAGATTTACATCTAATTGCAACATCACCAACTAAGAAAAGGGATTACTTTGATAGACTAATTAGTCAGCTAGATGATAAATATAATAATTCCCTACTTCGTTATAATAAAGCGCTAAAACAGAGGAATGAAGCTCTAAAGAATGAATATATAAGCGAGGAGATGCTGTTTTCTTGGAATGTTTTATTAGCAAAATATGGAGTAGAAATTAGAGAAAAAAGAAAAAATATTATAGATAAAATTAATAAAACATTAACAAAAACATATAGATCTATAGCAAATAATAATGATACTGTAGAAATTAATTTTGATAGTTATACTAGCAACGTGGATGAGAGTGGATATCTAAAACTACTCGCGATGGATTTTGATAGGGATAAAATAACTGGACATACAAATTTTGGAGTGCATAAAGATGATTACAGTTTTATATTTAATAGTATGCAGGCTAATGGAAGCGCTTCACGTGGGGAGGTGAGGAGTATTATATTGGCACTCAAATTTATTGAGGCGGAATTAATACAAGAATCACAGCAAAAAAAGCCGCTTGTATTATTAGATGATGTTTTTTCTGAATTGGATAAAGATAGACAAAATAGTCTAGTGAAGAATTTTAAAAATCACCAAGTAATACTGACTAGTGTGGAGGGTGTGGAGATATAGGTTACTGGTGTGAGTAGCCGCAATCTTTCATAGGCTGAATATCGATTTTATTATGGTCTACACCTATAGAATCTAACCATTCATTAGTTTTAGAAATAGCTTCAGAAACCAAAGTATTGTTATGGCAATTATCTAACTGAATCATTAATTTATTAATACCATTATCTAGTAGAACAAAATTTTCACCAGTACTTAAGGCTTCAATATGAGGAAGGTACCCATTTAAATAAACGTCGGCATCATCAGTGTCATTACTGAATGAGAATTGGTCTTTACATTTAAAGTCTGGATAAATAATTAGACTTTTATCACGGACGCAGGAGACTAGGTTGGAGGTAGAGGAAAGATTAGGATTATTCTTCTCCTTAGACCAAGAAAACTGAATAAAATATGATTGTTTTAGAGATTCAATATCTACAATAAAATTACCAGAATAAACCTTTGTAGTGCTGTTATAATCAGAAGTAGCCGTATTAGTACGGATGAGAGCTCCGGAGGTTGGGACTTTTTCGTCGGTATTATCATCGACAGTACGATATAGATCTATTTCTAAGGAGTTTTTAACATCATCAGAGAGATTCTGAACATAGTCTATATTGTCAATTTTGAGGCGTGGGGTAGTATTTTGCAGTGAAATAAAAACAATAAGTCCGACAAATCCCAAAAAGATTACTAGGCCAACAATAATGATTATTTTACGTTTTTTATCGATGGGGTTTGTCTGATCCATTATTTGACTCCTTGTAAATTAATAACGCTATCAGTGTAGGCATAAGTGTAGCTGCCATCGCTATATTTTGAGAGCGAGTATTCGTGAGCGCCAGTCCATTCAAAAGGCTGGCTACAACCGGCTTCACCAATAATGATAGTATCATTTTCCTCATCAATACCTAGTACTACGCCCGTATGTCCACATAGGACCGCGCCACACTGTGTGACGCCACTAGCTACACTAAATATTGCATAGGGTTGGGGTTTATTTCCGATAGGGAGACCGTAATTTTTGGAAAGATTATTGGCGACCTCACTACCATTACCGAGAGCATTTGTGGAAATCGAAGTATATCTATTGATGAAGTATGTCGAGAAGGCCACACAGTTTTCTAGGTCTGATGTACAACTTGTGGTATCTGGGATGCCCCACTCTGATAGTTGTGGATTTTCTGAGATATTACGAGGAGAAATTGCACGATATATTTCCATAAAGGAGTTTGCCTCTTCCTTTGTCATACCACCAGAAGATAACCCACTACCATTATTGCGACAAACATCATTGCCGGCGCCAAACTGAGAAGCATCAGGGTTTCGTTTGATTGCGGCTTCTACCTGTGCCCAAATATTGCCAGGATCGTCATGATCATCCCCTGGAGAATGGCGGTGTCCAACGATACCGGTCAAACTGTTAAAATCGCTCTGGCTGATTCCATGTGTGGTATCATCCCAGTCTACGGATGTAGTTAATGGGATGCCGGTATTACCGGCGATGGCCCCAAGTAAAACAGCGAGATAATCCCAATCTTCATCCGAGAAGCTTTGGAGAGCATAATCACTACTACTATTACCAGAGAAACCAACGATTTCTATTTGAACTGTAGTTTTATCGGCCCCCTTGGTAGCGGTAGACGGTATTCCAATTGGGATATTTTGGTATCCTTCTTTCTTTTTGAGGTCGACTATGAAATGAGCCGGGTATTTATTGCCAACTGGATAAGCATCGTAGCCATTAGAGGTCCCTTCGGTACTATGGAGTAAAATTTTGTTAGGTTTGCCATTTTCATAAGTTTTGCCTAGAATAGTCTCATTAAGGTCAGTTCTTGTGGTGACATCATCCTTGGTAATACCGGGCATGCCACTAATCCATCCGGCATCATCCCAGGAAATAGAGGAATTACTACTAGAACTAGACGATCCCCCAGCAGGGGCGCCAGTAGTGGTGCTTACAGTGCCGGAAGCGCTAGCGTAGGTGTTGAAAAACTGTTCGGCATAGTCGCGGCGCTTATTGGTTTCCTGGTAAGGCTTGTTTTGGTATTGTGACATGCCTGGATATAGTATCTCATTTACATATGATTGAACACGTGAATCTTCGAGGGGACTAGAGCCGCCAACGGCGCGTTCAATTTCAACTAGGAAAAGTTCAGCATATGATCTAGCACCTTCGGGGCCAGAAGTGTGAGATACCCAATCTAGATAGTTGGTAAATTTCATGAAGCGATCCGTAGAAATAAGAATATCCAACTCTATTTTAAGTGCATTATCGTTTACATCTGTTGGGATACTATCGAGGGATGAGCCCCAGTAACTAGAGTATCCTGCTGATTCTATAGAGCTAATTAATTCTGGGTTATCTGTTTGATAAATACCATAGTATATACCCGTTTTATCAAAAGGGTTAAAACCGGACTCTTGTTGAAGGTTACCCATGATACCGGCAATAACAGCTGCGTTATCGGATACGCCAGGAATATTAGCAGTTACAAAATAATTCCAAACCTTAGCTTGATTATCATCCCCCATGACTAACCCTGCGGCAGAAGTGGTACAATCGGTAAGATTCTCATCGGGATTATAGAAAAGGAGATTGTTTTGTCCAAAAATGGTGCGCTGGCGATCGGTCAATGCAAAGACGTTTACTATGGAAGAAGCGGTGATTAAGAAGGACAGAAAAAAGCAGGTAAAAATACGAAATACTAGTGTTTTTCCCTGACCCATACTATCTATATTATATCACGGTCATGCTAAAACTAAAAAGATAGAAGTAGCCATCTTATTGCTTATATAGAGAATATGAGCTTATAGTGCCTGTACGGGTTTATATTCATAAATAATCTGGTAGTCGTCTGGATTAAAGCCAGAATCGCGGATCTTTTGTTTTGCCAATTCTAGATTTCCGCCAGTAGAATCAGTAATCTTGATACAGAAGTCGGTCTGACAGCTATCAAATTTGCCGCCGTCGATACGATACTCTGTGTAGTTATAATGATCGTCATAATTTGCATAAATTATCGGTAGGGCCTGGGTGATAGGGTTCTGTCTAGTATAATTAGTGGCCTCTTGATCGGCTAAGTAATCTCCAATTTTGGTAAGGACTTGACTATCTTCGGGATGGGATCTATACCAGCTAAAAGAACCGTCAGTTTGGCGAAGATAGGCATAAACCTTATTAGTAGACAAAGTGTTGAAAGAAAAATCTTGAGACACGAATCCCTCTTTTTCTATGTGTACCTGATGTTCTCCTGGCGCAATTTTAAAAGTGCCGTTTTGGTATGATTTACCGTCAATGGTTGTGGTGGCAGACGTTGGTGCGACCAATAGTTCAACCTCGACAGTGGGGTGCATATTAAAAGCGGAAATGACTAAGATAATTGTAAAAAAGATTAGTAGGCCCAATACAACAAAGACTAGGGGGTAGTTTTTAATTATTTTTGAAAGTCTACTCATTTATTAAATCCTTTAAACCTAAACACACGATATTCTGAATTTGCATAGAAATCACGAGCATGATCGGCGGTACGATCACCATGGGATGCAGAGGCGATCCTACCAGTACCAGATTCGTCAACGACGTAAATTTCTACATGGGAAGGTCTTGCACGGATATCTCCTGGCTGGAGATTGCTGGAATTATCAAGATTTGGAACTTCTTCATACAAATCAGGATGTGTGGCAAAGTAATTTAACATGTTTGCGGCACCACAACATACCACATCAGGATCTGCACCAGAGAATCGTAAAACAGTTGCGACAAAGGCATCACAGCTAGCACCGATACGTACCCATTCGTCACCATAGCTATCTAGACCGACCTGGGCCAGAGCCTCGGTGTAGGCTGGCTTTGTATCGTGGAGATCATGGGTGCGATCAGGCCAAGAGAGATCCAGAGCTGTTTTATTGATATCGCCATTACCATAAGTGGATGTGCTACATCCGTGGGAGGCGCTAGAATAGGAGCTAGAGACAGGAGTAAGTGGGGTAGTGTTGGTAGCAGGGAGAGAAGAGGAAAGTTGCCAGCCCTTTTCCTCAGCGCGATTCTCGATAGCTTTGACATATTCTCCTACCTTTTGGACATAGTCTGGATCTGTCGCATAGCCGGCCTCCTTGATGGCAACGAGATAGCCGTATGGATCATTAGAATAATTAAAGGCACCGTGCTCGCTGTAGGTCGAAGTTTCGGCAATATTCTCATAATATCCTTGCCAGCCTTCTTGTGGAGAAGAATAACTTTTGGCAGCATTGGGATTAGAGTCAAAAGCTCCAATCCCAAAAAAGTTATTGCGTTCACGAGCAAAATTTGACGTACCGGAAGCAGATTCGATGATTCCCTGTGCTATTACAGTTTCCCACGGAATACCATACTCGGCACTTAACTCTGCGGCTATTCCATGGTAGGTATCAATAAAAGCAGCTTGAAGATCAGTAAGGCCGGCAGTAGTGACGCCATCGTAGCTACCCAATCCAGCGTAACAGCCAGCAGAAAAACCATCTGGATTATAATAATAGATGCCATTTTGATCATAAAAGTCTAGAGTAGCGGAAGAAATTGCTGAGGTTGTTGAACTTGTGAAGAGAGTGAAGACGACTGTAAGGATGGATAAAAATTGCATAGTGCGAGGAAGTAATAATTTGGCGCGATTTTGGGTGATGGATGAAATAATCATGCTGATGTCTCCTCCCTACGAATCAGTGAGGTAGCAGCGGCACTAATTGCGGTGAGGGCTGTATCTTCGGAATCATATGAATATTGATTGGATATATCAGTAGGAGATGGAGAAAAAGGTGAATTCGCTTGGTGAGCAAACTGGTAGGCGTATTGAGGGTGGTAATCTGCAACTTTTTGGTAATAGTCGAAGAGAGCAATGACTGTCTCGGCATCATATTTGGAGAGGCCGGAGATACGGGCGAGATAGCCAGACCGGGAATTATCTAGAGGGTGGTTTTGGTCGTATTGCTCGCGGTAAGCTGTAAGTGGGTTGGTAGAATTCTGGTAAAAGCCCAAGTTTTCTTTGACGCGTGCATTTAGTACCCAAAGCTGATGATATTTTTCGGTGGCCCAATATGGGTTGGAGCTAGAGTTGATATAGCGTGAGCCATCGGCTACGGAGCGACAATATTCTGAGACGGGTTTAATCATGCTGATAACGCTAGATAAGATAGGAATATTGCCGGTACGGTTTTCTTCACAAGCGGAAGCAATATTGGCATCGTAGATGCCCGGCATTGAGTAGCGTCCAGTCCAGTACGTAATAAAATCTGCAAGAGGGGAGCCTTCGCGGACGACTTCTTTGCCATCAATATAATCGATTGATTCTGAAATGACTTTTTGGTAGGCAGGATCGTTTTCTGGGATGTTAATAGTGGAAAGGTCGTTGACGGCAATCATATTGCAATAAACATTACTAACGGCACCGATAGAATTAGATTTTTGACAATTATCGCCGAAATTGGTGAGATAAGACGTATTTTCGCCTGCGGCATAGGTAGGGTTAATATTAGCCAAAGCGGTAGTAGAAATTGAGGAGAAGGTTGAGATTGGTACAAAGGCTGTAGAAGTAGTGGTGGCTAGAGGTATGAAGGAGCTGGCAACGGAACCAAGAAAGGTGTGGGGATTAGAAGTATCAAAAGGGCTATGGTTTTTCTGGTCGATCTCCGCCTGTTGTGCGAGAACGATATTATTTGCCTGGTTGTAGGCCAAGACTTGTTCTTTGGAGGCTCCTGTGGCGCCGGAATTTTGTTGGGCTGCTAGTTGGTTAACGTTGGCCGCGCCCATGCCAAACAGTTCTCCTCCAGAAACGCCAACTGCGGATTGATAAGCATTGCTATACAAAACATCGGAAATTGACGGGATGAGTAGGCTAAGAGTAGAGCTAGCAGTGATTCTGAAGCCAGAGCCAACAGTAGTATTAAGTAAGGCTCCGATGGTGGTCCGGACAAAGTTTGATCCCGGCGTACCCTGCGCGTTAAGGCTTAGGGCAATGTTGTCGGTTTGGTCATCGCATGGAGAAGCGAAAAGATCAGAATTGTTGATACTTGAGTCTGTAGCAACAAAAGCGCGTTCAAGCGAGTAGTCCTGAGTTTTTGATTGGTCGATTGGAAGTCCGCTCAAAACTGCGCGTACGGATTGCGCTTCCAATGGGGTGCCGGTAACCTGAGACTCTTGGCCAGTAGTAGGATTATGGACGGTAGCTGTTTCTGGTTTGGTAAACCAATTGAGAACATTGTTGATTCCAGAACTATTTGCTTCGCCAGCCATAGCTTTACTAATACTTTCCATGATTGTCATAAAGGTATTTGCGTAGGTGTATTTAGCATTGGAAGCGACGGCTGTGGCAATTGTGTCACCGGTGGTGCGGGCGGCACAACTAGTTGATGACGACTCGACTTCATTACCAACTGCATCAAGAAACTCGCTAGCGCGAGCCTTAGTATCGGCACTGGAAAAAGAATTGCTAGAAACAGTGCCAGATGTGGAAGTGGTGGTAATTTTATTACCATTAGAGTCGGTAGTAGTTTTATTTGTTGCGGTTTCGATGGTAGAGTTACTTTGAACGTCAAAATATTCAGTCATGATTTGATCGTAATTTGCGGTATCAGACTCGGCATTGCCTGTAGTTTGGTAATCATGTAGTACATCGCGAGAAAGGCCTAGTTTTTTATAAAAAGTCTCAGCGGCGGAATCGAAGAAAGTTGCAGCACGACCACGATGGGCGCGAATAACGGCTTCGCGGAAGTCGGCATTGTTGTTGTAAGAAGTTTCAAAGTTGGCAGCAGTGATAGTGTTGCCATTAAAAGATAATGAGTGGTCATTATTGGTGGTGATTCCCTCTTTTTGAAAACGGTCTCTGAGATAGTCCGGCATTTTTTGGGACCCAGAGAGAATTTCGACAATTACTTCATTGGTGCGTAAATTATATGCAGTATAGTCGGTATTTGTAGAATCTGTAAATAATGCACTAATATGTGGACCAAGAAAGCTGGTCGAACTGAAGATAAAGATAAAAACGATGGCAATAATGGCAATAAGTGCTAATGGTGCGAAATATAATGTTTTGTGACTGCGGAATTTTTTTCGTATGTTATTGAAAAAGTTTTTGGGGTTAGATTGTTTGGGAAGTGAAGTTTGAGAGCGACGGCGAGTAGGTCCGGAGCGGCTTTGGCCAACATAAAGAGATTTGACAGGCTGGGGGTTGGACTCTAGATCGTTGGCTTTAGAAGTTGGAGCACGATGGGCGTTGGTCTCGGCAGCGGATAAAGTTTTTTTGGGATTTAAAAAATCAGGGCGAATGGAATCTTTGCCAAAATAGTTTTTTTGACCCGACATAACTGATTAAATTATACCATAATAAGGGGTGTAGAACAACAGGAGAAGGTGGATTATGTGCCTAACTTAGATAATGCTAGCTAGAAAGCTTGACGAGTATTGGTATTCGGGGTAGTAGTGATTAAAGACTCTTCTGTTTCGGAAGCGATAATCTGGATATGAACGTGGTTTTGGCCGGCGAAGAAAAGACCTTGACCGACTGGGAAGCTAGCAAGACGCTTCTTTTCTTCGTTGGTGAGCTTAAATACATCGGACAGGACATCTACGGCTGAACTAGATTGTTTGAGGAGGATTTGCATAGAGGAGTTGGCGACGATGGCGCGGCCAAGTTTGGTAGACATAAAATCCTCAACATCTTGGGTGATAGTTGTGAGGCCGAGATAGTATTTACGGGCACGCTTGGCGAGACTGAAGAGGAAGTTGGCGGAATCTTCATACTGCATGAGCTGCCAGGCCTCATCTACTATTAGGAGGCGACGTTTTTGTTCGGCACGGACGGTGTTCCAGATATGAGATAGGACAATGTACATTGCGACAGGGCGTAACTCATCCTCCAAATCACGGATATTAAATACGACCATTTGGTTATTAATATCGACATTGGATTGCTGTGAGAAAATTCCAGCAAAAGTACCAGTAGTATATTTGCGAAGACGCTGGGCGAGGTTTGGACCAGTGCCACCCATATGAAGGAGAGTATCGTATAGGTTAAGAATGGTCGGCGGAGTAGACTGATGCGTCAAAGGATCAGAAGTGATGCCGGCACGGGCGTAAGTATCGATTAAGGCTTGGTCAAGATCGGCTTCCTCGGTAGGGGTGAGACCTTGATTTACAGTACCGCGTCCTTGTTGTGAATTGGTGAGCATTAAGCGTAAAAGACCATGCAGGGTGACTAAGTTAGCGCGCAAAGCGTCATTAGCGTCTTCGGCATCGACGACTTTTGGTAGATCAAATGGGTTAATGCGAACGTCAGAATTGAGAGATAGGCGGATGTAGGTACCACCGACGGCATCGGCAAGTTTTTGGTATTCATTTTCTGGGTCGATAATGAGAATTTCTGAGCCGGTCATCATTGAGCGAAGAGCTTCTAGTTTGACGGTAAAAGATTTACCAGCACCAGATTTAGCGAAGACCACCATGTTGGCATTTTCTAGGGAGAAACGATCAAAAATTACCAGGCCATTATTATGCATGTTGATGCCGTAGAGGATGCCCTTTTCTTGGGTAAGGTCGGCAGAGGTGAATGGGAAACTGGTGGAGATGGCGCCGGTATTCATATTGCGCCTAATCAAGAGCTGATCGGTGCACTGAGGCATACAGGAGTTCATGCCCTGCTCTTGTTGCGAACTAGCGACTTTGGAGAAAACCATTTGTTGCCCAAAGAGAGTCTCGATTTTGCGTTGTACGAAACCAAGTTCTTCTAGAGAATCGGCCCAGAGGGTAACATAGAGACCAAAACGGAAAAACTTTTCGGCGCCAACTTGGAGCTGATCGCGCAGTTCTTCGGCATCTCCAATGGCGGCCTCTAGCTCTGGATCACGAATCTTGCCACGCTCGGTATTGACGGCGATGGATGCCTCAAGCTGGGTAACTTTTTTCTGAAGGTTTTTCATGACAACGGTAGTATCTACTGGGTAAACATACATCGAAATATCCAAGACCTCATCAATATTAATCAGAGGAGAGAGCCAGCCAGTGATAAGAGCACGAGGATAACCATAGACGTAGAGCGTACGACCATATTTAGTACCTAGGCGGAAGTAGTCGGAGTGGATTTCGATGGAAGACGGAGAGATTAGGTCGCGAAGGGTGGTGATACCCTGCTCGAAAGCGCGCTGAATTTCAGCTTCTTCCATAGCCTGAGCTTGAGCAGCAATTTCTGCGGCTGTGAGTTGGTTTTTATTCTTGCGCGGCATTAGAATCTCCTTTCTTTACATAGGTAGTAGCGAGTTTGGAAAAATCGACGAGTGGTTCGCGGACGGCAGTATCTGGATTATTGAAATTATAATAGAGTGCGCCAAGCTCGCGGGTGTTGAGACGGACGGAATGAATCCCAATCTGGAAAAGACCGGAGATGACAGACTCTACGCGGTTATTTAGTTCGGTAACAGCTTTATCGTAAGTTGCGCGGTCAATCTTGGTGATCTCTGTCTGCTTGGGTTTAGCAAAGCTACTAAAGATATTTTTGGTTTGGGTTAAGACTTTTTCGGCATCAGTAGACGTATAGTATGGAATAACAATAAAGAAAGACTTGTCCATAATGTTTGCTTCTTGGGAAAGGATATCGATGAAGTTGATATAATCGTCCATTAAAACGCCAAGGAGCATATTATCGGTGTTTTTGCGGATATCAGTGAGGCGCTCGATGTATGGGCCGATGTCGACGCGTTGCGAACGGATGAGGATTTGGGTGGTGAAGTTGAGCGAGTTGAGAAAGTTTTGATAAGAGTACTCGACAGCTTCACGTTCGGACTCGCTCATGAGGTCGAAGTTGATGGATTGACAGGCTACAACAGCACGGAAGGAGCCGTCTTTCATTACTACTAGACCATCACGAAGCTCAGAGATGAGCAGAGTGGCCTGGGTAGATAGAGGGGCTTCAGTAGTAGCTTTGGTAGTAACAGCAGGCTTATTAGTATTGGCTTGAGTAGTGGGAGCGTTAGATATAGGTGAGACTGGCTGGACTGGAGCCTGTTGGGGTAGTTGCTGAGGCTGTGAAACTGGTTGGTTTATAGGCTGTCCTGTAGGCTGAGATAATGGTTGTTGAGGGAGAGGCTGAGGCTGAGGGATAGGGTTAGGCTGTGGGGCTACTGGAGGAGTAGGCTGAGCTGGCTGGACCGGCACTTGTTGATTTAGGACGGGCTGCATAGTTGGTGTAGAAGGTTGTACTGGCGGCTGCTGAGGGGTAGCTGGTTGTTGAATAACTGGCTGCATAGTAGGTGTTGGCTGCTGAATTGGCATGCCAGTAATGTATGGATTGTAGGCTCTATATTGCGGATTGTACTGTGGATTGTCTTGTGGGTTCATCAGTGTTCTCCTATTGGTTTTCCCTGCCTATACGAGCGGCTTCTTTTGATATAGTTTCGACGGAATATTGATTATTATTAGCGAGATTTTGCAGCGAAGCACTAGGAATGCTGCCGTAGTCAATCTCGTCTTCGTAAGTTGGATTACCAGTTTGGTTAATTGCATTACGCATCTGATTAAGTGCTTGTTGATGCTGGGCATTTTGCTGAGCTGCGAGCTTTTGATTGATGATGGCAGATGAATTAGCATCAAGAACATCTGGAGTACTGGCGGCTTCTGCAAGATAATCCTCGCGAAGCGGGGCGTTGGGGATATCGCCACGTACGGCATATCCTTCGGTATCTACGACATTAGCCAGGAAAGATAGACGATTTCCCGCTTCCTCGCCAGAGAGCTCGCGGGTGCGAGGTTGCTCTACTACCTTTGGAGCAGTGATTTCGATGGTGGACTCGCGCTGGCCAGGATGCCAAAGACGCTTGCGGGGCTTGAGATGATAAGAAATAATTGCTGCTAAGTAAGTCTCCATTGGTTGATCACGTTTGATTGGTAGTGCTAGAGCGCCAAAAAACAAGGCAAAAGGAATAGGGATAATTGCAAGAAGTGGGAAAATTTGAAAGAGCCCAAAAGCAACACCAATACATCCACCCATAATCATAAGATAGATGAACTGGCGAAAGGTGAATGGACCAAGAAGCTTATCGTCGGCTTCAACGTCCTGAGGGACCTTATATTGCGCCATGATACTATTTTAGCATAAATGGAATAAAAGATGAAGTGGAATATTGGATAAATGTGGGGGGAATGGACGGTTTCTATTCTTCGAATATACGTGTGGAGATAATGTCGCTTAGGGTATCTGCTAGATCTTGGGTATTGTCAGTGTAATTTAGGTCCGCGTAATATCTAAAGTCGTCGAAAGCTTCACTAAATCGTTCATCATTTGGGAAAGTTTGGTTAATATATTCTTCAGCCGCGGAGATGAAAAGTCGTTGATCATCAATACTATCGGCGAGATGTTGCAAACCTTGGATGTAGTCCTCTTGGAAGTTTGTCTTTCCTGCATATGCGTACCAAGGCTGGGAGCGTTCGAATTTCGAGTACTCTACATCGTTGGCGATATCTTCTGCAATGCGGGTAAATTTTCCAGATGCGCGGCTTTGTGAGGCCTCTTTGCGAGCCTGAAGCTCTGGAGATGCTTTGACGATCTCTTGATTTTTGATAGGAATATTCTGATTGGGTGATAGATGAGCAGGTTGTTTGGAGCCCTGTTGTTTATCACCCTGTTTCTTCGGTCTAATTCGGCGATCGACTTCACGGGCACGTGTGGTAGTCTCGCTAAGCTGCTCGGCATATGGATCGACGAGACCTGGGAATCTTTCTAAATTACCGTCTTTGGTCCATTTTTCTAGGGAGTCGAGAGTGCCGCTCCATGGCTCGGCAACACCAGGTTTTTGATTATCCTTGACGTTTTGGGTAACTCTAGACATAAGGGTAGCGAACTTTGGACCGGCCGGAGCAAGGAATTTGCGAATTACGGTATTCTTAAGATCGTCAAAGGTGAGATCGGCACTGTCGGCGGCAATTTCATCATAAGCGTAGGAGCCATCACTATTTTTGATGTAATTCCCATTAGCATCCTTTTTGTAGCGCGTACCAGTGAGTTTTTGGCGGTTGATATTGCGGAAAGAGCGAAGAGACTCTTCATTAAATAGCATCCAATCCCAGTTGTCTGGATCCATCAGCATCTGCAAATGTTTGAATTCCGCCGCATCTTGAGTATTAAAGTTGCTTGGCTTGGCAGTTTTATTAATACTATCAAGGCGGGCTAGTTCTTGGTGTACAAAGTCCTGGATGTCGCGATTACCAACCATGGTTGCGTACAGCGGGCTGGCGAAGGCCGCTTTTTCTTTAAATTTAGAGGATAGCATAGCTCTCTGTAGAGTGGTACTGAAGTTGGACAGACCGACATCGGCTAGAGCAGGATGGGCATTTTTGAGGGCGCCCGGTTTGACTCCGGAAAGTATACCATATAGACCGTTAATAGGATCGTTGATGGGCATATCCCAGTTTTGAAAGATCTCTTTGAGGGCAGCACCATCGTTCTTATAAATACGGGCAACGAATTTGCCGTCTTGGTCGGTAGCATTGAAGTAATAGCCTTTTTCGTCTTTGAGCGTGTAGGCGCACTGCTCAAGATATTCTGGATGGTATTTAAGAAATTCACCAGGTACACGCTCTTTAATTTTGATAGTTTTACCGGTTTTTGGATCGGTGTAGCTGGAAAGAGGTTTGCGGGTAACTCTATCGACTGCAAAACCATCATCATTAACAGAGTACCCCGTAATACAGTCCCTAGCGTCAGATTTATTGTAACCATATTTAGCAAAATTGAGACCGACATAAGATTTACGCTTGGCTTCGTTTTGGGCTGATTTCGCGATGACTTCGCCGAGAACTAAGCTCTCGCCGGTTTTGCCAAGAGCTCCGGCGCCGCCAATAATATAATGTTTGTAGGCATAAGAATCCTCTCCGGCTTTGCGGAAGGCATCATATTTACCCATGAGCCAGTCTTGGTCGGCGAAACTATCATTTTCCTCAGTACGGAGAGTGCGGTCCATCTCGATAAAGGTATCAGCAGCTTTTTTACCGAGGATAGTATCTTGCTTGGTACGGTTATGGAATTCTCCATATCCACTGAGAATATGGGAGGCATCACGAGTAGCATTATCAGCGGCCATCTGAGAGGTAAGGGCTTCCTTTGCGATGCGGGCAGAGCGCGTAGTGCGGAGTTTGCGGTTGGTTTTTCTACCTTTCTCATCTACACCGTTATGTTTGTACTCATCATCATAGGCGGAATCGTAATTTTGGATACCAGAGGACCTATTACGCTGTGCCCAGTATTCAGCACGATTAAGACGAGTTCTAGCGGCATCTTCGGTGTCCAGTTCGAGACCACGTTTGCGACGGTCGAGGAAGCGTTGGAGATGTGCGGACGGTGATGCAGAAGTATTAATGCGATTATCGTGAGCAAATTGGCGGTATCTTTTAGCAGTATCTCTGATGCCACCGCGAGGAATATCAGCAAGTTTATCAAGGCCGCTACTGACTTTGCCCAAGATAGTGCCACTCATTTTCATTAGGGAGATGGATAAGACTAGAGGTAGAACCTGGACTACCATACCGATGGCGACCCCAAAGGCGTTATCATTAGCGATAGAGGTGGTGATTAGTGTCCATCCAGCAAGGCGAGAGGCGCCGAAAAGTAGGCTGAATAATGGATAGAAGATGAGCATAGAGATGAAGACTTCTCTCCACTTACTAAACCATTTTTCGGTATTTGGTAACAGGTAGCAGATGAAAGCGACAGGAGAAATCATAATCAAGACTGAAACAAGTGACTGACGAAGCCCAAGGGTAATTAGGCCCACAAGGACAGAGATAATAGCACAGAGTACGGCGCCAAGAATTGGGAAGAGGAGGGAGGACGCGCTGATGACGAATCCAGCGACAACTCCGCCGCTGATGAGAGCGGTTGCGAGATCTGTCCAAGTGATGGTGGAAGCGCTAGATAAGCCGCCCGAGTTAATAGCTTGGGTCTGGATGTTGTCGAAGATTCCTCTGAGACCAGAGCCAATGATGTTGCTAGCGTCAACAGCGAGCGCACAGAGGATAAATGAGAGATTGACTAAGACAGCGGCGATGATTAGTTTTGGCAAAGCCTTTTTGATGCCATAGTTGGTAATGCCGATACCGGTGACTTGGGAATAGATAACAATCAACAGAGCGATAACGAAGAGAATATTGGTGATATCGCGCATGATTTGCCAGACGTAAAAGAGTGGTGAGTCTCCTTCTACTGAGACGGGATTAACTTGAAGGAGCACCTCTATCTGAGAATAGATGGAGTCGATGGCTTTACTAAGGACGCCGACGCCAGGACAAATAAACCAACCAAGAGCGCCTACTTGGCTGTAACAGTTGTCAGTGGTTTGAGGATTGGCGGTTTGATTGGAACTGTCAGTAGATGTACCATCGGCGGACGCGTCAGAAGGGTTGCCACTTGGGTTGGCGGTGGTGTTTTCTGTGTTTTGTGAGTTGGTTGTAGGAGGATTTGAACCAGGAGTGAGTAAGTTTTTGATTGTGTCAGATGAGGAATCAGTGTCAGCAGGCTCGGCATAAACGTTAGTAGGAGGGTTGACAAAAGCGCTTATGGTTGTAAAACCGAAAATACTTAAGATAGCAAAAAACACACCAAAAATGGCAGATTTTAACCTGTTCTTTAGAGATTTTTTTGCAATCATAATAAACAACCAGCGTACAAATGTACACAAATTATGCTTTAATTATAGCACACATAAGCGAAATAGTCAAGAGATTTATAGGGGTTTTTGGAGAAATTGCTGGGCTGCCAATTTAATATAATTTCGAAAGTATGATATTATAAGATTATGAGAAAAATGATCATATCCTTGATGATGGCAATTGCAATGTTAGGAGGCAGCTGCTTTGTTGTTTCCACCCCTGTTAGTGCTGCAGATGCAGTACAAAATCCTCAAGAATGTGGAAATAGATCGGTCTTTTTTGCTCTAAAACCTTGGTATGAGGGACTAACAACAGTAGTTAATGGAAAATGCGAGATTGGCTGGCCTGGCTCCGGCAGTATGGGCCTTGCGACCTTTGTCTGGACGGCTGTTTTGAATATTCTGTACGATATTTCTATGATGGTAGGTTATGTAGCGACAATTATGGTAGCATGGGGAGGTTATTTGTATATGTTTTCTAAAGGTGAGCCTGGTAGAGCAGAAAAAGGAAAAAAGACCCTTATTTCTGCAATTATTGGTCTAGTAATAGCGATGTTAGCAGGAGTAATTATGAATACAATCGCAGCAGTTTTAACAGGAGCAGCATAGGATAAATCATGGATGCAATAATAAGATTATTTGGATCAGCAAAAGACGAGATACAGGGTACCGTTAACAACCTACCAAATAATAACGGCGTAGGGGTTGGAAATCTAAACAATGTTTGGTTCTGGGTTTATAGTGCTGCGGGTCTAGTGGCGGTAGGCATTATTGTTTATGGTGGAATTAAATATTTGACAGCTCAGGGCGATCCGGGCAAGATTAAGCAAGCTAGCCAGATTATTGCTTATGCTTTGATGGGATTAATAGTAGTGCTTCTGGCGGGGGCGATTACGGCCTTTGCTACAGGAGCGATTGGAGGCGCAGCACAGTAATGAAACGGGTTATTCTGACTCTAATAATTATGATTCTGGGTGGGGTCTTTATGGTAGGGACGACACCTGCGTTTGCAGCTAATCAGTTTAACCAACAGGCTTGTAATTCAGGCTCGCTCTCTGATAGTGAAAGAGCCACGCTGGGTTGCGATAATAATAATACAGCCCCATCGGTTGCGACAGAGATTATCAAGGTTGTAGTTTCGCTGGTCGGGATTGTGGCAGTGATTATGATTATTGTTGCAGGGCAGCGATACATTGTCTCTAATGGCGAGCCAGAAAAAATTAAACAGGCGAGGAACATGTTGATTTATTCCCTCGTGGGGTTAGTGATTGCGGGACTAGCATTTACGATTGTGATATTTGTCCAAAATGGAGTTTTTGGGCGGTAGCCTCGTTATTTTTAGTCAAAAAGTATTGCCAGCGGCCCTGGTTGTGCTATAATAATATTAAAATAATCTAAAGGAAGATTTATGAAGATTACAGAAAAAGTAAAAACAGTAATTATGGGCCTAGCGGCTGTTGCTACGCTTGGTTCTGCAACTTTGATTGCACCTGCAGCTAGTGCTGTAGAATCAGGTTCCACTGACAAAACATCATATGATACCGTGACGAAGTACACAAACTCCGCTGATGCCGGCGAGGGTGCTGGTCAGAAGTTTGAGCTGATGCCAGTTTTGCATACAGCCCTGAATGTGGTGCTTGGTGTGATTGGCTTCATCGCTGTAGTTATGATCATCGTAGGCGGTGTTCAGTACACTACTTCCGCTGGTGATGCTGCTAAAGTGACTAAGGCCAAAAATACCATCCTTTACGGCGTTGTTGGTCTTGTAATCGCTTTGCTTGCATTTGCGATTGTAAACTTCATTCTTTCGAACATCTTTAACGCAGGTAGCTAAGTAGCTAAAACAAAAAGCCCCCTAAGGGGGCTTTTTTTGGTTGTTGAAGGGGTGGGGACAATATGATAAACTAAATGTAGATAACTAGGAGTAATAATGATAAGAAAAATCAAAAAGATTGCAGTGGGCGCAGTGATGGCAGTGGCTGGTCTGATGACGCCAGTATTTGCGTTGACACAGCCTGTAATGGCAGATGTTTGTCCTATTGGCACTGTGAAAGAGGGTCAGTCAGTAAACAATCTGACAGAGTGTAATGTAGAAGGCGAGAACAACCTGATACCTACTATACAGGGCATCTTAAATGTGGTAATTAGCGTGCTTGGCCTGGTAGCTGTAATCATGATTATTATGGGTGGTTTTACCTATATAACATCGGCTGGCGACACAGCTAAGCTAACAAAGGCTCGGAATACTATTATGTATGGTGTGATTGGTCTAGTGATTGCAGTTTTGGCATTCGCTATTGTGAACTTTGTGCTAGATGGCGTATTCAAGAACGGCGGTGTCACTAAGTAGACCGCCGAAATTGAACAAACTAGAAACCCCTGCAGATACTGCAGGGGTTTTATTTCTAGGTGTGCCAGATTGGCTAGCCGAGTAGACTAGTTGATCTGGATTTTCTTTGGAGCTTCGACTTTTTCTTTCTCGAAAGTGATAGTCAAAACACCATCTTTGAGCTCTGCTTTAACGCTGTTTTCATCCTCACGGACTTGGACTGGAAGAGCGATGGTGCGAGAGAACTCACCCCAGTAACACTCTTGGATATGCCAGCGAGTAGTGTGCTCATCTTCGCCGCCGCTAAGGACGCCAGAGATAGTAAGGATGTTGTCAGAAATACTGACATCTAGGTCGGACTTGGAAATTCCGGCCGTGCGAGCCTTAACTACTAGTTGGTCTGCGGTCTCGTAGACATCTACTGCTAGTTGTCCAGGAAACTCGTCGGTATTATTACCCCACCCGTCGTCATCTGCTGGAGCAGCCTCTTCTTCTAGCTCGGCGGCTTCTGCTGCAACAGGAGCAGCGGAATCGCTTTCTTCGAGAAAAGCAGCGGCTAATTCGTCTTCCATCAGCATGTCGTCATTATTGCGAGCCATGTAACCTCCACTAAAATATTATTGTTATGGTTTATTATAATGCTACTTTTTGATAAAATCAAGACAATTATGGCTTTTGATGTAAAAATTACAACAATTTTTAGACCACTAGACTTGATTGCTCCTTTCTCCTGTAGGAGTTGTGGGGCACTGGGGGAGATAATATGTGGACGTTGTAAAAAATACAACATAACGGCTATTCCAAAAATATGTCCTAGATGCGAGAATAATCGCGACAATTGCAAATGCGAGGTGCCGGTTTATGTTGTCTCTAAAAGGGAGGGCATCTTGGCAGATTTAACGGAAGATTATAAATACAAATCTATCAGAGCGGCAGCGGAGGTACTAGCCGAGTTTTTGGACGAGGGGATTAGGGTGGGAGAACAATACTACAGTAGTAGAGAAAAATTTGAGGCTATGGGAAATGGTGTAATAGTAGTTCCCTTGCCGACGATTAGCAAGCATATAAGAGAGCGCGGATTTGATCATACGCTTTTAATCGCTAAAAAACTAGCAAAACGGAGAAAAGGATGGAAGGTTCAGAATTTGCTAGCTAGAGCGGAACAAAATACACAGGTGGGAGCAGACGGTGAAAAGCGCCGCAGACAGGCTAAGAGTGCCTATAAGCTCAAGAAAACAGCGACCATAGATCAGCGCAAAACCTATCTTCTGCTAGATGATGTTTGGACGACTGGTGCTTCGATGGAGGCGGCAATAGCCAAATTAAAAGCGGCCGGAGCAGACAAGCTGGCGGCCGCCGTTGTGCTGATTCCGTAAGGATTATTGCTGCTGTTGTTGGTTTTGCTCCTCTACTTGAGAAGAGTTATCCATATTAGGGGAGGCTGCGGAATCGGACTCGCCAGTGACTGCATTAATCACGAAGTTAACAATAGCGAAGGCGAGAATCGAGATGATCAGACCAATAATAGCGTACAAAATAGTGTTTTTAGCATCGGTGACTTTTTTGCTATCGCCGCCAGAAAGGACATAGCGCAGACCACCATAAATTAGCATAATAACAGAGATAATACCAACGGCATAGAGTACGGTATTGGTGATCTGGGTAAATACGCCAGTAGGACCAATCAAATCGGATGGCATACCCTCAGCGCGGGCGGCTTCTGCGCCCTCTCTGACGGTAAGGGCCATGGCTTTGCCAGCCGTAAGTGAAAGAGCTGCACCGACTCCGGTGATTACTTGGATAGATGTTTTGATAATTTTGTTCATTTTAATCTCGCAGTTTACTTATAATGATTATATCATATTTAGTGGATATTGAAGGAAAATTACTATAATTACTTTTGCATTCTTGAATCCTCCCTGATGTTGTGATAAGATAGGACGTACGGAGGGATACCCAAGTGGCTGAAGGGGACGGTTTGCTAAATCGTTAGTCTGGGGAAACCTGGAGCGGGAGTTCGAATCTCCCTCCCTCCGCCATTTTTTATTGGATTTCAATAATTTTGTTTCGGCTTTTGGCGCCAGAGATAATAGTGATAGAAGTTTTGCCAATGTGGAAATGTTTGGATAGGAGTTTGATTAGCGCAGTGTTTGCTTCCCCGTCGTGCGGTTTGGCTCGCAGATAGACAACTAAACTACCATCGTCGTTCTCGACGATTTTTTCTTGGGACGAGCCGGGTTTGATGATGAGACTGAGTTTTGTCATAATTAATTTCATTGTAGCATGGCTTAAAGTTGTGGTAAAATAAGGTTATGGATAAATCGAAAGATCTTTCCTGGGAAGCTCAGGAATATATTCCCCAAGACAAGAATGTCGGCTGGTATATTGGCCTGTTTATTGTTGGCTTAGCTTTGACAGCGCTAGGGATTTGGGTTGGCTGGTGGAGCTTCTCGCTTTTGATCATTGTATCGGTAATAGCGTTAATCGTTTACTCCGTACGCCCACCACGTAAAGTGCGCTACTCGGTAGTAGACAAAGGGCTCAAGGTCGGTACTAGGGTGCGTAATTTCGAAGAATTTAAGGCTTTTGGTGTAATTAATGATAATGGACATTACGCAATTGTACTAACTCCTAGGAAGCGTTTTTCTCCTAGAACATGGGTTTATTTCCCTGAGACGCAGGGCGAGCAAATTGTAGATGCATTTGGTGCACGTCTTCCAATGACAGAGGTCAGACAAGATTTGGTAGATAAGATTGTGCGTGCACTGAGAATTTAGATACTGCTAGAGATTTGGATGTGCGGCCGGAATGGCCTTATTTTTATACAATTTTGTTGCACAATAAAAAAGCTTGTGCTATAATGACGAAAAGTCATATATTTTAAACAAGGGTGGATCTTATGGATCAGTTTAATCAAACAAATAATTTACAGCAAGCAATTGATGATATTGCAAATGGAAAAGAAGAAAAAAATGATCAGTTTGGTGTGCCGCCAATGCCTCCTGCAGAGGGAGAGGGTGTGCCAGCTGCGCCTTTTGGAGGTAGCACAGAGGCTGAGGGCCCTAGCGCAGAGCAAATTCTAGCTGGTGGTATTGCGCCAGCAGAGCCTGCAGCTGCAGAAACACCTGTTGCAGGGGCACCTACCGCAGAAGTAACATCTGCAGTAGAAGCTCCAGCCGCTCCAGCAGCAGAAGCTCCAGCTCCTGAAATGCCAGCAGTAGCAGCCCCAGAGGCAGAAGCCCCTGCTGCTCCTGAAGTAGCCGGCGACCTTGCTTCTATCCGCGAGAACGTAATTAAAGATCTTCTGCCATTAATGGATAAGGTAGATTCTACCCCAGAAGAAAAGTTTGAGATTTATAAAGACGCTATGAAAACCATGCACGATGCTACTACTATCGGTGGTGCGTATCGTACAGCTACACAGTTCTCTGATGAGACCAAGAAGGCTGATGCCTTGATGGATCTGATGAAGACTATTGATAACGCTTAATTAATCTTCTTTAGTAACGCCGTCTGGATCATAATTGGCGATGCCCTCAGAAATTTTCTCTGGGGTGACATGGAGCGTATCGGCAATAGCAGTAGCTGCAGCCATGTAGGAGATTACTGGTTCTTTGCTGAGGAAGGTAGCAACGGTGAAGTTGACGTTGCCAATAGCTAGAGTAGCTTCGGCACCCATTTTGTAAAGTTTAGAGCGGACGATTTGGACGTTGGAGAAACGATCGTTGCCATAAGTCAATGTACCTTGGCGGCCAGCGTACTCAGAAAAATCGGCGTAGTGCGAATCATCGCGATTTAGAACGACAAAATCTGGGTTCATTTTGAATAAAGTGGATTCACCGGAGGTGTACTCTGAAGCGGAGGCATCTTTTGGATCGGCTGGAGTAAAGTTAGTAAGAGCGGCAACATGGATTGGTAATCCATAGAAAACGTCTTTTTGGATAGACTCGGCTGGGGCGGTGACTACGACATAATTGGAGCCAGCTTTCCAAGCGGTAGAAAGGAACTTGTGTAGGGCGCCCATTTTGATAGGCTCATCAGAGGCGAGAATAGCTACAGGTTGACCAGCGGCCTTGAGGATCTCGTGGACATAGTTTGCTACTTCTGTTTTGCCGGTGGTGCCGGTGATGCAGATAAGCTTCATGTCTTTAATTGGGTGTCCGTAATAAAAATCTAAAAGTTTTGCTTTGAGCTTACCAAACTTGGTATTGGGTGTGACAGTTGTATTATTAGCCATATTTACTCCAAATCTTTCTTTAATTTAAGTATAGCATAAAATCGGGAAATGTGTTACAATAGTTGTGTCGCAGTTTTTTGCGATGCTCATTTAATTTCTAGGTGGAGAGATGAGACGCGTAATTTGACTCGTCTTATCGCATCCACATTTGCGTCAAAGGCCCTAAAGGCTGGAGATGTACCACATGATACGCGCCCGTAGCTCAGCTGGATAGAGCGTTTGCTTGCGGAGCAAAAGGTCGTAGGTTCGAATCCTGTCGGGCGTACCATAATTCGCATTAAAACTGCCCAATAGGGCATTTTTTGTCGCTCGCTCGCCAACAGGGCGCGCTTCGCTCCAAGAAAATACCCTCTTGAACAGTTTTATCTGCGAATTATTTCAGTGGAAGGCATGAAGAAAAACCCAATCTGCGGCTTCTCAACTTCGAAGAATAGCGAACGAAGTGTATAATGTAGATATGAGTTACTATGATCCATGTTGTTGCTTTTCCTGTGGTACCCTTCTGAAAGATGAGTATGACAGGTGCGGTAGAGGTTGTATTTACTGTATGACCGTCTGTCCAAATTGCAGTAGGGACGTGACCAAAAAAGAAATCATACAAGATGGCGATGAAACCTACTGTATCTTTTGTGAATACGATTATCGAAAAAGAAGGCATCAGCAGGAGTTGATTGATCAGAATCTTGGTAAGCTGGAAGATACTGATAATTTGAGCATAGAGGAGCTTGAGCAAAGGCTGCAAGGCGTCAATATGGAAGAAGTGGCGAAGAATTTGCGGAAGATGAGAATAGACACTCTAAAAAATATGGTAAAAATAAATGGCGGGCGCATTCCTGGTGGGCTGGAAAAAATGAGCGATGAAGAGTTGGATAAGATAATAAAGGCGCAGTTTGAGAAGCAGCTTGAGAAAAGTTGATTAATAAACTTTCCGTGAAAAATCAAGGTTTTGGGCTATTTTTCACGGATAGTTGGTAGTTTTAGGGGTTTGAGGGCCGATTGGTTTGGCAGTTTGGTGATTTGGCAAGAAAAATACCCGCGGGTTACGCGGGTATATAGATGGCGCAGAGGTCGGGTAGACCTAGTGCCATGCTGGCGTGGTTAATCTGCGGCGGGTGTGCGGCAGACTTGCGGTAGATGATCGATGCTAATCTACGACATAGACTGGTGTGCCGACTCTTACCAAATGGTAGATGGCTGCGGCTGAATCAAACGGTAAATTGATACAGCCATGGCTGCCAGAGTATCGGTACTGGTCTGTACCAAACTCGTCATCATCTCTCCATCTGCTGGCGTCATGCATGCCGATTTCGTTATCAATAAAAGGCATCCAATAATCTACCCATACTTTGCCGCCATCGCTGGGGTACAGAAAAGTACCATCTTTCTTATTGTTGTTGACCATGTAGAGCCCCGTAGGCGTGGCGCACTCGGTGTCGGCTGTACCGGAGACGATGCCGGATTCGTAGACAACAACGCATCTGCTGATGTCGTCTGTGACTTTCGGGCCTTTTAGCACCCAGAGCCATTGATCGCTCAAATCAATCAGCACGAAAACAACAGGTTCTGGCTGCGCAACAGGTTGCGCTGGTTCGACTTTGGCAGAGACCTCGATTGCGGCTGCGCCTGTAGCGGTGGCGCTACTAGCATCAACATCTGCACTAGTCTTGGTGTTTGCCTGGGCAGGCTCTGGGTTTGCTGGCGTTTCTGCTGCTTCTGTCGTCTCTAGAGCATTAATTTTGTCGGTGCCCAATAGATGGTTGTTTTCGAAAAACGAACATCCGGTGAGCATTGCCATAATGACCACTACGGCCATGATAATGGGGATAATTTTCTTCATTTTCCCACCTCCCTTTAATCTACTAAACATAAATATGTTTCGATATATGATTATACCATATTTAGTGATTTTTGTCTATTAGGTAGTTTTTATCTTTGAGGTTTTATGATAAAATAAACATAATATGAATGATACTGCGGTGGGCATGACAGAAGATGAAAACAATCTTTTGCGACGGAAGCTGATCAAAGCATTGCTGTCAAAAAATGCAAATATTTTGCAGGGCCAAGAAATTCCAGAGGTGACTCCGGATGAAGAAGAGCGGTTTTTGCGGATGGTATCAACAGGCGCAGTCTCGGCTAAAGATTTTGAGAATGCGGTAAGTGGGGTAGCGGCACCTGCGGCGACGGCTATTTTTCCAATTATCGAGCATAATAATTTTAAGCGTCGGATTCTAGCTTATATGACTGGACTTGGGTTTAATAATTTTCAGAGTGTGAATGCTGAATCTATTACTAAATTTTTGGAGAAATTCCCTAGGCCAAGTGATTTTGCATCGGCAAAAAATGACTTCATAGAGGCAATCAAACGTGGAAATACAGAGGAAAAATATCAAGAATATAAGAAAGAAGTAGAAGAGCTAGAGGAAATAGTTTATGGCGAGAGGTGGCGGTTAACTGCGGTGATCGAGGAGGCTAAAAAAGAGGCCGAAGATTGGCAGTTAAAGCAAGATGCAGTAAAGCTTAAAACTGAATTTTTGGATCGTGCAGTGATAGAGGGTGATCCGTGGATCCAACAGGGGCTGGCATACCAACTGAAGCCAGAATATCTGGAGCAGGTGGGGCTAGGGCCGATGTTTTTGATCGAAGTGGGGGGTGTAAGAATTGCATTCTCGAAATCATTTTTGGTGGATGTACACGAGGCTATTATCGCTTATGTGGCATTTGATGACACCGTAAAAGTCCGTGGATATTACCGAAGTAATTCACAAGGTATGTGGCGATATTTGCCTGATTATATCAATAAAAATGGTGAGATCGGCTGGTACGGAGTAGGATTTAACGAGGAAAGCCTGACTTTGCCATTAAAAATTCAGAAAGAATTGAATCGCATTGCGAAAAAATACAAGATGGAACTAAAAGATGTGAATCCAGGATTTTTCTTAGGTGGTACGGCCAGAAGATTTGATTCAAAAGAACAATATCAGAGCCTTATTACGTCTGGGCGAATGACGGGTGCGTATTATGCGGAGGTATCCACTGTGCCAAAGTTGGATTTTGGGGTATTATCTCCACGGAAACATCCACCGCAGAGTGTGGATGTGCGGGGTAATGCGGAGCCAGATTTTCGCCAACAGCTGAATCATTATGACATGGAGACGCAGATGTATGGCGCAGTAACTGTACGGCAGTTCCCTTCGCGCGATGACGTTTTGAGATATTCTGTTTGTGAGGTAGGAAAAGGCAACAACAAGAAGGCCTGGGTTGGTAGCATAGAAGTAAATGCGCCAATTACATCAACGGGGTTGAAGCGCGAGTGGGTGTCTACGGGCGATATCTGTACGCCACTACTTGAATACCAGTCAATGGCGGGTGGATTTGGGGTGAATGTGGGGCGTACAGATGGGTATCTTTCGATGTGGGAGAATTATCTAAGGCTGGCGCCGATTATTAAAGATTATTTGTTTGTGTGGCGCGATTATTAAAGTTGAAAATTGTAGTTGACGATGTCCAAGGCTTAAAGTTCAAATAATAAGTTTGCTAAGAATTTCCCGTTGTTTTTTGAAACTTACAGACCTTGACTAGCCAAGGTTTTTCTTTAAGCGCGGCGGCGAGCCCAGAGACCGGCGCCGATAAGGCTAAGCAAGACAGCAGTCATGAGGCCACCGGCTGCGGTAGCGCTAGCGCCTTCGTTTGTTGAAAAACCAGAGTCCGGAGTGCCAACAGATGTGGTGGAGCTAGATGAACCGGTAGTAGAATCGTCGGTTGAAGCGGATTCTGAATCCTGGTCGTCTGGATCGATATTGCCGCCGGTGACTGTGACGGAACGACCAGTAAGGACTGCTGTATAGATGTATTCAGAAGCCACGGTCGCGGTTGCGTCACTATAAGAATAACCACTTGCAAGCAAATCGTTAAGCACAGAGGTAGGAATTTCGTCTAGACTTGAAACGCCGATAGCACCGAAAGTTTCATTTGTGCCTGTATATTTGAAAGTGCCGCCAGCAAGTGTGATGTTTGGTGTTTGGGAAGAGTCACCGACTAGTAGACCGTGAGTGTTGCCAGTAAAAGTGCCACCGTTGATTTTGAGTACACCGGAGAAATCAAAGGTGTCATCACCCCAGTGGATAGCTTCAAGACCTTTGTCTTGCGCAGAGGTGAAAGTGCCACCATTGATAGTGATGTTAGAAGCGCCTCCAGCGTAGATTGCACTTTCCATATCAGCGGAGAATATGCCACTGTTGATGACGACAGTGCCACCGGTAATATTGGTAGTACCTGTGTTGGTAAGATTGTTGATGGTGACGGTGCCGCCAGCAACGTTGGTGCGGCCAGAAATAGTACCACCGGAAATTGTTAGGATGCCGCTTTTGACCTTGATAACGCCATCAAAGTTTGAGATGTCGCCACCAGAGAGAGTTTTGCCACTAAGATCAAAAGAGCTTGCGCCATCAAATACCAGTTGTTCTTGGCTATCAAAAGTGATGTTCTCTCCGAGCGTATAATCGCCAGCACCGAAGATATAGCTAGTGCCAGAGCCAAGTGACTCATACTTACAACCACCAGCAACGGCAACTGGTTGCTCGCCTGAGACGGCGCAGTCGGGTAGTCCGGCTAGATAGGTTGAGGTAATGTTGTAGCTAGCTGCTGAAGCTGGCAAAGCCACTGCAAACGCGCTTAGCGAGAATGTTGCTGCGGCAGCGAGTTTAGAAAGATTTTTCATAATCTTCTCCCATGAATAATAATGTACTTATTATATCTCGGGGGGGGGTTGTCAAGTATTATAGGTTGTTTTTATTGTTTTGTGTCAAGTATTGTTTTTGTTACGTTGAAACAATCTGTCAGATGTGGTAAAGTGATAAGTGGAAGCGTGGCCGAGTGGTTGAAGGCGCACGACTCGAAATCGTGTGGGCGTGTAAACGTCTCGGGGGTTCGAATCCCTTCGCTTCCGCCAAGCCTAGACAGGCTGGAAACGCGAAGCGTTTCTAGCAGTTGAGACAAATTGAAAATCCAGAGCTTGCTCTGGAATTTTTAATTTGCCGAAGCTGCGATGAGACGAAGTCTCTAACATCTTTAGCTGGAATCGATTGGTGGAGAATGATATATCGTACTATGCTGCTAGAAAGATAGCCTTTGTTCTTTTTGGCCTTCGGCCGTATCATGATAATATGTTAGACGAAGCTCAGAGAGTTCTAAAGCTAGCGACCAGATGGTGTCTTGGCTGTAAACATAATGAGAATTTCTGAGGATACGTCCTGTATCTGCAAAATCATAGTTCGGCAATTCCTGGTGAATTAAATAATTAGCCTCTTCAAAACGGAGATAAGTGGTTGTTTGTGGATTGCTTTCAAGAACAGGGTCAACTTTTTTGTACTCTGGGGAGAGACAATGATTGGTATGGACAATATATTCCGCATCGAGAAATCTATTAGGGCGGAGAATCCGATAATCTCTCGCGGCATGTTCAACAACGACAATGTCGCCGGACTTGTCGGCAATTAAGAAATTTTTAGGTACGGAGACAGGGACCTTACGAAAAACTGCCAATGCTTCTTTGGTGGTTTTGCAATGCTCGGCAACATAGCGGATAATATGGTAAGGCGAAAAGCCGTAATTCCAGTATTTTTCTCGAAGTTTTGAGGCAGTGAGGCCAATATAGAGGCCATGTTCATTAATAGCATCTTCCATGTAGAGCTTCCATGTACGACGTCTGTAATGTCTGGGGTATGTACCCTCATCTGAAAAGGCATAATAATGATAAGAGTTGCCAATTTTAAGATTATACGTTTGGAAGTAATTACGTGCAGAGGGGTTCCAGTCGTAATTACGGCCGACAAAAGTTTTGCTATTTTCGTGAATAGCAAAAATTGTACAAGCATCAGTTTTTGAATCGTGGACATTCTTGATATGGCGTCTTTGATTGTCAACAGTAGATGCGATTTCGTCATAAAGAATTTCATCCTCGGGCATGCTTAAGTAATTTGCGACGGCTTTTGATTCTTCTAGGAGTTCAGGCCAGAATTTTCTGTAAATTTTTAGCTGTTTGTTTAGAGTACGACGATTGATCCGCGTGTCAAAATTGTGATTTCTTTCAGCAAGTTTTTTGGCTAGATATTCACCAAATTCTGCGTAAGTACCAGTAAATTTATTCATAAGCTTATTTTATCATTTTTGTTCGAACTTCGTCCAGGTATTGGAGGCTTTGAGCAGACGGGAGGTCGAAGGTTTCCCTTTACTTCTTGAAAATCTGTGATAGTTTGCCCGAAGTTTGCATATGATGTTTTCACATTGCTTATGGTTGTTGTGTGGAAACAAATGCCGTATAATTGACGTCAGAGTAATCATTTATTAGCACATTTATTTTTAGGAGGTATGCGTATGAATATTAAGGTAATTGGTTCGACACAACCTGGTTACAGGCTACCTGTTGCAGAAGCGAAGCTTTTTTCTGGATACTCAGCAGGAATTTGTTATATGAAGGATGATTTTGACAAGATCTTAGCTGAATCAGAAGAAAAGACGTTGGCAAGATTTAACGGGACTGCTGGCTCGGGGCATCACAGCGTATCTGGACACGTAAGCTATAATTTGCTAATCTCTGGAATCCCGAAAATTATCGCAATGATTTTGAACAACGAAAAAGATTACAACACTTCGGAGAAGTCGGCGCGATACACGAAGATGGAAACCAGTGGAGTGGAGAAAGAATTGTACGAGAAATGGATCGAAAAATTTGAGAAGTTGATTCATGAAAGATATTCGCAGCTGGGTGATACGACAGTGCGTAAACTAGCACAAGAGAATGCGCGGTATTTTATATCAGTTTTTACGCCGTCGACGACGATGGAATACACAGTCGATTTTCGCCAAGGAAATTATCTGATAGGCTTTTTAGAGTCGCCGAAATTAGCAGAAAGAATGCCGGATGATTTTTATCAGAAACTAAGGCCGTGGCTTGACGAGACTGCAAAGACTTTGCGTTCGGTTTTGAATTGCGAGGAAATACGAGATAACAAAGGTCGGGAACTTTCTCTTTTTGCAACACGGGAACGCGCGGAGTATTATGGAGATGTTTATTCTACGAATTATTCCGGGAGTTTTGCGCAGCTGGCGCAAGCACAGAGGCACCGTTCGCTGAATTATGAGATAACTATAGCGCCGTCACAGGCAAATAGAACTTTCTTTGTGCCGATGTTAATAAGGGAAAATGATGAAGTTCGACTAGAGTATCTAGGTGATATGGAGCTTGTAGCCGATAATTATCCGCAAGGTATGATGGTTATGATCAATGAGAGAGGGTGCCTTGAGGACTTTCTTATGAAATGTAATGAGAGACTTTGTGGCGCGGCACAATGGGAAATCTGCATGCAAACGGAAGAAACCCTTAATCGGTATTTCAACGGGGCAGACGAGCATGCTCAGCAGCTTTCGCTCGGAGAATATCGCAAAAAGACTAAATGTCAGTTTGGGTATTACTCTTGCAATCGGCCCTGTCCGCTTGGACAGCCTCAAGCGTTTACGCGCGAAGTATAATGCCTCTAAGAAAGCTAAAGGGCCTCTAAAGGGGCCCTTATGGTTTTTGTTTGGTATAATATAGTGTATGGATAAGAAGCCAGTGATTGGAATAGTCAGTAAACCAAGCAAGTTTGACGGCAATGAGTTATTTAAAAATCAGGTAATATATGAGCCAGTAAGATGCGCAGTGTTAAAAAACGGTGGACTTCCAATAGGAATTTTGCCAACGCAAGCGACGCAAAGCTTTTACGAAGATGAGTTTGAAATTGACAAGACTATATTGTCTGATGAAGAACTGAACGGCCTACATAATATAGTTGATCGATGTGACGGCGTTATTTTACAAGGGGGTTTATCTAGCGCGAGCTATGAATATGCGGTGGCAAAGTATGCAATAGAAAAAAATATCCCACTTTTAGGAATATGTGCTGGGTTCAATAACATTGTCCGGGCGATGGGCGGGGATGTTTTTCTTGGTGATAATATTTCACGGCATAATATTGAAGATGGCTCAATTGCGCACAGGATAATTATAAAAGAGGGTTCTGTGCTACATGGGATTTTAGGTGAGATAGAAGCAGATGTAAATAGCATACATACTTTTTTCGCAAAAGAAGAAGATATTAATGGGTTGGAGATTTCAGCCTATTCTGATGATGGGTTTGTTGAGGCGGTGGAATTAAAGAACAGAAGGTTTTGCCTTGGTGTAAAATGGCACCCAGAACTGATGCTAGATGATATAAAAATGAAAAGAATTTTTGAGGAATTCATTAAAGTTTGTGGAAATTGCTGAGGTAGCCTGTCCAGGTTTCTTTTAGATGGTTGTTATTTCCCTTCGCTTCCGTACCTTAGAGATTTTCCTTCGCATCATTGACGAGGATGGCAATTGTGTCGGACATATTGATTGGCTCTAATACGATATCGGGATGAGCATTTTGCCAGACGCGGAAGATTTCGTCGGCAAACCCCTGGCCGATAAGGTCTATACCATTGAAATCGAAGATGATTTTTCGGAAGTTTCTCTTGTGAGTTCTTCGGCTTTTAGTGCAGCGCTGGAGAGGTCTTTTTCGGCTTGAGCGCGTCTTTCGGCAAGCTCCTTTGCGAGGTCATCCTCCTCGTGGTCGTCTTTTTCGTCAAAATTGTAGCCATTATCGTAGTTGTTGCCGTTTGCATCAACTAGGGAGTTGGTGTAATCATCTGGTAGTTCTCTGCCCCAGTTTGGATTGGTACCTGGAATTGCCTCTTTGCTCATAATCCTCCTTTTAGGTTGTTTCCAATTATGGTTATTGTATCATAACGCGGGAAGTGGTGGTAGCATGTGGGGGCAAATGCAAGTTCGCGGGGTCTTATGGGATTGACTTTTTATAAGAAATTAATAAAATATAAGCATGAACGATTTGTGGGAGTTCATTATTAATAATGAGATAGTTTTGTCGATTATAGTAGTAATCCTCTCGATTATAATTTTTTATGTTATCAAAGAAAGCGCATTAAAATACATCCAGAAAAAGAGAAAACATGCTTCAAAACTGAAGAAAAAAGCGCTAACTTTGCTATATCTAATACTGAGTACCCTCAAATATGTGATCTTTTTAGTTGATATTATTATTGTCCTGGGTATTTTTGGAGTAGATGTGACTGGATTCTTGGCAGGGCTGGGGCTGTTTGGCGTAGTGATAGGTCTCTCTTTGCAGGACCTGCTGAAGGATTTTATATCGGGTGTTTTTATTATCCTTGATGAGCAATATAGCGTAGGTGACTATGTAGAGATTAATGATTTCAAGGGGGAAGTAGTCGGTGTCGGTCTTAAAAGTACAAAAATTCGCGACTATAGTGGTGATGTGTTGATTGTGGCAAACAGAAAGGTTGGGGAAGTAAAAAACTTATCTAAGATGAATTCTAAGATAGTTTCTGTCTTTAGCTTTAGTAGCGACGAGAGTCTGATTAAGCTGGAAAAAGCGATGAAGGTGTTAGTTGCTCAGCTCAATAAGAATAAGTCCATAAAAGATGATATTGTGCGAAAGTTTGAGTATAAGGGGGTTGAAGAATATGGAGAGTCAACTATATCTCTTAAGATTACTGCAGATGTGAAACCGCATAGTCAGAAGATGATAGAGGCAGAAGCATTGAGATGTGCAAAACTGGTTTTTGATGCGGCGAAGGTGCAGATTAAGTAATTAGTTTTCCCTGATTTTTGTTCGGATAATTAAGGCAGACATAACTATGATGGAGATTATGATGATGATGAATAAGATATTGAGAGATTCAGACGCAATTCCGCTAAATGCTAATATTAGCAGAGAGAGGTAACCTAGGACTCTGCCGGAATTAAGGAATATTTCACGGATAGTAAAATATTCGGTGTTGTATTTTTGTTTGTATTGTTTTTTGGTTGAATAATTGAATAAGTTTAAGTTTGAAACCCTATCTACAATAAGGAGAAAGACTTCAAAAGAAATATTGTAAAGGACTATAGTGATAAAACTTGGAGAGACAAGAATTAGAACAGTGGAAAGTGTAATTACGAGAGTTGATAAAATAATTGTTGGGGCCTGATTCTTGGTCTTGTAAAATTTGGCAAAAAGAAACATGGCAAGGACGCTTAGCGCCGCAAAAGCAGCAGACCAATCCCCGATGGCAGTGTCGTTTGGTAATGCCTTAATGATAATAAGTGAGGCCACTAAACTCATTACGCCATTACGATTGATCCCCTTTAAGAACTCTATTGCGTATAGTTTTCTTAGGGTTTTATCATTTTTGTGTAAAGTAACAAACTTTTTGAGATTGAGTTTTTGAGTGGTGGAATTTTTTGACTTAAGGAAGAAACTGATTAGGAGTTCGATGATGGTCAAAATGATTATAGGCAGCGCAGCTGTACTGTAGCCAATGTCTGTGATGTAGCGCCCGATAATCATAGGTGCAATGATGCTGACGATTCCTGTGAGGGCATTGCCAACTCCTAAATATCGAATACGCTCGGTGTTGGTGATGTTTTCCGATTCGATCATGTTAAAAGGAAAACCGTTTGTGGCGACTTGAAGACCATATAGAATGCCTAGTGAGACAGTATGGTTGGTAATGTCAGGGCCGAGGATTAGGATGACAAAAGCAAAGATTGCTTTAATGATAATACCCATGCGGTAGAACCAAATTTTGTCTTTGCGTTTGATAATGTCCGCTAAGAAAATGGCACCAACTGTTGCAACTATCCAGCCGACGACGTTGTATAGTGCGAGTTGAAAAATGTACTTTTCGGAAACTTGATAGAAATAGGCGGAAAGGAAGATACCCGTAAAGACAGAGAAGACTTTACAGAGGATGTTGTCTACAATTAGGATTTTTGTGGGGAATGATAGTCTCTGTTTTGTCATTAGTTGAATTATACCATTTTTGCGTAAGAAGTTTGCAGAAAAAACTGTGACGAAGTGTTTTCTATTTGGTATTTTGCCAATACGGTGGCTATTTTATAGACGTAACTTCTGTCTAATAAGTTAGAATTTTATTGCGCGTTTGAAGCGTTGTTCTAAACTAGGTTGCCGTGGGAAATCTGGGCTGGAGATGGGGTAGGTCTTGCTGTTGGCAGCGGTTTTAACGGTTAGGGTGCCGGACGATGCATCGAGGGAAATTTCTGGGGCGCTTGGTTGCCAATTGAGCAAGCGGACATCTTCTTGGACGGTGATTGGGATTTTGCCGGTCCACCAGCTGTCGTAGTTTCCTACCTCTGCGCCGGCGGTGGCGATGGTGATTTCTAAGAGGTAATCTTGGACAGTTTCCACCAGGTCTTGAGTATAAGCGAATGATTCGGCGCGGGTGGCGGCGCCAAGAACAGCAAAGGTTACAATATGATCGCTAAGGCGATAAGCGGAGACGAGACAGTAGCCAGAAGCATCACCGATGTAGCCGGTTTTGACGCCGACGATATCATCAACTCCGAGGAGTTTATTAGTGTTGTCTATTTGGCCGGCGACAGGGATAGTATACACCGTGCGACCGACTATTTCTGATAATACGGGATTTTCCATGAGTTTTTGTCCGAGGATGGCCATATCGGCAGCGGTGCCGGTAGTGTCGGGAGAAAAGCCGCTAGCGTCGGAGCCAATAGTGATGTGTTCGATTCCCCACTCTTTGAGTTTATCGGTAGCGTATTTCTGATACTCTGAAAGGCTACCAAAGCCCCAGATAGCTAAGCTATCGGCTAGATTATTAGCAGAAGCGATTAAAACGCCAGAGAGCGCGTCATATTGCGAAATTTGCTCATTTATTTGGACAGGTACTGTGGAGCCATCACTGGCGTTGTATTTTTCGTAGATGCTATTAAGCTCTGGGGTGATGGTGATAGTCTCGCCTTGCTCGCCTAGTGGAAAGGGTTTCTTTTCCATAATCATCAAGGCGAGGATGATTTTAGCGGTGCTGGCGATGGGCTGGGTGGTTGGCTCGTTGGCGATGATTGGTTGGTCGTTGGTGGTTGTGGATTGTCCGCTAGCGTAGGCGAGCTGTCCATCGATGGCTACAGCATAATTCAAGCCTGTTTTAGAGATGTCTGGCTGTGATTTTAAGATGGCTGGCAGGTCGATTAGCTGGGGAGATTCGATAGTCTGGTTGACTGCTAAATCGCTTGGCACTGTGGTCATTCTGAAGCCGATGAAACCGCCTCCTAAGATAAGAATGATGATGGTGAGGGAAAATAGTTTTTTGAGCATTTGGCTCCTTGGCAGTTAAGATTTAGAAAATGCAGTTATTTGCCGAGCTCTTGGTGGAGTTTGGCGAATTTTTTGGATTTGCCGTCGAGTTCTTTCATAGCGGACTCGGTTGGGATGTCGTTGATGCCAGAGTTGATGTAATTCCTAAGCACACCAACGAGGATGAATGGGCGAACAAAAGTAGAGTGGATGATACCCCAAAAGATAACGCCGATGATGCCTGCGCAGACCGCAGAAAGAAGAGCTGGATCGGAGACGAATTGCGGCAAATTAGCAGAGTTGCGCGCGCCAGACTCTGTGATAGCAGCGCTGAGTTGAGAGAAGGTATCTGGCATGGCTTGGAAAATGAGCCAAGAAATGCCGAAGAAAACACCGCCGATAGCGATGAACGAAAGAAGAGAAATGCCAAAAACACGACCGAGATTTTTGGCCAGAGTTTTGCCATGCTTGAAGAAGAGAACAGCACCCTCGCAAGTGGCTTTGGTAGCTTTGATGTCTTTACGATAAAAGACCCAGCCAAGGCAGCAGTCGCAGAGGTAGGCGATTATGGTATCGATAATACCAGAGATGGTACCGCCTACTGCGGAGCCACTATCGCCGCCGACGGCGTTGCCAACAGCGGTAATGGCTCTACCAATTTGGCGAAAGATGCCTTTGATAGCGTTGGTGACGGCATAGTAGGCAGCAACGGTAGCGAAGCGGGACTTGACGATTTTCTTGCCCTCGCCGATGACATCATCTGGGAGCTTATCCTCTGTCACGCCTTTTGTCATCATGGCGATTTGAGCAGCTTTGTTGGAGTAGGCAAAGAAATGTAAGATGATGCCTGCAATGATAGCACCGACGATGGCGCCGATAACGAGACCGATTAGGCCCATGTTGGTGGTGCTATTTACGATTAAAAATCCGGCCGATGTACATACGGCGACGATTACGAATGCTAGGATGTCCCAGGCCAGGCGGCGAAGCGAAAAGCCAAGGGTCTTTTTGTAAATTGTCTTATTGTTCATTTGGTAAATTTCCTTTCACTATTATTGGTTTTATTATAGCAAATTATTTGGCCTGCTTTGGTATAATGGGGATATGGAAGATAGTGTTTTTACGAAAATTATCAAGGGTGAAATTCCCTGCTACAAGATTTATGAAGATGATAAAACGTTGGCGTTTTTAGATATCGCTCCAGAGGTGATGGGACATACTTTGGTAGTGCCAAAAAATCAGGTAGACAAGATTTACGAGCTACCCGATGAGGACTATGTTGCGGTGATGGCGACCGTGAAAAAGTTGGCTCAGCGGATGGAAGAAGCGCTTGGCAAGCGGCCGATTATGAAGGTGATTGGTGTAGATGTGCCACACGCGCATGTGCATGTGATGCCGTTTAGCCCGGAATGGAAAGACGGTGTGACACTTGAGCCGAGCGAAGCTGAAATGCAGGCGATGCAAGAGAAGTTGGCGTTTTAGCTCTGGTTTCATTATAGTTTTATTGTGCCTTAGATTGACTTTATTTGTTTTTTTGATATTATAAATTCAGAAAGTAGGAAAGTAAGAAAATGGTAGTAACAATAAGAACAAAATCACAATTAACCCTCCCTAGCAAGATCGTTAAGAGCCTTGGGATTTCTGAGGGGGATGAATATGAAGTTGTCGAGCGGGATGATGGTAGTATTTTGCTTGTACCAGTTGTTACTTATCCTAAGGCCTATGTTGATAGCCTAGAAAAAGAAGCGAGGAGCATCAAAAAAAATATTAAGTCTAACAGACAGCCTGTTTTTTCGTCTGTTCAAGAAATGTTGGATTATATGGAGAAAAACTAGTGGGTTATCTCCTGACGTTTTCCTCAAATTTTCAAAAACACTACAAAATTTTTACTGCTAAGCAAAAGAAACAAATCCATAATAAATTAAAATTGCTGTGTGAGAATCCAGCACATCCGTCTCTCAGAGTAAAAAAGATAAAAGGTACCGCGTTTTTTTGGGAGATGAGTGTAAATATGGATATCAGAATTATTTTTGAATTTGAAGGCGATACAATTATAATTCTGGCGGATATTGGGCATCATGATATTTTGAGGAAATTTTGAGTAGGGTTGATCTAGCGAGATTTGGAGGAGTAAGGAAATAATCATTCGGAATGTGATATTCTCTGTGCTATAATGGAGAAAAGGGTAATCGGAGATTTTTGATGAAATTTGCAACGTCTTATGAACCGGGGGAATTTGAGCCTGATATTTATGCTGCCTGGGAAGCTGCAGATGAGTTTTTGCCCGGTGGAAGTGTGGAGGGCGCGAAGGAGGCATATAATGCCGCGATTAAGAATGGCCGCAAGACTTACTCGATTGTGATGCCACCTCCAAACGCCAATGGTAATCTTCACATTGGCCATGGTTTGACGATTGCGATTGAAGATTCTCTGACACGCTATCACCGCTTGCGTGGTGATGTCACTTGGTATATTCCGGGGGCGGATCATGCTGGGTTTGAGACCTGGGTAGTTTATGAGCGTGCTCTCGAGAAAGAAGGACATACGAGATTTGAATATTCGCGCGACGAGCTTTATGCGAGAGTCTGGGATTTTGTACAAGAACAGAGGGGAAATATGGAGTTGCAAGTGCGCTCACTGGGTGCATCTTGCTCGTGGAAAGATTTGACGTTTACTTTGGACGAAAATGTGGTTCGACGTGTGTATTCGACATTTGAGAGAATGTGGAATGACGGAATGATTTACAGAGGTGAGAAGTTGGTGAATTATTGTACCAAACATCAGACGGCGTTTGCGGATATTGAGGTGGAGCATAAGGATGAGAAGGGACATCTCTGGGATATCGCATATACGGTCGTCCAGGAGCAGCCATCTGCGTCTCAATTGGCGGAGATTATCGTTTCTACTACTCGGCCCGAGACACTGTTTGGTGATACTGCGGTGGCGGTTAACCCTGAAGATGAGCGCTACAAAGACTTAATTGGCAAGTCTGTACATCTGCCTCTAACAGACAGGACTATCCCTGTTATTGCTGATGAGCATGCCGATCCAGAGTATGGTACTGGTGCCGTAAAAATTACCCCAGCACATGATTATGATGATTTTGAAGTGGGCGAAAGGCATACTTTGCCAAGAATCCAAGTGATTGGCTCGGATGGCAAGATGCTACCGGCGGCTGGGTCCGAATACGAAGGCCTGACAACTACAGAATGTCGCAAAAAGGTACTTCATGATCTGAAAGAACAGGGGTTGCTCAGGGGTGAGAAAGCTATTACCCATTCGGTAGCACACTGTTACAAATGCGGCACCGTGATCGAGCCGATGTTAAAAGAGCAGTGGTTCATTGACGTGAAACGTCTGGCAAAAACCGCAATCGAGCATCTAGAGGCCGATGAGATAAAGTTCTATCCAGCATCGAAGAAACAGGTTCTTATTAACTATTTACTGGGGTTGAAAGATTGGAATATCTCTAGACAGATTCCATGGGGTATCGCTATCCCAATGTTTAGGAAAGCTGATAGTGAGGCTGATGGTCCGGAGTGGGTATTTGATACAAGGACGAATTTAACAGAAATAGAGATTGGTGGCGTGCGTTATACCCGGGATGAGGATACATTTGATACCTGGTTCTCTAGCTCGCATTGGCCGATTGTCTGCACCAACTGGGAAGAGGGTAGGCCGAACCCTTATTATCCGCTGAACGTGATGGAAACGGGCGCAGATATTTTATTTGCTTGGGTGGCGCGGATGATTATGATGGGGCTCTATGTCACAGGCGAGGTGCCTTTCCGTGAAGTTTATCTACATGGCCTGGTGTTAGATGCACATGGTGCGAAGATGAGCAAGTCTAAGGGTAATGTTTTGAATCCGATTGAAATGGTTTCTAAATATGGTTCGGATGCATTTAGATTGGGTATTCTGCGTGGGCGTTCGGCCGGGATGAACCAGGCATTCTCCGAACAATCGATTGTTTCTGGTAGGAATTTGTGTAATAAGCTTTGGAATATTTCGCGCTTTGTCCAAGAGATGGTTGATGAGGCTGAGGGTGACGCGGAGGCTTCTGGTGGGGAGGCGAGCTCAAGGAGTGAGGGAATCTACGAGACTCTAAACTCTGGCGAAGATTGGATTTTAAGAGAGATCAACGAGGCGAAATGGCAGATTGAAAGCCAGATGAAGAATTATCGTTTTTCTGAGGCGGTGGAGACGCTTTATTCCCTGATCTGGGATAAATATGCTGACTGGTTTATTGAAACAGAGAAGATGTTTAAAAACACTGAGCTTTTGAAGGCAACGCTAAGTGCGATTTTGAAACTATTTCATCCATTTGCACCGTTCGTGACGGAAGCAATTTGGCAGAATTTGTCATGGACGGAAGGGTTCTTGATTTCCGAGAAATGGCCTGCAGACTTCAAATTTGACGCTATCAGCGCCGAAGAATACGAAAAGCTAATGCTTGTCGTGTCTGGCATCAGAGCCACCTTACAGGGCCTCTCAGAAGCTCACAGGGGCATTTCTAAGTCTAACATCAACGTTTTATATGGCGATGATTCGCTAGTTGATGATAATTCCCTGCTGATTCAACGTTTGACAAGAGTCGCGAGTGTGATTTCTTGCGAGGGACAACCTAGAGGTTTGCGTCTAGCACTTGCAAATCAAGAAGTCTATCTTGATGTCTCTCCAGAGGTAATTTCTTCTTATGCGAAAGCGCTGGAGGATAAAATCTTGGCTGTTGGGCGCGAGCTTGATGGTCTAAACGCTAGAATGATGAATCCTAATTATGTCGATAAGGCACCGGCTGCGCTTGTCAAAGAAACGCAAGATGCAATTGCCGAGAAGTCTGCTCTAATTGAGCGTCTCAAACAGGAACGTGAAGCAATTTAGCCTATTTTAGTTCGCAAGGGATTTTGACGTTTTGGCCAGCGCTAAATGAAGCGGCCTCGACCATTTCTGATAATGTTAAATCATCATAAGGGACGAAGTACTTTTTGATTAATTGGCTATCGTCTAGTTTGTCGCGATTGATTAGTGTCCAGGCATAAAGATTCGCGTCTGTTTCTGATGAGATTACGTCGATTCCCTCGATGTTCGCATCTTTGTACTGGATGATTTGTTTACCCGCATCAGTAAGGTATGAGTACATTTTTTGGTCTTCTTTGGAGAGGGTTTCTGGGTTAATTTTATCAACATCGATGGTGGTACTATAAGAGTACATTTTGCCATCTTTGACCTTGTAGGTGCTTTTTTGTGAATACGCATCTGTCTTAATAGCGCACTCGATGGTGCCGCTTTCTTGCTCTGCAGCTTGCGTGGTAGAGGTATCGTCGGTAGTCTGAGTGACAGTATAGTTCTCGTCACTTTTAATATCAGAGGTGGATTCTGCGGTTTTGTTAGTTCCCTCTTCTGGGCTGGCAGTGTTTTGGGGTTTGCTATTTTGACTGATTGTAGATACTATTACCACAATAATCACAATTACTAGAATTGCTAGTATGATTACCAAGATAACGTTTGTTGGTTTTTTAAAAAAATCTTTGATTCCCTTTTTTTTGGGTTTTTGTTGGGCCAGTTCTGCCTGATCCTTATTCTGGTCCTCGGGTTTCACCTCATCTGTTAGCTGATTTGGTTGAGCCTCTTGTTGAGCGACTGGCTGAGTGGGTTGCTCGATGCCCGGCTGGGCCGGCATAGTGGACTGCACATCTGGCTGTGGCACCGGTGTAGTTAGTGGCTGCGACTGGAATGGCTGGGGCTGAGTCGACGGAGCCGCTGGAGTTGGTTGCTGTGGTGATATCGGTTGATTTTCATTATCCATTGTTGTACCTCTGTTTATTGTTTTAAGTATAGCATAAGTGGGATGTAATTTGGAAATTAATGCTGTATTAGTTTCTTGATGCTGGACTTGCGGAATAATTGTAAAAGTGACAACAGTCCAAGACAGCAAGTCCTTGCAATTCACAAGCTACGCATGTGTGCAAGAACTTGCTTGACGGTTGTCACTTTTACAACTCCGCAAATCTCGCTAAACGCGCGCAAGCACCAAGAAAACTAACACAGCATTAATTTCTCTGTTAATTCCCTAGCTGTATAGCCAAGGGGCAGAAGCTACTTTTTGCCTTGGGTTACTGGGCGAGGCAGCGGAGGGAGATGCCGTAGCGCTTGTTGCTGTAGGCCGCCGGGTCGACTGTGCTATTGTCACCGTTAAAGTACAGGAGGTGCGCGCTGGTAGCACTGGTATAGGCGGAACTAGACCAGTAGTAGCCGTACGCACCCTGAAGGTAGGGACTGGTACCGTAGCGGTAGCCACTGAGGACAAAGTGCGGCCCAGCAGAATCTTGCATAGCATTCCAGCTATTATAGTTATTGTAGAGAGTTTGGTATTCTCCAGAAGGGCCACCGGTTGGGAGGCGGAAGGATTTAGGAGAGTGTCTTATTTGACTTTTCTTCTCTGTTATTGTGAAATCGGGAGTGTGAAAAACTTTGTAAAAAGATAAAAAAATTGGTGTCATAATTGACATACCAAAAATTTCATGACAAAGCTAACGTTTATCACGCTGTTTGCTGATTGCAAATTGTGGTTTGTTTTAATTTCTCCCAATTATCCCGTCATTAGTTAAATTTGAAGTTCGTTGTAAAGGATAATTGTGCCCTCATTTTAGCATGAGCGGGTTGCTAAGTCAATGGGTTGCTAAATAATAGGGAAAAGCGCATTTGCTTTTATGCTTAGTTGGGGAAAAGTTTGTGGTAAAACTCAAAATTCTTGTGGTAAAAAAGAAAATTTTTATGGTAAAAGCTATATGGCTTGTGCTAAAATAAAAAACCTTCCGTCAAAACAGGGAATCGATATGCTAAAATATCATTATGGCATACATACGGAAATTTAAGACTGGGTCTGGAGCAACCGGTGTGCAGGTTTGTTATAAGTCTAGTGGTAAAGTTGTTAAGACTGTTCATGTGGGATCTGCAAAAACTTCAGCCGGTATAGACAGGCTGATGAAGAAGGCCCAGGGTGTAATTGACGAAGAAAAAGCGCCTCTTTTTGATCTAAAAAAGTTTGATAAGAAGAATGCCGCGAAGGGAACTAGTAAAAAATCTGGCCAGACTAAATTTTAAAAGGTAGGTTGCAACTAGTGGGGCGGTGCTATTTTTTGTTGTGGGTCGTAAGCAGTGAAGTGTAGGTAGTGAAGTGGAGGTTATTTCCGAATGATTTTTCTGAGAAAGCGGTTGCCGCGGCGGGCTAATTGATACAGGCGGTACTGGACCGGTTTAAAAACTAAATCGTAGGTGCCGCAATAGTCAACCTCATAGCCGCCAAAAGATTGCTTAAATTTGGTAAATCCTGCCCAAGGATGGCCCTTTGGAATATTGCCAGAACCGTCTGTAGGCGCGATACCCCAAAAATCGAATTTTTTGAGGCCTTTTTCTTTGGCGTCAAAAATGGCGGTTGTGAGAAGCGCTACCGTACCAGGGAGTTTCTTATAATCAGAATCGGCGGCGGACTGCATATAAAATCGGGTATCTTCGTAGTCGAAGAACAGGGAAGCAGCGATGATTTTATCCTTTTTAGTATTGGGTTTTTGTTGAGTGGAATCATCCTCATGATAGTGGACAAGATATAAAGTAGCGAAATCCTGCACCAGCTCTGTCCTAAGGTATTTTTCGGAAAAAGTACCGATTTTTTTGACCTTGGCGAGTTTGTGCTGGAGATTGACTAAATATTTGATTTTTGCTGGATCTTTGGTGCTAGAAACAGATAAGCCCTTTCTAGCGAACTGATTATAGCGGGTGCGTGTACCCTGAGAAAAACCGTGGATAATATCCGCTTGATCTGGGGTAATATCGAGTACCCAGGTCTCTTTGGGTGATAAATCTTTGGTTTTTTGAGAATTTGGCAGATTTGCCCAAAATTTGGCGGTCTGAGCAGCTTGTGGCTCAATTCTGATAAAGGTAGCGCTTTTTTGCTTTGCAAGGCGTTCTAGCGCCTGATAGGCGGCTTTTGCGGCCTTTTTTAGTGCGGCTGGTGTCGGTTGCGTGCTGTTTTCTGTAGTTTTTGCTGATTTTTTTGAATCTTTTGTTAATTTTTTTCCTGGATGTAGCGCTGGACCGTATGGAAGATAGAAATATGTGCCAAATTTGGTTTGTTTTTCGATAGCTAAGATGGTGTAATCGTTTGTTTCTTCAAAAATTGTGGTCTCGCCGAGGTCATTTTGGAGTTTTTGCCACAATTTAGTCTGCTGAAGGGGATCATTCATGCTATTTATTCTACCATAGCTTGATTTATATGGCAGATATGTTATAAAATGTTATTTGGTATCGAAATTATTGAGCGAATTCAAAGTTTTGAAAATCATATCGTAATAGGGAAGATTTCCACAAGTGGCGTGATTTTTCCACAAAAATGGGCCGCACTGCTGCGACCCGATTTATTTGATCCTGTTAGGATTAATTCGAAAGGTTCGATCACTTAAGTGATATCAAATGCGCTACCTAGAATCGCGCGAGTTGTGTTCCCAGGGGAATGGAGCACCCTGTTCTGTATAAATACTATCGTTGTAAATGAGACATCTATTTAATTCGGATAATGGCAAAATTTATGGCCGAAATTATAAACGGGCTTATCTAGGATCGCCCGCGTGTTATTATTCTACTATATCTTTTAAATAAAGTAAAGGGCTGCAAAAATGCAGCCCTAGTTAATTCTTGTGCTAGTGATAGCCGTGTTGCAATCTTGATCCTGTTAAAGTTTCTGAATAGTTTGGGAGCATTTAACTCCCGGCATGAAGAACATAATTTCTGGTAGGATCTTGAAGGCAGCGTGGCTCTGATTGTCCGGAAAAGTCCGGTGCCTTGCGCAAGAATCAATCTATCATCAATCTTTGCTTATCGACCCCTGTTAATTGAGCGTCTTTGTATAAATAATTATTTATTTTTTCCTAATTATATTGTTCAAATATTTAGTTGTCATGGTACAAAGCAACTAATAGCTACAAAGTTTCTTAAGAAATTACCATTAGTTGCGTTATAGGGGAGGTTGGTCGACTTGATTAGCCTTGCAAAGATTAATTTTAATGTCCGATCACTCATATGAGTGATATCAAATGCGCTACCTAGAATCGCGCGAGGTGTTTTGCTTTATTGCGGAGCGGTGTGCTCCAAATGTTAAATGTTATGTATATATTTCTGGGTCAGAAGTATATAAAACGAGCTTATCTAGGATCGCTCGTATGATTCTATTTTATCATAAATATCTGAAATGTAAAGGTCTATTTTTGAGTAATGGTGTGATGCATACAGAATGAGTAGACTATTCAATGTTGGAACGGGGAAGGATATTGAGGCTGTAGGGATCGGTTGGCTCAATGTTACTAGCGATTTCGTACATGGCGGCGGCGCCAACCATGGCAGCGTTGTCACCGGAAAACTTTAACTCAGGGAAATAAACAGGAGTAGATGTGGCCGCGAAACTAGTAGTGGCTTGAGTTCTGAGAAGTTGGTTGGCAGAGACGCCACCAGCGATAATAAGAGATTTGGTGTCTGGGTACTGAGCCAAAGCCTTTTCAAGTTTTTTGAGAAGAATTTTGATGGCGGTATGCTCAAAAGAAGCAGCAAAATCAGCTTTTTGTTGGTTGGATAGTAGCGCTGCGAGCTGGTGAGATGGATAAGAAATTGGTACACCAGCTTCTTTTTGGACGGTGCGTAGGACGGCGGTCTTGAGCCCAGAGAAAGAGAAGTTTAGATTCTTGATGTTTGGAATTGGTAGCTGATATTTGGTGGGATTACCAGATTTGGCACAATTAGCAATAGAGGGGCCGCCAGGATAAGGAAGACCGAGAATTTTGGCAATTTTATCAAAACATTCACCAACAGCATCATCAAGAGTAGTGCCGATAATTTCAAAATGATTATGATGCTGCATATGGATAATTTGAGTGTGGCCACCAGAGATAACGAGTGCTAGAAGAGGGAATTGAGGTAGAGACCCCGAAGGCTTTAGCCAGTTGGCGTAAATGTGAGATTTGAGATGATGGATAGCGTAAAGGGGTTTGTGATGTAAAATTGCTAGGGTGCGGGCGGAAAGAGTGCCAATCAATAGAGAACCAAGTAGACCGGGAGTGTGAGTGACAGCGATGGCGTCAATCTTAGACCAATCGTTTTTCGCAAATCCAGCTTGCTCAAAGGCCTGGTGGATAACAGGGAGGATAGCTTCTAGGTGAGAGCGAGCGGCTACTTCTGGAATTACACCGCCATAGGCCTTGAAAATATCAATCTGGGAGACGACAACATTGGAAAGAATTTGTGGGTGGTGAGATGGATCTGACAATAGGGAAGGAGGATCGCCAGAGACAATAGCGGCCGCGGTTTCGTCACAGGAAGATTCAATAGCAAGGATATTCATTAAATTTATTATACCATAAATCTACAGGGGTGGCAAAATTAGTGTGGGTAGATGCAATTATCTGATGTTTATGCTATAGTATAGAGGTAGTGTTTGTTGATCCATTGTATCGGGGGTGATAATATGCCAACAACAAGAACATTTGGAGAAATACTAGGAAGGGAGGGGTTAGAAAAAGTAGCTTCTTTAGTAATTGCTTTAATGAAACGGGTAAATAGTTTCAAGGGTAGTTACCAAACAGATAGGACGGCAGCTGCTGTAATGGATACTTACGAGCTGATTTTAAAAGACAACGAACAGCTTGCCGAAGAAATGACACGTGCTTTTACGGTGGCGGTAAATTCTTATTTGGTATGTGAGGGAAAAAGAGGAAATCTTTATTATGACATCCCAGATGAAGAAAGTATCTGTAGTTTTTTAAGCGACATAAGCATAGACGATGAGTCGGGTGCAAATTTTCTACTTGGAATATACATTGTAAAAGGGGGGACCTTGCAATGTTTAGATGCTAAATACGAATACACTACTAAGATTCGTGAAGTAAGAGTGAATAAATAGACAGCCTTCCCCTTAGTTTGGTCTGGGTGTAATGCCCAGGCCTTTTTGTCGGTAGAGAGGAAGGGGCTTGCGAGGGAGGTAGTATTTTGGTATAATACAGGGGACGGAAGGGTGGCCGAGTGGTTGAAGGCGCACGCTTGGAAAGCGTGTAAGGGGGCTAACCTCTTCGCAGGTTCGAATCCTGTCCCTTCCGCCAGTCTAGATCTGAAAAAAAGCCGCATGCGCGGCATTTTTGTTAGTTAGTAGCTATAAAATTTTACTAAGGAACCCCTTAACCCAATTTGGTCTATTCACTACATTTATTCTGTTGTTGGTGTAGATAACTTCAGGTACCATTACATTATCAATTGTAAGTTCTAGCCATGCGGCAACTATGTGGCGATGGCAAAATTGATTGTAATTTTCATAGCATAATAATATTGTTTGAGAGCTATTTAGTTGACGATATATGTCTAATGGGTTAAGTTGGGACAATGTTTGAGCACAATATTCCCGAATGTAGTATTCGTTGTTTTCGTGCTCTGGGATTTTCCCAATATTGTCTTGCCAGACTTTCCAAAAAGACAGCCTTGGCGCGAGCTGACTAAAGCAAGGACCAGTGTAACCAACCTTCTGGCCTCGATCACCGGAGATAGAATAAAAATTGATGCTACTGTCTTGCGGAACGTAATAACGATAACTACTTGTATAAATCAAATGATCACCCCCCTCATAAATTGGTATTAAGGTTCTATATAGCTATTCTTATTAATTATAACATGGCATAAAAAAGCCAGGGAATATTCCCTGGCTGTGATTCCATGCAGCTTAGTTATTTTCACCATTTAATATTTTGGCGATTAGATTGGTATCTACGTTGTATTCTACTAGTAAATCAAACCAATGAATAATTTCGCTAGGATTCATTTCTTCTGCAAACAAATTGACGTCTGCTTTTAATTTCAACAAGTCCTCTATATTATCGAAAGCATCATCTTTTTTCATGTTTTGAACGAACAAATTGATGTCTGGATGGTATGGAAGTAAGATGTTCATGCGGGCCATGACCTCTTTGACGTAGGCGCCGCTAAGGAACCGATTTGGGCTGAGACCGTGCTCTAAGAGAGTTTTCATATCTGGGAGTAGGTCCTCGATGTTTTTGCCTTCGAAGATGATGTTGATGTCGATATGATACTTTGTGAAAAGATCTAATTTTCGTTTAGCAACAGCGGTGCTAATTTTGCGTCCAAGTATGTGAGGATTGACATTATTTTTGAGAAAAAACTCAAGATTGTTATCAATAATGTCGCCATTTACTATTTCGGCTAACTTATTAATGCCCATTTTTTCTGCAAGGATGGGAAGATTTTCCTCTAGATCTTCCTTAGGCATGTTGTCTGCTATTATGCCTGGGTCTGTAAGGTCGAGCAGGAGTTTTAAGTTCTCTTTCTTCATTGGGCTCCCCCCTTTCTGTTAACATGCGTGCATAGAATTCACTGTCTATATTATATCATGTTTTGATTTCTGTTGTCGCTTATGCTTGCGAATTAACAGGGGGTTTTGTATATTAAAAAGTATGAGTCCACAGGATGTTGTAATAAATTTGCAAGGTGTATCAAAACGCTATGGAATTGGCGACGCGGAATCTTATGCTCTGCGCGATTTTGATCTGACTGTGAAGAGGGGCGAGTTTATTATGATTATGGGGCCTAGTGGTTGCGGGAAGACGACTTTGCTCAATGTTTTGGGTTTACTTGATAAACCAACAGAGGGCAGTTACTTGTTGAATGGCAAGGAGATGACGCGCACGTCTGAGCGCAAAAAGGCAGCGATTCGAGCAAAAAAGATTGGTGTGATCTTTCAGGATTTTAATCTAATTTCGCATCTTTCTATCTTGGATAATGTGGTGCTACCGATGGTCTATGCAGGTTATGGCAAGATGCATCGTGAGCTAATGGCTGATAAAATTTTAGATAGATTTCGTTTACAGGAAAAAGAATATTATATGCCGTATCAACTTTCTGGTGGGCAGCAGCAGAGGGTAGCAATTGCTAGGAGCTTAGTCACGCAGCCAGAAATTATTTTGGCTGATGAGCCGACAGGTAGTTTGGATTCTAGGTCATCCCATATTGTGATGGAGGAGCTAAGGGAAATTCATTCAGAGGGGAATACTATTATCATGGTGACGCACAACGCGGCTTTGACTAGCTATGCAACACGTGTGATTCACATGCTAGATGGGCAAATTGATACCGATATCAAAACCGTGGCAGATAAAGATTTGCCACAACCGGTGAAAATTCATTTCAGAAAACGTAAAATTCTAAAAGAGGCAAAAGAAGTAATCTCCGGAAAAAAGGAATCTAGCGAGAAGGTAGACGACAAAAAAGGTGTCGAGCAGAAGAGGACTGAGAAGAAATCTGAAAGTAAGAAACAGAGTAGCAAGAAAAGTAATAATAAGAAAAAGGGGGATAAATAATGGCAGTATTGTTTAGGACACATTATAAATTAGCAAAAGAGTCGATTGCTAGAAATCGTACGAGAAGCTTTTTGACTTGTCTTGGTATTGCGGTGGGTGTGGCTAGTATTACCCTGATCATGTCTTTAACCGGCAGTATTCGCTCGATGGTGGCTGGGCAGGTTAATGCAATGGGATCAGACTTGATAGTAGTACGTCCTGCCAAGCATGCGGACACAGTAGGCGTATTGATGGATGGCCTGACAGCATCTAATCAGTATATGACGTCTGGATTGAGTCTGACTGATGTAAAAGCCATTAATAAGCTTGACGATGTGAGTGCCGCTGCTCCGATTGCCGCAATGACGGCTACATTATCGACAGATGATAGAACTGTCACATCTGCCAATGTGATTGGCACTACACGTGACCTATCCGAAATACAAAATCTGCGCTTGATGAGTGGGACATTTCTCTCTGATAAAGTGCATAATAATGCCGTAGTAGGGAAGGATTTAGCGCTTAAATTATTTGGGACGAGTTCTGAGGCTGTGGGTAAGACATTTATGATGGGTGATCAGCGGTTTATCGTAGTGGGCATGCTAGAGGAAATGGATGATCCGATTAATTTCAATAATATTGATTTTAATAATGCGATGTTGATGGATGCAGAGTATTTAGCAGAGATCGGTAGTAATTTCCAAGTGCAACAGATTAGTGTGCGTGCAAAAACGACAGATAAACTAGAGGGACTGAAAGCTCAAATTAGCGGTCTACTAGAAAAAGAGAAATCTGGAGATAAAAATTTTGAGGTGTTAGGTGGAAATGAAATATCCCATCCAGCTGGCAGTTTACTTGCAATTATATCTGGGATGTTAACACTGGTGGCCGGAGTATCGTTAATTGTGGGTGGAATTGGTGTGATGAATATCTTATTGGTGTCGGTAGCAGAGAGAACGCGCGAGATTGGTATTAGAAAAGCAGTGGGTGCTAGTAGTTTTAATATTCTGATGCAATTTATGTTTGAGGCATTGATGTTATCATTATCTGGTGGGACACTGGGGTTGATTTTGGGATATGTGATTGCTTTTCTGATTTCTGTCGTTACGCCATTTGCGCCGTACATCAGCGTTGAAATTATTGTAGTAACGCTTTCGGCTTCAGTGCTGATTGGTGTGATATTTGGGATTTATCCAGCGGTGAAGGCGGCGTTAAAGAACCCGATAGATTCACTTAGATATTATAGATAGATAAGAGAAAAATCCAGTGATATTTTTTTCGGTGCTACCACAACTAAAAATTTGTCACACCCGTAGGGTGCACAAATTTTTAGTTGACGGTGTTCAAGACTTAAGCACCGAAAAATAATATCACTAAGGATTTTTCTCTAATTATTTAAGACTTAATCACCGAAAACAATATACTCAAGAATTTTTCTAAAATATGCTAAAATAAAAGTAAGTGATTTAGCAAAATAACGGTGGGTAAGGAGGAGGCCCTGATGGTTGGGAATGATAAATGCAAGTACATCTTTGTTACTGGTGGTGTGCTATCTGGAGTGGGTAAAGGAATTACGGCGGCTTCGATGGGCGCCATTTTAAAAGCCAAGGGCTACAAAGTGACTATGCAGAAATGCGATCCATACCTAAACGTTGATGCTGGCCTGCTAAATCCGGTTGAGCATGGCGAATGCTATGTAACACACGATGGTGTGGAGACAGACCTAGACCTGGGGCATTATGAGCGATTTTTGGATTTTGAAACCAACCGTTACTCTATTACTTTGTCTGGTTCAATCTACAAGGAGCTGATTGAGCGTGAGCGTTCGGGTGGATTCCATGGTAAGACTGTGCAGCTAGTGCCGCATTTTACCAACTTAGTGATGGAGAAGATCAAAAAAGCCAGCGCAGATAGCGACGTACATATCGTAGAGATTGGTGGTACGGTAGGCGACTACGAGGGGCTGCCTTTTATTGAAGCAATCCGTCTGTTCGCAAACAAAGTCGGCCGCAAAAATTGTCTGTATCTATCTGTGGTCTATGTGCCATGGATTAACACATCTAAAGAGCTGAAGACCAAGCCGGCCCAAAACGCACTCAAAGATTTGCGTGGGTTTGGCATTATTCCTGATATTGTCTGTGTGCGTACAGAGAAACCTTGCCCAAGAGCGATTTGCGAAAAAATTGCAGCGTTTTCTGGTATTTCTGGTGATGCCGTAGTTAACTTGCCGGATATTAATAGTGTGTATGACGTGCCATTTAATGTATTAAAATCTGGCGTACTAGAGATACTGAATGATTTTGTAGGGGATGATTCTGAGCCAGATATGTCTAAATGGATGGAATTTTCGGCGTGGCGCTCTACCGATTTTGATAAGACTGTTAAGGTTGGTCTAGTGGCGAAATATGTCGGAAATGACGATACTTATATCTGTGTGACAGAAGCGTTGAAAGCGGCGGCGGCACACAATAAGGTCAATTTAGATCTGCAGTGGATTAATGCAGAAGATTTGGGCTCAGATGGTGAGGCAAAGGCTAATGCCCTTAAAAAGATTGAGGAAATGGATGGCGTTGTAGTACCGGGTGGGTTTGGCTTGCGTGGCGTAGAGGGCAAGATTGCAGCTGCAGATTATTGTTTAGAGCATGATAAACCATATCTCGGGCTGTGTCTGGGTATGCAAGCGGCATGTATCGCGGCGGCCAGGCGTGGCGGGCTAAAGGGGGCAGCCAGCGAAGAGTTCTTAAATGATGATGATTATAAAAAGCCTTCTAATTTTGCCAACGTCATCTATATTATGGAAGGTCAAAAAGGTAAAGAATCTACTGGTGGTACAATGCGCTTAGGTGATTACCCAGCGGTACTCAAGAAAGGAACAAAAGCGGCGGAGCTCTACAAACATGCGGCCGAGGATAATGGTATCTACATTTATGGAACAAAACTAAAGAAAAATGGTGATGTGGATGTAATCGAGCGGCACAGGCATCGCTACGAGGTGAACCAAAAATATCTTAATGCGATCTCTAAGGGTGGGGTAGAAGTATCGGGGCTGTCGCCGGATAAGAAATTGGTGGAATTTGTAGAGGCTCCGGAGTGTAAGTTTTTTGTGGCGACGCAGGCGCACCCAGAGTTTAAGTCCAGGCCGCTGGCGGTACATCCTCTATTTTATCATTTTGTGAAGAGCTTGAAGTAGTTTATATTGAGAGAAAAATTCGAGTATATTGTTTTTTGGTGTTGCCACAACTATAATTTTGTCGCCCGAAGGGCACAAAATTATAGTTGACGGTGTTCAAGACTTAAACACCAAAAAATAATATACTCAAGAATTTTTCTCTTTTAATCTACTTCTTTGCCTTGGGTTACTGGGCGAGGCAGCGGAGGGAGAAGCCGTTGCGCTTGTAGTAGTAGTCCGCCGGGTAGACTGCGCTATTAGTACCGTCTAAGTACAGGCCGTACGCGCTGGTAGCACTGGTGTAGGCTAAGCTAGACCAGTAGAGGCCGTACGTGCCCTGATATTGTCCTGTTTCAGTGCCACGCTGTGCATCACTGAGGACAAACTGTGGTCCAGCAGAATCTTGCATAGCATTCCAGCTATTATAGTTATTGTAGAGAGTTTGGTATTCTCCAGAAGGGCCACCGGTTGGGAGGCGGAAAGAGATTTAGGAGATGCCTTTTATTTCCCTTTTAGTTTTTATATTTGTCTACACCAAACACAGGAGAAGTAAAAAACAAGACGGCAGACGAGGCAGCGGAGGGAGAAGCCGTAGAGCTTGCTGTTGTAGTTTGTCGTATTAACTGTAGTATGGGCATCGTTTAGCTCCAAGTTATACGCGTTATTAGTACCAGCATAGGCAAAGCTAGACCAGAAAGTGCCGCGTACGCCTTGATAAGCTAAAGTACCAGCGACCCACCCATATCGCCCTCCCAGCACCATCCCCACTGGATACTTACGCATTTGATCATAGGTTGGATATTGGTTGTAGAGTGATTGGAATTCTCCGGTGGTGTTGCCGGTGGGAAGGCACAGAAGTTCTTCAAAGTTGTTGTCTCCGTTTACTCAAACAAGTAGAAGATTTTTGGGCGAGACAGCGGAGGGGAAAGCCGAGGCGCTTGTAGTTGTAGTCCGCCGGGTAGACTGTGCTATCGGTACCGTTTAAGAGCAGGTAGTACGCGTAGGTAGCACTGGTATAGGCAGAGATAGACCAGTAAAAGC
>JAZQKE010000001.1:0-49823 GCA_045541995.1 Candidatus Nanosyncoccus sp. | reverse complement strand
GAACCACTCCGAATAAAAGGCAATAACGTCGGTGCGGCCAGAAACATTAAGAATCATAGTTGTTCCTTATAATATTCGCCAAATTTTTTCATCGCTTCGATAGTAGGCCAAAGGGATTTTCCTAGCTCGGTCATACTGTATTCTACCTTTGGGGGAATTTCTGGATAGACTTTACGCGCTACTAGGCCGTCTTCTTCGAGAGAGCGTAACGCGTCTGTTAAAGACTTCTGCGTAGCGCCAAGACTACGTTGTAATTCATTAAAACGCCATGGTCTAGCCATGAGGTTACGGATAATTAGAAGTTTCCATTTGCTGCCGACTAATTGAACGGTAGTTGCTACTGGACATTCTGGCAGATCTTTAGCTTTTCTTTTCATATATACACTATTTTTGATATGTATATATTATATCATTTTTTCTTAATCTTTAGATTATAATCACTAACTATATCATTGACATTGTATTTCTTTTATTTTCTCCATTGTCATTGTTGTAAATCCTTGCGACCCAAGTAAAGCCATATATCACTAAAAGTTCGAATCTCTTTGCCTGTATATGTATACCTCAGAACTCGCATGGCATCAGAATAGGGTAATCCTTTTTAGGTATAACCTTGATCTTCGCAGTATATTCGGGGTGGTCAATACACCAGTCCACCACCATGCAAAGCCGAGCAACAACGTCTACTATTTGGCCGATACTAGTTCTACTCAGATTTTTTGGTCTTGTTCATTTTTCTGTAAACAGCAAGTCCAGCAAAAACAACAACAGCTGCGGCAATTGGAGCGAAATCAACTGGCTGCACGCCTTCGCCGTTTGATACAATCGTGTTGGAGCCGGTGTCTGGGACAGTCAATCCTTCTTCCTCGCTGTCTTCGTCACCGCTGTCTTCGTCACCGCCGTCATCATCTTCCTCGTGTGGCTCTACCACATAGAATTTTGCCCTAGCGACGCCTCTATCAAGATACGAGAACCACGCCTCAAACGAGTGCTCGCCAAGCTCGAGATCAGCAATCTGATCGGCTGGAATAGTCACGGTCTGGTTCTCAGGATCAACCACGACTTCTCTCATGTCGATATAATCATCATCGATTGAAATCAGCCCCTGACCATCAAAGACGCTGAGGTCTGCATCAATCTTAAACGTCAGGTCAGCACCGCTACTTTTGACATATTCGCTGCCATCACCTTCCACGACCTTGAAAACAGGATGGAAATACGCAATAATATAAGGCACCTCTGTGATTTTCACCCTAATAGAGTTGTCTACAAATTGGTCGGTGAGATCCTGGCCGTTAATTTCGAAACTCAGCAACTCGTTATCCGCTTCTGGGATTGCCTTGATCTCTACTTCCTCATCTTGCAAAGCATATTCTGGAGTAATAATGCTACCGTTCCCTTCTTTGTACACGTGGAAAGTATAATAATTCTCGGATGGAATGACACTGACATTTGCATTTAGTACGACATCCTCTACTATTGTCTGCTCGCTGTCATCAATGACCGCTTTTTCTACAGTTACAGGCATATTGCGGTTCATCAACATAACTTCTGGTTTGACGGTATATTCAACCGAAAAGATCGGGTCACCAGGTTGCAAATGTAAATCATCTTCGTAGCCATGGTAGTCGCTGTGGCACTCCTGCGTATTCCATGCAAAACTACCATCTTCCCACCAGGAACAGTGCATCCACATATTGTATGATTTAATACCAAACATATCAATTACCTCTAGCTCTGGGTCTTCTTCAAAAGTTGGGGTAAAATGACCCTGGATATTTTTGAGGTCCATTTCGCGCGCAGCTTTAAGAGTGACGGTGACAACTTTATCATCATCTGGGCCAAGTTCGTCAACGACTACCTCGCTGCCAACTGCATAAAAATCATTACTGGCGGCGGAGGCTTTTGGCACGTAAATATTTGCCAAAGCTAAAATTGCGGCCAGCGAAAAAAGTACCAGCCTAGAAAAATTAGTTTTGAGTTTTGTTTTGAGCATAGAGTTCCTTTTTGTTTGATTATATGACCTGTTTGACGAAATTATAGCATAAGTGTTTTAGAAATGCAACAGCTATGGCCTAACTCAACACTCGTTTATTATTTTTAATTTGGCCGTCGTTCAGTTATAATAAAGATATGGAATTAACAGCCAGAGAACTTCCAAAAATACTAGAGTATTACAGAGTAGATAAGCTAGGTCTCATTTTTGACGGCTTCGAACCAGTGAACCCAGACGAGATGTTATATTATTGGCACGACCCCAAAACCGGAGAACTCTACGTAGCACTCCTAGCCGATTTTATTACCGAGTTTATCGCTAATAGCGAACCCAGTAGTAACATCGTCGAAGATTATTGGCCTGAACATGAATGTAATTGGCAAGTTGAACACTGGTTTTGTTCCGGCGATGATACGAACGATTTTAACGACTATGATAAATGGTTCTACTGGCCGGAATGTGGTGATAAGTGCGCCTTCGCCAAACTAAAAGCTAACGTTTCAGAGATTAAAGACCGCAAGTTAGAACGGAAAGTCCCTGATATCGACGAGGCAGAGATGAATTCGCGTAAAGTTGAGCGGCAAAAACTCACGGTAATCGATCACCAAGCACATAGCTAGCACCGTTATCATTATCTAGGCTTGGTAAATTGTTAATATGCCCAATTTTTGAATAGCTAGCTTTTTATTCATTTAGGCCCCAAGGCTTTCTGTTTTTAGACTGCAATAATATACTGAGCTACCTTTTTTAGTTCCATAAAAGATCCTTTGTTTACTTACTATAATTATAACATTGATGCTATATTTCTTTTTTCACATCGTCATTGTTTTAAGCACATTTTCCTGATTGAATTACAATTTATCTTTTGGCTTTTTGTATTTCAATTTATAATATAAGAATAAGATTATATAACTAATTATTGCAATTGCAAAAGTAACTTTTATTGCGTTATTACTTTCTTTGAAAATTGTATACGAAAGCAAGGGGAGCAACGTAGTTACTATTCCTTCAATGAACCTTTCAAATGTCACATAAGAAGTTTGGAGTCTTTCCTTTGAAGTTTCATAGATTGCTATGTGGTCATACATTTCATAAGAAGCATTGCCGAATCCTATAAGGATATATATTATCGGCAATAAGTATAATAATTGTTTATTATCAAATGCCAACAACATTGCAAATGCAATGATAAATATTATACACATAGGCGATATGACTTTTGACCAATTCCTTTTTTTAGATTTATTTCCCCAATATTTACTTGAAAAAGCATCTGCTAGGTTGACCAAAATATTTAGTATACTGTAATATAGATAGCCGACATTTAAGTATCTTAACAAGAAAACGTTTAGATACATCGTTCCGATACCATAAGCAAACCTATTTAGTCCTCCTGTTATAAGTACGCTTCTAAATTTTTTGTCTTTTGAGGGTATAATTAAACTATCTTTTACGCTAGTTTTTTCTTGAATTACTTCTGGCTTATAGGTTTTTATTCTTATCGCGATATCTACAAAGGCAATAATAAATACTATTACAAATAATATCATAAAACCATACAATTCATATCCAGACGCTGTGAATTTATCAAGGATAACCCCCATAATTAAACTAAAGGCTACTACTACTGTATTCTTTAAAAAGTTTCTTTTTGCGGCGAACGTGGTTCTATCTTCTTTTTTTATTAAAGTCATTCTCCAGTTGACGAAGGTTATGTAGCCCATTTCTCCGGTGACTGCATAAATTGTTGCTAGTATAAAAAACAGTACGGTCCTAGTGCTAACATCACTCGCTAAAAAAGGTATAAATGCCATAGAAACAGAGGAAATTCTGTATATTGAATAATTGGTCAATACCACTTTCTTAGATTGTCCAATTCTAGAAAATAGTGGTGCGGCAAAAATTTGAATTATATTTGTCATTGTATCTAGAACGGCATATATTCCTATTGCTAAATCAGATAAGCCTAGATATACAGCAAATGCAGAGATAAAAGAAGCACTTGCTATCCTATTGTTAGCAGTATCTAAGGTTGAAGAAATTAAATATTTTTTGTATTCTCTTTTACGATTCATCATATGCTTAGTCGCTCGTATCCACGTCCAGCGTAATCGTTAGCTTGTAGTCAGGATATTTTGCGTGGACCTCATCATAGATGTGTTGATACAGCGATTCCCTATCCTTGCGCTTAAAGCTGATAATAATATCGAACGATATGGATTTTTTCGTTTTATCTAAATAGAAGCCGTGCATCTGGAGCACATCTCGATGGGAAATCACGATACTCTCGATTTCTTTGCGTATGTTGACTATTTGCTTATCCTTTGTGTTGACAGAGTATACGCCAACGGTGTGTAGTAAAACATTATACTTGAGTAAAATTTGCTCAGTAATTTTGCGTGAGAGTTTGTCGATATCCGCGGCTGTCATAGTATCAGGTATCTCAATATGGACAGAGCCGAGGTATTTGTCTGGGCCATAATTATGCAGGTCTAAATCAAAAGCGCCCAAAATTTCTTCATTTTTGAGGATGTCACGTTTGATGGATTGTGCAAGCTTGCTTTCTACTCGCTTGCCCAACATATTATTGGCAGATTCTCTCACCAAGTCAATTCCAGTCTTAATGATGAATACTGCCAACACAATACTTACATAGGCCTCTATATCTACCTTAAATATAATATAAATAATTGCAGAGGCGAACACCGCGATCGAAAGTAGAGCGTCGTTAAAGGCATCGTAGCCACTTGCTACCAGCGCGTCTGAGCGAACTTCGCGTCCTTTTTTCTTCACATAAATACCTAGTATAAGTTTGACGGCTATACCTGCAACAATCACAATCAAAGTGAGCGCATCGTACTCGACCGGCTCTGGAGTAATAATTTTTTTGATAGACTCGATCATAGCTACAATACCGGCATAGAGGACAATTCCAGAAACTACGAGCGATGTCAGATATTCTACTCTGCCATAACCATACGGGTGTTTCTTATCTGGAGCTTTGTTGGCCAGCTTAGTTCCGATAATGGTGACCGTACTAGACATTGCGTCGGTGAGATTATTAATTGCATCCGAAAGAATTGCGATAGATCCAGACATCAAGCCAACCGCAGCCTTAAAGCCAGAAAGCATCACATTAGCTATGATGCCGATAATACTAGTCCTGATTACAATTTTTTGGCGTTTAATCATTTAATAAATTATAACACTTCTGTTTGCTACAGCATATACTATATAGTGATATAATATAAACATGAACGTTTTAGAATATGCCAAAGGTGTAGAAAAGTTGGTTGATCCGATGATGGTTGGCCAATCGCATTATATGCAAACCAAGCTTAAAAAACTACCACTTTTCCTACAGAAAAAAATTATCAAATCTGCCACCAAAAAAGCCACCAAAATGCCTTTTGTAGTAGAGCCATATTGTACATTCTTGTTTTATGAGATTCCGGACCCCAGCCGCATTGAGCGTTTTATGCCAAGTGGATTCCGTCCGGCAAAATCTAGCATCTTTGAGGGTGACACCGAGAAATATTATGGTATCGTATCAATGTTTAGGATCCACACTAGTGTGTTTTGGGGCGCACGTGCCGAATATTACTTAGTTGCGGAAAACACTGAAACTGGATTGCTATCTTGGGTGATGATGGATTATATTAGCGACTCAATTTCTTACGACGAGATGCATGGACTCAAATCCCCTGACGTCAAGGCCGCAATAATGACTACCACCTGTGAGGGCGACTTCGTCTGTGATATGACGAATATTAGTGGCACGAAAAATGTCTCTTGCACTGCTTCGCTGCTCCATGGTAAAATGCGCAAATTAAACAAGCGTCTCTGGATCGAGGGCAATACTTCCATTGCTTATGGGCGCCTAGCGGGCGAGCCAGATGGGGATTTGTTCTCGCTAACTTTCTTCCCAGAAGAAATGTCGCAAGCTGTAGATATTCCGCTGAATGATGTGCGCGAATATAACGCTAGGACAGAGACTACTGGTAATTTTGGCGAGAAATTATCCGCAGTGCTGACTTTTCCATTCGCACAACATATGCTAAGTGATTCTCCGGGCACAAAGACCCATTACGGATCAGAAGAAAAATTACGCAAAGCCGTAGAGTCGGTTGACTTTGATAAAATTAAGACCTTAGCGAACTAGCTACGCTTGCGTTTTTCTATCTCGCGACGAACATTTTGATTAGTCGGTTTGATGCCGGCCTTCTTCAGGGATTTTGCCATTTTGCGACCAAACATTGATTCTTCTTCGGAGAAAACACAGCCGCAATATTTTTGCATGTATAGCCCGGCGGCGCGCGCCTCATCTTGGCCTTCGTGCCAGCCTTCGCGAAAATCGCGATAGAGAAAATCTATGCCAAACTCGCGTGACAGACTTTCCATCAGATCTTTAATGATATCGTGTTGCTGGTAGATACTATAGAGTAGTGTGGTGGTAACAGTGTCGTATCCATTGGCCTTGGCGTATTCAAAAACTTTGCGCAAGCGCTTGGGATAGCAATAATTCTGGCAGCGGCTAAGCATGGCGCGCTCAAAATCGGTAGGCTGATCTTTTACGTTTTTGAGAACATTGCAAACAAATTCATCTAGGCCATATTCGTCTTCTATAATCAGCTCTACATCTTGCGACACGGCATAATCTTTGAGGCAATCGCGGCGCGCCTTATACTCGGTATATGGGTGAATGTTGGGGTTGTACCAAAAAAGAGTAGGCTCAATTCCCTCTTTCCTAAGAGTCTTAATACAATAGACACTACATGGGGCACAACAGGTGTGGAGCAAAAGTTTCATGGTATAATTATAACATGCGCGCGTAGCTCAGCTGGATAGAGCGTCAGGTTCCGGTCCTGAAGGTCGGGGGTTCAAATCCTCTCGCGCGTACCATTTTCGAATTAAAAGCCGGCATCTCGGCCTTTTTTCGTATTCGCTCGATTGAGTATCGCGCTTCACACGAATAAAAGACCGGCCTACCGTCTTTTAACTTCGAAAATACCTGCCATAATTATGGTATAATAATACTAATGAAAATTCGCGAAAATATCCCTATTTCTGAGTTGACTACGATGCGCATTGGTGGCAATGCCAAGTATGTGCTTGAAGTAACAGAGCTTTCTGATGTGCCTAAGGCTTTCGCTTTTGCTAAAGAAAAAGGCTTGCCCACCTGGACTATGGGCGGTGGTGCTAATACAATTGGCCACGACGAGGGTTTTGATGGAGTAATCATCCTAAATAAACTACATGGCATTGAAATTGTTTCACAGACTGCCGATGAGGCAGAAATCTGTGCGATGGCTGGTGAAGTTTGGGATGATCTAGTTGAATTTACCTGTGAGCGTGGTTATTCCGGCATTGAGGCTCTTAGTAAAATTCCTGGTTCTGTTGGCGCGGCGCCTGTCCAAAATATCGGCGCGTATGGTCAAGAGATTTCGCAAGTAATCGAACACGTTCAGGCCTACGATACACAGACTGGAGAGCTAGTTGTAATTGGCAAGGAAGATATGCAGATGTCTTATCGTAGTACCATATTCAATAATGGTCCCGATGCCGGTAGATATTTTATCGTTTCTGTGACTATAATGTTAGAAAATGAGTCAACCCTCACGCCGCCATTCTACAAGTCTTTGCAGAAATACTTAGATGATAACAGCATTACTGATTACTCGCCAATGTCGATTCGCAAAGCCGTGTCTGCTGTGCGCGCGGCTAAGTTGCCGGATCCGGCAGTGGAGGCTAGTGCGGGTAGTTTCTTCAAAAATATTTTCTTGAGCAATGAACAGGCTGCTGAGGCTAGGGCGCGTGGCATCAAAGTCTGGGAGAAATCTGATGGTCGGCTGATGATTAATTCTGGATATTTAATTCAAGAGGCTGGGCTTTGTGGGCGTGAACTACACGGGTTCAAAGTTTCCGATAAGGCAGCTTTGGTACTAATTAATGTCGACGCAAAATCTTATGCTGACCTTGATGCGGCCCGAGCGGAGATTCGTAAAATTATCTTTGAGAAATACGGTTTCCAGCTAGAGCAGGAGCCAGTAGAAATTCCAAAATCTAGGGAGGATGCAGCATAGTGAAAGTCAAAGAATTGAACGGCCGCGAGCTGGCCGGTTTTGTTAAAGAGCGTCAAGCACATTTAGTGCGTAGTCTACGTGGGCAGGGTATAGCGCCTAAACTAGTAATCATCCGCGATAGTGATAATCCAGTGATTACAAAATACGTAGAATTGAAAAAGCGCTATGGCGAAGATATTGGCGTAGAAGTCGTCGATAAAATAGTTGATGGAATCGAGGGTGACAATGGCGCAATAGCAGCAGTGCGCGCGGCAAACGAAGACGCGTCGGTCTCTGGAATTATTGTACAATTACCGCTTAAAGACACTTCGCGCACAGACGAAGTCGTAAATTTGATAGCGCTTGAGAAAGACGTAGACGGATTATCACAGATTGGAACACGCAAATTTGAAAGTGCCACAGCCACAGCAATCAATTGGCTGCTGACTGGCTACAATATTAACCTCGCCGACAAGAAGATTGCTCTGGTAGGACGTGGTAGGTTAGTCGGAGCACCGCTTGAGCGAATGTGGAAAACAAGTGGACTAGACGTAACAGTTTTTCAGCATGATAGTGATTTGAGCACGATACGCAATTTTGATGTAATCGTCACAGCCACGGGCGTACCGCATTTGATAAAATCTGAGATGGTAAAACCTGGAGCCGTAGTAGTTGATGCCGGCACGGCGAGTGAGGGTGGTGTACTGGTTGGCGATGTAGATGATGCTGTACGAGAACGGGATGATTTGTTTGCGATTACACCGAAAATTGGTGGCGTGGGACCGTTAACGGTGAGTGTGCTGTTTGAAGATGTGATTGCGGCGGCGCAGTAATTATACGAAAAATTCGAGTATATTATTTTGGTATTATTGCCTAAAAGAGAAAAATCCAGTGATATTACTTTTCGGTGCTGCCACAACTACAATTTTGTCGCCCAAAGGGCACAAAATTGTAGTTGACGGTGTTCAAGACTTAAGCACCGAAAAGCAATATCACTAAGGATTTTTCTTATTCTAGCTCTTTTCTATCGTCGTACTTATAGCCAAGAGTATTTTCTTTAGTGACTACGCTCTCGCCAAGATGTTTCTCTACTTCATTCCTAGCAGCCTTAGCGACACCACCTCCCATCTTGGCCACCTTTTTGTTCTGTGCTAGACCCACTGGCTTATGTTTTTTAGCTAATCTACGAGTCGCGATTTCGCTAATATCAGTAAGCGCCACCTCCATGTCAGACATATTATCCCGAAGAGATTCTTTCCTAATCCCCTTATAGTCTTTATATTCAGAGGCCTTCATGCCAGACCATTCTTTGTAGATTTCATTAGTTAAGATCGCAAATTCATAATCCTTCGTGATGCCTCCATCACGCCAAGCATCAGTTAGCTTTTTTCTTGAGATAATTCCCTTAAGACGCTTTTCTATCCACTCTTCAGAGTATCCACGTTGACGATAGTAATTCACGGCACGTTGAATAGCTTTTTCCGGATCAAATACCTCGTCAATTCTATCGCTACCAAGCTGCGCTAGCCATACTTTGAAAGGCTCTGCCTTGGGCGATGGAACGGATTCGATGAGACGGAGGATGCCTTTAGTATCTAGGGTATCAGTCTTATAAAATTTTCCATCAGAGGACTGCATTTTCAGTTGTACGATATTGTCGTACAACTGCGACCCTTCCGCGGTGAGCTTCCTTTTCAGGTCTGTCCAATACCTACGTGGAATGGCACTGTCAGTCAACGCCGCAATAACATCTACTACGCTAAAGTAATAGTCGTTAACCTCGCTATTCCAGACGCTCCTGATATTGCTACCATCAAATAGGTTGTTAATAGTCTCTATCTTGTCTTTTGCCATAAGTACCTCCAAAATTATTGATTGATTATTCTAGCCCTTTTCTATTGATTTCCAGGTAATTATCAGGCGTCACGACGGGTTTGCCTACGCGTTTTTCTATCTCTTTCCTGGCGATTTTGGCGGTCTCACCACCTTGTTTCGCAATGTCTTTGCTTTCTTTAAAAGTTTCTGGCTTTTTGACTTTCGAAATCTCTTTGGTGGTATTTTCGGCAAGCATATTGAGAATCAGTTCCGTATCCGTCATATTATCCCGCAGATTTTGTTTCTTTAGCCCTTTGAAATTTTTATATTCGCGGGTCGTCATTTCTGACCACTCTTTAGAAATTATATCCGTCAAAATAGCGAATTCTTGGCCTTTTCTGACTCCGCGTTTTTTCCACTCACCGGTCAAATTGTTGCGGACTTTGATAGATAACATGCGCTGATTGATCCACTCGTCGGAATAGCCTTTGCGACGATATGCCTCTACCGCGCGAGCCATTGCGAGTTCTGGGTCTATCTCTTCGTCAACTCTTTCCTTGCCAGTTTTAGCGAGCCAGAGTTTGAACGGTTCCGCCTTCTTGGATGGAATTGACTGGATAATACGGAGTAGGCCTTCGACGGTGGCGGCCTGGCTTCTATATTTCTTTCCGTCGGAAGCAATCATTTCAGTAGGGGTACAAATTGTACCCCACCTGGAATTTAGCTCCTCGTCGCGTACGCGTAACTTTTTGATGTATTGTTTAGGGTCAGTGCTATCTGTCAGCACGCGGACAACGTCCACGATAGAAAAGTACCACTCTTCTTCGTCCTCTTTCCACACGGAGCGAATCTTTTCGTTTTTAAATAGTTGGATTTTATTTTTGTCTGTCATAAGTACCTCCAAAATTATTAATTGATTAATATTTTAGAAGAGCACGGACATTTGCCGCGAAGCTTGCAACGTATTGCGCTACGCGGACCCTTCCATGTAGTGGGTTAATTATAGCCCACTATGAAGCTTATTTCAAGGATACTCTGACAAAGCTAGCTATTATTCTTTTTTAGATTGTCCGCTGCCTGATTATATTCTTTTGTGCCAGGCGTGGCGATACTAGATTGTGTATCGCTGCTCGAATTATGTACATTGAATGACTGATTCGGTTGTGCACGATTAGGGTTTGGGGTCGCTGTGGCAATTCCTGAGCTTGGTGTATTTGATGATGGGTTGCGTCCAGAAGCCATTGTCTCGAGTTTTTTGACCCTTTTCTTCTTAGCTGAGCCTATGATATTTTCGTTAGACACAGCCTCGTGAGCAAGCTCTTGCATTGATGTAATCTGCTCGTTGAGTCGTTGTCTTTCCGCTTCGTCCGTAGCAGCGTCTCTTTGTGCTAGAAGTGATTGATACTGGGCTTCAATTCTGTCAAATTCGCCATCGTCCATATTGGCATATTGTTCCGCTTTATACGAATCAACACCTGCCGCTTGTGAGCCACCCGGTGCATAGTCTGAAAATTTCCCGGATCCTACAGCTCCATTGTTTGCCTTTGCCAACTCGAATAGCGAGCGGTGGTTGTTCTTGAAGTCTGCACCATGTTTTTCCATGATATTTCTTGCAAATGCTTGACGCCCTTGCTGGCTGATTTTTGCAAAATCAATTCCCGCATCCTCGAAAGCATCACTTATAGCCTGGCGCCCATCCTCGCCTACGGAGTTTAGAGCATCGGTATAGGCTTTGATTTGGATGGCGTTCTCACCATTCTTATCGGTCTCCAATAACGTAGCTAGATCTTTGCCCATCTTTCCAAAATTACCCGACTTAAAATCTTCACTGTTCTTCAAACTCGATACAGCTGTTAGAACCTGGCTCTCTTCAAGGTCCTTATCCATTGCCTGTATTCTAGTTTGTAGGCCGTCCGGATCATAATTACCCAATTCTTTCTCATTCTTTAGCCAACCCGCTTCAGCCCTCATTAGCTTGCGTTTTGTGGACCGAGCAAAGGCTCCATTTCCTCCAGCAATTTTTCTCATGAGATTGCCACGTAGGGTTGATTCGCCCCTACTGTTAACGCCTGCCGCTCTATTTCTTTGCCATTGCTGGAATGCCTCACTATTGGAAATTGCACCCTGTGTTTTGCCGCTAAGACCTTTGCCAAGGCCGCTGATTTTAGCGCCGAGATTGCCCATAGCATTCATTGTACCCTTTACGATACTAGGTATGAAGAAGAATGGAATAATGGACAAGAGCGCAGCTAATAGGCTCATCCAAAAACTATCATTGTTGGCCAATAGCAAAACTTTTGATGCAAAATTTGATCCACCCATCATTAGCCCACATGTCGGATAAAGAAGCAGTAATGCCTGGAATATCTTTCTCCAACGGTCAAATATGCTCTTTGTGTTTGGCAGCATATAAAGGACGAAAGCTACTGGCGAAACAATAACTGCAATAATCACACCTGCTTGATATACACCAAGGAGCACAAATAATGTCAGAACACCAATTATAATACCAACTAGGCCCAGAAGTAGTGCTGGCACTATTCCTGGGAACCATGCAATTGCTGCAACACCGCCCGTAAGTCCTAGAGCACCAATCAGGAAGCCCACAGCTCCACCCCTCTCTGCGCCAACGGTCTCCCCGTTTAAGGTCACTCCGTCAAATAGCGTGTATAGACTCGAGCCAGCGATATTGGATACATCAACCAAGAGCATACAGATTATGTACGAAACGTTTACAAGAACAGCTGCAATTATTAACTTTGGTAAGATCCTCTTTATTCCTAAATTATCTATACCTACGCCAGTAACTTGAGAAATAATAACCACAAGGAAAAGAATAACGAACACTATATTAGCGAACGACTGGAAAATCTGCCAAGCTTGATATACACCATTATCCTGGCTAAAAGCCGATACGTTGATTTCGAGAAATGGACTAATTATTCTTTCATAAAGAGTGTTGACTGTTTCTGATATACCCTTGATGATAGGGCATGTGATCCAACCGAGCGACTCAGCATATTTGAAACAAGCATCTTCACCACTTTCTGTGGCATCCATCTGCTCGGCACCGTCTGGTGCAGGACAACTGCCAGCCGGCGCGTCCTTAGCTTCGTGAAAAGTATTAAGCCACCCTATGATTTGATCGATACTCCAACCCTCAAAGTAAGCGCGGTTACCGTCAGCCCTTAACACCCAATATCTTGCATCACGATTAATCTTTGAGCTATCAAGATAATATTTATACCAGGCTCCACCAGATTGAAGGTGTATCTCTTGGGCGCTATCGTTGTAGCGTTGGCAAGCTAGAGTTCCTGAAGTCATTGGGTTTGATGACATTCCTTCAATCCCGTCCGACAAATACCAGTTGAACAGGTTGTAGTATTCTTGGTCGGATGGTCGGAGGGCATCATCTATGCGTGCATCGTCTGGCAATCCTTTTAGTTTTCTGATAGACCGTTCTGCCGCCTCAGTACGATCACCAAGGATATAGTCACTGTATATTGCTTCTGTTTTCAAGGAATATGTGGTACTAACGCCTTGGTCGAAAAGGCCAGCTGCTGCACCATAATTTCGAGTAGATGTGCCCCGATATCCTCCTATAGCGCCATTAATTTTATTTATGGTTTCGCCTATATTATTCGTCAGGGTAATAGCTGGACTGCTGAATTCTCTTGCAGTTCTGTCATCGACATCTGAGTTGGTATATTTAATGCCAAGATCATTACCCGCCAAGAATATTTCTATATCACCTTGTGTCTGGCTTTCGCCTTCATTGCTGCAGGTAGTCTGTTCATAGCTAATCTGACCATTTTGCATCGGTGTGGCTTTAATACATCCTTCGGCTGAATTATATTTTTCTCGTCCCTCATTAACGGAATACGCTTCCTTGAATTTAATATACATAGATGCAGAAGTTGGAGAATAGCCAAGCTTCTCCACTAACTGCCCAGCATCGGAGCTATTGCTCCAAGTTGCATTTGAACCAAGCCCTGCCATTTCAAGCACACCAGTAAAATCTCTGAATACGTCAGTGTCTCCTTTCAGAACATTTACACAGTAAGTGCCCTCTTCGTTTTTACCAACATCAAAATAATTTGCGCTTGGCAGTGGCTGCCAACTATTGTTAGACGAATACATTTGCGCAGCAATTTGAGTTGTACCATCATCTGGCGATAGTTTATCTTCTGCCGAGCCATTAATAATACACTGGTAGTGAGCTGTAAGGAACCATTTTTCGACAAAATCTTCATGTACAGCAAGCGTGGGTTTGTCTAGCATAAGGCACGTGCAAATGACCGATAATATAAGTACGGCTATGGTGCTAAAGATAAGCCTCGCTCTCGTCAACTTTTTCATTGTCTACTCCCTATTGGATTATCATTGAGAAGGGCATATATATTTAGCAAGGCTTGGATGGCCGCTTGATGGTAATCTGATTTTATATCATATGCTTCGCCAGTTTGAATGTTTGATAATTTCGATGTGAAATTTTCATATGAAGAGGCTGACGAAATGTCACATTTGTTCGTATTATTTACAGTTACGACACACCCGAAATTTGTCTTAACATCGTTTATAAGCTCGAGAAATGCAATATCGTATTCACGTAAAAAGTTTGCATATTGCCCAATTGCTTTAAGATCGGAATTTGTTACTACGGTATTTTCAATATTGTTTTTGGTATTCTCGAACCCCTCTGTATTATAACGTGAAATTATACTAGAAGGGGAAATTATGCCAATAGAAGAAAATCCTTGGTAAAAATTCTGAATTGAGTCTATACTAATACTGTGCTCAGAGTAAAGACTTTCTGGCAGCTGCTTATAAAGTCGTTCATAATTCTGGAAATAAAGACTTTTCTCTGCAGAATTGTCTTTTTCTAGCATTTTATCAGCTTCTAAAATAGGCTCTGGTTGGTAACCTTTGACCGACTCCAAGAGTAGCTCATACGTCGTATACGTTTTGCCGTCGGATAGCTTTTTTTCGCTAGTTCCCTCGTCGCCGAATGCGATGTAATTTGCCAAATTATTATATGCGGTGGTGAGCTCGGCCATGTTGATTGGCGCGGAGGTGGTGGAGGCGGTAGAAGATTTATTGCCAGAAGATTGGCTGACGATAATGCCGGTAACGACGGCGGCAATTGCTAAGATCGCGATAGCGATTAGGCCGATGATCATACCTTTTGATAGGCCCTTCTTGGGTGCGGCGGAGCCTGTGCTACTAGCAATAGTCTGCTGCTGCGAAGGCTGGAATGCTGCTGGCCCAGCGGATTGGCTAAATCGACGCGCAGTGAACGGCATCGAAGATGGCGCTGGATCGGATGGCTGCGGCGAAGCAGTGGGCGATGTAGCTGGCCCGGTAGAAAAGACTGGCGAGGTCGGCTGGGTAGCAGATGTAGACTGCATATCGGTAGATGCGGGCGGCATACCAGAAGTCTGCTCTGGTGGGATACCAGGCATTGACGAAGTTGGCGGAACCGACCCACCCTGTGTTGGTTGACCTTGCTGATTTGGATCCATTTGGATTAATTATACCATAAGCATTATAAAAAATGCAACAAATTCATCCGACAAAAACAGGGATATTTTGGCTGAGTCAACACCAAGTTGGCGATCGGAAAATTGCACAACAAAAAACCTCCAGCTTTTGGAGGTTTTTTGCTACGCAGGCTAGTTGTTAGCACCGCCTGATTTGCCCGACCCTTTTCTGATAAGTTTGTAACTTACAAGGCGGTCAATTAGCGTAAATTTTTACGGCTAGCAATGTAGTAACCAGCAGCGGTAGCAATGCTACCAGCACCAACTACACCTGCAACTGCAGAACCTGCACCAGTGTTTGGTAAGGAAGATACAGTGTTAGTAGTGTTGTTGGTTGAGGTGCTCTCTGGGTTGTTCTCTGGGTTGACTGGTTCTGGATCTGGATTCTCACAGCCCTCAGTCTTCTTAACCATCACAAAGGCGTTGTCTTGGATGGTGTTAGTACCAACACCAACTTGACCCCAGTTAACGAGTTTGTTAGTACCACAAATCATGTTCTTATCAACAACTTTAGCGCGGAAGCGGATATAAGCGTTGGAACCTGGTTCGTAGTTACCAATGTTTACACCAACAGTAGTGATGGTATTGTCATCAAAGACAGCACCTTCTGGGTAAGTAGAGTTGTAAACCTTGGTAGTACCATCGATGTACTCCATGTTGTTTGGAAGTAGATCGCGGACAACGACGTTGTTCAAAGCTTCGTCATTGGTATTATCAAAGTAAATCTGATATTCTACGATATCGCCAACTTTGGCATCGACAGTATCGTTAAATGTCTTCTCACCTGCAGTAACGTTACGGACGGTCTTGTCGACAGAGTAAGCGTTGTTTACATAGTGAGCTTTGACGTGGATGTAAGTATAGGTATTATACTTGAAACAACCTGGGACATCACCACTCTCATTAACAGCTAGAGAGTTTGCATCTACACCGAGTTTAACACCGTTGCTGGTGATAATGTTATCGGATGTAGGGAAAACCTGAGCCTGAGAGTTCTTAGTAGTAGCAGTACCTTCTAGGTAATCTAGGTAGAAGGATTGGCCATTACCAGATTTAAAGGTAATGTGGTCATAAACGCGAGATGGATCTGCGTTGGAAGAGTCGATAGAACCCTGAACATCTAGCTCAGTACCAGCATCAGTTGGTAAAGTGTAGTGAAGGGTAGTATCGTGAGCTACCTGACCATTAGGGTTGTTGTTGTGTGCGTAAAGAGAAATGATATACTCTTTGCCGTCTTCAATAGTAATTTCGTTAGATTTCCAAACGTAGCTGGTATCATCAGCTGCGATGGCACGAACGAAGTTACGCTCGTCACCAATGTTACCATTAGTATAGGAGTTAAAGGTGACTTTGTCGCCCATTGCAGGAGCAACAGTACAGTTAGAGCGGGTAACACCCTCGCCCTGACAGTTTTCTAGAGTGTACATCTGGCGAGTGCCATTTGCACTGTTGTCGCCCCAAGCCATTACGAGTGGAGCAACGTTGACTCCGACGATAGAGGCAGCGGCCAAAATCGCGGAGGCAGGTTTGATAATATTTTTCATAATAATTCTCCTTTCAATCAAAATGAGATTTATCTTTGGTTATGATTTTGCTAGCCGAGTTTTTAATTTTCGTCTTAACCATGCAAAATCGAATCATCTCAGACGCAAATTGAGATTATTATCTACTTTGGATCCGTACATTTCATAAAATCCCCCGGGAGCAAATGAGCTCCCAGGGAAAAATGTACATTGTGTGCTTTTAGTCGACCGGCGGTGCCACATTGACGCGGCCAGAGTTGCTACCGTTGGTAGTGTCTCCGGTGCCACCGTTAACAGACGAACGGTTTACACCGTCGCCATTACCTGGTTGATTCTCAGGCTTGCTGGTGTCTGGTGTGTTGCCATTGTCTGTGTTGTCGGCAGATGGGCCGACAGGATACAGATTGGAGTTGCCTCCATCTGTGTTGACAACTCTATTTCTATTAGGCTTAGCCTGTGAGCCATCAACTGTTGGCGACTTGGAATTTCCTTGATCCGGTTTCCAAGGTCCTGGGCCTGGATCGTCATCATTCCAATCAGTGATTGCGTTGGCTGCATCATCCGATGGGTTCTTAGTTTCTCCTCCACCTGGCGTAGGTGGCGGATTGTTTGGTATTGGCGTTGGAGTACTTGGAGTACTTGATCCGCCACCACCTCCACCAGACGATCTCTTCTTAACCACCGGTGCTGAGGTTACTGCGACTTCTTGCGTCATCGTAGTATAATTTAATACCTCAGGCCTCTTGTCGATCAGATTAGAGCCGAACATTAAAGCGATCTTGCCATTCTTCAGTCTAAATAAGAAAACGTAACTCGGCAAGTCCTCTTTGTAGTCAGCCTTCTGCAGCCTACGATCTGTACCAAATTCCCAGACGTTAAGGAAGAGATGATCTCCCTCGTTGGCCGTGAATCTAGCAACTTCGCCGTCCATAGCGCGAAGAAGTGATACGAAACCAACTACATACTTGTGGTAGTTGTTGGATCCTGTATAATACTTCCCGTCTTCTGCCGTGTAGGTGAAGCTATTCAAGTCTTGCTGACAGAACTGCTGCCACAGCAGCCAATGATCACCAATTTTGCCTTCTTGGCCAATTTGCTGTTCGGCAAATAGCCTCATGTAACCCTCGAGAAGGATTGGGTCTTCCATTAGTGCTCGGATGAGCTGGAGTTCCAAATTCTCTTTCTCTTCGGCTGACATATCGGCAAACTGATTAAGTCCTAGGCTTAGCACCTTAGATTTCTGCTCAGTTGTCAAAGCAAAAGGTTTTCTTGGTGCATCGGTGATGCCATTCACCACGAGACCTTCATTGACTGCCCAAGATGACCTTTCGGCATCCATACTCGGATGAGATGGATTATTCAAGTCGCGGTTAAGCAACTCAAAGTTCCTAGGAACTATGTACTTATCACCAACTTTGGCATAGCCAAGTTTGGGACCGTACTCGTCCATCTCTGAAGTAACAAGTGCCGAATTGATATCCGGAGCCTCCTTAATTGTCTTGAAGAAAGCTGCTGCCATCTCGGCATTGATGTCGCCAGAATTGGCCGTCTCGGTTGATCCGTCTGATGCTTGAGCTGTTAGGCCAAAGCCGCTTGATACTTTTTGTACCATATCACTTACGGACATGCCGTAAGCACTACCTATTCCTACGATAGCTACTGCAGCCACCAGGAATACTCCGGTAACTGCATATAGAATCTTATGTTTCAAACTTAAATCTTTCATGTTCTCACCCCCCTACTGTGATCCAAATTATAGAGACAATTACCATCACTGTAGCCGCACATGCGGAACCCGCTGCACGGACAGTCGTTTGGCTTTCATCACTCTTTTTTGCTACTACCTTACCAGATGTCCGCGAGTGCAGAATCCAGTTGGCCAAGCCGACTATTAGCACCGATGCTAGAAATACTAACATGATCACTGTATGGATAAAACCAAATGAGTATTGTGGATCGATGTTATTTCTAGCGGCATTGATCTGATTGACCGTGCCTCCAGTTGCTTTAATCTGCTCTGCGGTCTGTTCCGCAACTTCTTTGGCCTGCGCATATGCTGCGTCGTTGGCCGCTGACATCCCCCACCAAGCGAAAAACGCGGCGAGGAGAGCTAGATAGATCCAACATCTGGTCTGGGCGCCTCCGCGCTTATTAAGTATCTGCAATATCACTAGTATCGCCAATACCACGATAAATGGGAACGCCGCCTGCGGGAATATTAGCGAGATCGCTAACATCACCAAGCCCGGTGCCATGGTCAGCAAAAATGCCTGCCATGAGATTTTTTCGTTCTCTCCGGATTCGTTCAGAACAGACTTCGATGCTGCGAGAGCAGCGAAGAATGAGAACGAAATCGCTATAATACATTTTACAATTATCGTAATCATACTAATTACCTCCTAATTTTTTATTTTTATTGCATGTATCAATCTATATAAAAAACAGGAGGCCGCCACCCTCCCGTTTGAGAAAAGGTGTTCAGCACACAAAAATCCAGATACATTTGTATCTGGGATGATTCGATTTTAATGGTCGTCAAATACGGGTGGTGCTTTACAACTCTCCCATATAGACTGAGTCCATTATAGCACAGATGGCCAAAAAAGTCAATAGTTTTAACATATTTTGGTTATGTTTACATCAGGGGTGGTAAAAATGCTTACTCTTATAATTTCATGCTGTTTCTATTGATTTTTTTGTATTTTGTTGTTACGCTGTTATTTTTGTATAAAAATTCCCCTGCCGGCTATTCGGCAGGGGTGATACATGCTAGTCGCTACGGCTAATTATCCCCCAATATTTGATCATTACATGTGTGTTGACCTTCTCGCCGTAGCGATCTCGAATAAAGGAGGTGATTAGCTTATTATTTGGCCTTGTTTTGAGCCTTGGCCTTGTCGGGCTTGCTACCTTTGGCCTTTTTTGATCTTTTAGCCTGCTGCTCAAGCTGAAGCTTCTTTATTAGAATATCCTTATGGCCATTAAACTTGTCAACATATCCTCGAACATCATCCTCGGATAGCTCGACGTCAGGATGTTTCTTCCAGTAATATTTCTTCTGGAATACGTCATTCGGATCAATGCCGTATCGGGTTTTGTCCTCAATTGACGCACAGGCATCAACCCAGTTGTCGAACTCAGTCTTGTCGACCTTGTTGACATACTTGAGGCCGACCTCAATGTTGGTATCAGCTACGTCTCTAATGGCTTCGGCTACCTCATCCAACTGGCCTGGATTTTTCTCCAAATAGGCCTTGAAGTTTCCAGCCACAATCGCCTCGACAGTGACAGGGTTTTTCTTGAGATAAGCCTCAAGGTTTTCCCTAATAACCTGGTCGATTAAATCGGGCCACTTTTCCAGAGTCTCAAGGACGTAGTCCTCTAGCTCCTCGGACATATGGCCTGTTGAGTCAGCCTGGTGAGCCTTTTCGCCGAGCGTATTGTAGAAGTCTAAAGACTTCACACTCTGTCCTCCACGAGGCGGCTCTGGATTCGATACTACCTCGGTCTTAGGAGCTGATTCCGGCTCCGATACTGCAGGCGCAGGCTCGGGTTCAGTTACCTCTGGGGCCTCAGATTCAACCGGCTCAGTCTCTTTGGTTTCAGGCCTAGCTGGTTCTGCGGCTTCGGCAGCCTCTTTGGATTCATCCTCAGCCGGCTCGGCTGCCTCTGGAGCTTCGGCCTTGGCCTCGGTCTCCTCAGCGACAGCATCAGCGAGCGCTTCCTCTGCCTCCTTCTCAGCTAAGGCCTCGTCGACAGACGCTGCCAACTCCGCTTTAGCTGCTTCTGCAGCTTCGGCCTCGCGCTTGGCCTGAGCTTCCTTAACGGCTTGCTCTCTGGTCAAGTCTTCCTCTGGATTCTTTACTTCATCTAGAGCCAAAACCTCTCTTAAAAGGCCACCACTCTTTTTGTTGGCTTCGTTAGCCTTTTCAGCTGCCTTATCTGTTGTCTCTTTAATTCTTGAAAAAATACTCATAATCCTACCTCCTTGTTAATATACTAGGCGCATGCAAAATTTACGCCTCCTACTCTAGCATGTATGTACATTTTATCACAGATATGCCTATTTGTCAAGTGTTATACCAGGTAGTGGTGAGTATATCCACCACGTCACAAGATGACACTCTGGATCCCTTATCTACTATGCCATGAAGCACGCTGGATCTACTACCTATGAGCTATAAAGCGGCCCTACCCAAACATTTGCTGTGGTATAATAAGCTTATGCTTAGTGCAAAAATCATCACCAGACATCTAATGAAAAACGACCGCAAGGCCGATATCTTGCACTCCTCTGGTTATGCCAGAGTGCAGAATGGTCAGGGGCTAGGCGCGGCGGGCGCAGATGATTTTGCAACACGCAAAACACTTGATTCCCAGAGAAAATACATCCAGAAATATAAAAATTCGCGCATCATGAATAGCTACTACGGCCCACAGCGCGCGCGTACGATGGAAGCACAGGTTGGCCGAAATTCTACTGGGCTACGCTCAGCAGAGGTTAAAAGTAGGCACGGCCGAAATTTTGAGATGTAATTTTAGCAAAATTTGCTGATTTATGATATAATTGGAGGCACGCAGGGACTCTCCTGTTGTAATTACTGTGTGGTAAGATTTATACCTGACAAATAGGGTCCATAAATATACCCATTAACATCTATGGCGGGTTTAGCTCAGTTGGTTAGAGCGTCTGATTGTGGTCCAGAAGGTCGCTGGTTCGATTCCAGTAACCCGCCCCATCAAAAATCAATAAGCGGGTATAGTACAGCGGTTAGTATGCAAGTTTTCCAAACTTGAGATGAGGTTTCGACTACCTCTACCCGCACCAGATTTATTGCCATTTGGCAATTTTTTATTGGAAGAACATCAGATATAGTACCATGCCGACACCTGCGCCAAGCAGAACTGTCAGGATAACAGCAATAATTAGGCCAGTATTGTGTTTCTTGGTATCAGGGGTGGAAACCATCATGGTCTGGCGATGAATTTCTTTGGCATCCTGATCAAGCTGCTTGCGCATCAGGGAGCGATAGGTGTTGGTAGCGGCCTTGATTGGGGCTTTTGATCTGATAGGAGATTTGAGCTTGGATGCGCCTCTAACTTTGGTGGATTTTGAGGCAGATTTGGCAGGCATCTGGGATGTTGTACCACCCTGAGGAACAGAGGAAGATAGCGGACGCTTCTCGACATTAACTGAGGTCAAGAACGGAGAACGGCCGCCCAATGTATAAGGGGCGAGATAAGAGGCTTTTTTGGCTTCTTTTTTGGTGCGTTCTTTGAACTCAGCGGCCTCGGCGGCCTCTTTTTTGTGACGGCGTTCATCACGAACTTTGGAAAGCATCACCAATGGATCCTCGAACAGAGGCTTTGGTGCTTTGACGAAATCGTTGGTCTCGGCCTCGATTTCGTTCTCTATAGCATCAATATCATCGTTAGTATCATCAAAAATCTCGTCAGAGATACTATCGAGCGCATCAAGCTCTGTATCTAAAGCATCAAATTCCTCATCGAAGTTATTACGGCCCCTATCGCGGGCTGGGTGAGCAACTGGCTGATCGGAAGCGTCATTATCTGCAAAACCGGCCAGTGCGGCAGAAAAATCGTCTTCTTCAAAGATAGCGGTCTTTCTAGAAATCTGTTCGGCGGCAGGCCTGGTGGCAGACTTGATTGCCGGTCTGACGGATGGTCTGACGGATGGTCTGGCGGCAGGCTTGGTTGCGGGCCTGGCAGATCTAGCTGTTGAACTGATCGCTGGTCTGATGGCAGGTTGGGTGCTTGAGCTAGAAATAGATCTCGAGGCTGGTTTAGAAACTGGGGATGGCTTGGCAGAAGGTCTAATAACAGATGTAGCCTTAGCAGCTGACCTAACGGCTGGCCTGGCCACAGGGGCGACTGGTTTTGCAGCTGGTTTAGCCACAGGAGTGGCCGGTCTTGCTGGAGTAATTCGTTTGGTGGAGATTGGACGGGATGAATTAGCCAATTTGCTACCTGGAGCCGCCAGAGGCTTCTGGGGGCGACCCGGGGCAAAATCAATGAATCTGCCTCGATTAGCCATAACCGGCTTTCTAGGGGCTGCTGGAGGGGTTTTGGGGCGTTTTGCGGCCGGAGTTGACTGGGATGTAGAACTAGCGATAGACTTGGCAGCTGGTTTGACAACAGGCTTAGGGGTGGGCTTAGAGGCCGGCTTAACAGTAGACTTTGAGCTAGGTTTGGGCGCAGGCTGGGCTGTAGGTTTGGGTGCTGGCTTAGCAGCTGTTTTAACGGCTGGCTTGGCTACAGGACGACGGATAGCAAAATCAAGACGTTTGACCGTATTTTTAGCCATTCCCTTTAATCTGGAGCGGGGTTGGCGGGTGCTGTTCTCTGTTGTTTCAGGCATTTATTGCAATTTATCCTAAATTGTGATGTAGACTAACAGATATAAACCAGCTAAAGATTAGTCTTTTACTCTTTTAGCTATTTCAATTATATCATTAAATTGGTCTGCAATCAAGGATGAGCCGCCGATTAGTAGGCCATTGATACCTGGGATGGTCAGATAGGCACCGCAGTTACTTGGATTGACGGATCCGCCATAGAGAACGGGGATATCTTCGGCCTCTTTACCATAGGTGGATTTGAGATGCTTGCGGATGATCTTAATGCTGGCTGCGACATCATCTGGAATGGCGACGCGGGCGCCTTTAACAGAGGAAATCGCCCAGACAGGCTCGTAAGCAATGATTACCTTTTTGAGATCTTCTTTGGAAACATCAGAGAGGCCAGAAACAATCTGGTCCTTCAAAACATCGGCGGTCTCGCCAAAAGTACGTTCGGCCTCTGTCTCGCCGACGCAGAGAATAGGGGTAATATTATTGCGGACACAAGCAGCGACTTTCTCGCGGATAACTTTATCTGTTTCGCCAAAAACATAGCGGCGCTCAGAGTGGCCCACGATACAAAAATCAACCAAACCTCGAAGCTGCGCAATGGCTGTCTCTCCGGTGTAAGCTCCGAAATCTTTGGCGCAGCAGTTTTGGGCGGCAAGTTTGATTTTTTTGCGTTCATTCTTTTGCAATTGTAAAGAGAGTGGCTGCAGGGCGATCAGAGAAGGCGCAACGGCGACCTGGAGGCCTTTTGCAGGTGTAATTTTTTTGAGAAGTTTATGAAGATAAACGGAAGATTCACCAATAGTAAAATGCATCTTCCAGTTGCCCACGATATAAGTTTTCATGGTTTTATTGTAGCATAGATTAGCATTTATGGCTAAATTTGGGATTTTGCGCTACAAAGAGAAGTTTCGTGTTACAATGAGAGAAATTGGAGGAATTATGAAAAAAGTTTTAGCATTTGATATCGATCAGACATTAAATATCGCCAAGACACCTGTTCCGGACGAAATTGCAGACCTTCTAATCGGTTGTTTAGATCATTTTGAGATTTGTCCGATTTCTGGGCAGAAATTTGACCAGTTTTTGATTCAGATTGTAAACCGCCTAGTGGAGCGCGGCGCAACCGGCTCACAGCTCAAGCATCTACATCTGTTTGTAGCACAAGGTACGCAGTATTATCGTTACGCTGGCGCTGATAATTATAGCCAAGATGGATGGAAACAGGTTTATAATTATCCGCTGACAGATGAGCAAGTGGCAAAAATTAGTTCTGCAATCGAGGGTGCAGCGCGCGAGTTGGGCTATTGGGAAGAGGACAAGCTGGCTGAAGGCGACGAAATTATTGAAAATCGCTTGAGCCAGATTACTTTTTCGGCACTGGGGCAGACGGCTGGCACCGAAGAGAAATACGCTTGGGATCCAGATTGTAAAAAGCGCAACGAGATTGTGGCCTTAGCCAAGAAGGCAGCGCCAGAATTTGATTACGAAGTGGGCGGCACTACCTCTATTAACGCCTTTATACCAGGGATGAACAAACAGTTTGGCGTGAACCACCTGATGGAAGAGTTAAAAGTTGACAAAAAAGATATCTTGTATTTTGGCGACATGACGCAGCCTGGCGGCAATGATTATCCAGTAGTAGAGATGGGAATTGAAACGATTACCGTGCGTAGCCACGAGGACACGGCCTATGCGCTAAGGGGGATTTTGGGCGTGATTGAGAAATAAAAAGCGCCCGACAAGTCGGACGCTTAAGGTTTTCTAGGATTTTTTAGCTTGCCTGGTCAAGTGTTTCTATCACCGGTACATTGTCGCAAATATCACGAGTCATGCGCTTGGCCAATATTGGCTCTTGACTTAGGCCGGCGAGGACCTGTAGAGGTATCTGCCTATAAAAATCTTTACCTTGTAGCAGTTTCTCCTCTAGGTTGTCCTGGCAAACGCCCCTCTTTTTCTGAATGATCTGGGACATCTGGTTATATTTGTCCCGGAACCCATACTCTAGGGTATTAGCCTGGCCATTCACCGTTCGGCTCGGAGCTGACGCGCAAATGCGGCTATTTTCATTATTCTTAATTGCTCTTAGAGAGCTGAGAACAATGTAAACCTCTGGCAGCTCGGCGATGCGACGCATCTCATCGGCACCGATCAGCCACCAATGGGTGCAATAGCACATCTGTGCTACGCCAATTGGCTCGCTAATGGTGGCCATCTGGTAGTCGTGAATGTCTGCCACGATATCAATTATAAGCTCCTGGCGATCTCCGATCGGCAAATCGTTAACGATGTTGACCAGATTACTCCAGCCAAGCGATGACTTGGTGTCGCTGCTGAGCTTATTGCCTTCTATGATCTGATCCACGAGTAGGTTCTCGCGGAAAGTGCAAATGGCACCAAATGCGTTGGTACATGTAGTATTTACTCTGCCCACGACCAATCTTAAAAAATCCTTGTTAAATTGCTTGTTGTTCTTCATATAATCACCCCTCTCTTTTTCAAAAAACAACAACCGAAGGGTCTAAGACCCATTAACGTTATTATAGCACAGATGTGGCAAAAAGTCAATACTGGTAAAGCTTAGGCGACGACGGCGAACTTATTCTTCCCTTTTTTGAGGATGGATGGGGCGTTGACGACGGCGTGTTCATCAGTAATCTTATTGCCGTTAATAGAGATGGCGCCGGATTTGATCAGAGTGCGGGCTTGCGACTTGGACGGAGCAAGGCCAGTGCAGACGAGATCGTCTACCAGGGTAGCCCCAAGCGGAGTAGTTGGCAAAATCAGAGCTGCATCATCAATATCCTTATCGGAAAAAGTAGCAGACCGATCAAATAGTTTCTCGGAGAGGGAAACTACGGCCTCGGTAGCTGCCGCGCCATGAACAACCTCTGTGATACCGCGAGCAAGAGCCTTTTGGGCCTCGTGGGCCTCAGGGATCTCGGCGTGTTTTTTGAGAATGTCATCAATAGTTTCTTTATCATAAGTGGTATAAATTTTGAGCAGATATTCGACAGAGCTATCTGCCTGAGAGAGCCAAAACTGGTAGAAATCAAAGACGGTGGTGTAGTTAGTAGAAAGCTCACCGCTGGGGGTGGTAGTAGGGGTACTGGCGAGCCAGACAGCATTGCCTTCGGATTTGCCGAATTTGCGACCAGAAGCCGGATCAATAATCAATGGGGTAGACCAAACATTGGCCTCGGCATTTTCTTTCTTGCGAATAAGGGAAATACCGGTGGAGGCATTACCGTACTGATCGGCGCCACAAAGCTGGAGATCAATACCATATTTCTTATATAAGTGATAGAAATCATAGCCCTGAATCAGAGTGTAAGAAAACTCTGCATAGGAGATGCCGGAGCCGCCCTCGCCCATACGAGATTTAATGAATTTACGATCCATGAGCTGGGTCATTGAGAAATTTTTGCCGACATCACGCAGAAAATCAAGATAGCCGAAGTTGGCAAACCAATCGATATTGTCAACAACCTTGATATCTTTGGCGCTGAGTTTGGATTTTTTAGAGCTAGCACTGGCATTGACCAGAATTGTTTTGAGCTGGTGGGCGATGCGGAGCTTATTATACTCGACTTCTTCCTTTGATTTGAGGGCGCGTTCCTCGGTGTCCTTAGGATCACCGATGAGGCCGGTAGCGCCACCGACTAATAGATACGGAGTATAGCCATGGCGAGCAAAAACAGCACACATCATCATGGCAGCAAGATTGCCAATGGTAAGGGAATCAGCAGATGGGTCCGCACCGAAATAGAATTTACGGGGGTTAGCGTCAAGAGTGGTTGGGTCTTTGATAGTAGTTTCGGCGGAAAATCCGCGCCATGCTAGTTCTTCTGATAATTTCATAGAATTATTATACCATATTTTGTCGGCAAAAGGCGGGGCCTGGATCCTAGTTATTTTCTAGTTAGCAAAAAGCGGGTCCTGGCTCCTAGTTATTTTTTGGATAGGGACTTAAAAATAACTAGGTCGCCACCCGCTTTTTTGCTAATAAAAACTATTCTACAATAGCATTTCGTGGTATAATATAAGCAGTTTATGGAAAAGAGTTCGAACAATTCAAAAAACAGAGTATTAAAGACGGCAAAAGCGCCAAAACGTAGCTTGCTCAAAAAGCCTTCTGGCAAGAACAAATCAATGAGTACTTACTCTAGTTTGGTCTACAGAAGCAAAGTCAAAAGAGATAAGCAAGCACGTAAGCGCGCCGAGAGTTATGCTGCTCTGCCAAAAGAGCCGTGGAAGCGTTTCTTTGCGCATTTCCATCCAAAACGCATGAAAGAATACTGGTTCTCTAAGCGTGGCGCCAAGATGGCACTGAAGATTTTGGCTGGCGGTATTTTATTGTTCGTAATTCTAATCGGTGGACTTTTCCTTTATTACAAGAAGGATCTAGAGGCGATCCAGCTGGACGAGCTCAAGGTTTCCGATACTATTAACACCTATCTGGATCGTAATGGGGAAGTTTTGTGGGAAGACCGTGGCGATGGTGACTATCGTTTAGTGGTCGATGGTGATCAAATTTCTACCTATATGCGCCAGGCTACTGTAGCGATTGAGGATCGCAACTTTTATAATCATGCCGGTATTGATTTTTGGGCACTAGTGAGGGCAGCATTCTCTACCCTATCTGGCCAAGGTGTACAAGGTGGTTCCACCCTGACTCAGCAGCTAATCAAACAGATCTATTTCTCGGACGAGTCGGGCGATCGCTCAATTTCCGGTTTGCCGCGCAAAATTAAAGAGGCTATCCTGGCAGTAGAGATTGAGAAGATTTATGATAAAGAGCAGATTATTACCATGTATCTGAACGAGTCTCCATATGGTGGCCGTCGTAATGGTGTGGAGTCCGGTGCGCAGACTTACTTTGGTAAGAGTGCTAAAGATTTAACTTTGGCCGAGTCGGCGCTACTGGCTTCGATTCCAAATAATCCAGCTGTCTTAAACCCATATAATGAATACGGCCATGATGCTCTAATTGCCCGTCAGCATAAAACTCTCGACGTGATGGCAGAGCTTGGTTACATTACAGATGCAGAAGCAGAAGAAGCAAAGAATGTTAATGTTTTAGATTCGATCAAGCCAGAGACCAATCAATACGATAATATCAAGGCCCCACATTTCGTGCTAGAAGTGCGCGATCTGCTAGAAGAAAAATACGGTGTTAAGACTATGCGTGCTGGCGGCTTTACCATCAAAACATCCCTAGATCTGCGTGCGCAGGAAATGGCCGAAAAAGCCGTAGCAAACGGTGCTGCACTGATGCGCTCGAATGGTAGCGACAATATCGCCTTGGCATCTGTAGATGTAGAGACTGGCCAAGTAATTGCAATGGTTGGCTCAGTCGACTGGACGATCCCTGGTTACGGCGAAGTGAATGCAGCTACTTCTATGCTAGAGCCTGGCTCTTCGATCAAGCCGATTATCGATTATGGTCCACTGTTCATGGAGAGAACTGGCCAAAACTACGGTCCTGGTAGCGTACTGAAGGATGAGAATATCGATAACATTTACTGTGCTGGTTACTCCGGTACCTGTGCCCTTAGAAACTACTCTGGACAATGGTACGGCAATGTCACAATTCGCCAATCGCTTGGAAGTTCGCTCAATATTCCTGCGGTTAAAGCGCTTTATATCAATGGCGTAGACAAGAGTCTAGAAGTAGCACAAAAGCTAGGCGAAAAGCATTATTGCTCGTCAGACAATGGCAACACTGGTGGCCTATCTATCGCTATCGGCTCTGGTTGTAGCACTACACCTATCGAGCACGCTAATGCCTATGCTTCGATTGCTCGTGGCGGTGTTTACAAAGATCTAGCATACGTGCTAGAGCTGAAGAATTCTAGTGGTGATGTATTAGAGAGCTGGTCCGATGGCGAAGGGGAGAGAGTCTACGACGAACAGGTGGCATACATGTTATCCGATGTCCTGTCTGATCCAAATGCTAGGAGTCTCACATTTGGCTCGCAAGCAAGGGCGTTTGGCTTCGTAGTGCCTGGTGTCTGGACTGCATCAAAGACTGGTACTACTACCACGACTAACTCCAGCAACGCTAAAGATTCTTGGATGCTTAGCTATTCTACATCGGTAGCGACAGCAGTTTGGAACGGCAATCATGATGGTACGGCCCTGGCAGATAGCTCCAACACCGTAGTGCGCCGTGTAATTAATGATTACATGCAACCTGTACATACAGAGCTATATGCTAGTGAAGGGAAATGGAAGTCTGGTCAGCAGCCAAACCGTCCTTCTGGCATCCAGACACTAACAATCAACGGCAAAACTGACATCTGGCCAAGCTGGTACAACTCTAGGGCTAGCGGAGTGACATCACAGAAACTTACCTTCAATAAATACACTCATAAATTAGCTACGGAATGTACGCCAGATTCACAAAAGATTGAAGTAGATGCGACTAAGACTGTCGACCCAATCACCCGCCAAGAAATCTGGAGCGTACCTGATCCATATAAGTACAATGAGAAAGATGATTGTTCGTACACTACGCCAACAGTCAAGATTAGCGGTACCGGCAGTTCGCTTTCGGCAGCTGTAACATTCGGCACATCATCTAACCTGACGTATACATTATATGAGGACGGAAAACAATATGAGTCCGGCAGTGTATCGGGAGATAAAATTACATTTAAGTATACATTAGATACAGCTAATATTCGTGGGCGCACGCTGCGAGTCGTCGTGAAAGACGAAAATGGTGCAGAAGTCAGCTCGCAGTGTACTGTGACACAGTCTAATGGCGTCAACCGTTGTAATTAATACTACGCTTAGAGCTTCTTAGCAAAAATCATGAGGCCGGCAGAGGTCTGGTGGGTACGGACGATTTCAATCTTAATTTCTTTGCCGATATCTTTGGATGCGTGGTCGACTACTACCATGGTGCCGTTTTCTAAATGGCCGACACCCTGGCCGCGTTTATCGCCTTTTTCGATAATTTTGACACGCATGCGATCGCCAACATCGTGGCCTTCGGTAAGTGCAATTGCAAGATCGTTGACATTGAGCACATCAATATGCTCTGTGGCAGCGACCTTATTGAGATTGTAATCGTTAGTACAGATTAAGCCATGGTTCTCTTTGGCGAGCATGATTAAGCGCTCGTCAACTGGGGTGCGGTCTAGTGCGTCCTCGACAATAGTAGCATTACAAAACACAACTCGCTCAAGCTCGTTGGCATTATCCATGCCCTTGCGGGCCAGAGCGCGTTTCTCGCTATCTTTGCCATCGGCAAGAAGCTGCAACTCGCGAATAACGCTGCGGGGGATTAAAATGTCATCGCCGATAAAGCCTGTCTTGGCAACGGAAACGATGCGTCCGTCAATTAAAGAAGACGTGTCCATGTAGATTTTGCGGCGATCAGATTTCTGCTTGGTCTTGCGGAAGGATTTTGCAAAAAGGAAGGTAGTTTCCGCAAGTAAGAATAAAACAATTACTAAAATAAAAATTTCCATAGTGAATATTATACCATAATTGCAGAACGAGAAAATCCAGTGATATTTTTTTCGGTGCTACCACAACTAAAAATTTGTCACACCCATAGGGTGCACAAATTTTTAGTTGACGGTGTTCAAGACTTAAGCACCGAAAAATAATATCACTAAGGATTTTCTACAGCTAGTCATCACCAAATTCGCGGGCGTGGGTGGATTTTTGGTTGATGATTTCCTGGTATTTATTAATTAGCTCTTGGTTATTCTCGTGTAGGACAACATCTAAGCAGAGGTGGTAGCGGGAGGCGTGGTTTAGGGACAGCATTTCAAATGGAGTAGTGGTGCTACCGCGCTCAACAAAGCCGTGCGTTACTATGCGGGCTGGGTTAGTATACTGCGAAAGAATAAACTTTAGGTCGTCTGGGTAACCGTGGAAGTTAGCAATGATCGGTTTGTCGGTAGTAAAGTAATCATTAAATATCTCTTGCGACATTGGGTGGTCGGCAGTGCCAACCCTGCCGTGACTTAGAGCGCTGATGCCGACAAAGCGGAATCTGCGGCCCGGTAAATCCTGTCTTAAAATTGCGATGGCGGCAAGAGTTTCACGCGTCATGATATCGCCAGCTGCCGTGAAGATATAGTCTGGATTATCATCGGAGGCAAAACCAAAGATGCTAGCACCGTGCTCTAGCTGAAAGGCGGCATGATTTCTATCGATCCAGCGGGGTTCGTCAGTTTTGTTAAATGTTGTAAGATTTACAACATTTTGGGAATTGTACATATAGTTATAAATGGCGGCCGCGGAGACATCGTCGGTCGGGAAGAAACAGTTCGCGCGATTTGCGGGGTGACTAAGCAGTGCAGAAATCAGAGCAGGTGACTGGTGCGAAAAACCATTATGGTCCTGACGCCAGCAAGTGCTGGTAGAGAGTAAGTTTAGTGCCGGGATAGGCTCGCGCCAGCTTACTTCGCTGGCTTGTTGCAGAAACTTGAGATATTGGATGAGTTGCGAAGCGACAATTTCGAAGAAAGATTCGTAGCTAGTCATCATTCCCTGCGCGTGACTGCCAAGAACGTGGCCGGTGAGCACCGAGAACAGCGTATTTTCTGACAATAATTCGACAATGCGGCCGCTAGCAGATTCTGGCATATCCCATGGTTTTTTCGGTAAAGCCCATGCACGCGAGGTGACGTCATACGCCGCATCCAACTTGTTGCTGGTAGTCTCGTCTGGAGAGAAAAGATAAAAATTTGGGTCGTGCTCCATAGTGTATTTTAGGAGTTGGCCGATTTTTTTAGCTGGTGAAAATGTTTCTGTGCCAGGATGGTCAATAGTATCTGGCCCCATGAGTTCGGCTGGGAAGTCTAGCTGTGGCATTGGTTGTGTCGCGAGTTTTGCTGTCTGCTTTGTCGATTGAGTTGTGCGCACTGTGGTGCGTGCTAGGTTTTGGGTGGTGAGCTGGAGCATAAATCCCTTTTGCTCATCAAATAGTTCGTTAAAACGGTAGCTAGCAAGCCAGCCTTGAAGCATCTGTAATTCCTCTGCATCGGTCTTGGGATTTTTGATTGGGATTTGGTGGGCATAGTAATTCCCTGCGACTTTCTTGCCATTTGCAAAGACTGGGCCGGTGGCGCCTTTTTCGGTCTTCATGATGATAAACGGATTTTTGACAGTAGAGTTTAGGGCCTCCTGGAACTGCTCCATGTCTTCACCATTGACAACAATAGGCGTGTAGCCAAAACCGCGAATCATTTCTTTGAGCTCGCGCTCGGATTTCCTAGCAGCGATAGCTGGTGCAGAGATCTTATAGCCATTAAGGTGTAGAATTGGAAGAACGCAGCCATTGGTCTCGGTAGCTAGGAGCTTATTTAGGTTCATCGAAGCTAGAGCTGTAGCGGTTTCGAATTCTCCATCGCCGATTAGGACAGCGACGGTCTTCTCTGGGTGCCCAAGTGCGGCGCCGTAAGCTGTGGCAAGTGAGTATCCTAATTCCCCGCCTTCACAAATGACGCCTGGAGTCATTGGGCTAGCGTGTGATGGAAATCCGCCTGGCCAGGAAAAATTTTTGCTGATGTAGGCGATACCTTTTTCATCGCAGGTGGCTTTTGGATCAACTTTTTCTAAATCGCCATCAATGAAAAGGTTGGCCTGGAGTGCTGGGAAACCGTGACCTGGGCCAAGGACAAAAGTAAAGTTGGGATTATTTTTGAAATGGGCTTTGAGATTAGCGTAGCATAAGTTGATTCCGTGACAGGTACCCCAGTGGCCGAGAAGACGAGGCTTGATGTCGTCTGGCGTTAGTGGGCGTTTTAGCAGATAATTGTCTTTTAGAAAAAGTTGGGCAACAACAAGATAGTCGCAAGCGCGCACGCGGCGACTAACAGAACTTGGATTAATGCCCAGCCCGTACATGGCTATATTATAGCATAGACGGATTGTATTTGGGAGTACTACTAGGGATAAACCTTACACGTTTTTGACTTTGACCATAGCTGGGCGGAGGACGGAGTCGCCGTAGGTGTAGCCGGCGCGCATAGTCTCGGCGATGACTTGTTTGTCGCCCTCGGAATCTTCCATCATTACGGCATCGTGATAATCTGGATTAAACTCGGTACCTGGTTCGGAATTAATCTTGGTAATTTTTAAATCTTTGAGGGTTTTTTCTAGATTCTTGGCGATAGGGGAAAGCTCTGGGTTGGCGGCGATGGCGCGATCGAAGTCATCGATAATTGGCAAAATCTTGTTAATAGTTTCTAGACGGGCGAACTCGGCGGCCTGTGATTTTTGGATTTCTACTTGTTTGCGATAGTTCTCAAAATCAGCGCGGGTGCGCTGAAGATCGTTAGTCAGCTCAGCGATCTTGACATCTTGGTCGGATACGCCAGCGATTTGGGCGGACTGTGGCTGGTCTGCATCGGCTAGATTTTCGGTTGCTGGTTGTTTAATTTTTTTTGAGTTTGTTTTCATTATAAAATCTCCTCTAACATGTTACCTGCGCGGCGCACGAGCGACATTACACGGCCATAATTTTGGCGGGTTGGGCCAAGTACACCAATATAACTATTATCCGAATATGGCGAGCGGAATTTGCTAATAATTAGCGATACGCCAGAGCTCTTGCCGATGGGGTTTTCTTGGCCGATGAAAATATTTAGTGGCTCGCCAGGTGCGGCCTCGCGAAGCCATGGCTCGAGGTTGTCGAGCAACTTGGCGACGCTTTGAACGCGATCATTATCAGTAAACTCGGGCTGAGTAAACAGGCGAGAGATGCCAGCGAGATAGAGCTGGTCGCCAATGGTAGCAAGGCCGAGGTTGCCAGTAAGATCAACTAGCGAATCAACAGCACCGCGGATGGCATAGTCGGCGCGTTTTTGCGAAGTAACGCGAATTTCTAGAGCGTGAGTGCCACGGTCGGATTTGCCTGGTAAAAGTTTGGCTGGGTCGAATTCACGGAAAGAATCACTGGCAGCATCGCTAGTAGCGCCGGTAACGCGGCTAACGTTGCTGGTGTTTGGAGTGATAGTTCCCTCGGTCAGAGCGTTAACGTAAAGGCGGTAACCAGCATCGGTAGGGATGCGTCCGGCAGAAGTATGTGGCTGAGCGATGTACCCCATCTCCTCAAGTTTGGCCATCTCGGAGCGGATAGTAGCGCTAGAAACATCAAAAAGTTTAGCCAAAGTAACAGAGCCAACTGGTGTGGCGACCTCGGCGTATTCCTCAATAATTGCGAACAATATTTCTTTTTGACGCTTGGTAATTTCCATAGTTTTATTATACATTTTTAGCACTTGAAATGCAAGAGTGCTAATTGCTGGTTCGCCTTTTGGCCTATTGGGCTACTAATTAGGTTATTTGCTTGTTTGGAAACTTTATTGCTGTTTATGGTAGAATAGATATATGGAAGAAAAAATTGCTTATATTAAAGAGTGGCTCGGGACCGGGTCGATTGATATTTTCGGTTTGCCGATGAGCGGTAAGGATACCGTGGGCGTCAAGCTGGCAGAGATGCTGGGCGCAAGGTTTTTATCATCTGGCATGATTATTCGCGCAATGGAGAAGGAGACAAACAAGCACTATACCGATGGCGGCGATCTCGCACCGACGGATGTTTTCTATGAGTGGGTGTTGCCATATTTTAGGCGTGAAGATTTAGCAAATTCGGCTTTGATTTTGTCATCCGTAGGTCGCTGGGAAGGCGAAGAGGATAAAGTGATGGAAGCCGCCCGCGATGCTGGGCATCCGATTAAAGCTGCGGTGTTACTAAATGTATCCGAAGCCGACGTAGAAAAACGTTGGGAAATCGTGCAGCAGACCGGTGTGCGCGAGGGTCAAGCGCATCTATCTAAACGGCAGGATGACCAGGAGCGTGCAGTACTGAAAAAACGCATTAACGAGTTCAATAAAAAAACGATGCCAGTACTCCGGCATTACCAGGCTATGGGGATGCTGGTAGCAGTACGTGCAGACATGACACGTGAGGAAGTGCTGGCAGCAACGGTAGACGCGGTTTATCAGTTCGCAAAAACTAATTCCTAATCTCGTTTAAGCATCACAGTAAACGCCTCGGATGGGATGTCGACTTTGCCGAAACGTTTCATGCGGGCTTTGCCGCGCTTTTGCTTTTCTAGAAGCTTGGCTTTGCGGTCGCGGTCGCCAGTGTGGATTTTGACAGTAACATCTTTTCTGTAAGCGCCGATTGTTTCTCTAGCGATGATTCTGGCGCCGATGGCGGCTTGCAGTGCCACCTCAAAACTTTGGCGCGGAATGACTTCTTTTAGTTTTTTGGTAATCTCACGGCCGATGCTTTCGGCCTCGGAACGGTGGCACATGCAGGCTAGTGCGTCTATACGGTTGCCAGCGACCAAGAAATCAACACGCACTAAATCTTCTGGCCGGTAGTCCGCCAATTCATAATTAAATGAGGCGTAGCCCGAAGTAGATGATTTTAACTGGTCGTAAAAGTCGGTCAGAAGATTTGCCATCGGCGCCTCAAAATCGATCACTGCGCGGTCTTCTATATACGACAAATTCGTTTGATGGCCGCGCTTTTCGACAATGAGATTAAGGACATTGCCAATCATTCCTTTTGGTACGATTATCTCGCCCTTTACCCATGGCTCGCGAATTTCCATGATTTCTGTCATATCCGGAAGGTCGGCCGCCGACTTAATTTCTAGTTCTTCGCCATTGTTCAAGGTTACTTGGTAATTTGTAGACGGATTTGTAACAACAAGATCGAGATTGAACTCACGTTCTAGACGCTCGCGAATAATATCCATATGCAATAGCCCAAGAAAACCAATGCGCAAACCAAAGCCCAGTACCGGCGAATTTTCTGGCTCGTATTGCAAAGCAGAATCGGACAATGCCAATTTTTCGATGGCTTCTTTTAGAGTCTTATAATCCTCGTTCGAAACTGGGAAAAATCCAGCATAAACAAAGGGCTGAACATTTTTGTAACCCGGCAACGGTTCTGTTGCTGGTGCTTTTGCAAGTGTGACGGTATCGCCGACTTTGGCCTCGCGGGTGGTTTTGAGATTAGTGACAATATAGCCAATCTCACCCGCTTCTAAAGTTGGCTTGGGCGACATTGCAGGTTTGAGCGAGCCGACTTCTAGAGCTAGACCGTTTTTCCTGGCAGCCATCATGCGAATCTCGGAAGATTTTGGTAGTTTGCCGTCAAAGATACGGACATACAAAACTACGCCGCGGTAATCATCGAAATAAGAATCGAAGATTAAGGCTCGAAGCCCTTGTTGGGTCGATGCGGCAACGCTTCCATCCGGGCACCGGTCGTCCGGCCCGTCTTTACGGGCGGACTCCCTATCCTTCGCTCCAGCCGTCGCGAAAGATCCCGGAGTGGAAGCATTTGTCGCATCGATCCTTACCGACTTGCTTGGAGAAGGAGCATCGTTGATAATTCTATCTAATACCTGCTCGACGTTGAGGCCGGTTTTAGCAGAGACGCCGATAATTTCTTCTTTTTTGCAGCCTAGCAAATTGACAATTTGATCTTGTACCTTTTCGACATCTGCGGCAGGTAGGTCAATCTTATTAATAACAGGGATAATATAGAGATCCTGTTCTAGCGCGAGATAAACATTAGCCAGCGTCTGCGCCTGAATCCCCTGGGTGGCATCGACTACCAAAATCGCCGTCTCCACAGCTTGCAGACTGCGCGAGACTTCGTAGCTAAAATCAACGTGGCCGGGTGTGTCGATTAGGTTTAGCTCGTAACCTTTGTAGTGCATTTGCACCGGAGTTAGCTTAATTGTAATACCTTTTTCGCGCTCTAGCTCCATGGAGTCTAAAAGTTGCGCTTTCATCTCGCGCTTCTCAACGGTACTGGTAATTTCCATCATTCGATCGGCCAAAGTAGATTTGCCGTGATCGATGTGTGCGATGATACAAAAATTTCTGATTCTGTCTGTTTCCATAAGTAAATGCTTTTAGGGAGTTATATGTTATAATTATAACATATGAAAAAGGTCTTGGCAATTTCTGGCGGGGTGGATTCGATGGTGCTATTATATATGTTTCGGAATGATCCAGACGTAGTAGTAGCGCATTTTGACCACGGCACCAGACCATCTTCTGCGGAAGATGCAAAGTTCGTTGAGGCCGCAGCCAAGAAATACGGTTTGCCGTTCTATTTAGGCCGGGCAGAGCTAGGAGCTAAGGTTTCTGAAGAGCAGGCTCGTATATCACGATATGAATATTTAGAGAGACTGGCTAAAGGCCTTGGCGGTGAGATTTATACGGCGCATCATGCGGATGATTTGGTTGAAAGTATTGCAATTAATTTGATACGGGGGACGGGATGGCGCGGGATGGCGCCGTTTGGAAACGCAGTGGTGAAGCGACCGTTTGTTGAAACAGGGATAGATAAAGCGAAAATCTTACAGTATGCTGTCGAGCATAGCCTTGCTTTCCGGCAAGACCCAACTAACTCTGACGGCCGGTATTTACGTAATCGTCTACGTGAAAAATTAAGATTTTTGGACAATAGTAAAAAAAATGAATTCTTAAAATTATATCATGAAACGAATAATTTGAGAGACGAGATTGACAGCATTATTGCTGATTTGCTGCCTGCTAACGGTATATATTTTAGGCATTGGTTTAGTAGATTGGATGATGATGTAGCAATGGAGATTTTACGCGGTGCGCTAAAGAAGGCTGGGCTATCAGCAACAAGACCGCAGATGCTTGATTTTCTAAAAGCAATTCGTGAATATGCATCGGGAAAACAATTTAATCTACCTGGGGATAAGCTGGTTAAGTTCGGCAAGCGCGATTTTAAAATATAATATGGTATAATAAGGTTATGTTAATCAACTCTGATCGTTTACTGAATTGTCCGGTGTTGAGCCTGCATGTTGGTGGCATGATTGCGAAGACTACAGAAATTGTCGTAGATCCAAATGAACTGAAAGTCGTAGCCTTTCGTCTGGAGGGTCCAGACGTTGGTAAGAGCGCTGGCGAGTATTTACAAGAGAACCGCGTCCGAGAATACTCCTCTATGGGAATGGTGGTGGACTCGCTGGATGATTTTGTTGAGGCAGGCGATGTAGTCAGCTTGAAGCAGATACTCGATCTTAATTTTTCATTAATAGGCATGCATGTAGTTACCAAGAAGGGTACGAAACTTGGCAAGGTTTCTGATTTTACCGTCAATACAGATGGCTTTATGGTGCAGCAGTTAATTATCCAGCGACCAATTATGAAGGCTTTTCTGGACCCAGAGCTAGTTATTGGGCGCAGTGAAGTAGTACAGATTTCCGACAAAGAAATTATCGTCCGCGATGAGGAATCAAAAATCAGGGCCAATGCGACCAAAGAAGACTTCGTGCCTAATTTTGTGAATCCGTTTCGCGAACCGCGTCTTTCGACTGCTGATAGTCAAACCCTTGACGAACCAGGTACGAAATAAGTTTTTCGTTATCATATTTGGCGCGTTTGCGGCGGATGATTTTTTGTATTTCCTCAGCAGCATTGCGCGGGCTTTCGGATATTACCTGTTCAATTAAATCGCTATTAATTCCCTTTTTGACAAGCTCTTGGCGTAGGCGTTTTTCGCTGACACCTTTTTTGACGAAACGATTTTCAATATAGAATTTGGCAAAGTTGGCATCGTTTAGATAGCCCTTTTCTAGCAAACGTGCGATAATACGTTCTATATCCGCATCAGTAAAAAGTGGTAGCTCCTTAGTCTTAAGATAGCTATGGAACTTTTTTTCGCGCGCTTTGCGCTCGGCACGCTCGGCCTTAGTTTCGTTTTTTAGTTTTTCGCGATTACGAAGAGATTGACGATTTTCTATCTCGCGCTTAGAGCGCTTATGCTTGAGATGGTCGCGCGTTTCTTGGACGGAACGCGGACGTGTCAGGACCCATTCTAGAGTACTGCTATACAATTTACCAAACTCTGATTCTTTACGGCATTTTGTAAGATCGCTTTCAGATAGGACACGGCCAACTTTGATATGCAAATCAACCACCTGGGCTATATCAAGCGAAAATTCAAATTTGTTATTAATATAGATATTTACGCGATTCTCGGTGCGGACTGCTGGTTTAATTGCTGTCACCTTAAAAGCGTTATCAGCACCCGCACCGTCATTATCGTCGGGTTTATCTACCGTCAAATTTTCTCTAAAACTGTGTATTTCCATTACTTAGGATTTACGGGTTTGATGGTCCCTATTTGCTATTTTTGTCTTGCGCTGGCTTATCCGTTTTGTCGTTGGACTTGCTGGACTCGTTTGGCAAAATCTTGGCACGGACTTTTTTCTCAATCTCTGCCATAAATTCTGGTTTTTCTTTGAACAAAGTCTTAACAGCCTCGCGACCCTGGCCGATAGTCTCGCCATTGTATTTGAGGAAGGCGCCTGATTTTTCTAATACACCTGTCTCTACAGCAAGATCGAGGATATCGCCAGTTTTGCTGATGCCCTCATTATACATGATATCGAACTCGGCAACGCGGAATGGAGCTGCAATCTTGTTCTTAACAACCTTGACCTTGGTGCGATTACCGCTGACATTATCGCCACTCTTGATCTGGCCAATGCGACGAATATCTAGGCGCATTGAAGCATAAAACTTGAGTGCGTTACCGCCAGTAGTGGTCTCTGGATTACCAAACATGACGCCGATTTTCATGCGGATCTGGTTGATAAAGATAACTGTGGCCTTAGACTTGCTAATAATACCAGTAAGTTTACGCATAGCCTGGGACATGAGACGGGCCTGCAAGCCCATTTGGGCATCACCCATGTCTCCATCAATCTCGGCCTGCGGAACAAGAGCCGCCACAGAGTCTACTACGATCAGGTCAACAGCACCAGAACGGACAAGAGTCTCGCAGATCTCGAGAGCCTGCTCGCCGTTATCTGGCTGAGAGATAAGCAAATCACTAGTATTAACGCCAATTTTCTTAGCGTATGCTGGATCTAGGGCGTGCTCCGCATCGATGAAAGCAGCCTGGCCACCTTCTTTTTGGATCTCGGCGATGGCGTGCAATGCTAGAGTAGTCTTACCAGAAGATTCTGGACCATAAATCTCGATGATGCGGCCTTTTGGATAGCCGCCACCAAGCGCCAAATCGAGTGAGAGTGAGCCGGATGGCAGCAATGCGACGTCTATTTTTTTGCTCTCTCCAAGTTTCATGATAGAGCCATCACCGAATTGTTTAGTAATCTGAGCGATTGCAAGATTCAGTGCTTGGCTTTTTCCGTCAGTTTTTTCTGTTGTTTCTGTAGATTTTTTTGCCATGATTCCTCCTTATAATAATTATATCTTATTTTTAGACTTCACGGACAAAATCATAAGTGATTAGGCCAATTTTTGCGAGATCGGCGAAGCTTATACCTAGAGTAGCATGCGAAAATTAAAAATACAATCATAAGCGGGATATAAAGTGCAAATATGGCTGGGTTGTTTGGATCAATCTTTATAAGAAACACCTGTTGGTCGCCAAAGAAATTAATCACTGATATCTGATAATTCAAGATGAGCGTGGTAATATGAGCAAAAACATTAGCAACAGGTGGCAAGAACATCGCAAAGATACCAGTCAAAAAAGTGCCACCCATGGCAAATGATACAGTTGGCAGAACCAGTAAATTTGCGATGATGGAGATTAGTGAAGTCTGACCAAAATAGTAAAGTAAAATCGGCGTGCACAATAGCGAGGCAGCGACCGAAGAGATTAGGGTGCTGCTGAGAAAATTTGGCTTCTTTTCTTTGCCGAAAAAGAACTTAGATATTGCGGGGGCTAATACTAAAATACCAGCAAAGGACGCGAATGAAAGAAGCCAGGCTAGGTCGCCGAGATAGCCTGGATAGTAGATAAGAGTAGCTGCGGCTACGAGGATAATTAATCGCATTGGATTAATCTGGCGACCATAATAATTGAGCAAAAGCGATATTCCAGTGACCAAACCAGCGCGGATCATACTGGCAGAAAGCCCAGTAATGCCAATGAAAAATATCGTGAGTAGAATACCAGCGAGAAGGCTAGCAAAGCGTGAAATTTTTTTAAATGCTCTTTTGGCGAAACCGGTGAGCGTGGATAAGTGTGCGCCCGATGCAACTATGATATGCGTAAGGCCGACGATGCGCAAGGTATCCTGAAATGTCTGATCTACTCCAGATTTTTGGCCGAGTAAATAGCCAAGTGCGAGGCCATTTTGCGGAGAGGGGATAAAATCGCGGACTTTGTCAGCAAAAAAATTGCGGAACTTGAGAAAGACATCGCCGGGCTCGGGGCGCTTAATTTCCTGTAGATCAGGACGGAATACAGAGGCCGCATAGGTGCCAAAACCTTCTGATAATTTGCCGTGAATAATAATGATATCAGATCGCTGGACGTCGGTACCTGGATTAACCTGAGTAAACAGATGGCCGGCAATTGGCACAAAATCGTCTCCGGATGTAGATATTTTTAAGTCGGAAAGATTCAAATTTAGCTTTTCACTAGTAGAAATATCCGGATCTTTGATAATTTTGCCAGTTACTATAACCTCGCGACCAATAGAGTCACGAAAAAAATCCTGCGCTATAAAATCTGGAGCAGAACGAAATGCGATCATTAAAAATCCAGCTACCGCTGCAAACATGATAATCGGAAAGTGCGGAATAATGATGGCGACGAATAGTAGCGTTATTGACAAAATAAGCCACCAAATAGAACAGAAAATTGTAGGTCGAACAAAACTAACTACGATATCGCTTAAAATTACGCTGACGGCAAAAATTAACACCGCGACTGATGGGTGAGCCGGTCGGAAAATGTTAAATTTACCGACAGGCCGAGAATGACTGGTGGGCCGCAATGAAGAAAAGCGATGGGAAAAGTGCGTTGAGAGCAGAAATTGCATGCTTGCATTATAAACAAATGCTATTAAAGATAGCAAGCATAAGAGGAATAAATTATCGGTTGCGGAAGATTAGCAGATCTAGGTAGGCCGAGATGACACCAACAAGGACAAGGGGGCCTTCTATTGATGAAATGAACTGGGATATATTAGTAGAGATAGTGTCAAACGGTAGGTATTTGGCGATGGTGGCAGAAAGTAGAGCGGTAAGAATACAAGAAAATAGAGCAGCCTCAATAATTCGCAGAATGCCGTGCAGGCCACCACGATGAGAACGAATATAGAGAAGTAGTGGGAAAATTAAAATTAGCAATAAATATATAATCGATTGAGAAAGATCAAGCGGCACCTGACCTACGGTTTGGTGGAGCCATTCGGTAAATTGGACACCAAACATTTCGTAGACCGAGAGCCCGGCGATCATTGCGAGATGAGCGGGACCAGTGTGATGACGGACGAAAAAGAATAGCAGGAACAGACCGACAAGTACTGCTATAATTACCATAAGTATATTATATCATTGAATGGCAATTAGGCCCAACAAACTTTGTGGCCCCCCACATTAAATGAGGACTGAGACAGGGCGCCGTTTTCGATGCGACCTTCGACGAGGCCTGTAGATTTGTTGATAACGATCAGATCGACACCGTTGGCTGCGCGCTCGACGCGATGCGTCGCCCAACCGGAAGAATCCCGAATAACTAATGACATTTTTACCTCCTTGTTTGGTCTATTGTAGCGCGATGATTTTTAAAAGTAAAATGCTTGTGCTTATTTTGTTACAACAAAATAAATGTTCGTGTATTTGCTAAAAATCGTGGCCAAAAAATTATTCGGCAGAAGGATTGTCAGATGGAGCCGGCGCAGCAGGTATGCCAAGCGATTCGTCAGAAAGCGGCGCCTCGCTGAATGGGCTATCGAGATCGTCAATATAATTGAGGGCTTCTTCAAAATGGGTAATGTAATCATTGAGGGCTTCTTCTGTAATAGGGCCGGAGGAAGAAAAAGTATAGTTAGACTCTGGCTCGTTTTCTACCTCGGACTCGTCGGGCAAATATCCTGGACGCGAGCGGTCTAAGTAAATATCGCCAGAATTGTGATAGATAATTAGGCTGATAACTGTAGTGAGGATCGAAACGGAAACAGCAGCGACACCAAGGATGATGATTTTTTTAGAGCTTTTATTTCTCATTTTTTTCTCCTAGGCTATTGCGCAGAAGACGGACATCAGTAAGCTGCTCCGAGAGGAGATTGCGAAGATTGGTGGTAATAGAAGAAAGCTCGGCACGTTTTTTGCGAGTACTAAGTAACTTATCGTAAAACTCGTCTGGATGATTCTGGCAATCACTGGAGATAAGATCCTCTAGCGATTGGCTGTAGGAAGTATACTGGGAGATAAACTCCTGACGAGTATCGAGAATCTTGGAGTGCATAGTGGTGAGATTGGTATTAGGCTGGTTATTATTAATCAAGCGCAGGCTAAGTGGAGAAATAAAATTGGATAGGATATTCTCATAGGCGGAGCCAAGGTATGAACGTGTGCGGGCGTCAGTGCGCTGAAGGGTGCGCAGGGATTGTTTGGTAGTGGCACAGTGCTGCGTAATGGCGCCGGTCTGATCGGCAGATAATTCGATAGCAGAAACAGGCTGGGTAGAAATTACGATTAGGGACAAAAACAGAGAAATGATAAACATAGTTTAATTATAGCATAGTACGGCGCGGAATAGAATTCGGTCTGGTACTTTCGCGTGCTAGAAATTATACTGTTTTTTTGATAAAATTATGCTAATCAGGGTGTGGCGCAGTTGGTAGCGCGCAGCGTTCGGGACGCTGAGGTCGTCGGTTCAAGTCCGATCACCCTGACCATGACCTTGAAATTTTCTAGAGGTAGTGTTATAATGAAATCTACCGGGGCGTAGCGCAGTTGGTAGCGCACGCGGTTTGGGACCGTGAGGTCGCAGGTTCGAGTCCTGTCGCCCCGACCATATTATACTCAGAGCCAGTTGGCTCTTTTTTACTTCTTCTTTTTACTATGAAAAATAGCTGACGAGAGTAGTCTTCTGAGGCCGAGGAAAATTACCTTGCGATCGGTTTTTTCTAGCCTGCGGAAAGAGCCAAATAGGTCTGGCAGGGCGCGGATTCCGTCAACAGAAATACCAATAGGCGAATTATACTTGCTGCTTCCCAAAATCTTGAAGATGGAATCGATAAATTGCTTCTTTTGTCTTTTTGGCATCGTCTTAATCCATTTGGTAAGAGTCTCGTCAACGAAATCACTTTTCTTGGAAATAGTTGAAGGAACAAGTTTTTGTTCGCGCAAATTGACTTGCCAAGTGTGGACGTTGTGTTGATAAAAATTTTTGGCGTCGCTTTTTACGACTTGAATTTTTTCGGCGTGCGAAAAAAGTCGACCAATAATAGAATCCTGAGGGACGTAATTAATCATACGCGAGAGCGGAGAACGCTTGCCAGCTGCTTTAAACTTACGGATTGATTTTTTGGTAAGCTTATCAGATAATCCCGGGCCGTCAAAACTATAAACAAATTTGATGCGACGGGCCAAATGATACCTAGAAGTAAGTGCCGAATACATGGCAAGGGTGCCACCTTTTGAGTGACCACCAATAAAAATCTCAGGGTCTGGATATTTTGCGGCAATGGATTTGAGATATTTTTTGGCAGATTTTTGCGAGGGGACGGTTTCCTGAATAGCCATATTACAATCTTCACGCCAGCCACTTATGGTATCATCCGTGCCAATGTAGGAAATAAAAATCTTGCCGTCCGGAAGGTGAATTGTAATTGCGGCAAACTGTTCGACAGTGCGCTTATCAAGACGAGCGATGAAATCTGTAACTTCGAGCTCTGCGAAGCGTGGATTCTGGCCAAGCAAAAGTATCATCTCTTTGTCTTCTGGATATAAAAAGGCTTTGACGCTTAGCTTACGCATTTTGGTAGCGATAGAATGGATTGTCTCGGATGGTTCTAATTCTATTAAACCAAACGGCAAGTAGGAAAACCTAGCCAATGTTAACGCATCAAGCGTATTAAGTGGGGCCGAGCGCGAAATCGGTACAAGGTTAGATTTTCCAAGGTATCCTAGCAGATTTGACATATTATATATATTATATCATAGCCGTGGCAAAACACCAGGCTCTTGCCTGGTGTCTGCTAGGATTTACTGACCTTTCTGCTTATCTGCGCATTACCTGCTGGCCTTGCTGTGGTGCCTGGCCCTGTGCAGCTTGGCCCTGAGCTTGGCCGCCTGGCATCGCGCCGCCAGCTTGGCCAGCAAACTGATTGGTGATGGTGGTAATAGTTTGTCCATTAACAATCATGGTGCCGCCAGTATATTTAGCCGTGCCATCATAATCAAATGGCGACTGAGCAGTAATGGTAAGTGTACCGCCGTTTATATAAATATCGCCATTAGAATCAATTGCGTCAGTATCGCCTTGGCCCATGGCGATAGTGACGTTACCACCGTTCATCTCGAAGATGACGGAATAGTTAGTAGATTTTTGCGAGGCATTAATGCCATCGTCGGAAGCTTCTATATTTATATTGCCACCATTTATAACAATGTAAGTGGCTTCAATTCCCTCAGTGGCTTTAATATTGAACGTGCCGCCGTCAATCACGATTTTGCCGTCAGCGTGGATGCCTTTGTCGTTGCCGGAAAGCGATGCCGAGCCTTCGCCGACGAAGGTAAGATCGCCATCAGATGAAATTACATTGGCTGGATCATTCTCTGCATCACCTTTGTCGGTAGAAATAAGAGTATTAGTGCCAACAAGTTCGATTGTGACGTTAGTTCCCTCTTTGCATTTAATGGCGGCGCCGCTTGGGTTGGTAATAGAAACATTGTCTAAAATAATTTTTACTGGCTCGGTGGTTTCAACCTCGATCTTACCGTTGGCGGTACTGCCGGTGAAAGTATAGGTGCCACCAGATTTGATTTTGTTCTCGCCATCAACGAGCACAGTAGAGCTGGTGCCGGAAGTAGTATTATCAGAAACAATAGTAGTTGGTTGATCGTTATTGTTCTGATGCGTGAAGAAATAGATCCCACCACCGACTAGGCCTGCGACAGCTAAGCCCGCTACTACGCCGATTGCAATTTTTTGACCTTGGTTTAATTTTGTCATTTGATTCTCCTTTTGTGATTTATTAGATGATTCTTATGCTAAATTTATTTCTATTTATGCTTATATTATAACTTATAATTCCCCGTCGACAATTGGATGAGAGAGGGTAACTTTGAGATTACCGTTTTTGACGCGGAGCTTATCGATAAATTCTTTTTCGTTGATCTTAGGTTTTTCTTCAATGTCGTAGGTTAGCTCAAACAGACTGCCCATGTTGGTAGTCTTGGATTTTTTGAGAAAGTGTTTCTTGGTATATTTACCAAAAACATCATCAAACATTTCGGTATAATCTAGGTCTTCTGGGACTAGAATTGTAAGAATTTTATTCTGGAATTTACTCTCACCAAAATTGATAAGCTTGAGGAAAGCGATGATCGCAGAAGCAATTACCGTAAAGAGCGCGGCAAAGGTAACGTAGCCAGTACCGACGGCAAGGCCAATAGCCATTGCAAAGAAAACTGACATAATACTACGTGAATTGCCAGGGATGGACCGGAAGCGAACGAGCGAGAAAATACCTACCGTGGCAACACCGGCGCCAAGATTACCGTTGACGAGGGTGATAGCCATCGCAACAAGCATTGGCAAGATTGCGAGGGTGGTGATAAAACCGCTGCTAGAAGGGCTGGTTTTCTTGTGGACGAGCGCCACAATAAGCCCTAGTACAAAGGCTACACCGATACAGATAAAGAAATTTGCTGGATTTACTCCTGAAGCTAAAATACTATCAAACATTTTGTTCCTTTCTAATTAAGTAAAACTTTGCTTTATCTTGCTCTGTAGACTGCGACTTGACTAAGATCTGGCTTAGTGGCTTCTGGCCTTTTAGATTTTTGGTACTTAGACTTTTCTCGGTAACACGACCATACTTAGAAAAAGATGCAGGGTAAACGTGCAACTTGGAGAGGGCGCGGACGAAATACATTGGATAAGCATCTAGAGCTTTGACTTCCATTACGACCGTACCATCATCGAAAAATTTTTCTCCTTGGTCGCCATGCTCTAGGCGGAGATCATACTCGCGGCTACGAACATTACGATCAAACGTGAGACGAAAAGTAGAATTTTCCTGATCGCAGTAAGAGGTGCGATCGTAAGCCAAAAACATTGTAGGGTTTAATCCATATCGTTTGATGCAAACATCCAACTCTCTTTTGATTTCTGGTGTAACATTATCTAGCTGGCCATTTTCTAAGTAATCGTAGAAATCAACTAGCTTGATTGGGATGCGGCGCTTGTTGCCGATGCCCTTATATTTCTTTTTGATTTCTAAAAATACCGTATCGTTCATGGTAGGAACGCCGTAGCTTCTAATGCGCACCTTTTCTTTGTAGAGTGGTTTTTCTAGTGAGTGAATCGCGAGATAGCGACTAGAGTTATCAAAATAGATACTGCAATTTGTGCCTTTAAAATACTTGTCCTTCTTGAGATGCGGCTCTATTAGACGCATTAAATCTTGAACCTGAGATTCCGTCAGTAGATATTTGGTTTCTTTACGACGGAAGATTTGTTGGGGCATGTTGTTCCTTTCTAACAATATTAATTGTTAGAGTGATTATAGCGTCGATAGCTTAAATGAAGCTTAAAAATCAAAGCGTCTCAATATGGGTTGTGCCAGGTTAATTATTGTTCTTGTTCGATGATGGCAATATTGGTTTCCTCGAGTTGATCGGCATCTACGGCAGATGGAGAAGACATCATTAAATCTACACCGGAGCCGTTCTTTGGAAAGGCGACGATATCGCGAATATTCTTACTATCATTGAGGATCATAAAGATACGATCTAGACCAGGAGCACAGCCGGCATGCGGTGGTGCACCGAACTTAAAGGCATTCAGCAAGCCGCCAAAACGTTTCTCGACATAGGCCTGGTTATAACCAAGTAGCGAGAAAGCCTTGTACATGATCTCTGGACTGTGATTTCTAACGGCGCCGGATGCTACCTCAAAGCCATTCATCACCATATCATACTGATCAGCAACGATGGCTAGTTTTTCAACATCGGTTTTGGCATTTTCTAGCGCTTGAAGCCCACCGCGCGGCATGGAGAATGGGTTGTGACCAAAGTCGAGTTTTTGGTTGGCCTCGTCCCACTCGTAAAATGGAAAATCAATGATCCAGCAAAGAGCAACTTCTTGATCATTCTTGAGTCCAAATTGATCGGCAAAGCTAATGCGAAGTTGGCCCAAGACTTTGTTAACATTGTCGCGGCTATCTGCACCAAAGAAGACCGCATCACCATCAGTGGCGCCAGTGAGTTCTTTAATCTTGGTAAGCTCAGTAGGTTTTAGAAACTTGGCAATCGGACTTTTGGCCTCGCCATCAACATATAATATATATGCTAGGCCGCCAGCGCCGAGTTTTTTGGCTTGCTCGGTGTAACCATCGATCTGCGAGCGTGAAAGTGAGGCGCCGCCTTTTACACAAATTGCTTTGACACACGGACTTTGGAAAACTTTGAACTCGGTATCTTTTAATGCTTCGGTGAGATCAACTAGCTCCATACCATAGCGCAAATCTGGCTTGTCGACACCATAAACATCTAGCGCAACCTGGAATGGAATGCGTGGAATGGTGCCACCAGCTGGAATATATTGCTTGGCAGGCTCGGATTTTAGAACGATTTTCTTATTGGCAAATTTGGTAGTTAAATCAATATAAAGTGGTTCAATTTCTTGGCGGACAATCTCACCATCATCAACAAAAGCCATTTCCATATCTAGCTGATAGAAATCCCCATACAAACGATCGGCACGTGGATCCTCATCGCGGAAGCACGGAGCGATCTGATAATATTTTGGCACGCCACCAACCATCAGCAACTGCTTGAACTGCTGCGGAGCCTGTGGCAAGGCGTAGAACTGGCCAGGATGCAAACGGCTAGGGATGATAAAGTCGCGGGCGCCTTCTGGTGAAGAATTAGCAAGAATCGGTGTAGCAATCTCAATAAAATCGCGCGCTTCCATATAATCACGAATAAACTTATAATACTCGGCACGGCGGCGCAAAGTCTGCTGCATGGATGGGCGGCGAAGATCCAGATAGCGATATTTGAGACGAAGCTCCTCGGAAGTCTCTGGGCCATCATCATGTGTATTAACTGGGAGAGGTTCGGATTTATTCAAAAGAGTGAGAGAATCAACGACAAGCTCAATATCGCCAGTAGCAATATTCGGATTTTTCAGCCCGGGAGCACGTTCGCGAATACTACCCGTAGCGGTAATCACGAACTCGTCACGCAGGGTCTCTGCTAAGGAGAAAGCCTCCTTAGTATCCGGAGTAATAACAAGCTGGATAATGCCCTTGTGATCACGCAGGTCAATGAAAATCAAGCCACCATGATCGCGGCGGGAGTTGACCCAACCAGAGACTGTGGCGGATTGGCCGATTTTGGATTTTAGGTCTAGTGATAATTCTCTCATAACATATATTATTATACCATAAAATTGAATAATTTCCTCAGTTTACATAAAGTAGAATTTGATAATATAGCTCTTTGCTGTACTTGGTTCAGCCTGATAAATAGAAAAG